>DASXUL010000038.1:0-2806 GCA_036504855.1 Armatimonadota bacterium | reverse complement strand
CCAGCATACAACTCGGCGTACTGGGCAGGCGTCAATCCCGTCAGCTTCCGCAGCAGACCGCCGCGAACCGCTACCACATCATATGTGATCATAGTGGTTAACACCATTTAGCACGTATTGCACAATTCATCTATTCCGAGGAACGAGGAATCCCACATAGAACGCTTCTTTATGGGATCCCTCGCGGGCTCGGGATGACAACCCCGTCCACCGATCCGACCTTGACAAAGCACTAAGGCGGGCGCCGTTAACTGGGCGGCCTCCCGCTGGACGCCGATGGCCTCGTAGCTTTCCTTCGGTAATATAGGGAGTCCGTACTCCGAAACGCTTGACACCTTGTTACGCAAAGCTTTATAACTGGAGGTATGAACAGCGAAGCAATGAAGGGGCATCTGGACGCGTTGCTGCTGGCCGCCGTGGAGCGCCAGCCGGCCCACGGCTACGCACTGATCGAGCGCGTGCGCGCCCTCAGCGACGGCGCTTTCCTGCTGCCGGAAGGGACCGTCTATCCCGCGCTGCACCGCCTGGAGCGGCTGGGGCTGCTGGAAAGCGCATGGTCCGCCGATGCGCCGCGCCGCCGCCGGGTTTACTCTCTCACCGATCGGGGGCGCGCCGTCCTCGTTGAGCGCCGCGAGGAGTGGCGCGCCTTTGCCAGCGGCATGTCCGCCGCGCTTCAGGGGGCACGATGAAACCAAACGATACCATCGCGGGCTATCTGCTGACGTTGCGCCGCAGGCTTCTCCTCGGCGCCGAAACGCGGGACCGCATCATCGCGGAGGTAGAGGACCATTTGGAGGAATCGGCCAGAGCCCTGCGGGAAGCCGGCCGGACTCCGGCCGCCGCCGAGCGCGAGGCCGTTGCGCGCTTCGGCGACCCCACGCGCACCGCCCTGCGCCTACAGGCCGCCCGGATCAACGGGAAGGGGCTTATCCTGCCACTGACCCTGCTGGCCTGCATCCCATCCATGGCCCATGTTTTCCCGTACTACGTTCGGGCCACCATGGGATCCATCCAAAGAGGCGACGCGTCCCCATGGTCGTTTGTGGCGCCGGTCGCCCTATCGTTCGGGCTGGGCTTCGCTGGGGGGTATCTGCTACCCCGTAGCGCGTGGCGGTCAGGAGGCTGGGCGGGCGCGACCCTGGTAGCACTGGGCACTCCCGGGGCGTGGCTCCGCGACCCGTGGGCATATCGCGACCTCATCCTCTTTGGCCCTGGCTATGCTATGGCTGTTGGCATCGTTGGCGGCTGGGCCGGCGGGCGGTTGCGGCAGCTCGTTCAGCGCGTTCGGAACCGCTCGGTGAGGGCATAGACCCAGCGACTGAACTCGCGGGCAACGAACTGCACGAAGTCGCCCTGCGGCGACTGCGGAATCAGTCCGCGAAGGCGGACTTCGTGCCCGTCGTTGCCCGCGACTTCAGTCGCTGGGGAAAGCTGGGATCAGTGCGCTCGCGCGCCGGGGTGGCGCTGGCCTCTTCCAACGGGCATGCCGGCGCTTGCGCCAACGCCGAACAGAACTACCCACTGCCATTCCGTGGCGCTTCCCACAATGAGGAGCGCCTCCGCCGCAGCGAGCACGGCGTAGTATTCCCACTCCCACGCGCCGGAGATGTCCGGCTTCCTCCGAACCGCCTCAACAAGACGGTAGACCGTCAGCAACAGGATGGCGGCCATGGCCCAAGCGGTGAACGAGTTCATGTTCCGTTCCCTCCCTTCCCTTGCCTGCCATCCTGCTTATTCCCTTAATGGCGCGTCCCCACACAGCCCCCGGAGCCTGGGCGTCAGGTCGGCACGTCGATCCGACCAACGCGGCCACAATGTACAGAGACACGGCGCTCGTCAACGCGCGCCGCTCTCAGTGCTCGCCGCCATGGCGCTGCTTCACAGTTCCCCGTTCAGTTCATCGCGGAAGCGCTGGAAGAAGGCGGATTCCACGGCGATGCGGCGGTCGAAGGCCTCGCGGGAGCGCTCGAAGTTCAGGGAGTCGCGCATGCCGGAGAGGAAGCGGGCGTTTTCCTCGCTCTGGTAGTAATCGGCGGCGGCCACCGGGCCGCCTTCCGTATAGGCGTTGTAGAGGAAGCAGAGCCAGGCGCTTTGCGCGCCCACGTGGTCCAGAACGTCGGCGTCCTGGAGGACGCGAACGCCGGCGCTCTCGTGCCCCTCGCGGCGCTTGTTGTGCAACCCGATGAGGCGGGCCACGTCGTTCAGCGAATCTGGCTCAAACGCCTCATTCAGCAGGATTCGGGCCAGCTCCGCGCCGGTTTCGGCGTGGGAGGGAAACCCCTTGCACACGTCGTGGAACAGGGCCGCCGCATACAGCACGTCGGCCTCCACGTCCAGGTCCTCCACGGCGGCGGCCAGGCGCATGGCGATTTCCGCCACGCGGTGGCCATGGTAGAACAAGTAGCCGGTTTCCCTGGTTAGCAGGCCCTTGCGACCGCCCATGGCGGAACGCGCGATCTCCACGATGTTGTGTCTGTCCACTTCCGCGACTCCCCTTCCCCCACCGGCAACACGAACGCCGCATTGAGCGCGGCGGGCTTTGCGCATGACCATCCCATCCGCACGAATGATGGCCTCAACGCACGGCGAAACCGTCCAACCACGTCATTCCGAGCGCAGATGTCATGGCCCGCGGCCACCGGGAGGGATGGAAATGCCGAGCGCTGCGTTCGGCGGCCGTGCAGTCCGAGGCGCGAGACCACGGTCCATCACCGGGCAAGGCGTGCCTTGCCCCACCGAGTCTGGTATCGCCGACCACCGATCGGTGGACGGCCGGGCCTACCGGGTAGGGGCAAGGCACGCCCAT
>DASXUL010000037.1:0-4897 GCA_036504855.1 Armatimonadota bacterium | reverse complement strand
AGGCCCTGGCCCATGAGAGAAGCATCCTCATGGGCCAGGGCCTTCGAACTGACCACTGATGACTGAAAACTGATGACTCTCTTAGTGTCCGTGCGCCAAGTTGGCCTGGAGGCTGAAGATGGGGCTGATGACGGAGATGGCGATGAAGCCCACCATCACGCCCATGAAGACGATCATCAGAGGCTCGATGAGGCTGGTGAGGCCCTTTACGGCGTTCTCGACTTCGCTGTCGTAGAAGTCCGCCACCTTGGTGAGCATCTCGGAGAGGCGGCCCGTTTCCTCGCCCACGTCGATCATCTGGGTGACCAGTTCGGGGAAGAGGCCGCTGGCGCGCAGCGGTTCCGAGATCTTCTTGCCTTCGCGAACGTTATTGCGCGCCGTGTCGATCGACCTGGCGATGACGGCGTTGCCGGCCGTTTCTCCAACGATTTCCAGGCTGCGCAACATCGGCACGCCGGCGGAGATCAGGGTGGCGAAAGTGCGGGCAAACCGCGATACCGACATCTTCTGCACCATCTCGCCGACAACCGGGATCTTCAGCTTGAGGCCGTCGAGCATCATGCGGCCGCTCGGCTGGTTGCCGTACCACCGGAGGAAGGCCACGATGGCGGCCGGCACGATGAAGAGCAGGTACCAGTGGCCGGTGAGGAATTTGGAGATGGCGAAGAGGGCCTTGGTGGTGGCGGGCAGCGGAGCGCCGAGCTGGGTGAAGATATCCAGGAATTTCGGCAGCACGAAGATCATCAGGCCCGCGGTGATGATGAGCGAGAAGACGAGGATGACCACCGGGTACATCATCGCGGCCTTGATCTTGGCGCGCAGTTCCTGTTCCTTTTCGAGGAACATCGCCAACCGGTCCAGCACCTGGTCCAGGATGCCGCCGGCTTCCGCCGCCTTGATCATGTTCACGTAGAGTTTGGTGAAGCACTTGGGGTGCTTCGCCATGGCTTCGGTGAGCGAGAGGCCGGAGGTGACGTCGCGCTTGACGCTTCCGAGGACGGCCTTAAGCGCCAGGTCTTTCGATTGGCCCTCGAGGATGTCCAGGCATTTCACCACGCGCACGCCGGCGTCGATCATGGTGGCGAACTGGCGGGAGAAGATGACGAGGCTCTGGAGCTTCACTTTGCCGGAGCCGCCCAACCGCTTGCCGGCGTCCTTGACCTCGGCGACCTGGGTGATGTGCACGCCAAGCTGTTGCAGGCGCATCAGAGCGGCGTTCTCGTTGTCCGCCTCAATGCGTCCCGACCGGTTCTTGCCGGCCATGTCCATCGCCATGTATTTGTAAACGGGCATCGGTACCCCCTTCTTCCATCCCATGCAGCGCGCGCAGGCGCCGTTTCCACACGGGGTTGTTCCATGAGGACCAGCAAGCGGGCATCGGGGAACGGGCCGAGCGCCCGTGCGGCTATCCCCCCTCCGCCGGAACGAAGCGGGAGCCGGAAACGTTACTCCAAGGAGGAGGGTAGCCCCATGCAGAACGTATTCCGCGCCGCTGGCGCGTTTGTTGTGGTGATGGCGTTGCTGGCCGCGGGCATGTCGCCCGCCAGAACGGCCCGCAACGCGAGCCCATTGCTGGATCGAACGATGAAGGACATCGACGGCAAGCCGGTGAACCTTTCGCGATACAAGGGGAAGGTGTTGCTGTTCGTGAACACGGCGAGCCTGTGCGGCAACACGCCGCAGTACGCCGGATTGGAGAAGGTGTACCGCGAGTACAAGGCGAAGGGCTTGGTTGTTCTGGGCTTCCCCGCCAACAACTTCGGCGCGCAGGAGCCGGGCAGCAACGGAGAGATCAAGCAGTTCTGCACCAGCCACTACGCCGTGTCGTTCCCCATGTTCTCAAAGATCAGCGTGAAGGGGCCCGACCAGGATCCGCTTTACGCCTACCTCACCAGTTCGAAAACAGACCCCAAGTTCGCGGGCGACGTTGAGTGGAACTTCGCCAAGTTCCTGGTGAACCGCAAGGGTGAAGTGGTGGCCCGCTTCCCGGCCGGCCACGCCCCCACCGAGCCGGACGTCATCGCCGCCATCGAAAAGGCCCTCGCGGAGAAGTAATCTCGGCCGCCCCAATACGGCGGGCCGGCGCGGCAAAGCATGCCGCGACGGCCCGCCTTTTCATTGGCGAGCGAGCACCATGCGGGCTACACTCACCCCCAGAGGAGCCCCGCGATGAAATTGGTTCACCTAACGCTCTGGGGGATCGGCGCCGCCCTGATCGTCGCGCTCGCCGTCTGCGTAGTCGTGCCGCGACTGCGGCGATTCCGCGCACTGGACAAGGCCGGCCGCAATGAGTTTTGGTCATTGCTCTCAATCGTGGCGGTGTTCGCGCTTTGGTCCGCCGCCATTTGGATGGGCCTCCGGTTCGCCGAGTACTACGCGGTGAGGTTCTGTGCCCCGATGGTCGTCATCCCCGTGAGCGTCGACCTGCGTAGGTGGCGGCAACGCGAGGTAGCCGGGCGGCGGACGTTGGCGCTGATCGCCCTGAGAGCCTGCGCCTTTGCGCTGCTGATCGCAATGGCCTTTCAGGATCTGCACGGAAACTGGCGAACGCTGGCCCTTGGGGAACTCGGCGGCTATGTGCTTGCAACGGCCGTGATCAGCTACGTGGAGGGGCTGGTGCGCCGGGCTGACGGCGCGTCGCCGCAGCCGGGCGCCGCGCAAAGCCCAGCCCTGTGAGCGGACGCCCGTCTGTGATCTACCGTCGCCAAACGCCGCCTGCCGGCGCGGCGACGCACGCGGAACGGCCCGCATCCCATCGGGGATGCGGGCCGTTCCGCTTCAAGAGAGAGTAACCGATTCTAGTTCGGAAGGCCGCGGGCCAGGGTGACCATCCGATCCATCAGAAGCCGTTCGGCCTCGCGGCCGATGAAGGGACGCTGTATCGCGAGGATGTCGTTGGTTTCGGGGTCGTGGTACACGAAATAGTCGGGCTTGCCGTGGGCATAGCTCATGCCCTTGAACTCGAGAAGGCCCTTTGCGGCCATCAAGCGGCACCGGATGTACATCCAGGTGGTCACCTCGTCCAACTGCTCTGGGATGACCGCCGCGCCAATTGTATTGAGCTCCGCCTGGCTTACGTGTTCCATGCGCCTTCCTCCTGCCGCCGCGAAGTAGGGAGGGACAGGAGGTGGAATCCCGTCCAGCGATGCCAGCGTCGACGTATGTGAAAGCTAAGTTACCCAGCTTCCCGCCGGGTCAAACGGACCCTCCCAGGCGGGCAGGGCGCGGAAGGCGCCGAACCGGGACGATCCGAGAAGCCCAAGCTCCCGGAGGCGCCGGCGCAAAGCGGTAACGCTTACCGCAAACCGCGCAGCCAGCACATCCGACTTATCGCCGGAATGCGGCATCTGCTGGAGCGCCGCCAAGACGTCCACCTCCGGCATGGTGACGCACGCGGCGAACCGATCCGCCAGTCGCTCCACGGCGCGGCGAGGGAGCGGAGTGGGAAACGATGGCCGCGCTGCCATAATCTCAAAACACTCATGCCAGAGGGTGAAGTTCCCACGGGGTCCGGAGAGGAAAGGGGAGATGCGGATGTGGTAACGGCCGCGCTCGACGGTCCACACGGCCCAGACGCCGGGGGGAAGGCTCTCACGGGAGACGAGGACTCCGAGGGCATCCAGGCAGTCCGCGCCGCGGCGCGGCGGCGGAGGAAGGGCGAAGTAGCCGGCGGCGCGGCGGGCAAAGGCGGGGAGGTTGCGATGGTCCACGCGGCTCCAGCGCCCGAGGAAGTCGTCCAGGGTGCGGTCCAGTTGTTCGGCGGGGGAAGGGGTCACAAACGGTCTCCTCGGCGGCAAGGTAGGGAACATATGTTCGTTATTCTAGCGTCATCCGCCGCGGGCGCCCATCGGATTGCTATACTGCCCCCGAATAACAGGAGGTTTCCCATGGCATCAACCTATTCCTTTGACATCGTTTCCCGCACCGAGATGACCGAAGTTAAGAACGCCGTCGACCAGGCCAGCCGCGAGATCGGCACGCGGTTCGACTTCAAGAACATCGTTTCCGAGATCTCGTTCAATGAGAAGGACGTGCTGATCCACGCCGAGAACGACTACTATCTGGAGTCCATCGTGGGTATCCTGGAGAGCAAACTCGTGAAGCGCGGGATCACGCTGAAGTCCATGGACCGCGGCAAGATCGAGCCGGCCTCGAAGGGCAGCGTGCGCCAGACGATCACGTTCAAGCAGGGCATCCCCACCGAGAACGCCAAGATCATCACCAAGGCGATCAAGGACAGCGGCATCAAGGTGACCACTCAGATCCAGGATGAGCAGGTGCGCGTTACGGGCAAGGATAAGGACAGCCTGCAATCCGTCATCGCCCTGGTGAAGGGCCTGGACCTGGATTTCGACGTGCAGTTCGTGAACTACCGGTAGCATTTGTGGAGTGCGGAGGCTCTCCGCCCCTTTCGTTCGGTTGTAGCCCCGAAAAGGCGGCGGCAAGCCGCCGCACTCCACAGGGGTTCTGCAGGAGAGGGAGCATGGCAGATTGGCCGCACGCTCCCGTCCACCGTCTGGGCGAGGGCGGGGCGTACATGATCACTGGCGCTACCTACCAGAAGGAGCGGTTGTTCTGCACGCCGCAACGGCTGAGGTTTCTGCACAGCGCATTACTCGCCGCAGCCGAGCGGTATGGCCTGCACCCGCAAGCGTGGGCCGTCTTTTCGAACCACTACCACGTTATCCTCATCGCGGAGGACTGCGGAGCGGCGATCCGGGACGCAATAGATGAATTGTGCAATACGTGCTAAATGGTGTTAACCACTATGATCACATATGATGTGGTAGCGGTTCGCGGCGGTCTGCTGCGGAAGCTGACGGGATTGACGCCTGCCCAGTACGCCGAGTTGTATGCTGGCCTCGTTGTGACCCAGAGAGAACGCAGAGAGCACAGC
>DASXUL010000036.1:0-2162 GCA_036504855.1 Armatimonadota bacterium | reverse complement strand
TTCGCCCCGTCGCGTTGGCGATCCTGCGGGAAGGGCTTAGCGACGTCCTTCAGCCGGTCCCGGAGGGCGCGGATGCGCTTACCGACTTCCCGGCGTTCCTCCTCCAGCCGGGCGGCGCGGTCGAGTTCCCGCGCATCGAGGCTCGCCTTCTCCTCCGGGCTGAGGGGAAGGGCGGGCAAGGCGTAGCGGTCCTGCGGGTTGAACTCCCGGTAGGCGTCCGGCAGCACGCGGCCGGCATCGGGCTGGGGGCCCAGGATCTGGGCGATCAGGTGCGCCGCCGTGGGGCAGAACCGGCCCGAGACGGGGTCGCGCTTGTACTCGACCACGGCCTTGGCGACCTCCTGGAAGGCGAAGTCCGTGAGCGCCTGGAAGTCCAGGATCAGCGCGCCGTCGGACAGGTGCGGGCGGCCGTAGGAGTCCATCACGGCGTCCATCAGGTCGCGGAAGGCGGATAGCTCAGACTGCTGCATAGCTTCCCTCCACCCCGAGCGCCTTCGCCAAGGCCGGGCTCGCCTGCATCCACCGGGCCAGGGCCTCCCCCGACGTCTTGGGCTTCCTCGCGATCTCGGCCTCCCAGCCGCGTTTCTCGATCCACTTGGCCGGCATCGGGATGAACCGGCCGTTCTCCTGGCGCCACTGGTCGGTGCGGGCAAGGTCCTCCAGCACAGCAACGAGCACGTCGACGGGCGGCCGGTTCCCGTCGGCGGCCACCCAGGCCTTCCAGGCCTCCCGCTTGCCGTCCTTCAGGCCGCGGCGCTCCGGGTAGGCGGTCCAGAAGCGCTCGAACTCCGTGGAGTACGGGCTCGGCGGGTCGGTTTTGCGCACGCAGAGGGCTGTTTCGGGCTCTCTCTCGCGCGGCTTTGCCGCGGAATCCGGAGGAGAGAGAGCTTGAGAAGAGTCTTCGCAATAAGCATCCACCTCCCGATTTCCTACTACCTGTGTGGTTGTGGATGTGGTAGTGGTAGTGGTACGGGCGCGCATGGCATTGCCCAAGCATTCCTCGGAGCATCCTTCCCGCATGCTTGAAGCATTGCTAGGAGCATTGCTGGAAGGATCGCCCGAAGCATTCCCGGGCGGACTGCTTGGAGCATCCTCGGCAGCATTGCCCGAAGCATTGCCGGAGCCGTCGCCCCAACGGGCGCGGCTGGCCTTGCGGGCGCGTTCGGTCTGGAACTCCTTGATGCTCTCGGCCTTTCGCCACTCCTCGACCAGACGGGGCTGGATGAGGAGGCCGTCCTCGGAGGTCATCACGGCGAGGCCGGGCGTCTCCACCAGGGTCTGGCGGATGCGGCCCCACTGGGCCGCCGTGCGCCCGATGAGGCGCGATACGATCTCGGGGCGGTCGGGGATGCCGACCGCTCCCGGTTTGGCGCGCTCCCACATCAGGCAAAGGAGGATGTGGTACGCGCGGTACTCTTCTGCGTCCAGGTGCGCCGTCGCCGCCATCCAGTCAGATGGGTAGAAGGGCATCCAAGCACGGGCTGGCATATCTGACTCTCAGTCTCCGCGGGAACGGCGGCCCCGGAAGGAATCCGGGGCCGCCATGGTTGTCTCAGCCGCTTACCTTGTCGTAGTTGGCGCGCACGTGGTCGATGAAGTCCTGGGCGTCCGACGGGCTCAGCTCGTTCAGGGCCTCCACGCCGTAGCGCGTGCCGGCGATGTTGATCAGCGCCGTATCGTCCAGGCCCCGCTCTTCCGCCGCCTTGCCGAGCCGCGCCAGGGCGGCCAGGCTCACCCGCTGCGCTGGCTGCGGCGCCTGATCCGCCGGCGGCTCGTCGACCGGAGGAGCGACGTCCTCTTCTGGCTGTGCGCCGAAGCGCTCGGTGCGGTGGGCGTCGATCTGCGCCTTGGTGACCTCGCCGTCGCGCATGAGGCGGCCGAGGCGCCGCCCTTGCCGTTCGGTCAGGTCCTTCATTGAGCCGATCCCGAAGATGGCGAAGGTCGCCGTGTGCAGGTCGTCGTGGTCGATGCCGAGGCTGGCCGCCTGGGCATGGAGCGCGTTCATCGTGGCCTGCAGGATCGGACCGTCCATCTCGACCTGCTGGCTCGTCTGTGCGGCCTGGGTCGCCTGCTGGGTGACGGTCTTCATCTGCTGAGGAGCGCTGGCGGGGATGTCGATGATCTCCCCCGTCTCGCCGTCGATCGTGGCGCCGAGCTCCTCG
>DASXUL010000035.1:0-66452 GCA_036504855.1 Armatimonadota bacterium | reverse complement strand
CCCCCCCCGGGGGGGGGCCGGCCCTCTGTGTCGTTGCTGCCGCCTTAGCGAATCGCCTGGCCAAGGAGGGAGACAGCGGCCACGAGCGAGGCCAGCGGCAGAACAATGGCGGCCGCCCACTCCAGCCGGTCCGCCAGAGGGCGGTCGGCGACGCGGGGCAGGGAAATCGTCTTCGTGCGCGCTCGGATAACGGCGGGCGCGGTGATAGCCTGGGTCTGGGTGATCATCTGTCTAAAACCTTCCTTCTCGCTGTGCTGCCGGTCTATGGTTCGCCCTCTAGCGGGGCGCTGGCGTTCTGGTTACACCACTCCATACGGCCGTGGGGGGCGAAGGTTACAGACAAATGCAGAGGAGAGGAGAGCGGGCCCCGGCGATGGAACAACTGAGAGCCGCCGCCCTTCAGCTTGCGTTCCACAACGCCGGTCTGCCTGCTCACCTCTCCTCTGGGGATGGCGGAGAGTGTGGGATTCGAACCCACGGTGGGATCACCACGACGGTTTTCAAGACCGCTCCCTTAAACCACTCGGGCAACTCTCCTACGCTTCCCATGCTAACCGAACGCACCCGTTGCGTCAAATGGCGTACAGGGCTACCGAGTGAAGACCTCGGGACGATCCGCCGAAAGGTAGGATGGCGGCTAATGCCAGCCGGCTTAGGATGGGCGGTGTTATGCAGAAGTTAGTCAGTTCCCGGGCGGCGAAGATCGCGCTGAAGGTCACTCTCGAGACCATTGCCTTCATCGCGGCAAGTTACCTTGCTTTCTACCTCCGTTTTGACGGACACATACTGAAGTCCAACCAGGCCCTCTGGTTGGATTGCCTCCCGCTCATCATCGTGGTGCGACTGGGGTGCACGTGGGCGTTCACCCGTTACCGGATTGCGTGGCGCCGCGTCAGCATGACGGACCTGGCCTACGTCTGCGCCGCCAGCACCTCCGGTTCCATCGTGCTGTGGCTGGCCGTCCGAGCGGTTCACGGGGCGCAGCCCCGCGGCGTCCTGCTGCTGGACTGGTTCCTCACGATGAACTTCCAGGTCGCCCTGCGCGTGGCCGTCCGCGTGATGGTCGTTGGGCACAACGCCTGGCATCTTCGCCGCCTGGTGCATGGCGCCCCGGGAAAGCGCGTACTCGTGGTGGGCGCCGGTTACACGGGCTACCGAGCCGTGCGCGGCATGAAGGAAGATCCCACCGCCGGCCTGCATCCGGTAGGGTTCCTAGACGACGATCCCGCGAAGCACAACACGCGGATTCAGGGCGTGCCGGTGCTCGGCCCCATCTCCAGGCTGGCCGAGATGGTGCGCCGCCACCATGTGGAGCAGGTCGTTGTGGCCATTCCCGCACTGCCGCCTGCCCGTCTGCGCGAGATCGTGTCCATGGATGAGGAGACCCCCGCGCACCTCACCATCATGCCGTCGCTCCCTCAGACCTTGTCCGGCAAGACCGCTACCCGGCTCATCCGATCGATCCGCGTGGAAGACCTGCTGGAGCGCACGCCGGTTTCGGTGAACATGGAGGGCATCGCCGCGTACCTCACCGGCGAACGCGTTCTGGTCACCGGCGCCGGAGGGTCCATCGGATCCGAACTGTGCCGCCAGATCATCTGCCTGAACCCGGCCTCGCTGATCATCCTGGGCCAGGGCGAGAACTCCATCTTCTGGACGGAGCACGAACTCCGCTCCGAGCACAATTTCCACGCCATCCCGGTGATTGCGGACATCAAGGATCGGGTGAAGCTGGAGGCGGTCTACCAGCAATACCGGCCCACCGTGGTTTTCCACGCCGCCGCGCACAAACACGTGCCGCTGATGGAGCAGAACCCGGAAGAGGCCATCAAGAATAACGTCTTCGGAACGCGCAACCTCGCGGAACTGTCCATCGAATATGGCGTGAAGCGGTTCGTGATGATCTCCACCGACAAGGCCGTGAACCCCACCAGCGTGATGGGAACCACGAAGCGCGTGGCGGAGATGGTGGTCCAAAGCCTGGCTCAGCGCATTGAGGCCTTGCGGAACGGCGACAGGGAGGGCGCGATGCTGCAGTTGAACAGCATCCACGCGGAGCATCCGATCACTCGGTTCGCCGCCGTCCGGTTCGGAAACGTGCTGGGCAGCCGCGGCAGCGTTGTGCCCACCATGCAACGTCAGATCGAGAAGGGCGGACCGGTGACGGTGACGCACGCCGAGATGGTGCGGTTCTTCATGACCATCCCGGAGGCCGTTCTTCTGGTGATCCAGGCCGGGTCGATGTCGCACAATGGCGAGGTCTTCGTGCTGGACATGGGGAAACCCGTGAAGATCATGGATCTGGCGCGCAATCTCATCCGGCTGTCTGGGTTCACGCCGGACAAGGACATTCCGATCAAGATCACCGGCATCCGCCCGGGCGAAAAGCTGTACGAGGAAGTGCTTACCGCCGAGGAGGGCACGAACATCACAAGCCACGAGAAGATCTTCGTCGCCCGCTCCTCGTCCATCGACCACGCGGCCCTGCACCTGGCGCTGGAGCGCCTGGAGCTGCTGGCCCAGCGCGGAAACGCCGCGGCGATCCGCGAGACTCTGCACGACATCGTCCCCACATATACTCCAAAGGCATCCCCGCCGACGGGCATGCGGGGGGTTACGACGCTCGTAGCGTCATCTTGAGAGGCATACCGTTGACAGACATTCACTTCGATGGCGATCCGCTGTTTCTGGTCACCGGCGGGGCCGGGTTTATCGGCTCCCACATCGTCCATGCCCTGGTTGGTTTGGGACTGCGCGTCCGCGTGCTGGATGACCTCAGCACGGGACGCCTCTCGAACCTGTGCACCGTGGACGGGCCCGCGAAGGTGGTTCAGGCGAGCCTCACAGACGCCGCCAGCGTGGCCCGCGCCGTGCAGGGCGCGGACTACGTGCTGCACCAGGCCGCCATCCCCAGCGTGCCCCGCAGCGTGAAGGACCCCGTGACGAGCAACAACGCGAACATCAACGGCACGCTGAACCTGCTGGTCGCCGCCCGCGACGCCGGCGTAAAGCGCGTGGTGTACGCATCGTCGTCCAGCGTCTACGGCGATACCCCCACCCTGCCGAAGGTGGAAACCATGCCGATGCGGCCCAAATCCCCGTACGCCCTCCAGAAGGGAACGGCGGAGGAATACTGCCGCGTGTTCACCGAGGTCTATGGACTGGAAACCGTGAGCCTTCGCTACTTCAACGTATTCGGCCCGCGACAGGACCCTACGAGCCAGTACACCGGCGTCATCGCCAAATTCGCCACGGCTCTGCTAACCGGCCAGCGCCCCACCATCTTCGGCGACGGCCTCACCAGCCGCGACTTCACGTTCGTTGCCAACAACGTGCGCGCCAACCTGCTGGCCTGCCTCGCTCCGGCCGCCGCGGCGGGCCAGACGATGAACGTCGCCTGCGGCGACCGCATCACGCTGCTGGAACTCCTGGCCGAGATGCAGCGCCTGTTGGGCACGAACCTCGAGCCCGTCTTCGCCCCGGACCGCGAAGGCGACGTGAAGCACAGCCAGGCGGACATCTCCAAAGCCCGCGCCCTGCTGGGCTACGAACCGATGGTGGGCTTCGCCGATGGCCTAGCCCAAACGGTGGCCTGGTACGAGGAGAACCACGCTCGCACGGGAAACTGAACCGGGAGGCCAATTGAGTAGAACGGGCGCGGATGAGATGCCATCCGCGCCCGTTGCCGCTGCTGGTGGGGGGCCCGCAACCGCGCTATAATCCGGGATGGCATAAGCCCAGTTCCCCCAGCAGTTCGCAGGAGGCATCCCAATGCGGATCACACGCGCCATCCTCACCGCGCTGACGGCTGTAGCCGCCCTCCCCTTTGCCGCCCGAGCCCAGGCGGCCTGGGCCGATGCCCGGTTCATGAGCCGGGTTCCGCTCACCCTCACCAATGCCTCCGGGCACGCGTTCGCCGCCGGCGACGTCGTCGCCGCCACCGTGCCGATGGCCACGCTCTCGAATCACATCCAGCCGGATGGATCGGACGGCGTCGTGTTCTACAGCGGCGCCGCCATCCCAAGCCGCGCGCTGGTGATGGGCGGATGCGTGAAGGTCCTCATCCCGCTCCAGGCGGCGCTGGCCAACGGCTCTCAGCAGCCGGGCTACACGCTGTACTTCAACGCCATTGAGGCCGTTTCGCCCCCCGCCCTGCCCGCGGGCGTTCAGCTTTGGGACTTCTCCGATGGGCAGCTTCACGGTTGGCAGAGCCTGCAGGACCCGGCCGGCGCGCCGGACGTGAAGCCCGGCGTGGACGGCGCCTACGGCTCGGCCCTGGTGATGGACAACAGCAAGTACCATCACCCCATAGCGTTCTGCTCCGATATGGCGGCGCTGGGCGCGGCCACCGTTTACGCCAAACTGCGCACCGGCGGCGGCGAGAACGAGGCGTCGGTCTTCCAGCGGTTCAATACGCAGACCCTGGTGGACGCCAACAGCGATAGCTACCTCACCGGCTCCAACGTCGCCGGCGCCGGCCTCGCCGTGGACTCCTATGGCTCGCAGGAGATGGGCATCACCGTGAAGATGGGCTCGCCGGAAGGCCCCGAGGAGCGCATCCATCCGGGACCCGATGCCCTGGACCCCGGTCTCCCCTATTCCGCCTCGCCGGATAACTTCCAGTACATCGTCACGGCAACGCGCGACTCCGGAAACGTTACAACGCTGCTGGGCGACGTCTGGCAGGCGCCCGCCGCCTCGCCCGGCGGCGACTTGGACCGCACGGTTCCCGGCTTCAAGATCAGCCGGTCCACCCAGGGCAGCGAGTCCCACCAGCCGCTGAACAGCGGCAAAGTGGGCATTATGTCCTATTACTCCACCCTCTTCCTCCACTGGGCGGCGGCGGTCCCGAACCCATGGGCTGAGTACGTGGGCGCCACACTGGGGACCGTTGAGCAATCTCCTGGCCCCGGGCCGGGCAAGGCCATCATCCAGGGCACGGTGTTCTATGGCCCGGATGGGCCCACGCGCGCCATGGCGAAACAGGCGGTCACGGTCGCGAACGCTTCCGGCGCCGTGATGGCCTCCACCGTTACGGACGGGACGGGTTTCTATCGGTTCATCGTGGATGCCGGCAGCGCCGCGCGAGCCTACCGTCTCGACGCCGGCGGCCCTGGCATTCTCGCGTCCGCATCGGCAAACGTGGTCGAGAACACAACCAACGCCGTCGATGTGCCGGCTACGTTTACCGGCAGCGCAACCGGACAGGTGACCGATGCCGCCGGGAACCCCGTCGCCGGCGCCGTGGTGGGACGCTGGCTCGATGGCTTCCCCTACACAACCACGGGGACCGACGGCCGCTACACGTTGCCGGTTCCGTTCGGGACGGCGGTGGTTGCCGCCGCCAAGGACGGCGCGCTGGTGAGCGGCCCGCGCTGGTTGAGCGCTCCGGCTGGCACCGCATCCGGCGACTACACGTTGTTGCCCGCACCCGATTCGCTCCTGCGTTCGGAGCCGGCCATCTCACCGACCGCCCTCGCCGGCGCCAATCCCGCCGCCGCCGCGGATGGCAACCTCACCACCTACTGGCAGAGCGGAACGCCGTCGGGCATCTCCCCCGATGCGCCGATGACCCTTACCTGGAGCCTGAACTCCGATACCGTCTCGGAGATCGACGTACACTGGAAGCATTTCCCGTCCGCCTGGCGCATTGAGATGACGAACTCCGCCGGCACGCGCACGTACTACAGCGCGGGCGGCGATGCGCCGGCCGAATCGGGCGGCTACCGTGCCCCCGGCTCGACGGACCGCCATGTAGTGTCCGTGAAAACCGCGCCGGTATACGACGTCACCTCGCTATCCATAGTGATCACGGGAGTGGCGGATGGACAGCCTATCTCGCTGTACGAGGCCGCCGCCCGACCGCCGCTTCCCGTAACGGCCTCCGACGCGGCGGACGCCATGCGGATCGCCGCAGGGCTCGCGCCGGCGCCGAGAGACTACAACGCCTTCAACCGGTGGAATGCCTGGAACGAAGACGCGGTCATCGACTTCCGCGACGCTGTTGAGCTCGTGAAGGACCTGGGCCGCGAGGTGAAACCGCTGAAGGTGCTGACCATCAACTACCAGCCGATCATCGAAAGCCAGGGCAATAAGCTCGTTCGCCAGGTTTTCGGCTGGAGCAACCCCTACTCCAACACCGAGGCGCACCGCAAAGATATGGAACTGGCGAGCCATAACTACCTGCGCATCTACCTGCTGCCGCAGATCGACGTGGACGAATGGCCGCTCTTCCAGGACGGCACGCGCTACGACGACGCCAGCTACCTGACTGACACGTACGCGCACTCCTGGAACCGGGGCGGCTGCGACTACAACGCCATCCTCAAGGAGTTCGACCTCGTGCGCCGCGTGGACACCGGAGACGTGGACGAGGTCTGGATTCAGGCCGTGCCGGGATTCGGCATGTGGGAAACCACCATGGCGGGGCCAAACGCCTACTGGTGCAACAGCGGACCCATCGGCGGCGTGAACGGGACCCACCTCTTCATCGTCACGGCTTTCAACTACGAGCGGGAACCGGACGTGATGATCCACGATTGGGGGCACCGCGCCGAGAGCATCCTCGGCGGCAAAGTGTACGGCGGCTGGGACGCCGCAAACTGAAGCACGACTTTCGACCACTTCACCCGGTACGATCAGATCACGCCCGGCCGAGCATCTTGCGGCAACGCCCACTTCCCGCCGAACGGAACCAGCGACTACGACTACGGCAATACGACGCTGGTCAGCAGCGATGCCAACGACTGGCTGAACTACCCTAACCTCACCGGGGCCACCACGATGGTCAACCGCAACAACTGGTCCGCGCCGTGGCCGGGCGACTATCAGCGCAACTACTTCATCTGGTGGTTCAGCCGATTCCCGCACGTTCCCGGCGTGGCTCCAGACGGCAAGCAGGCGAACTGGTGGAAGTATGTCGTGGACATGAACGCCTATCCGGAGTCTCGTTGATGACCTTTGTGCGATGTTTGGCGCTGGCGTCGCTGCTGGCCCTGGCGGCGCCGGCGCTCGCCGACGTGTCGATTTCTGTGGACCCCGTCAGGGTGATCGGCAAGTGGGATGGATGGGGCTGCTCGTTGTGCTGGTGGGCCAACCAGTTCGGCGCGCGGGACGACCTGGCCGATGCCCTCTTCACGCTGAAGACGGTCCACCTGACCACGGACGCCGGTTCCTACGACCTGCCGGGGCTTGGCATGAACATCGCCCGATACAACATCGGCGGCAGCGGCGACACGCCAGGCGGCCAGGAGAGAATGCCCGCCTACAAACGCATCCAGGGCTTCTGGCGCGACCCTGACAGCGGTGACCCCGCTTCGGCCAGCTTCGACTGGGATATGGATGCCAACCAACGCGCCATGCTCCGGAAGGCGCGCGCCCGCGGCGCAAACCGGATCGAGGCCTTCTCCAACTCCCCGATGTGGTGGATGTGCGCCAACGGCAGCGCGGCCGGCGGAGAGGAAGGGAAAGACAACCTCTTGCCCGCCAAGCGCGCCCAGTTCGCCCGCTACCTTGCCCTCGTGGCCCGCCGCGCCCACGACCAGTGGAACGTCGACTTCGAGACGGTGGAACCGTTCAACGAACCTTCCGCCTGGTGGTGGCGCTACCCGGGCGGCCAGGAAGGCTGCTTCGTGGGCAGAGAGGCGCAGGCCGAAGTCATCAAAGCCCTTCGACGCGAACTGGATGCCCAGGGTCTGAGATCAGTGGGCATCGCCGCCTCAGACGAGAACTCGCCGGACGCCGCGGTAGACACCTGGAATGCCCTGGACGCCAGCGCGCGCGCGCAGGTGGCCCGCGTGAACGTGCACAACTACAACGGGCAAGCCGCGTACCGAGGACCGGGCCGCGCGCGGTTGCACGCCGCCGTCTCCGCCGCCGGCAAGCCCCTCTGGATGACCGAGTGCGGCGAGGCCGACGGCGCGGGGCGGACGATGGCGCAAAGCATTGCGCTGGACATCAACCAGATGCGCGTGTCCGCATGGGCGTACTGGCAGCCGCTGGACAGCGGCGGCTGGGGCCTCATCCAGTCGAACCCCGGCGACAACTGGATCGGCCCGCCAAACGCGCGGTACTATGTGCTGGCCCAGTTCAGCCGCCACATTCGGCCCGGAATGGAAATCCTGAACGCCGGCGATCCGAACACCGTGGCCGCCTGGGACCCGGCGGCGCGCAAGCTCGTACTGGTAACGGCGAACCTGGGCGCGGCCCAATGGTTGAACTGCTCGCTCGCCGGGTTCCAGGCCGGAACGGGGCATGTAACGCGATGGACGACCGGCATGGCGGACCAAGGCGCGCGGTACGCTCGCTCCACGGACCTCGCTATCCGCGACGGAGGCGTCCGCGCCCAGATGCCCGCGAATTCGGTCCAGACCATCGAGGTTGCCGGCATTTCCCCGGCGCGGGGGTGAAGACGCCAAGGCTGGGAGTTTCCCTCCGGAACGCCGGATCGAACTTGCCAAGACCGGATCGAGGGGTCTAGCATGGAACCCAGCGGACGCGAACACGCGTTCGCTACCCCCGAAAGGAGACGGAAGATGCAGCCAGAGATCGTTCAACGCGACGCCTTCCAGGTCGTCGGCATGCGCTACGCCGGCAAGAACGAAAACAACGAGATCCCTGCCCTGTGGGGCCAGTTCTTCCACCGCGCCGAGGAGATCCGGAATGTGACCGCCCACGAAGCGTACGGCGTATGCCAGATGGTCCCCGACCTCGAGCCGGGCGCCTTCGAGTATGTCGCCGGGCTCCCCGTGACCTCCGTCGATGGCGTGCCGGAAGGCATGGTCGCCCGCGAGATCCCGGCTCAGACGTATGCCGCCTTCATGGTCCCCTGTCTCGCCGACATCATGAAGACCCATGACCACATCAACCGCGAGTGGTTCCCAACCTCCGGCTACGAGCACGCCTGCGGCCCGGACTTCGAGCTATACCCCGCCGAGTTCATGCCCGGCGCCAACGAAACGTTCTACATCTACATCCCCGTCAAAAAGGCCTAACGGTCCAGAACGAACCAACCACAGCGACACAGAGGCACAGAGAATCCAAGGAGTCCCTGTGCCTCTGTGTCTCTGTGGTCATTTCCGCGCTCCATTCACTCCAAGGTCCAGGTGAGCCAACAAGACGGGGTGTCCATGTCGGGGGTGAGGGCGATGCGCGCGGGCGGGCCGGGGCCGTCGCTGTCGATGGCGGCGAAATCCATGCGGAAGCGCTCGCCGACGGCGCCGGTGAGCGGCGCCAGGTCCGGCCAGCCGATGCGCACATCGTAGACCGTGTGGTCTCCAACGCGACGGGCGTCCACCATGCCGGGGGCGCCGGCGCCCCGGTAGCGAACCGCGACGGGGCCGTGTGGCGTTAGCGCATAGCCGAAGACGAGCACGCGAGCGCTATTGCCGGCGCCCGCCTGAATGCCCACCTCCACGCTGTCCTCCTGCCGTATGTCCCGGCCGGCGCGGGTCTGGCGCTGGATGTCGTCTCGCACGTCGAAATGGATGGCCAGCCCGGTTTCATCGTGCAGCAACTGCACGCGCGCGGAGAGGTTGCGCGGCGTCCACGCGCGGCGCCCCGAAACCTGATCGGGGCGGTTCAGTTCGAAGGTAGGCGAGGCGGCGAACAGCATTTCCACCGTGGGGGCTTCCCGCTCGCTCATGGGGATGACCGGCCGCAAGAACTCCAGCGTCTTCGTCCCGTTCCAGGGCGTATCCCCCACCCGGCCGCGAAAGGTCACCGGCGCCGCAACGGTGGAAACGCCCGGATGCGCCTTCCAACCCGCGGCGATCAGCCGCACGGTCTGCGCCTGGCCGGCTTTCAACGTCACAGCCAACGCCGCCCGCCCGCCCGTCAGGCGGCCATGGATGGGGCGCTGCCGGCGGTTCGTCAGCGTCAACAGAGCGTCGGCGCCGTCCATCTGCACGGGATCGATGGCCAGCGGGGGCCCGCCCGCAGCAACGTGACGCGGGGTTAGGGCGGACTTTGGCAGGGTCCGTGCGCTATAACCCATGGAGAGCCGCGCCACCCGGCCGATGGGCAAGGCGGCGTGCGCGCCGGCGGCGAGGGCGATTGCCAGGGCAAATGCTCGCACAGTGAAACCTCCTCGCGTGGGGCGCGTCTAACTCGGTGGTAGTTCCGGAACTCGCGACGCCTTCGGATTCGGCAGTGCGCGCCCGGCGCGCGGCGTCAGGGGTCTCTCGTTCAAAGCGTATCACCAGCGCCTCTTCCCAAACCGCTCCCAGGGAGCGTGAGCCATTTTCATCATGACGCAGGTTCGCCGGGAAACCCAAGGCGGAGGAGTATCGGCGAGCGCGTCGAGGAGCCCTCATTCGCCTGGCTTCACGCTCATAGAGCTCCTCGTGGTGATCGCCATCATCGCCATTCTCGCAGCGCTCCTCTTCCCCACGTTCGCGAAGGCAAAGTGGCGGTCCAACAACTCGGTGTGCCTCTCGAACCTGCGTCAGCTTGGCATCGTGATGCAGGGGTATGCGGAAGACAACGACGACCACATGCCCGTTGGAGCGGACTCCTACTGGGGCGACGTGGTGCGCCTCCCTACCGCGGGAACGCCCTGGCTGAATGTTGTCATGGCGGATCGAGCGCCCCATCAGCTCTGGAAGTGCCCGGCCGACCTGGGCTTCCGTTGGTGGAACAGCACTTTCACGGTTGCCACAACCACCTATTCCCCTTCGTGCTACGTCTCACGGGGACAGAGCTACGACTACAATCTGCTGATGGTCTGGGACCCTGTTCGACAGCGCGTGGCGCCGCTCGCCGTGGCGCAGGTGAAAACCCCAACGGACATCGTGCTGCTGAAGGACGCGCATTTCTCCTGGCACAACGCCAACAGCCCGCGCAACCCCAAATTGCGCGACCTGAACGAACCGCCCGCCTGGAACTGCCTCTTCCTGGACGGTCACGCTGAGCGCCGCACGCCCGCCTGGCACCTTACCTATACCGTGGACATACGCAGTTGGTGGTACGACCAGAACAACCCTCGGCCGTGATGGTTTCCCCTGGCGGCGCCGGCCCGGGGGTGAGCGCCCTAGAGCGTCTAACAGAATCTGCTCCGGGCTTCGGCCGGCTGCAACGGGCACGGGGTTCGTCGGACCGGCGCGCCCGATACGGCAGCGGTATCGAACACGCCGGATCCTCCTGCCCCCTGCCCGTTTCGCTCGGCCTCGGGCCGCGGACCAGATTCTTTTAGGCGCTCTTACTGAACCGACTTCAGCACCTTCACTGCGTCGCTGAGGGTGATCTGGTTGTCGACCACGCCCACGTCCAGCCGCTGAATGTCGGCGGGCTGGGAAAGCGTGAGGCCGGCGGCGATCTTCAGCGCGTTCAGGGCATCAGCCGATGTGAACGGCACGAACGGCGTGCCGTAGGTGAGGGAGACGTCGCTAACCGTGGGCGCGGCGGAGCCGGTGGAGGTTAGCGACAGGGCATATTGCACGTAGCGGGCGGATGAGCCCGCGGCGAAGGTAACGCTGAGGCCGGCGGCCGATGCCCACGGCGAGAAGACGCCGTCTGCCCCCGCGAACCGCGTGGACAGAGACACGCCGGATCCGGAAGCGGTAACAGCCAACGTCTTCAGCGCCTCGGACTGGCCGAGGTCGATGATCGGCGACTCGTAGCGCCCCTTCAGAGAGTACGAGTTACTGGAAGCGAAGGTAATGGCGGCGGCGAGGCCGACGGCGTTGCTATCAATATCGGCGCTGCCGTCGGTGGTGCGGCCGCCGGCGATATAGAAGCGATCCTGCCAGACTGCGCCGTCCAGGTCGCGCAACGGAACCGGCGTGGCGCCGGGCAGGGTGTAAGTGGCGGCGGCGTCAATGAAGTCCCCCAAAGTGCCGTCCGCGGCAACGGGGGTGTAGCTGATGGCGGAACTCAGGGCAACTCCATCCGAGCCGCCAATCATCAGGGCGTGCCCGTGGGTGATCGTTCCGGCGAACGCGAACCGCAGGGGCAGCAGTCCGCCGCCGTTCGTCGCCCATGGTCCCAGTTGGCCGGTGGTTAGGATCGGCGCGGCCTCGTAATCCATCAAGGCCGTACTTCCGTCGGAGGTCCCGCCCCACGAGTCGAGTTTGCCCGCGTGGGCCGCCAGTCCGCCCGCCTTCACGGCGTTTGGTAGAAGCTCCGTAGCAACGGTCCAGGCGCCGAGCGTGCCATTCGGGTGGATGTCGGCGAACATGGTTTCGCGGACGGCGGTTCGATTGGTATCTTCACCTCCCACGAAGTAGACGCGGCCATTGTACGCCGCCACGCTGCCCCATCCGCGTCCGCCCGACCCGTCGCCCGAGGGGTCCGGGAAGGTCCCAGCCACGGCCCACGGGCCGAGGGTTCCGTCCAGCGGGTTCTGTTTCGCGTAGAGCGTCGTGAGCTGCGGCATAACGGCGCCGCTCGGTGGAGATGTTTCGCCGCCGACCACATACACGTAGCCGTTGTACCCGAATCCGGAGCGCTGCAGGTACACGAGCGCGTCCGGCAGCGCAGACGTGAGCGTCCAATCGCCCACGGTGGCATCTGCGTTGATGGGCGCCATGTACACGGTGTTGCTGGGACTGCCGGCGCGACCGCCGATGACGTAGAGGTATCCGCCGTAGGCTACGGTTGCATTGCCGTGGCGGTGAACCGGAAGGTCTGTAACCCCGGCGTCATCCACGCCGCTGGGCGGCGCGCTCTTGGTTAGGGTCAAACCCGTGGGGTTCAGGAAGATCTCGTCCATCAGCCCGAACTTGAAGTCTCCGAAGGCGCGCATGGAGCGGACCTTCAGGCCGGAGGCGTTCAGCGTGGAGAAGGCGTACTCCGTGGAGGTCGTCGTCTCGGCTGCGTCCGATCCAGATACCACAACGTAGTAGTAAGCCGTCCCGGCGGTGAGTCCTTCGATGGGAACGCTGTGCTGCAGGGCGTTCACCGGTCCCACGGCCATCTGCGACGGCGCGTCCGGCGTGACGCCGTAGAGCACGGTGGAGGACGTTGGCTTGTCCGTGGTCCAGGTGACGGTTGCGTTGGTCTGCGACGCGACGGCCTGCACGTTGGTGATCGCCAGCACGTCCTTGGTCGTAAACGAGAGCACGGACGACTGGGCGAAGGCGTAGCCAGACGCGGACGACCGTACCTGGTAGAAGTACGGCGTAACCTTGGTGAGGCCGGAGATGGCCACGGAGTGGCTGGTTGTGGACGCGGCGCCGGTTGCGGCGTTCGAGAGGTCGGACGCGGTTGGGCCGTAGGAGACCTCCGAGGTGGATGCAATGTCGGTGGTCCAGGTGATGGTAGCGCCGGTTGCGTTCGGGAAGACAGTCGGTCCCGCGGTGATGTGGATGGGCGGAAGGACGACGGCGGTAACCGTGAAGGCCTGGCTGGTGGCGCTGTTGCTGACCGCGCCGCCCTGCGGGGCGTACATGGTCATGTAGCGGGCGCGGACGGAGGTTGTGCCCTCAGGCGTCTGCAACCCGATGACGTTTCCGGCGAGGTCAGTTCCAACGAACTGCGGCTGTCCTTGCCCGCTGGGCACGTTCACCTTGTCCATCTGGGCGCCGGTGGATTTGCTCAGCTTGATGTAGCCGCGCGATGCCAGCGGTCCGGCCACGCAGGCCCAGAGGTTGCCGTCCTTGTCCATAGCCAGGCCGCGGCCGTTGGGTCCGCTGGTAGCGGGGAGGGCGGCCGAAGCGTTGAAGGCGGCATCTCGAACGTATGGCGTGGTCGCCGGGTTGGCGCTGCCGTTGTCGTATTTCACGACATTGCTCTCGCCGGCGGTTCCGACCAGCACGAAGCGCACGTAGACTGTTGTGTTGTTGGCATGCCCAACCGGGTCCGTATTGCTGTCTAGGACCACGATACCGTCCGGGTTGCCGGCGAACGGCGTGGCGTCGGTGGTTGCGTCGAGGATCGCGGTATCCGTGCCATCTTCCGTACGAACGTGCACGCTGCCGCCCGCGGAGGCGGCCGTGGCGCGCGACGGGCTCTGGCTGTAATAGAACCGGCGATTAGCGGCTACGCCGGTAACCACGAGGGCGCGCTGCTGGTTGGCCGAGTCGAACACGCGGCTCACGTCCGTGCCGAGCTGGTTCATTCCCAGGTACCCCGCCACAACGCCCAGGCCCACGCTGGCGTCTGTCTGCACGCCCACATAGAGGCGGTCATCAGGCCCCACGTACGGACCGCGGGTGCCTGCGCCCAGCGGCTGCAGCGGGTCGTTGTTGTCGTTGAAGTCCTTGTACGAGATGCCGAAGTTCAACGTGCCGTCCGCCTTGAAGCTGAAGACGGTATCGTTGCTGTAGGAGGTGGGGTAGATGCGGCCCAGATACGGGCTGCCAGGGTTATTGTTCACGCAGAGCCCGTACTCGGACGGGGGCGTGGAGGCCGCGGGGTCTATGTCGATGGGGCCCCACAGCACCTGGCCGCCCGCCGGAACGGCAGCGCCGGCCACGTTGACGCGCGCACGATACAAACCGCCCGGCGCCGGCGCGTTCGACGCATCGTTGCCATCCCACGGCGCCACGTGCACGCCTTTGGAGAGGGCGGCTCCGGAGAGCGTCAGAGTGCGGACCACCTGGCTCGATGCGTTGAGGATGTCGATGGAACCGCTGGTCGCGGCGGCATTCAAAACATACGAGATCACATACGGGGCTCCCGATCCGGCGCCCGTCACCTCTGTGACGGAGACAGCGGCCCGAGAGAGCGTCGCCGCGGCAGACAGTGCGGCAAGGCACGCGAATAACCTGAGACCAACGTAACGCATGGGCGTCTCCTTCGGTGAGACTTGGCGGCGCCCAGCGCCGCCGGGGTTGGATGATGCTGGCCAGGGAAAAGGAGCCGCGATCGCTCCTCCTCTAGTAGCCATTCTACCGGACGCCTCCCAGAAACGCCACCTCCAGCGGGAATTGTTCGAGAGCGGATCGTGTTTCCATGGACGCCGGCGTCTTCTCGCGCCGGGCAAAGGGCCGCCGCGCGCCTACCAATGACTGACTTCCGGCAACCGCGGCCGAGCCTGCTTCACCACCAAGAGGAGACTCGCATGCGCATCCGGCGCTTCGGCAACACGGACCTATCCGCCTCCGCGGTCGGTTTCGGCCTCTGGACTCTCACCACCGGATGGTGGGGAGATCGGTCCGAGGAAGAAGCCATCGGCCTCGTCCGCAAGGCGTTCGACCTGGGCATCACTTTCTACGACACCGCGGATACTTACGGTGAGGGCTACGGCGAAACGTTTCTGGCCCGCGCGTTGAAGGACCATCGCGACCAGATCACCATCGCCACCAAATTCGGATACGACTTCTACAACAATACCGACCGACGCGGCCAGCAGGAACGCCCCCACGATTGGTCGCCCCGGTTCGTCCGCTTCGCCTTGGAGGAGAGCCTGCGGCGCCTGGATACCGACCACATCGACCTCTGGCAGCTTCACAACCCCCGCATCGACGCAGCCTACAACGACGAGCTCTGGGAGACGGTTGAGGCGCTGAAGCAGGAGGGAAAGGTCCGCCATGTGGGCGCCGCGATGGGCCCGGCCAACGGATGGTTGGAAGACGGCCTGGCCTTCCTGGGGAAACGACCCATCAGCGCCATCCACATCATCTACAACATCCTGGAGCAGTACCCGGGCGAGGACTTCGTGCTCCACGCTCCGGACACGTGCGGCGTCATGGTCCGCGTGCCCCATTCGTCCGGGATGCTGGAAGGGCGCTACACGGCCGAAACCACGTTCGAGCCGAACGATCACCGCCGCCACCGTCCGCGCTCCTGGCTCCTGGAAGGCATCCGCAAAGTGGAAAGCCTGCGCTTCCTGGAGTGCGAGCACAACATGACGCTCGGGCAAGCCAGCATTCAGTGGCTCCTGGCCCACCCGAAGGTCACCACGGTGCTCCCGAACATCTACAACGAGGAGCAGCTCGTGGAATTCGCCGCCGCCCCGGACCTGGAGCCCCTCACGCCCTCGGACCTGGCGCGCATCCGCAACCTCTACCGCGAAGGCTTTGGGGAATAGCGGTCAGCATTCAGGATTCGGCATCCGGCATTCAGCCCGGAGGCTCTGATCCATGAGATAGCTGGTCTCATGGATCAGAGCCTCCGGGCTGAATGCTGAATGCTGATTGCTGATTGCTGATTACTGTATTCTCCCCATCCGGCACGCATTTTGCACGCGTAGGGCATCACCGCAACGGGATGCCGCGGTGAACACAAGGGAGGTAAGGTCCGATGAGAACACCGCTGCTCGTGGCCATTGGAGCGTGTGCGATGGTCCTCTGCGCGCCGGTTCACGCCGGCTCCATCTTCATCACGGGGCATGACCCCGATTTCCATTCCGTGCTGGGCGGCAACACCGCGGGAGCCCAGACGCTCTTGAACACCGGGATCAGCTACGCGAAGAACGGCAGCGCCCTGCCGCTTCTGTATATCCACGATGAGTCCACGCCCGTGCTGGGTGGGCACGTGAACTCCACGCAGGGCCTCAACGCGGCCGGCGTGACGTACACGGAACTGAACGCCGCCCAGTTCGCCACGGCGAACCTGGCGAGCTACTCGGCGGTGCTGCTGCCGTCTTCGTTCGGCGGTAACCTCACCCAGGCCGAGCTGGACGCGGTGAACGCGCGCACCACCGATCTGATCGACTACCTGAACGCCGGAGGCGGCCTCGTGGCCCTGGCGGAAACGCCGAATGACGCCAGTTTCGCCACCACGAACCTGTTCGGGTTCCTTCCGTTCATCGTGACGAGCAACCCGGTGGATCAGAGCGAGGTAGGCAACACCGTCACCGCCTTCGGCGCCGGCCTGGGCCTCACCAACCTGGACGTGAACGGCAACGCCTCCCACAATGTCTTCACGCAGACAGGCGGGATGAACGTTGTGGACCTGGACGCCAGCGGCAGAATCCTGTCGCTGGCCTACCGCGGGCAGATCGGAACCACCGGCGTCGTGCCGGAGCCCGCCACGCTCTGCCTGCTGTTCTTCGGCGCCCTCCCCCTGCTGCGCCGCCGGAAGAGATAGCGATCAGCGATCAGCATTCAGGATTCAGCATTCAGCAATCAGCCCGGAGGCTCTGATCCATGAGATAACTGGTCTCATGGATCAGAGCCTCCGGGCTGAATGCCGGATGCCGAATCCTGAATGCTGACCGCTACTGCGCCGTTCGCAGGGTACGGGTGGCAACTACGGCGCTGCCGCCGCCGTCGGCAGCGTGGAACTCGATGCGGTCGGCGAATTGGCCCATCAAGAAGAGCCCCATGCCCCCGTCCTCAGTGAAACTGGGCTCCGGGAGGGCTTCCGAGTCGAACCCGCGACCGCGGTCCGAAACGGACAGGCACATCAAGTACCCTTCGATGGAAACCTCAACGCTATAGCGGCCGCCGTCGGCCCCATATGCGTGTCGGATGACGTTGGCGCACAACTCACCCAGGATGAGCTCTACCTCATCGATATCGCGGTCCAACACGTGGTTGTGTTCCAAAAGGAGCCGCACCGTTCTCCGGCACAAGCCCACATGTGAGGCCTCCGCGGGAAGGTCCCATGTGAGACGAATGAGCATTTCAATACTTTCAGAGAGAGGGAAGGCTGCCTGCGTAGACGCGCCACCGCGGGGAGGGTTCATGCTCTACGTACCCCACGCTTCCAGACGTACATACGGATGTTGAATTCAATCAAGCACTCTGCCTCGCAAGGAGCGAACGGCCATGCCGTGGTTACCCATTTGAGAGCGCACCATAAACACGCCCGCGGGCTCAGGCCCCTTCCGGCAGAACGCGGTCCAGGAAGAAGCGTTCGAACGAGGGGTCCGGCTTCAGGCAGACGAAAGCGTTGGGCGGCCCGGAGAGCAGCGGCCTGTCCGGCCTCAGGCCGGCTACGGTCTCCCCTACTGTGTGCTCACCCTTGGTTTCCACCACCACGCGGGTATGCATCCCGGTAGCGAAGCGACTGTCCAGCCCGATGGCGACGGCCAGTGGATCGTGGTGGAAGCAGCCCTCGAAACGCTCGAAGCGCCGGTGGAAGTCGATGATGACGCCGGTGGCGTGGCGAACGAACGCATGCACAGGGCCTTCGCCGTCCAACTCGTGGCGGCGAAACCGCGCGCGCTCCGAGCAGTCCAGGGGGACAATCGTCACCGGCACGCCGGCAGCCAGCGCCAGTGCGGCGGCCTCCGGATCAACGAAGATGTTGAACTCGGCGCGCGGGGTAACATTCCCATCGTGCCGGAAAGCCCCGCCCATCAACACGATCTCCTTCAGCAACCCGAAGCGCCGCGGATCCCGGCGTACCGCCAGGGCGAGGTTGGTGAGCGGGCCGATGGCAACCAAGGTGATCTCGCCCGGAGAGGCCGCGGCGAGGTCCAGGATCAGCTCATCCGCGGGCCGAGGATCCAACGAGATGTCGGCTTCGGGGTAGAGCGGAGCGCCGGACCCATCCGTGAGGGACGAAACGCCGCCGAGGCCATCGGGCCCGTGAACATCCTCGGCCATGAATAGCGGGCGTTCCAGCGGCTCCGCGGCCCCGGCGGCAATCGGGAACCCGCCTTCGTAGCGGCCGAGGCCGTCCCGATAGAGCGCCGCAACGCCCAGCGCGCGCCGCACGTTCACGATGCACTTATCCAGCGTGGTGTTGCCCGCCACCAGCGTCATGCCCACCGTCTTGGCCAGGTCCGGGCAGCGCAGCAACAGCAAGATGGCAAGGATGTCATCCACCCCAGCGTCGGTATCCAGCAATATCTTCTTCAAGCGTCCTCCTCCAGAGCAGGCTTCCGCCCATCCGCAGTCTGAACGGGCGCTGCGCTGGGCGGCAACCTTCCGCACCGCGTGTCGTCTAACGGGTGATTCGGCCCGGACGCATGGTGCGCCGGAGCCGGTTTCCAATTCCGTTTGGGAGGAGACCCTATGAAGAAGGTTCTAGCGACCGCTTTGATGCTGGCTCTGTCCGCCGGCTGCGTGATGGCTCAGGATGCCCCGCCGCCGCAAGGCGCCGCGCCCGGCCAGGCGCCCGGCCAGGGTCGCCGCGCGGGCGGCTTCCAGGGGGCTCGCGGCCCCCGCGTTGGCGGCACAATCACAAAGGTTGCCGGCACGTCGTTCACGATCAAAACCATGCGCGGCGATGAGCGCACCATCGCCATCCCCGCGGCCACGCCGGTCATGCTGCCCGACCGCAAAACCGGCACGTTCAGTGACCTCAAGGTCGGCGTTCTGGTCAACCTGAACGGCACTCAGAACGCGGATGGCACGTTCACCGTGGCTCGCGTTAATATCCAGAATCCCACCGCCTTCGGCGTGATCACCGCGCTCACCGCCACGAGGATCACGGTTCAGGAACAACTGATGCCGGCCGCCGGCGCGCGCCGCCGCGCCACCGTGGTGAACGGCGCCGCGCCGGCCGCGCCCGCCCCGCCCGTGGCCCCGGCGACGCCCGCCGCGCCCGCCAAAATCGTCAGCTTCAACGTCACTACCGCTACCGTGTACGGCCCGCCGCAGCAGCCCGGCAAGCTCACCGATTTCAAGGTGGGTGACCGCGTGATGGTGCAGTACAAGGGCGCCGACGCGATCTCCATCCGGTCCTTTGCCGCTGGCGGCTTCGGCGGCGGGATGGGCGGACGCAATGGCGGCTTCGGCGGCGGCCGCGGGGCCGGCGCCAACGGCGCGGTACGCCGCGGCGGCGGCTTCGGCGGCGGCAACCAGTTGGGCGGCGTCGCTCCGGCCGATGACAACAACTAGACACTAAGTAGGCGATCTGTGAAACTCGCCAGATTTGCACGGTAGCGCTGGCGTCCCGCCGGCATGGCCGCGAAGCGGCCACTAGTGTCCGCCCTTCGCACGGATGCCGGCGGGCCGCCGGCGCTACCGTGGCGAAAACCAACTATCGACACCGAACGCCTACATAGCCATCAGCCGTCAGCAATGCGCCACCAGCCGGAGGCTTTACAACAGAGGGACCTCCCCACCTAGGAGAGCCTCTGGCTGATGGCCCGACATACGACAATTCGCCCCGGCCTCGCGGAACCAGCAACCGCAAGACCGGGGCGAATGCGTTGGCGGAGTCTACCGCCCCGCGTTAGCGATGAAGGCCAGCACCAGCACGAAGTGGCACACGCTGCCGGTCATCACAAAGATGTGCCAGAGGTCGTGGGCGCTGAACTTGCCGGGCCAGAGGTGCGGGCGGTCCGTAGCGTAGATCACCGTGCCCCCCGTGTAAGCCAGGCCGCCGGCGATCAGCCAGTAGAGGGCGGCCGTGGGGAGCGCGGCGCGCAGTTGCGGCCACGCAAGCACGGCCAGCCAGCCCATGCTGATATACAGGAACACGCGCGGCCAATGCGGCGCGTTGCGCCAGAAGAAGATCAGAAGGATCCCGGCCAGCGCCATCGTCCATTCCGCCGCCAACATCGCCCACCCGCGCGGCCCGCGGAGAGTCAGTACGCAGAGCGGCGTGTAGGTGCCGGCGATCAGGAGGAAGATGGACACGTAGTCCATGCGTTGGAGCCAGCCGCGCAACCGCTCGCCCGCGTGCAGGCTGTGATACAGCGCGCTGGCGCTGTAGAGGATGATGAGGGTTGCGCCATATACGGAGAAGGCCGCCACGTAGGAGGCGCGGCCCTTCGCGGCGATGAGTAAGGCGATCAGCGCCGCCACGCTCAGCAACGCTCCCACCGCGTGCGATATCCCGCAGAACGGCTGCCACAGTTTGTTCAGAATCACATCCTCCTCGCCGATAAAGCCGTCGTCTTCATTATGATCATGCCCGGCGCGTTCCTCACAACGAGGAGGCAGGCGGTATAATGGGTACCGAGCGCGGCGCCGAGTCTTTGCCGCAACAGAGGAGTTGCCGATGAGCATCCATATCCGGATCCCCAAACCGCCCAGCCTGGCCGAGGTGCGAAAGCGCCGCCGCGCCGTGGTCAACGTCAACCGCGAACATAACGAAAGCCTCTCGCGCCTGGAACGTTTCGCCCTCTTCGTGTCGGAGCATGTCGGCACCCCGGGCTTCTTCATCCTCATCATGCTGTGGACGATTTGCTGGCTCTCATGGAACTCGCTGGCGCCTCGGCATGTCCGGTTCGACCCCTTCCCCGCCTTCGTGCTCTGGCTCTTCATGTCCAACGTGATCCAGATCTTCCTGATGCCGCTGATCATGGTGGCCCAGAACCTGCAGAGCCGCCACGCCGAGATGCGGGCTGAAAACGACTACAACGTTAACGTGAAGGCCGAGGGAGAGGTTGAGGCGATCCTCCACCACCTCGAGTACCAGAATGCCATCCTCCTGGGGATCGTTGAGAAGATGGGCTACAATCTGGAGGAGCTTGCCCACCCGCACCCGGAAGGCCCACCCGCTACATGAAGTTGATTCCCCGTTTGATTCTGTGCGCGGCGGCGGCCCTGCCGCTGCGCGCCGCGCCGCCGGAGTTGCCAGCCGTGCCGCGCGAATTCCGCGGCGCGTGGATCGCCACCGTCGGCAACATCGACTGGCCCACTCGCGGAGCCTCCACTGCCCAACAGAAGAGCGAGCTGATCGCCATGCTGGACAAGGCGGCGGCCCTGCACCTGAACGCGGTGATCTTCCAGGTGCGCCCAGCCGCCGACGCGCTGTACGACTCCAATCTGGAGCCGTGGTCGGAGTATCTCACCGGCCGCATGGGGCAGGCGCCGAACCCGTATTACGACCCGCTGCAGTTTGGTGTAGAGGAGGCCCACAAGCGCGGCCTCGAGCTGCACGCCTGGTTCAACCCCTTCCGCGCCCGCTACAGCGGGGCGAAATCGCCCGCGGACTCGCGCCACATCTCCGTGAAGCGCCCGGGCCTCGTAAAGGCCTACGGCGCGCGAGGGCAGGCGTGGATGGACCCAGGCGAGCCGGATGTTCAGCAGCAAAGCCTGGACGTGATTCTCGATGTGGTGCGCCGCTATGACGTTGACGGCGTGCACCTGGACGACTACTTCTACCCCTACAAGGTGCGCGACGCTAAGGGCAAGATCGTGGACTTCCCGGACGGCGCCAGTTACCGGAAGTATCGGGAAGGCGGCGGCGCCGAGTCTCGCGCCGACTGGCGGCGGAGCAATATCAACGGCTTCGTGCAACGCATGTACGAAGGCGTGAAGCAACTGAAGCCCTGGGTGAAGGTGGGCATTAGCCCGTTCGGCATCTGGCGATCAGGGGTCCCGAAGGGCATCGTCGGGCTCGATCCCTTCCAGGAGCTCTACGCCGACAGCCGCAAGTGGCTGCAGAGCGGCTGGGTGGACTACTTCACTCCTCAACTCTACTGGGCCTCGACGGCGCCGCGCCAGAGCTATCCCGCGCTGCTCAACTGGTGGACAACCCAGAACCCAAAGGGGCGCAACATCTGGCCCGGCAATATCCTCAGCCACCCGGTGGCGGAGTTGGTCACGCAAGTGAACCTCACGCGGAAGCAGGCTGGAGCGTCTGGGAACGTGTTCTTCAGCATGCGCGGCCTGATGAAGCCCGCCGTGAGCGACGCCCTGGCCGGGCTGTACAAGCAGCCGGCGCTGGTTCCGGCGTCGCCATGGCTCGGCGCCAAGGCTCCAGCCGCCCCCATTGCCTCGCTCACCGCGGACGCCGTGCCCCAATTGCGCTGGCGAATGGAAGATGGAACGCAACCGGCGCTCTGGGCGCTGCGCTGGCGGATGGGCGGCCTCTGGACCACCGAGATCGTGCCGGCATCAACCCTCGCCCGCCCCTCGCCCGCGACGCCCGCCGCCGGGGACATCCTCAGCGTGGCCGCCGTGGATCGCCTCGGGAACCTGGGCGCCGCCGCCATTCTGGAAATCCCCCAGCCGCCTGCCACGGCGGCTCCCTCCGCCGAATAGAGCAACACAAGGAGTTCCGTCGTGCCTCAACCCGTGAACCACAAGAAGCCGTCCCGCATGCGGGGGCTGATCGTCTGGGCGACCATTGAAGTCGTGCTGCTGGCGGCGGTCTACGCCGCCGGACACGCGCAGGGAAGGGCCCGCGCCCGATCGGCCGAAGCCGCCGCCTCCGATGCGCAGACTCAACTGGCCGGCGCCCGCGCCTCTCTGCAGATCGTGCAGGCCCGCGCTCTGGTCTACCGCGGCGCCGTGGAGCTGGAGCGCCGGAACTTCGGCACGGCCAACGACGACCTGAAGCAGGCCGTCCACCAACTGCAAACGGCGCAACTCGCCCCGTCCGACAGCCGCTCCGCGGCGGTGAAGGCCCTTGCGACAGACCTGGACAAGCTGGATGTGCGCGTGGCTCAGAACGTGGATGCGCAACGCACGGCCGTGCTGGACATGGCGGGCAAACTCGACGCTCTGCCGTAGCGCCCTGCCGCTTAGTTCCCTGTTCGGAAGAAGCAGTCAGTGAGCCCCTCACGGGTCTCGTGACGGACCTATACCCCATAGAAGCAAGGGGGCGGACACGGCAAGCCGTGAACCTACCGGTAGGCCCGGCCGTTCACCGTTCGGTGGATGGAACCAGTGGCGCCTAGGGCCACGGCTTGCCGTGTCCGCCCCGTATCGGCTGGGGATCAGAGGCTTCTCATGGGATCGGCTAACAGCCAGTCTCACCCTGACTGAGCACCTAGATACGGCGCGGCGTCAGCAGGCACACCGCGTGCGCGGCGAGGCCCAGCCCTTCCCCGAGGTCACCGAGGCCCTCGGCGGTGGTGGCCTTGAGGCCCACGGCGGAGGGATCGAGGTTGAGGGCCGCGGCGATGTTGGCCTTCATCTCGGCTGCGTGCGGACCGATCTTCGGGCGCTCCGCGATGACGGTAATGTCCACGTTGCCGGGTGCGTAACCGGCGGCGCGGATGCGATCGGCCACGTCCCTCAGGAGGTCCATGCTGGACGCGCCGCGCCAACGCTCGTCTGTGTTCGGAAACAGATGCCCGATGTCCGGCATGCCGGCCGCGCCCAACAGGGCATCCATGACGGCATGCAGCACGGCATCCGCATCCGAATGGCCCAGAAGCCCGTACTCCAGGCCGAAATCCACTCCGCCCAGAACCATACGGCGACCGTTCTGGAACCGATGCACGTCGTATCCGTAGCCGATGCGGGGAACCGTCACTCTCGCCTCCTGACCGCCTCGGGCTCGGAGGATTGCCTCGGCCAGAGCCAGGTCCTCCGGGGTGGTGATCTTGATGTTGTGGGCGGAACCGAGCACAAGTCGCACCGGATGCCCCAACGCCTCCACCACGGAAGCGTCATCCGTAACCGAGAGCCCGCGGGAAGCTGCGAAGCCTCGGCGCAGCAGGTCGGCGGTGAAGCACTGCGGCGTTTGCGCGGCCCAGAGCCCCTCTCGCGCCACGGTCTCCCGCGAATCCCCGGCGGATTCGCGCTTCAGGGTGTCCGCCACGGGAATGGCGGCCAGGCCGGTTCCGCAGGAGCGCACGCTTTCGATGCAGCGCGCCACGATGTCCGGCGTCACCAGCGGCCGCGCCGCGTCGTGTACGGCCACAATGGGGGTCTCAACGGCCTCCAGCGCGCGCTCCACGCTGTCCTGACGGGCGGCGCCGCCGCGCACCAGGAGCCATGGCAGCGGCAGGCCGTTGCACAGTTCCGAGATCTCCGCCTCGTCCTCTTCGGAGACCGCCACGACCAGGCGATGGATGTGGGAAGAGGCGGCGAGGGCATCCAGGGTCCAGCGCAAAATGGGGCGGCCCAGCAACGGCGCCAGCGCCTTATTGCGAGCCGCCCCGAACCGCGTGCCCCGGCCGGCGGCCGGCACGATGGCGGTTACGTCATCCATCACTTGGCAAGCCCGACCTGAAGCACCTCCACGTCGCCATCCACGCCATTGCTCTCCAGGTGCGGTTGGTTCTCCACGATAAGCTTCTTGCCCGGGCGCAGGTCCAGCTTCTGCGTTTTGGTTGTCGTGTCTTCACGCCCGTCCGGAGCCGTGCGCACACGCTGGATCATCAGAGTGGCGCGCACGGAAGCGGCGGATGCGGAATCCACTGTGATCGTGCAGGTCACTGTGTCGCCGTCGGCGCGGTACATAAAAGTGGCCGTCTCCGGCGTGCCGGTTGCCACGGCCGGTTTCATGCGCACGTAATCGAAGGACTTCTCCTTGCCGTTCTGGGCCGTGCGCATCAGCAGCACTTCCGGCTGAAACGTCGTTTCCGCCCGGGCGACCGCGCCCATCAGCATCGCCGCGACAGCGGCCATCAACAACAGACGCATGGCGCCTCCCCCTGTGAGAAGGGCTGAAGGGTAGGCAAAAGGGCTTCCGCCCACCCTTCAGCCTTCATCGCTACTCAATCGCCAGCATCCCCTTGTCGCTGAGGGTGCGGCAAAAGTCGATGATGTCCGCCTCCGCCTGGGTGCGGTCCACATCGAACTCGTCGACGATAGTGTCCAGGATTTCATTGACCGTGAGGGTGCCGTCCGCCAATTCCCAGATGCGCGTGCCCACGGGGTTCAGCGAATGCATAACGCTTTCCTGAGGGGTCACGATCACAGCGCCGTCCTCAAAGACGCGCCATGCGGCATCGGGGTCGCGGGTGATGTAGCGGTCCAGGTCAAGCATGTTCAAACAGCCTCCAGAAGGTATTATCGGGCAGGAAGTGCATTTTCGCCGCTGGGATCGTGGCGACCATGTCGGCCACGCGGTCCACAGCGGAGTTCACCAGATGGTTCTCGTGGGCGAAGAAGAGAACGCACGGTAGGAGCGCCTGCATCGCCACACGCGGCTTCACAGGCTCAAGATAGACGCTGGCATCCTTCACAAGCACGTTGAGGGATGACAGCGGGGCACTGACGTTGTCGCCGTTCTTTTGCAGCTCGCCCCAGAAGGGCGTGCCATAGGCGCGGTAACCATCGCCGATGCGGCGCAGGATGGTGATTTCGTCGCTGAGGATGCGGCGCGGCGCTGAGAGGCGGGCGGTTGTGGTCTTCCCGGCGCCGGAGACGCCGAAGAAGAGCCGGGCCAACCCATCGTTACCCACCGCGGACGCGCCGTGGATCATGATGCCCTGCAGATCCACCAGGTAGGCCGTGAAGAACACGCGCAGGCATGAGTCGAAGCTGTACATGTTCGGCGCGCAGGAACCCACGCACGTTTTGGCGGCCTTGTCTACGTCCATGTGGAAGTCACGCCGTTCGTAATGGAACGTGTTCTCGCCGGTTGTGGTAATGCGGGGAAGGTCCTGGCCGATGGTGGTGATGCCGCGCTCGGTGTCAACCGTCATGGTGAAGCCGCACGATTCCGGCGTCACGAACCCCTCGTACCGGTCCGCGACCTGCGCGATGAATTCCGGGTTTTCGGACTGGATCGCGAGGCCGACCTCGGCGATCTCTAGATGAATGGTTTGCATAGTCATGGGGTGTGGGAACTGGGCGCTGGTGGCTGGGGCCGGCGGATCTAGCTCCTCCGGGCCGCATCCGCGGCGCCAAGCTCCTCTATCTCTTTGCACGTAACGACGAGTTTGGGGCCACGGTGGCCGATATTATCATAGCGGGCCGCGAAGCGGCGGGACGTATCCGACTGCTCCACTTTGAAGCCCAGTTTTGCGGCCAGCGCCAGGCTGGCCCGGTTGGTCTCGAAGGCGGCATAGTGCACGCGGCATTCGCCGTGCGCTCTGGCATCCTCCAATCCGGCGCGCACGAGGCGCTCCGCGAGGCCACAGCCCCGCGCGGTCATCTTCACATACACGCTCATCACCCACCAGTCCGAAACGTCCGGACCATCCACGCCCAACGGGCCCACCACGGCCTGCGCGGAGAGGAAACCATCGATCTCCGCAACCCACACGGCGGCGCCGGCGTCCTTTGCCGCGTTCAGCATGCGGCGCGCCATTCCGGAAACAACATCCATGTCGATCCGATCCATCGGCGTGTGGAGCGCCTGTTGCTCTCCAAAAAGCAAGGCAATGCCGTGGACGTCTTCATCGGTGGCGCGGCGAACCACCACCTCACCCCCGCGGGAGCGGCGGAACGCCCGCCAGGCCGGCAGACGGGCCAGCCGGGCCATCGCCCGCCGGCGCGCCAGCATCGCCCTCACGAACGCTCGGGAGAACGGGCCAGACAGGCCGGCCATCAGGCGGCCTGCAAGGCGTCGCCCCGGCGACCGGAGATCCAGGAAGCGTCCGCGCCGCTCCACGCCGAGAACCTGACCCAGGATGTCTCGCTCCGTCACCTGCGGGTCGGGCAGGAGAAGCGTATCACCCTTGATCGTGAAGGCGCGCGGCCGGCCCTCCGTAATGGAAACCACCCTGTGGGCGAAGAGGCGGTCCTCGCGAGTTACAAGAATCACGTCGCCGATGCGGATGGAGTCCGGGTCCACAGCCTGAACGCGACAGCGGTCCCCGGCGCGGATGGCGGGGAACATGGACAGGCCAACAAGGTCCAGCGTCATGGGCGCCACGGTAAGGGCTTTCCGCAGGAGCTCGACTTTGGCCGGGTTAAGGACTGTTGCGGGACGCTGAGACATGAGACCTGAGTGCATGCGCCGGGGACGACGGGAGCAGGCGTCCTTCGGGGCGCCGTTCCCCTTTCATTGTACCGCTCACATCGGGAAAGCGTACAGCGCGCCATTCGTGTTCCCGGCAACGACCAGGTCACCGGCGGCCGTCCCCGTGAGGCAGGCGGATGCGGGGAACTGGCCGGGAACCGCTTCGCTGTTGGCATCGAACGCGCGCCAGGCGGCGCCGGGGCTGGCGACTCCCGAGTTCCGCTTCAGCGCGTAGAACCGTCCGTCCATACCGCCAACGTAGATCACGCCGTTGTAGACCACGGGCGTGGCGGTGAACTCGCGCACGCCGAACGGCCGCAACGGGAAATCAGAGGGCACGGCTGCGCTGTTTACATAGGTTCCGGAAATGGCGTGGTTGTCCATGCCGAAAACAGCAACGTTGGAGGCCGCGTCGGCCCACGCGGAGGTGCCGATATTCACGCCGAACGTGGCTCCGGCGGAGGACCATCCTGCCGCGGGCGAGCCGTTGCTGGCGTTCATCGCCAGTAACGTCTTCGCGGCGTTCACGAAGTAGACCGCATTGTTGGAGGTGAGAACGTACGGCGCCGATGTAACCGCCGCGCCTGTGTCCGTCTCCCAGAGCACGGCGCCGAGGTCGCCCGAGATACACCGAACTTTGCCGTCCGCGCTGCTGACCCAAACGTGCCCGCTGTCTGGAATCGCCACTTCGGCGTTGATAGCCCCAAAGGCCGTGGGAAAGGCCTTCACCAGGGCGCCGGTATCCTGCCGATAGCTATAGATCCGCCCGTTGTCCGAGCCCAGCACGAGGAAACCGTCCGGCGTGGCGGCCGGCGAGGACACCAGGTTCCCGGAGTTCGGAACCAGCACGTTCCAGCGCAATGCGCCCGTCATGGCATCCAGCGCCACCAGGCGGCCCGCCTTCGAGATGGCGTACACGGCATCGCCGTAAACCGTGGGGCGCGCCAAAATGGCGGCTCCGATGCCGCCGGACGTCGGATAGCGCCACCGCTGGGTTCCTGGCGTGTAACCGGACTCGGCCGTTGCCGCAACCCCGTGCACGGAACCCGCTTCCGTGGCGGCGTACACCCAGCCGCCCGCCGAACTCGGCGGCGCGCTGATGGGGGAGCCAAGGTTCAGAGACCACGTTTTGGGAAGCGCGGAGGCGGTCCACTGCCCGCCGGGAGCGGCCACGTTGGAGTTCCAGGTGGGGGTTACGCCGAGATAGTCGCAAATGCCCTCGTAAATGGCCTTTGCCACCAGCATCTTGAACTTCTCGCTGTGGAGCGCCGCGTTGTCCGGAGTGGGGGTGTCCATGAAGGCCACTTCAATGAGGATGGCGGGGCAATTGGCGATTCGGTTTTCCCCGTAGCTGCCGGCGAACCCTTGGGCGGTTCGGTCCGTCCAACTAGAAAGGTAATGCGCGCGGACCTCGGACACAACGCGGCTCTGGATCTTCTTCGCGAGGATGGCGCTGTTGGCGGCGCTGGAATTGGAGTTGTCGTAAAGGGTCTCGGTACCGGTGGCCGCGCTGCCGTTGTTGTGGAGGCTCACCATCAGGTCCGCCGAGCGCCAGTTGGCGTAGAGCGGGCGAGCGGCGATGTCGCGGTTGTAGTCCGTGTCGCGGCCGTTGTCGTACACGCTGGAGGGAGCGCCAGCCCGCTGGGTGTAGTAAAGAGAGGCCATCTGCCACCAGGGCTTGCCCGGAGCGGGCCGCGTGCTGCCGGCGAATGTGATGGCGGATGCGGCGTTCCCGTAGGTCTTGTCCAGTTCCCGGCAAGGGTAGACGGTGGCGCCGTTATTAACGAGGAGGTTGTTCAGATACTGCATGAACTCGGGGTTCAGGAAATCCTCCACGATGCCCTGCCAATAGCCCCGCTGCAACACCCAGGAGCCGGAGTACGTCCAACCATGGCCCGGGCTGATGGCGATTTTCTTGCCGGAGAGAGCGCCGACGCCGACCGCCAGCTTTCCGGGCGGCGTGGGCGCCGGGGCGATGGCGGGCAGAGGGGGCAGGTAATCCGCCAGCGAACGCCCCTTCGCGGTGAGCGCATAGTTGCTGATGCCGTCCCGCGAACGGTACGCCGCGCGCACGGCGTCGGTGAGCGACTCCAATTGGGAGTCTGAGATCCCTTCGGAGGTAGGAGTGGAGAACTCAAGTCGAAGCGTGTTCCCGTCCAGAACCGCGGAGACCACCTGAGCCCCGCTTGGAAAGCTCAGACCAACCAGGGCAGCGTCCACCTGGCGGACGGCTTCCGGCGGCAATGCCTGGGCCATGGAAAACGCCGGCAGGATCAGAAACGCGAACAACGATGCAAATATGAGCCGCATGGTCGGCCTCCTCTATCCTGGATTATACATCGACCAATCGTAGACCCGAAGGAATCAACATGCGCCGTCCCACCGCGAGCGTCATCATCCCCAACTACCGTCGTTCCCAGACACTGATCGAGGCTGTGAACAGCGTGCGCGCCCAGACCTATGCCGACCACGAGATCATCGTTGTAGATGACGCCTCCGGGCCGGATTTCGCCGAAGTCTATGATAGCCTGTTGGGCGTGACGGTGTTGCGCCACAACGCGCGCATGGGCCCGTCCGCCGCCCGCAACACGGCGTTGGCGGCCGTTCACGGCGAGTACCTCGCCTTCCTCGACTCTGACGACGTGTGGCTGCCGCACAAGCTGGAGAGCCAGGTGCGCCGGTTGCGCGAGCGCCCGGACGCGGCGCTCACCTATTGCCACGCAACCCTCACGGATGCCGGGCTCACTCCCCTGCCAAGCCAGCCCGCGCCTGTGGAGGCTGGAGACGACGCCTTCCGCGTTCTCCTGCGCCGCAACGTGATCTGGTCGTCGTCCTGCGTGATGGCCCGGCGAGACGCCGTGGTGGAAGCCGGCGGGTTCGACACGCAGTTGCAGTCGGCCAATGACTGGGACCTGTGGCTGAACCTCGCCCGCGCCGCTCCGTTCGTGGCGGACCCCACGCCGGGCGTGCTGTATCGCCGCCATGGAGACCAGATCAGCGGCGCCAAAGACGCCTACTTCGAGACCGACGTCCGCGTGCGGGAGAAGTGGATGCAATGGGCCCGCGCCGATGCGCCGCAATGGCTGCCCGAGATGCGCCGCCGCGCGTGCCGCCACTATCAGCGGCACGCCTGGACGGCTCTGTATGACTGCCACGATCGGAAGCGCGCTTTATCCGCCCTCTTCCGCGCCATCCGAACCTGCCCCCTGGACGTGCGCGCCTACGGCCGCCTGCTCCGCGCAACCATAGCCCCGCTCACCCCCGCCTACCGGCACGCGGCCCACTAGCAAGCGAACGGCCATATGGAATGGGGAGAGAAGCCTCCGCACTCCATATGGCCGTCGTCGGTCTGTCGTTACCGTTTGACCGGCCGTTTGGCCTTTACGGGTTGGACTCTTTGCCTCCGATCTTCCGGGCGATGTGCTCGGCGTCGGTGAGCGTCAGGCGCCCTGCTCCGGCGCCCACGTTGTCCACGTCGAAGCGCGCAACGTCGCTGGGCTGGGCCTTGTTGATGCCGGCCACGATCTGCAGGAGCTTCTTCAGGTCCGGCGCAGTGAAGCCGCCGATCGAGACGTTGAGGGTCCCGCTATCCACCATGCCCATCACCGGGTTGCTGGCAGTGATCACGTAGCCCGCGCCGAGTTTGTCGATCCCCAGGTCGGTGAACGCAGCCACTCCAGCCACGGAGTTCACCGGCGAAGTCCCGAAGAGCGAGGCGCCGGCGGCGCCGGTTCCCGACTTGAGCGCCATGGAGATCGGCCCGGTGAAGGCCGCCACCGTGTTGTTGGATGCGTCCACGCAGCGGATCACCGGTTGCGGCGCGAACGGCAGGCCGGCGGGCGCGCCGCCCGGTTGAGTGGCGAACACGATGGCCAGCGGACCGGTTGCGGAGAACTCATCCGCTCCCATGTCCATGTGGGTTCCGACCTTGCGGGCCTGCCCGTCGATGTCCTTCCAGGTGATGTCCAGCACGGAGTCATCGGCCTGATTGATCAGCGGGGATGCGGCCTTCAGGTGGAAGTTCAGGTTCGCAGCGTCCTGGAAGACCGGGTCGACCTTCACGTTTGTGCCCAGCGGGTCCGGCATGCCCTTGTACTGGTAGCCGCCGTTGCCGAACACGTCGTTGCTGGCCATCGTGACGCTGGCGCTGGCGGACTTATTGACGCCGCCATTGGCGTTGAGGGCGATGATGTTGTTGGTCAAGGTGGCCGAGGCGCCATCAACGTTCACGCCGCCGCCGTTGCCGCCGGTTGCGCCGTTGCTGGCGACGGTGTTGTTGTACAGCGCGGGCGAGCCGTTGAAGAGGTAAACGCCGCCGCCATTGCTGGACGACGTGTTGTTGAGGATGAAGTTGTTCGCCAGCGTGGCGCTTCCGGAAGCGACGTAAACGCCCGCTCCATTGCCGCCCACGTTGCCGAGGATCACGTTGTTCAGCGCAAACGGCGAACCCTGATCCAGCACGAGGCCGGCGCCGGTTCCGGCGCCGTTGTTGTTGCTGTTGTAGGAGATCACGTTGTTCTGAACCAGCGTGCTGGCCGTGCCGTTGGTGCGAACATACACGCCGCCCACCGCGCTCTGCCCGGTGTTGGCGGTGATGACGTTGTCGGTAATCGTCACCGTATAGCCCGTCAGAACCGGCAGGTCGCCTTGAGCCGAGATGGCGGTGCTGGAGTTGCCGATGATGCGGTTGTTGCGCAGCGTCACGAAGCCGGTTGCGCCGATGGTTGGCGAGCTGAACGTGTGGCCGTTGCCCTGGAGGACGCTGTTCGTCATCGTCAGGGAGCCGGTTACGTACATCCCGTAGCCGTTCTGGGTGATGTTGGCTTTGTTCAGCGTCACCGTGCCGTTCGTCCAGTAGACGCCAGCGTAACCGGCGCCCTGTACGGACAGGTTCGACACATTCAGCGTTCCGCTATCCGATCGGACGCCGTACGCGTTGGATGCGGTGTTCAGCACGGTCACTGTATCGCCCTTCACCGAGGTGTTGGCCGTGCAGTCGAGGGCGGTCGCCGCGCTGTTCACGATGCTCACAAACGAGAAGTTGAGCAAACACCCAGAGGCGCTGATGCCGGTTCCCGAAGCGGTAACCGTCACGTTGACCAGGTTCAGCGCGGTGTTGGCGCAGCTGATGCCGGCGGCGTTGGAGGCGGATTTCTGGATCGTGAACCCGTCGATGACGCCCGCGGCGCCGGAACTGAACGGGACCGTCACCACGGAGCCGGAGTTGTCGCCGTCGATCACGGTGGCGTTCGTCGCCGGATTGCGTCCGCTCCGAACGGTCTCGGATCCCGAGAACCCTCCGTAGAGCGCGACGGCGGTGCGCATGACGATCAGCTCGTGGTACGCTCCGCCCGCCACCCACACCTCGCCGCCGCCCGCGGCGGCTTCAATGCCCGCCTGGATGGTCTGTTTGGCCTTGGCCCAGGTAGTTCCGTCCTTGGAGTCGTCGCCGGATGCCGCGTTCACGCGGATGATGAGCGGAAGCGGCGGGTAGGTTTCGCCGTAGGATTCGTCCGCTCCCACATCCACCGCGGCGCCCTGGAGCCGGTTCTGCCCGTCCATATCCTGCCAGGCCGGGTTAGTGGGGATGGCCGACGTGTCGCCAGCGTTGCGCAGCGCGGAAGTCGGCAGAATGTGCAGGTTGCGGGCCGGCGGGCCGGCGAGGCCCGGGTCCACGTTGAGGTTGTTCGTCAACACGAAGCCGCTGGCGTCGTATCCGGCATTACCGAACACATCGTTGTGGCTCATCGTGAGGGTGGCGGCGGTGTTCTTGGAGATGCCTGGGGAGTTATAGGCGGCGATGGTGTTGGTGAGCGTTACGCTGCTGGCGTCGGCGAACAGGGCGCCGCCATCGCTACTGGCGCTGTTGGCGGTGATGGTGTTGTTGACGAACACCGGGGCGCCCTTGTAAGCGTACACGCCGCCGCCGCTGTTGTTCACGCCGTTCGAGACGATGAGGTTGTTGGCCAGGACGGCGTTGGTGGAGTTACAGTACACGCCGCCGCCGTATCCCGCCGCGTTCCCCTGAATCGTGTTGTTCAGCACCGTGGGGGCGCCGCCATCCAGGAACAGGCCTCCGCCCGTGCCCTGTAGGTAGGTGTTGTAGTTGCCGGTGATGGCATTGTGCTGGATGAGCGCGGTGGCCGTGCCGGTGAGCTTGCAGTACACGCCTGCCACGTCGTTGCTGACGGCGTTCCCCTTCACAACGTTGTCCGTGACATTCAGAGTGTAGCCGGTGAGCACCGGGTCGTCGCCTTCGCAGTACAGGCCGGACGTGGCGTTGTTGAGGATCTGGTTGCGGGCGAGGGTGACATACCCGATGGCCGTCACGGCGTCCAATGAGAACGTCCGCCCATTGCCCTGCACCGTGTTGTCTGTAAACGTCACGGCGCCGGTCATGTAGGCGCCGTAACCATTGGCCTGCACGAGGCAGTGGGCAATGGCGGAGGCGCCGTTGCGCCAATCGAGGGCGCTCCAGCCGTTGCTGGCCAATGTAACGTTCTGCATCGTGAGCGATCCGGAGTCCCCGGTGACGCCGTTTTGGCCGTTGCTCTTCACCTGAACGGTGTCCAGGTTGATGTTGGAGGACAGCGTGCACGCGATGCCGTGGCGCGAGTTGTTGAGGATGTTGGTGGAGGCGGCCGTCACCACAGAGCCCGTGGAAGTGATGCCGTTCTGATTGAGTGTGATGACGCAGTTGGTGAGGATCAGGCTGGCGTTGGTTACGTTGATGCCGGACGATGTGCTGCCGGTTGTCTTGTTTCCGATGGTGAAGCCGTCGATCGTCTCCACGGAGCCAGCGGCGGATGGCACGGTGACCACGTCGCCGCCGTTCTGGCCGTCGATCACCGAGGGGTGACCGGCGATGTCGCGCACGGCGCGCGTGGTCTCGTTGCCCACGAATCCGCCGTAGAGGGCGATGCCGCTGCGCAACGTAACGCGCTCCGTGTAGGCTACCGGCGGGCTGGCGGCCGAGCCGGCCACCCATACCTCGCCGCCGCCCTTCGCGGCATCGATGCCGGCCTGGATGGTGCGCTTGGCCTTGGGCCATGTGGACCCATCGTTTGCGTCGTTGCCGGCGGAGCCGTCCACGCGGATCACCAGCGGCGTTACCACGTAGTGCTCGCCATAGGACTCATCCGCGCCAATGTCCACGATGCCGGCAGCCGGGGTGATGCGGTTCTGGCCGTCGATGTCCACCCAGTCCTTCACGACCACGGTGTTGTCGCCGGCGTTGATGCATGGAGAGTCCTCCTGGATGTGGAGGTTGCGCGCGGATGGCTGCACGAGGTGCGGGTCCAGCGCGATATTGCCGTTCGTGCCGGTGGGCGGCGCGGCGTACCCGGAGTAATCGTACGGCAGGTTGCCGTAGACGTCGTTGTGGCTCAGGTTGAGGCTGGCCGGCGTGGTCTTCAGCAGTCCGCCGGCGGTGTTGAAGGCGATGATGTTGTTTGCCACCGTGGACGTGGCGGCGTCCGCATAGATGCCGCCGCCGGTGCCGTTGGCCCCCGCCGAGTTGGCGGCGATGCTGTTGTTGATGACGTTAGGCGTGCCCTGGTACAGGTATATGCCGCCGCCGTTGTTGGTGGCGGTGTTGCCGGAGATGAAGTTGTTGGCCAGCAGCGCGGAACCCTTGTTCACGTAGACGCCGCCCCCATAGGAGGCGGTGTTTTCGGCGATGACGTTCCGTTGGATTTCTGGAGCGCTGCCATCCACATAAAGACCGCCGCCGTTGCCGTTCGCGCCGGCCGCGTTGCCGGTAATGGAGTTCAACTGCACCAGGCCGGAGGCGGAGCCGGTGATCTGGATGTACACGCCGGCGTAGCTGCCGGAGGTATTGCCGGTCACCGTGTTCCGCGTTACCGACACGGTATACCCGGTGAGCACCGGACTGCTGCCGGACACCCGGATGCCGCCATTGGCATTGCCGGTCACGGTGTTGTTGTCCACGTTCACGTTGCCGGAGGCCCCGATGCCGGTGTTGCTGAAGACGCCGCCGTTGTTCTGAACGGTGTTGCCGCTGATCAGCACGGTTCCGCTAACGGAGATGCCGTAGCCGTTGCCCTGCACCGTGGTCCCGCGGATCGTGGCATTGCCGGTCCAGGCATACCCCGCCCAACCGTTGCCGGTGACGGAGTTGCGATCGGCGATGAGGGTTCCGGAGTCACCGTTCACGGCGTCGCGTCCGTTCCCCGTGATCTGGCTGTCCTGCATCGTGAGGAAGGAGTTCACCGTGCAGGTAACGGCGTTCGAGTCGTTATCCGGTAGGGATACATGGTCCAAGGTCAGCACGCCGCCTGCGCTCGTGAGGCCCGTGCGGTTGAGGGTAATGATGTCGTTGGCCAGCACAAGGGCGCTGTCGTTGAGAACCACGCCCGTGGAGGTGCTGCCGGTTGTTCGGTTGCCGATGGTGAAACCATCGACGCGCACGGTGGCGCCGGTTCCGGCCGGCACGGTCACCACGTCGCCGGTCATCTGGGCGTCGAGCACCGTGAGGTTCGTGATGAAGTCGCGCACCGTTCGGCTGGTCTCGGAGCCGGCGAAGCCGCCGTACAGGGAGACGCCTGGGGCGAAGGTGATCTTCTCCTTGTAGGTGCCCGTGGCCACCCACACCTCGGCGCCGCCCGCCGCGGCGTCGATGCCCGCCTGGATGGTTTTCTTGGACGTCGCCCAGGTGAGGCCGTCATTCGTATCGGCTCCCGTGGCGAGGTTCACGTAGTACCGCTGGGCGATGCCGGTGTAGGTCTGGCCGTAGGATTCGTCGGCTCCGATGTCCACCGTGCCGCCCTGACTGCGCGCCTCGCCGTCCATATCCACCCAGCCTGCAACGAGCACGGTGTTGTCGCCGGCGTTTCGCGCCGGCGATCCGGGCTGAATGTGCAGGTTGCGGGCCGGCGGCCCGGCGAGAAGCGGATCGACGGAGATGTTGCCGCCCTGGCCGACGGGAGTCACGGGGAAGCCCTGGAAGTCCTGGCCGCTGTTGCTCCACACGTCGTTGTGGCTGAGGTTGATGGTGGAGTTGGCGGTTCGGGAGAGGCCGGAGGTGTTGTAAACCACCAGGTTGTTGGCGATCACCGGCCGCGAGTTGTTCACGGCAATCCCGCCGCCCTGCCCGGGGGCGCTGTTGGCGGCAACGGTGTTGTTGATGACGCTTGGCTGTCCCTGGTTCACATAGATGCCGGCGCCGTCGTTCGGCACGCCATTGGCATACACCAGGTTATTGGCGATCGTGGCGTTCGTCTGGTCGGCGTAGATGCCGCCGCCGTAGAGCGCCACGTTACCGGAGATGACGTTGTTTTGCACGCTGGGCGCGCCGCCAGACACGTCGATGCCGCCGCCCGTGCCGCCGGACGCGGAGCCGTTGTTGCGGGAAACCGTGTTTCCCGTGATGACGGCCGTGCTGGCGCTCACAGACGCCCAACCGATGCCGCAAGTGGAGTTGCCGGTGACGGAGTTGTTTGTAATCGTGGCGGCGCCGGACACCGAGATGGCGGCCCGATTGTAGCCGTTGCTGTTCCCGGTGAGCGTGTTGCCGGTGACGGTGGCTGTGCCGCTCGTCCACCCGATGCCGCTCGTATTGGCCGAAACGGTGTTGTTCGTGGCGATCAGCGTGCCGCTGCCCGAGATGCCATACTGGCCGTTGGCGCTGATGGTATTGCCCGTGGCGGTCAGGTATCCCGTCCAGCCGATTCCATAGCCGTTGGCGCTCACCGTATTCGACGTCACCGTGGCGATGCCGGAATCGCCGGAGATGGCCTCGCGGCCATTGCCCGTGATGGCGTTGGTGTCGGCCGTGAGGTTGGAGCCGGCGGTGAAATACAGGCCGCCTCCGTTGTTCTTCACGGTGTTGCCGGAGGCATTCACGGTGCAGGTATCGGCAACGAGAGCGTAGGCGCCGTTGTCGCGGATCACGTTTCCGCGCAGGTTCAACGCGCTGTTGGTGGATCGGATCACCTGATTGCCGGTGTTGCTGCCGTTGTTGAAGAACGTGTTGTTGGTGATGTCAACGCCGGCGAGGCTGATGATCATGGCGCGGAGTTTGCCGTTTGTGATCTGGAAGCCGTCGATGGTCTCCGGGGAGCCGACGCCCACCGGGATCGTGATGACGGCGTCGGAGCCTCCTCCGTCCAGCACCGTCAGGAACTTGCCGGTGCGCTGTCCCTTGCTCGTCTCGATGCCGGCGAAGCCGCCGTACATGGAGACGCCGTTCTTCAGCGTCAACTGCTCCACGTACTGCCCGGTCTGCACCCACACCTCGCCTCCGCCGGCGGCTGCGTTGATGGCTGCCTGAACGGTGGCCTTCGCGGCGCTCCAACTGAGGCCGGAGTTGGCGTCGTCGCCGCCCTGGGCAGCGGGCTTCACATAGAGGATGGGCGTCGGGATGTTATACAGCGTGCCGTCGGACTCATCGGCGCCGATATCCACCGTGCCCAGGGCCGGCTGAATGCGCGCCTGCCCATCCATGTCCTTGTCGCCGGCGACGACCACGGTGTTGTCGCCCGTATCCTTGCAGGGCGATGTGGGCTGGATGTGAAGGTCGCGCGACACGGGACCGGCGATCTGCGGGTCCGCGGCGATGTCTGTGGCGCCGGCTGCGACGCCGGCGTAGGCATACACCAGGTTGCCGTAAACGCAGTTGCGGCGCAGGTTCGTTGTGCCGCCGTTCACGTAGATTCCGGGGGCGTTGTAAGCGATGATGTTGTTCACCACCGTGGCCGTGCCGCCCTCGATGTAGAGCGCGCCTCCCTGTCCGCCGCTGCTGTTGGCGGCAAGGGTGTTGTTCACGATGGTGGAGACGGCGTTCTTGGCGTATACGCCGCCGCCTTCCTTGAAGGAGGAGTTGATGGCCATCACGTTGTCGGCAATCAGAACCGTGCCGCCGGAGCAGTAGATTCCGCCGCCCTGCGTGCCGGTGTTGCCCTTGATGACGTTGTTCTTGATCTTCGGTTGGCCGTTGGTGGTAGAGACGCCGGAGCCGTTATTGTTGGTGAGCGTGTTGCCGGTGATGGCCGGAGCCGCGGCGGCGTCGAGGCTGCACACAATCGCCGCGGTGCCGGACCCAGCGCCCGCGCCGCTGCCCGTAATGGCATTTCCGGTGATCGCAAGCGGAGTTCCGTCTGCGCGCACTCCGAAATCCCGGTTGTTGGAGATCGTGTTGTTCGTCACGGTGGCGGAGCCGGCCGTGCCGAAGATCCCGGAGTTGGTATTGTCGCGAATCGTGCACGCAGTAATCGTGGGCGTTCCGCCGCCAAGCGTGATTCCCTGGGCGCAGCTGGCCACCGTGCAGCCGGCGACCGTTGCCGCCCCGCTCTGCAGGGAGATTCCAGGCGCGCCGTTCACAACGGTGAACCCGTCCAATCGCGTGGCAGCCGCGGCCCCGTTGGCCACGGTAACGGTGACGCCATTCGTGCCGTCGATGGCCGTCACGTTGGTCTGCGGCGCGCGGTCTGTACGGTTCGCTTCCGTTCCAACGAATCCGCCGTACATGGCGACGCCGGATTTGAGCGTGATCCGCTCGGTATAGGTAGCCGCTGAAACCCAGATTTCGTCGCCGCTTGCGGAGGCGGTTAGGGCGGTTGTCAGGCTGAGGTAGGCTGTGTTCCACGTTGCGCCGTCGTGAGCGGGGCCGGGAGCATCCGGCTTCACGCGCAGAACGGCGGCGTTGGCCGAAATGGCCAGAAGGAGCAAGGGTAAAAGGGCGAAACGCGGGGCCAGCGGTCGCAAGGCGTCCGCGGCGCCGAAGGATAACCTCATATCGGTCCTCCTAATCGAGCAGGCATCAGGCAAGCGGGCCGAGAGGCGCGCCGCCGGCAAGTGCATTGGGTGAAGAGGGAGCGGGCGCCCTTTCGCGTTACGGCGTTCCGCGCCGCGAACGGAGACCCCCCTGAGCATTTGGACTAGATTCTAGCATGTAGCCACAAGAACGCTCCAAAGGCCGGCGCTCCGCGGGGCGCGTGCGCTGACTGGCGTTGTTCGCCGGGGCCGGCGATTTGAAACCTTACGCGTCCGGCAACGTACAATCCCATGCAAACGCCGCCGGCCGCGCGAACTTACGCGTGCATAAGCCGCGTCTACTCCACTGATCGCGATTCCATACGTCTTCGGGAGACTCATCGATGCGGGCACTTTGGGGGGCATTGGCGTTGCTGGCAATAGGGATCGGGCGCGTGCGGGCGGAAGGCCCCATCACGCTCCGGGCCGACGCCTGCTTCAATGGCATGACCCGCTCCAGCGCGGTCTACCCGGTGTCCGTGGCTCTACGGAACACCGGTCCGAGCGTGGACGGCCAGGTTGTCATCACCGTGGACAACTATGCCGGCTCCCGGCGCTATGTATACCCCTGCCCGTTGCCCACTGGTTCCGTCAAGCGCATTCTGGCCTACCCGAAGTTGGCTATGTACTCCGACGACGTTACCGTCGCCTATACCGGCGATTTTCGCGGGGTTTCGGTTCCGCTGTCATTGATAGACACGTTCGCGGCCCAGGTGGGTCTCATATCCGACCACCTCGGCGGCCTGACCTCGCTGCGCAACGCCCCGAGGCAGAACGCCATCCCCTCCCCCAACCACCCGAATTCCACAGGGCTGTCGGACTGCTACTGCACGCCCGAGAACGCGCCGGACCGCGCGCCGGCCTACTGCGGGCTTTCCGTGCTGGCGCTCGCCGATGGAGCGGAGCGGATGAACGCCGCCCAGTGGGCCGCCATCCGCCGCTGGGCCCTTCTGGGCGGACGGGTGATGCTCTTGGGCGGGGCGGGCGGAGGCTGGATGAACCTGCCGGAAGCGCAGGCCCTCTGCCCCCTTTCGAACGTCCGAGGCGCGGACGTGGCGCGCCTGGACGTCCCAGGGCTGGAAGGGTTTCTGCCGGACGGCCCGGCCGCCATTCAGACGGGAGTCATCAAACCCGGGAGCGCCGTACTCGCCGCCGATCGCGGCCGCCCCGTGCTGACTTCCCGGCCGCTCGGCGCCGGGATGGTCCTCTGCGTGGGGTTCAACCCGCTTGAGAAGGCGTTTCGCGCGCGAACCGACCAGGCCGATCTCTGGCGGGCGCTGATTGGAATGGACCGCGGCTCCGCGTCGCCCTTCGAGTTAGGCAGCACGCTAACACAAACGGTTTCCCGGTACACCGCCGCAGGAACGCGGCAGGGCACGGTCAACCCGTTTAGCGTGAAGATGCCGCCGGCCGGAACCATCGCCTGGATGTTCGCGGCGTACTTCATGCTGGTGATCCCGGTGACTTACGTAGCGCTGAAGCGCATCCGGCGGTTGGAATGGGCGTGGGTGACGAGCCCCCTCATCAGCTTCGCGTTCGTTGGCGTGTTGCACCTCTTCACCGCCGACCTCTACCGGGCCGGCACCAGCCACCACACGCGCGCCATCATCGCCGCGGAGTCGGACAGCACGGAAGCCGCCGTGCTCGGCGTCACCGAGGTGTTCTTCCAGCGCAGCGGAGATTACCGGATTGAGGCTCCCAGGGCGGAGAGCCTTGAACTGAGCGGCGACGAGGGTGACCAAGGTTACCGAGGCCCATCCGCAAGGCAGCCGCAGCCCCTGGAAACCGTGGACACCGGAGCCGTATTCGCCCCCTCCTATGGCGTCTCCAACCTCTCTTTCCGTCGGTTCTTCTACTCGCAACCGATATCCCTTCCGGGCTCGGTGCATGGGGATCTCCGGATGCGCAATGGATGGCTGGAAGGCACGCTGCACAACGGCGCCGGATATGCCCTCACAAATGCTTCCCTGTACCTTCCGCAGGACTCGCGGCAAGTGGACCTGGGCGATATCCGCCCGGGCGAGACCGCGCTTCCCCGTCGCCGAGCGACCGAGACCGACAGGTACTCCAGCGCGATCCGGCGCATCCGGCCCCTCAACGCTCCGGAATCCGGATTCACCAGGCCGCCCGGTTACGGGCTGCTGATTGCCGATATCCCGTCCGCCAGGGTGGGACCCGTTCTGGGGCGCAAGGTGGGCGGGCCCGGCTCCGTGACGCTGGTCGTCAGCGTTCCCGTGGAGGGCCTGCCATGACCGTCAATCTGCGCGACCTGTACCGCGAGAATGCGATGATGGACGAAGGCGGCCGCGTTGTGCGCCGTTTCTTTCGCACCGGAGCCGATACGGGGAAGGGCCTGAACTACGTCATCATTGGGCTGGTTGCCCTGTTCTACGTATGGTTCTGCGCCATGATCGTGCGCTCTCACGAAGACATGTCGATGGACATCTCGTTGTTTCAGATGGTTGTGATGACGATGATCCTGCCCGCAACGGTGTTCACCGCCATCTCGGGAGAGCGCGAGCGATCCACATGGGATGCCCTGGCGCTGACGCGACTGACTCCGGGGCAGATCCTGGCCGGTAAACTTGGCTGGCGGATCGCGCTTGTGTTGATCCTGATGGCCGTGTTCGCCGGCCCTGTGTGGCTCAGTCATATGAGCGGCGTACACAACGTTCACCCAGGCCTGCACGTGGCGCTGGCGCAGGTGAATCTCCTCACCTGGTTTGTTCTGGTGGTGTGCCTGGGGCTCTTCGTGTCCGCCAACACGAAGCGGTCCGTCACATCGGTGGCCGTCCTTTACGCCGTGTTGCTCTTCACGTTGATCCTCATACCGATCCTGATCAGCATGTTCGATCTGCACACCGAGATCAGTCGCGTGGAGGATGTGATGGACGTGTTCGCCTGGCTATATACGAAGCTCCACCCGTTCATCACCCTCGACGCCCTGAGCCAGAACGCCGCGTGGTCCAACCAGGGCGACCACATGGAGCCGTGGAGCCCGGTCCAGTGGGCGACGATTCTGCCGGGTTTCTATGTCGCTCAGGCGGCCTTTCTGCTGTATCTCACACACCGCAGTCTGAAGCGGCTGTGCCGCGGGCGGGGCTGACGGATCGTCGCGCACACCCGAAGCGAGGAAGAACCATGCTGGAGTTGATGAGCCTGCGTAAAACCTATGGCGCCCTGACGGCGGTGGACAACCTCTCATTCACCCTCGGCCCCGGCGACATCTTCGGCTTCATCGGGCCGAACGGCGCCGGGAAAACCACCACCATCAAGATGCTGTCGACCCTCATCCCGCCCACCAGCGGCACGGCCACCATCGACGGCATCGACGTGGTGCAGCACCCCATGGAAGTGCGTCCCCTCCTGGGCTACATGCCGGACTTTTTCGGGCTGTACGACGACATCAAGGTGTGGGAATACCTGGACTTCTTCGCGGCGGCGTACCGCCTGCCGAAGGTCCAGCGCCCAGCCATCATCGACAGCGTGTTGGAGCTGACCGACCTCACGGAGAAGCGCGAGGCCTTCGTGCAGACGCTGTCTCGCGGCATGCAGCAGCGCCTCTGCCTGGCCAAATGCCTCGTGCACGATCCGAAGGTGCTGCTGTTGGATGAGCCCGCTTCGGGGCTGGACCCCCGCGCGCGCATCGATATCAAGGCCCTGATCGCCGAACTGGGACGCATGGGGAAAACGGTCATCGTTTCGTCGCACATCCTGCCGGAGCTAAGCGATTTCTGCAACAAGATCGGCGTTATCGAACGCGGCAAGCTGCTGGTGAGCGGCGACGTGACCAGCATCGTGCGCCAGCTTCAGCCGGCGCGCCGCCTCCAGATCCGGACCCACGGAGAGGTGAACGGTTTGCGCGCCGCCGTGGAGGAGACCCCGCAGGTGACCAAAGTCGCCGCGGAGGGCGACACCCTCACCGTTGACTACCAGGGCGACCTGGACGGCCAGGTGGGGATGCTGCGCGCCCTGGTCCACGCCGGCCACCCCATCCTCTCGTTCACGGAGACCTCCATGGACCTGGAGGACGTTTTCATGCAGGTGACTACCGGTAAGGTGCAATAGCGCCACGGAGTGCGGCCTCCCCCGTCACGTCGAGCGAAGCGAGAGGTCTCGGCCTTGCCGATCTCCTCAGGAAACGTGGAAGGCGCCGGGGACAGGGGTTGCATGGGCGCTTGGGACGCTGACTGAGCAGATCGGTCAGGACGAGATTCCTCGCGGGCTCGGAATGACGTGGGCAGGACGCGCTCGGCATGAGCGCGACGGGGTCGCCACTGACGGCCCTCCGGGCTGACGACTGACGACTGATGACTGACGACTGATGACTGACGACTAACCATGAGCGTACTCACAAAAGCATTGGGGCCGTTCTGGGCAAATCCGGTGGTAACGCGGGATTTGCGGGTGCGGATGCGGGGCAGCAAAGCGTACTGGAGCTCCGGAATCTACCTGGGGCTGCTGGCCCTGCTGGCCATGGCCGGCTATGCGGTGGCCACCAGCGGCCTGGGCGAGGGCGCCGCAATCGAGGTGCAGTGGCAGCTTCAGGAGTTCTACTACTTCATCTTCGTCACGCTGGCGGCGCTGATCTCGCTCATCGCGCCAGAGCTCACGGCCGCCTCCATCACCACGGAGCGCCAGAGCCTCACAATGGACCTGCTCACCACTACGCCATTGCGCGCCTCCGAGTTGCTTGTGGGCAAACTCATCTCATGCGTGGCCTTCCTGGCCCTGCTGCTGACGCTCAGCCTGCCGGCTTCCGCGCTCTGCGTGATGCTGGGCGGCGCCACCATTGGCGATATGGTGCGCGTCTACCTGTTGCTGGCGATCGACGGCCTCGTGATGGCCGCCATCGGGCTGTACTTTTCGTGCGCCGTAAAGGGGAGTTTGCCCGCCCTGGTATGGACCTACCTGGCGGTTGGCGCCTGGCTCCTGTTCACCACGCTAACCGCGAGCTTCACCGGGAGCGCGCGAATGTTCACGTCGAGCGGCGCTGGCGGCGCGCTTCCCGCCACGGCGGCCCTGAACATGCTGAACCCCTTCATGGCCGTTCTCGGCGGCGCGGCCCAGACGCAGATCGCCAAGTACACAATCCCGATCTGGCCTCTCACCGCCATTCTGGCGGCCCTTGGCATCCGCTTGCTGGTAACAGCCGCCACGCTCCGGCTCGGCGGCTACGGCGGTAACCCGGCCGGGTCGCTGCGCCGGCAGATCCTGTTCCTCACCATTGCCGCCGGCGCGATTGGCGGTTCCGCCCTCGGACCCACCGCCGGCTCGGGCGTGGTGGAGTGGGTGATGGCGCCCATTGTCCTGCTGGCTTGCCTCGAACTGCCGGCGCTGTTCACGCCAGACGCGCCGGAAGATGCTCCGGTTGGGTACGCTGTGAATGGGTACTCGTTCCGGCGGGCCTTCCGGGCGGAACACGCCGGAGCGCTGCCGTTCTTCCACATCTGGCTGGTCGCTCTCTTCGGCAGCGTGACGCTGGGCGCCCTGTATGCGGGCATCTCACATGGGGATTTCCTGACGCGCATGGCGGCCAGCGCTTTCTACGTGTCTTCCATCGGTTTCATGCTGTGGTGCGTGGCGCGGAGGGCGTGCACGTGGGTTGCCGGTCTCTCACAGGCGCGGTCACTGACGTTCGGGCTGTTTGTGGTGCTGGCGCTCTTGCCGGCTGGAGTAGCTCTTGTCATATCTCCGGAGTTGAGCCACATTGAGGACAGCGCCGTGTTGCACGCCTGGATGTTCTATCCGCTGGTCCTGGAAGATGCGGCCGACCGGCTACACGCCATGCGAATCGCTGGCGCGCTGGTTTACGCCGCCGGCGCGCTGGTCTTCCCCTTCTGGCGGAAGGCGCAGCCGAAGCGGATGAATGGCTGAGGACGATCCAGTGAGAAGCAATCGAGACAACCTGGACCTGGCTGCATTCCGAAAGCGCATCCGCATGTTGCGCGCGTGGCGCCTGGGCGCCATTGGAGCCTGCATCGGAGCCGGCGCCGCGGCGATCCTCGCCGGGCTGGACTTGGCGCGCCTCGTTTACACGCGACCCGCGGCGCTGGTTGCTCTGGCGGCTCTGGGCGCCGTCTGCGGAGTCTTCCGCGCCCTGTTCGAGCAGATCGGCGAGGATCGGGTGGCGCGCAGCGTGGACGGCCGCGCCGGCCTGGATGACCGGCTCACCTCCGCCGCCGAGGTCCCCGAGGAGTCAGGAGGGATGGCCCCGGCTCTGCACGCGGATGCCCGCCGCCACGCCGCGGATCTGAGCGCGCGCCAGTTGTACCCGGTGCGGCTCTCGCGCTGGCACGGAGCGGCCTTCACGCTCTGCGCGGTTGCGGCAATCCTCTACGCGCTCGGGAACGCGGGCTTGTTCCAGAGCCCGCAGCGCCGCAGCGAGGCCGCCGAACTGAAGCAGGCCGCCGTGGAGGTGCAGCGCGTGTTGAAACCGGCCGAACAGGCCGCGAAACAACCCGGCGCCACCGCCGAGGACAAAGCCCTCGCCCGCCAACTGAACCGCTTCGCCCAGGACCTGAAACGCGCCCGCATGACGAAGCAGGAAGCCCTCGTCCGCGCGAACGATCTGGCGGACAAGGCACGCCGGCTGGAGAAGGAGCGAGGCGTCAGCCTGGCCAAATCGGTTCAGGGCGCCCAAACCGCCGCCGACGCGCTGCGCAAGATGGATGCCTCCGGCCGCCTCGAAAAGAGCGACGACGCCAAGCTGGCGGAACAGGCGGCCGCCGCCCAAAAGGACATCGCCGATCTCCAGCGGCAGATCGCCGCCGAGCAGAAGGGCGGCAAGAACGCCGGCAAGATGGCGGGGCTCCAGAGCCGCCTCACTGCCGCCCAGAGCCGGTTGAACAGCATCCGCCTCTCCCAACGCGCACAGGAGTTCCTCCGGCGCCTCGCCGCCAACAAGGACTACCAGGAGGCCCAACGCCTGCTGGCGGCGCTGGCGGCCCAGGCCGCGTCGCAGGCATCCACCGGCCAGGGGCAACTGACGCAGGAGCAGCTTGAAGCCGCCGCCCGCCGTTTGGAGGAGATGGCAAAGCAGTTCGGCGACGAGGCGCAACTCCGTGAGCTGGCTCGCCAGATGCTGGAGGCGGCCCGTCACGCCCGGCAGTGCAAGATCGGCGGCACCTGAACGGGCCTGCTCAGCGCCCTCGGCGGGGGCGCTTCAACCGGCGGTAAAGGCCGAGGCGGCATCAGCCAGGACATCTGGGTTGGCGCGCACGGCAGCCTGTCACACACGGACAAGTCGTCGCTGCTCAACGCGCCGTTCCAGGACCGCGTGATGACCAGCCAGAAGCGCGCGGCGGGCGCGGAAACATACGTTGAGACGCTTGGCCCCAGCCAGCCCACGGGCCGCTCATCCGTGCCCTACCAGAAGGTGCTGCCCGCCTACGAGAAGTCCGCCGAGTCGGCGCTGCAACGCGGCGACATCCCGCCCGCCGAACAGAAGCGCGTGCGCGAGTACTTCGATTCACTCAGGAAATGACTGGCGCGCACGCCCGCCCACACAGGAGTAGATGATGCAGGCAGAACAGGACGCAAGCTATTTCCGGGAGACGGTTGAGGCGATCCGAAGCGAGGTGGCGAAGGTCGTGGTGGGGCAGGATGACACCGTGATGGGCGCGCTGATCGGGCTCTGCGCGGGCGGCCACATCCTGCTGGAAGGCGCGCCGGGGCTGGGCAAGACCCTGCTGGTGCGCTCGCTCTCCGAGGCGGTGGACCTGGCGTTCAGCCGCGTTCAGTTCACGCCGGACTTGATGCCGGCGGACATCACCGGCTCCAACATCCTGGCCGAGGGAGACGGCGGGCGGCGCGAGTTCGTGTTCCGGCCCGGCCCCATCTTCGCGCAGATCCTGCTGGCCGACGAGATCAACCGCGCCACGCCCAAAACGCAGTCCGCCTTGCTGGAAGCGATGCAGGAACACGCCGTGACCGCGGGCGGACAGCGCCACGCGCTGGAACCGCCGTTCCTCGTGATGGCCACCCAGAACCCGATTGAGCACGAAGGCACGTACGTCCTCCCGGAAGCGCAGCTCGACCGTTTCCTGCTGAAGGTCCTCGTCCCCTACCCCACCATCGAGGAGTTGGGCGCCATCGCGGACCGCACCACCGGCGCCGCCACGCAACACGCTTCGAAAGTGGCCGGCCGTCAGGACGTTCTGAACCTGCAGCGCATCGTGCGAGAGGTGACGCTGGCCCCCACGGTGCGCGACCACGCGCTTTCGCTGGTGGTGGCCACGCACCCCGGAAACCCGCAGGCGCCGGAGGCCACGAACCGGTACGTGCGGTACGGCGCCAGCCCGCGCGGCGTGCAGGCCATCATCCTCACCGCGAAGGCCATGGCGCTGATGGCCGGCCGCTACAACGTTTCGCGCGACGACGTGCGCCGCGCCGCCCTCCCCGCCCTCCGGCACCGCGTGTTGCTGAACTACGAGGCGGAAGCGGACGGCGTCACCTCGGACAAGGTCATCGGCATGCTGCTGGAGCGCCTGGCGGGCCAGAACAAGGAAGCCATTTCGGTATGATGTCGCCCGCGGCCGATACCCATGAGGTGGGGCTGTCGCCGTCGGAATTGCGCCAGTTGGAGCCGCTTCGTCTGGCCTCGCGGCGCTCCTTCGCCGGGCGCGTGCGCGGCGAGCGCCTCAGCCGCAACAAGGGCATCTCCATCGAGTTCGCCGACTACCGCGACTATTCGGATGGGGACGACCTGCGCCACCTGGACTGGGCGATCCTGGCCCGCCTGGACCGCGCCGCCATCCGCACCTACCAGGACGAAGACGACCTGGCCGTCTACCTGGCCCTGGATGCCAGCGCCTCCATGGATTTCGGCGAGCCGTCCAAGTTCCAGCACGCGGCCCGCCTCGCGGCAGCGGTGGGCTTTATAGGTCTCGTGGGCTCGGACGCCGTCTACCCGCTCGCGTTGGGCCATCCCGCGGCGCCGGGCCGCGCGCTGCGGGGCCGGGCGAGCCACGCGGCGCTCGCCAACTGGGTTTCCGCCTGGCATCCAACCGGGGTGAACGGCCTCGCCGCCAGCCTAACGCGGTTCGCCGCCGGATCGGCCCGCCCCGGCATGTTCTTCTGCATCTCCGACGGCTTGGACCCCGCCGCCCCGGACGCCTTGCGCGCCCTGGCAGCGCGGGGGCATGATGTGGTCATGCTCCAGGTTCTGAGCGAGATCGAGCTGAACCCGGACCTGGAGGGAGACCTGCGCCTGCTGGACGCGGAGACCGGCGAAGCCGTAGAGATCACCGCGCACTCCCAGGCCCTGCGTCAGTACGCCGAGAACCTGGCGGCCCACAACCAGGCGCTGGAGGCGGCCGCCACCCGCGGCGGCGGCCGGTACCTGATGAGCATCGTTGGAGAGCCGCTGGGGCTCTTCATGACCCGCGGCCTCCGCCGCGCCGGCATCGTCCGGTAGAGGCTGAAACCATGAGCAATGTCTGGCATGGATTGGCGCCCGAGCTTCCCGTGAACGATATGGCGGCGGCGAAGAAGCACTATACCGAGGTGTTGGGCTTCACGGAACAGTGGGACTTCGACGGCGGCTTCGTGGCGATGGCGCGCGGCGACGTGATGGTCTTTCTCCGCCTAACGGAGCCCGGATTCGATTCCGCCGTGGTCAACTTCTACGTGAGCGACGTCGATGCGTTGCACGACGAGCTGGTGGCCGCTGAAGCGAACGTCCTGGCCGCTCCCGAGGATAAGCCGTGGGGAACGCGCGAACTCGCCTTCGCGGACGAGGATGGCAACATCTTCCGCGTGCATCAACTTCCGACAAAGAGAGAGGGAGCGGACGACCGTTGAGCTGGGCCGCAATCCGATGAGCTTCCAATCCGCCACATCGCTCTGGTGGCTGCTGCCGCTGGGGTCCGCCATCCTGGTCCTGTATCTTCTGAAGATGCGCCGCCGCGACACGCGCGTTCCGGCGGCCTTCCTGTGGCCGCGCATGACGGCGGATGTCCGCGCCAACGCCCCCTTCCAGCGGCTGCGCCCCTCGGTTCTGCTCTTCCTCCAACTGGCGATCTTGACGCTTCTTGTCTTCGGGCTGGCGAATCCTTTGCGCCGCGCGAAGGGATTGAACGGCCGGGCGACGGTGGTGGTGCTGGATGCTTCGGCGAGCATGGCGGCGACCGATGTGGCGCCGTCGCGCTTTGAGGCCGCCCGCCGCCGCGTGGAGGGCATCGTGCAGACGATGGGTTCGGGCGATCAGCTCGCCCTGGTGCTGGCCGGGCCGGCCACGCGCGTAGCCTTTCCCCTCTCGAACGACCGAACGAAGATGCTATCCGCCCTGCGCGGCCTGCGCGCCGCGGACGCGCCGAACGACATGGGAGAGGCGCTGCGCCTGGCGGGCGCGCTGGTGGGCGGACGCCCCGGAGGGCGCATCGTGGTCGTCTCGGACGGCACGTTCCCCGCCGTTAAGGACTTTTCCGCGGGCAAGGCGGAAGTGACGTTCCAGAGGGTCGGCGAGACCGCCCGGAACGTGGGGATTACGGCGTTCGACGCAGCGGACGCGCCGAACGGCGCCATGGAGATCTTCGCCGCCGTGCACAACTTCGACGCGTCGCCCCGAAAAGCCACCGTGGCATTCACGGTGGACGGGCGCACGGCGGATGCCGCCGAGATCACCATCCCCGCGCGCCAGACCACCGGCCGATCGGTTCATATCCCCGCCGGAGGGAAGCGCGCCGAAGTCACCGTGAGCATGCCCGGCGACATCCTCGCCTCCGACAACCGGGCCGCGCTGTACCTGCGCGGCGCTGGAACCGTGCGCGCTCTGCTGGTGACGTCCGGCGATCTGTTTCTGGAACGCGCTCTGGCCCTGGAGCCGAGCCTGCGCCTGGACCGCGCGCCGTCTGTTCCGGAGTACGAGCGCGCCGGCTCGCGCGGCGATGGTCGCTACGATCTGGTCATCTTTGACGGCGTGCCCGCGGAAGCCGTGAAGGCCCCCGCCGTCTGCTCGTTCGGAGGGACCGGGCCCGGCCTGCCGGTGGACGACCTTGGACCCTCAAGCCGCCCCTCCGTCTCCCCGCGCCGGCGGGAACATCCCCTATTCCGGCACGTGGATATGGATGGCGCGCTGATCCAGAAGGCGCGCAAGGTGGCGGCGAAACCGGCGGCCGATACGTTGCTGGACGGGTCGGATGGGCCGCTGATCGTTGCGGCCGACGCCGGCGGGCGGCGCAGCCTGTACCTGGCCTGGAGCCCGCTGGACTCGGACTTCCCATTGCGCGTCTCATTTCCCATCTTCGTGGGCAACGCCGTGGCGTGGCTCACCCGCGAGGGCGCATCCGGCGCGGATGCCGGCCTGAACGTGCGAACCGGGCGCACGTTCTCCGTGCCGTCAAACGCCGCCCGCCTCGACTTGAAGCGCCCGGACGGCTCCAGCGAGACCGTTGATGGCCGCTCCGGCGCCGCCGTGTTGCGCACGGTGGACGCGGCCGGCGAGTACCGCCTGACCGGCCCGAAAACCGACATCCGCATCGCCGCCAACGTGCTGGACGAAGCGCAGAGCGACGTAGCGCCCCGATCGACCCTGGATTTCACCGGCGGTCCCGTGGCGGCCCGCTCCTCAACCGCCGCCCTCGCCGAAAACTGGCGCCCGCTCATCCTCCTCGCCCTCCTCGTCCTCGCCGGCGAGTGGTGGTGGTTCGTTCGAAAGAGCTAAATGCGCTTCTCCGACCCCATCTATCTCCTCGTTCTGCTGCCGGCCCTGGGTTGGCTGTTCGTTGTGGCGCGCGGGATGCACGGCATGGCGCGGGGGCGCAAGCGGCTGGCGCTGGCCGTGCGCGGGGCGTTGCTCCTGCTGCTGGCGTGCGCCCTGGCGGGGCTGCAGAGCGCGCGGCCGAACCGCGGAGTCACCACCGTCTTCGCGCTGGACCGCTCGGCCTCCATGCGGGATGCCGCCACCGAACGAGCCGAGGCATTCATCCGCAAATCGCTCTCCGCGATGGGCCCGGATGACAAGGCCGGCCTCGTGGTGTTCGGCAAGGACCCGGTTGTAGACGTTACGCCCGGCGGCATGCGGACGTTGGGCCGCATCTACGGCGCGCCGGACGCTTCCGCCACGGACATGGCGGCGGCCATCCGCCTCGCCTCGGCCACGTTCCCCGGCGGAACGGCGCGGCGCATTGTGATACTGAGCGACGGAAACGAAACGGACGGCGACGCCGCGCAGGCCGCCGCCGTGGCCGCCACCGACGGCATCCAGATTGACTACCTTCCCCCGGACCCCGCCCCTTCCGCCACGCAGGTCGCCGTCTCCGACGTATCGATCCCCGCGCACATCACGCGGGGCGAGCCGTTCGAGGTGAAGGTGTCGGCCGATGCCACGGCCCCCACCGATGGCGTCATCCGCCTCGACCGCGACGGCGCCCCCATCGCCCGCCTGCCCGTTCGACTGAACAAGGGGTCCAACACGCTGGCCATCAGCCAGACCGTGAACGCACCCGGATTCTACCGCTATCGGGCCGTGCTGGAAGCGCAGGGAGACGCCGACCCGCGCAACAACACGGGCATCGGGTACGTGTCCGTGGTCGGCCGGCCCCGCGTGCTGCTGCTCGAAGGCAGAAGCGGCATCGGCGAGCCCCTGGAGCGCGCGCTGACGGGGCACGGCATGGAGGTCACCCGCGCCGGCGTTGAGGGGCTGCCGGCTCAGGCGGACGATCTGCAGGGCTACGACGCCGTGCTGCTGGATGACTTTGGAGCCGAGCGCATCTCGGACGGTCAGATGCGCCTCATCGCCTCCACCGTCCGCGAGAGCGGCGTCGGATTCGGGATGATCGGCGGGGAGGATTCCTTCCTGCCCGGCGGCTACTACGAGACGCCCATCGCGGACGTGCTGGCCGTTGACCTCAACGTGCGCCAGCGAAAAACCTTCCCCAGCACGACGATCGTCATCGTCATCGACTCGTCCGGCAGCATGGATATGGTGGAAGACGGCGTCCGGAAGATCAAGATCGCCGCCAGCGCCGCCAGCGCCACCGTGCGCATGATGTCGCCGAACGATTATGTGGGCGTGGCCGGGAGCACGGATATGATCCAATTCGTTGCCCCGGTACAGCGCGCCGTGGACAAGGACCACATCGTGCAGCAGGTGGGCCGTCTGGATGTGGGCGGCGGCGGCATCTATGTTCAGCCCTCGCTGGAGTTCGGCTACAAGGCGCTGAAGGAATCGGACTCGAAAGTCCGCCATATGATCCTGCTGGCGGATGGCGCGGACTGCGACTCGCAGGAGGGGGCCGTTGAGCTGGCGGCCCGGATGGCGGCGGAGAAGATGACGGTCTCGGTGGTCTCGATTGGGGCCGGCAAGGACGTGAACTTCCTGAAGTCCCTGGCCGCCGCCGGCAAGGGCCAGTTCTACCTGGCCCTGCGCGCCAAACAGATCCAACGGCTGTTCACGCGCGATGCCGCCGTGATGAGCCGCTCGGCCATTGAGGAAGGCACGTTCCTGCCGAAGGTAGACCCAGGCGACGAAGTTCTGCGCGGCCTGAACCTGCGCACGATGCCCGCGCTGCACGCGTATGACCTGGCCTCGGACCGTCCGCTCTCGCGCGTGCCGATGCGCACAGCCAAGGATGATCCGTTGCTGGCGTTCTGGCAGTACGGACTGGGAACGAGCATGGCCTTCACCTCGGACGCGCAGCCGAAATGGGCGCGGCCCTGGTTCGGGTGGACGGACTTTTCCGGCTTCTGGGCGCAGACGGTGCGCGGCACGCTGCGCCGCGCCTCCAACAACCGCATCCAGGTTTCCACCCATCGCGAGGGTGGTCGGGGCATCGTCAGCGTGGAGGCGTACGACGCATCCGGCGCGCCCATCAACGGCTTGCCCGCCAAGGTGAACGTCCTCATGCCGGACGGCGCCGCCCGCGAGGCCAGCCTGCAACAGGAGGGACCGGGGCGCTACGCCGGCAGCTTTGAGGCCTCGCAGACAGGCGGCTACATCGTGAGCGTGGCCGAATCGGCGCCGGGCGGAACGCCCCGCGTCACCCGCAGCGGATTCAGCATCGCCTACCCGCCGGAATATCAGGCGGCGAGGCCGAATGCGCCGTTGCTGGCCCGGCTCGCCGGCGCCGCGGGCGGCGAGGCGCTGGACGCCCCCATGCGCGCGTTCCGGCGCTCCGCCAACCCGGGGACCAGCGTGCGTGACCTGTGGCCCGCCCTGCTGCTGGCCGCGGCGATCCTGTTCCCGTTCGACGTGGCGGTGCGGCGCCTCGCCCTGCCGTTCGCGGCCATCTGGGCGGCGGCCTTGGCGTTCGCCTCCCGCCTCATGCCCCGCCGCGCGCTCGCCCCGGCCCGGCAGACGGAGGCCATCGGGCAGTTGCAGGCGGCCCGCCGCCGCGCCGCCCCATCGGCCCCGGAGGCGCCAGTGGTGGTGCGCGGCGAGGAACCGGTTTCGCCGAAGGCCCGCCCATCCGAGGCCCCCGATTCGGCCCAGCCGCTCTCCGCCGCCCAGCGCCTGCTGGACGCCAAGCGCAAACGCGGGGGGTGATTTGCCCTGCCCATGGATCGGCGGGCCACCATAGCGAAACCGGCCTCCGCCGGTTTCCACTACGGGAGAGGCAGACCATGTGTATCCGCATCCTCATCGCCCTCGCGGCCGCGTGCCTGGCAGCGACGGCCATGGCCCAGACGGAGAAGACCGTGACCAGCCCGGACGGCACGCTCATCCTGCGCCCGTTCCAGAACGCGGCTTACCCGCACAAGAGCCGCGAGAACGGGTACATAACGCAGGGGAAGACGTATTCCGCCGCGGAGCACTACAGCGACAGCACGGTGGGCATCTTCATCCCGTCCGGTTTCCGGCCGGGGAAATCCACGGATTTCGTGGTGCACTTCCACGGGCACCTGAACCACGTGGAACAGGTTTTCCAGCAGTTCAACCTGGGCCATGAGATCGTGAAGAGCGGCGTCAACGCCATCCTCCTCGTTCCGCAGGGGCCGAAGGACGTGCCGGATTCCGGCGACGGCCACCTGGAACTGGACGCCGGCGCTTTTGAGGCGCTGGTGCGCGAGGCGGCGCACTACCTGAAGGGCGCCGGGCGCATCGCGTCGGAGACCATTGGGCATGTGGCGATCACCGCACACAGCGGCGGGTACGAGGTCGTCTCCGCCATTCTGCATCATGGCGGCCTCTCCGACAACATCACGGACGTGTGTTTGCTGGACGCCAGTTACGGCGGCCTGGAGAGTTTTGCGGACTGGGCGAAGGGCGGGCATGGCCGCCGGCTGATCAGCATCTTCACCGAGCATCTGGCCTCCGCCAATGTGGAATTGATGGCGCTGATGCAGGAGCGCGGCGTGCGGTTCCGCGTGATGCTGGAGCCGACCGCACGCGGCGCCGCCCTCAAACCGCGCGGCGCCCTGTTCGTGCACACCCTGGACCTCGCCCATAACGACGTTGTGGCGAAGAACGACACCCTGGCCGACTACCTGGCCTCAAGCAGCTTGCGGAAGCGGTAGATGGCTCCGGGGGATGAATCCCCCGTCTACGGGCCTTCGGCAATGATGAGCCTGAAGGCCCGTCGGATGGGTTGAGCCCTTCCGTTGGCCCTTCAGGGCCTTCATGGCGAAGCCCGTAGACGGGGCTTTCCAAGCCCCGGCGAGGTTGGCAGACGCCCTCCCCCATCGCTCCGGGCGCGGCTTGCCAGCCGTCCATCCGCGGGCCCAATGTTGAGGCAGGCTATGCACTCAAACCAGCCTCCGAACTGACGACTGATGACTGACGACTTATTCAACCGCACAACCGGTTTGCCCCCGACGGTTCGCTCGCTGCGGGCCGACCTCGAGCGCTTGGGCGTGGCGCCCGGGATGGCGTTGATGGTCCATGCCTCGCTGTCATCCCTCGGCTGGGTGGTGGGCGGCGCGCAGGCCGTGGTGCTGGCGCTGGAGGCGGCCATTGGGCCGGAGGGGACCCTCGTGATGCCGGCCCACTCGTACGACTTCAGCGACCCCGCCGGCTGGGGGAACCCGCCCGTGCCCGAGGAGTGGTGGGAGACGATCCGCGCCGAGATGCCGGCGTTCGACCCCGACCTCACCCCCACCACCGGCATGGGCGCCATCGCCGAGTGCTTCCGCAAGCAGGCCGGGACCATCCGCAGCGCCCACCCCATCATCTCCGCGGCGGCGCGCGGCCCGCTGGCCCCGGTCATCGCCGCGCCGGAGCCGCTGGAGAAGACCCACGGCGAAGGCTCTCCCCTCTCGCGCCTGTACGACGCCGGCGCCTGGGTCCTGCTGCTGGGCGTGGGGCACGATCACAACACCTCCCTGCACCTCTCCGAACGCCGCGCCGCCTACCACCCGAAGGCCACGCTCCGCCGCACCCTGCGCACGGCCGACGGCTGGGTGACCTTCGACGACGTGGACGGCCAATCCCACGACTACCCGGAACTGGGCGCCGACTTCGCGGCGGAAACGGGCCTCGTGAAGACGGGCCGCGTAGGCTATGGCGACGCCATGCTCATGCCCGTCCGCGAACTCGTGGACTACGGACAGGCCTGGATGGAACGCCACCGGGGAGCGCGGGAGGCGGAGTAACCACAAAGGCACGAAGGCACAAAGGGGCATGGATATCCTTGTGTTTTCGTGGTTCGCGAGGAGGACGAGTGATGCAATCAGTTGAAGGTGCTTTGGCGGAGTATGAGGGGCTGCCCAAGCATGGGCTCCATGTCGCCGAATGGCTGGCCGTTCAGGAGGAGGTCACCTATCCGGAAGTCGGGTTCACTCTCTCGCTGCGCATCCGCTTCATGTCACGCGAACCTGGCGATCCGCGACGCCTGCACCTGGCTTTCCATGGAGTTCGCAATCTCCGAATCGCGCAACCGGAAGGCGCGATGCTGAGCGGTCTGTATCTTGATATCCGCGACATCCGCAATCGCCAATGGGAGGGTATCGCATTTGAGGTCGTCGAGACCGAGGAGGACGTGATCCATTTTATCTGCCGCAGCTTCGAAGCGCGGATAGGCGAAGGCTGATCCTGTGCCATGGCCGTAGGATTGGCGGGGAGCGTTTGACATTCCATCCACGCGCAGAGGCACGAAGACACAGAGGACTTCATTCCCCTTTGCGCCTTTGTGCCTTTGTGGTGAATCCGCTAGATGACGCTCACCCCGGCGGAGCGGAGTTCGGACAGGGCTGCGGCGCCGTCGCCGGGGTTCACTTCCACGGCGCGGCAGGCGCCGGCCAGGACGGAGACGGTGAAGCCGGCGGCTTTGGCGTCCAGGGCGGTGGCCTTCACGCAGTAGTCGGTGGCGAGGCCGGCAACGGTGACATCCGTAACTCCCTTGGCGCGGAGCTGATCTGCCAGGTCGGTCCCCTGGAAGCCAGAGTAGGCGTCGACCGCGGGAGTATCGGCCTTCCGGACGCGGATGCTGATGCGCTCCTGGCGCAGGCCGGGGTGCAATTCGGCTCCGGGCGTGCCGGCGATGCAATGCGGCGGCCAGGGGCCGCCCTGGGCGGCGAAGGAGCAATGGTCCGGCGGGTGCCAATCCTGGGTGGCGGCCACCACCGGGAACATGGCCATCACCGCGTTGATGGCCGGAACCACTTCATCGCCGCGCGGCACGGCCAAGGCGCCGCCGGGGCAGAAATCGTTCTGCACGTCCACGATAATCAGAGCCGTCATGGTGCGTATACCCCCTCCGGGAAGCGCGGCGGGCTACAGGGCCACCGGCTTCAGCGCGGGATTGTTTGAAGGGCCGCGGCCCACCTTCGAGAGGTCAGCCCACTGGCCGCCCGCCTTCACGCGCACGATGTCGGCGGTGAAATCCGTGTTCGTTTCCTCGTCGTTGCGGAAGCACCATGAGCCAACGCCGTAGGCGTCCACCGGCGCCTTCTCCGCTTCGAAGCGGCGGATCTTGGCGGGGCTGAAGCCGCCGGTCACGATGATGCCCACTTCGCGGCACCATTGCTGGGCGGCCTCGCGCCACTCCGGCGGTACCGTCCATCGCGTATGGGCCTCATCCATCGCCGCACGCAGCGCGCGCACGAGGCGGGGGTTCACCCCGTTGTCCTCGCCCGGATCGCCGGTATCGGAAACCGAAACGTCGCGCAGGCTGGCGGACGTATCCGGCCGCACGCCGGCGAGGCGGTAACGCTCCGCCAAGTCTTCGTCGCCGGCCTGTTTAGCCGCCAGCCAGCGCGGGAAGAGCGCGTCCATGGTGGCCAGGCTGTCGCGCACGCAATCGTTCCGGAAGTCCACCAGGGCGATCCGGGGGACGTCCGTCTCCATCGTTTCGGCGAAGGCGACCATGGTGGCGGCCGTGTCTCCGAGGAAGCATGCGATGGCCGCGTGGGCCACGGTTCCGCCGCCCGCCCCGCCCCACCAGTCGCCCTGCGCGTCGGTGGACACGCGGGAGTCTGTGGCGCGATGCGGATGGTCTTCCGCGTATCGTCGCACGGCGGTGTGGTAGGCGTAGCCGTCCATGGCCTGGATTTCGTGGGCGTCGAACCGGGCCGGGAAGAAGAGCACGGGCTTTCCGGCGGCGGCGTCCATGATGTGGTACACGTTGGTGGCCACGCGGCTGCTGCGCGCCAGAGCGCCTAGCAGCGGCGTCTCCAGCACGGCGAAATCGCGGTAGGAACCGCGCACGCGCATCGCGGGCAGCACATGGCGCGGATCGCCGTCGTACGGGGTGACGTCGCCATCCTCCACCGCCTCCACCTCAATGTTGTGGGCGGCGGCATGCCAGGAGCCATCGGAGCGGTAGTGCCCGGCGCATTCGCGCAGGATCGCCAGCGCCTTGTCCACGCCGCTGACCAGCGTGAAGGGCTTGCGGCGGCTGAAGAACTGCATCTCCACTTCGATCTCGCCGATCCGGATAGCGTGCGGATCGACGCCGGGGGCCAGCGGAAACGGATCGTCCCCCACATAGCGCGCTCCGGCCTCCGCCAGCCGCGCGAGAATCTGCTGATTGTTCACAAAGTAGCGGTCGGAGTACCACCCCCGCCGCATGCGTTCCACGTCTAGCTTGAACACCTCAGACCCGAGGCGTTGATGATCGAAACGGCTCATTGCTGCTCCATGGCTTCGAAATCTGTTATCGGCGTCGCCGATAGGGCTGAAGGCTCCACTTCGCGCATGCGTCCTCCCAACTGGCGTTCCCACTCGCGCAGATCCTCCAGCGGGTAGAACGTGCCGCGCCAGACGATGCCGCCGCGCAGCAGGCACAAAACGGCCGAGCGCCACATCGCCCATACAAACAGTGTGACGCCTGCGGGCAGCGTTGTGAAATACCGCCAGTCCGGGCCGTTCTGGCGCTCCGACTCCCGAAACAGCCCGGCATACACCGCCAGCGCGGCGGCGAACGCCAAACGCGGCCACCCGCGGGCCAGGATGATGCCCGCATATGGCAGGCAGAGCAAGGCGAGTCCCGCCGTGCCCCAGATGAGCCGTGGAACGCTGTAGTGCACCCCGGCGAAGGCGTTCTTCTCCAGGCCCCGCACGAGGCCGTTCAACGAATGCTGCCAACGCACCGTCAGGGCGCGCGTGCCCATGGCCACCTGTTGCCGCGCTCCGGAACGGCGCAGCAGGGCGCCCAGCCGCAGGTCGTCCGCCACATCCATGCGAAGCCGCTCGTGGCCGCCGATACGGTCATACGCCTCGGCCCGCACCATGTTGAACGCCCCCGCCCCGATGTATGCGTCTGACCGCGGATCGTTCACCTCCCACATGCGATACGCGATGGCGAACACGAACATGAAGGCGGCGATGAACACGTTTTCGCCAAAGGTCCTCACATCCATATGGGGAACGAGGGTCAGGTGGTCCAGATCGTTGTCGACGGTATGCCGTAATGCGGCGGAGAGGGTCCCGGGTTGATAGACGACGTCCGCGTCCGTAAACAGCAAGTAGGCATTGCGTCTGTCCGATCCCAGGAGGGCGGCGGCCCGGCGCGCGCCCTGATGCAGAGCGTGGTTCTTCCCCAGCCAGCCGGCGGGCAGATTGTGAACGTGGACCACGCTGAGGCGAGGGTCTGATGCGGCGAGGCGGTCGAGCGCGGCGCCTGTGCCATCCGCGCTTCGGTCATCCACCGCCACCACGAGCATCGCGTCCGACGCCTGGCCCAGGATGGAGGTGATGCCCTCCTCAACAGCATCGGCCTCATTGCAGGCGGGAACGATGACAGCGAGCCGAGCGTAATTCCCATGTGTATCCGGCGCGCCGGGAGCGTCATGATGGATCGCCGGCAGGCCCTGCATTCCGCGCAGCCAGCGAACCCCCTGCGTTAGCCAGAACGCCGCCGCTCCAACCGCGGCCACCTTCCATACGGTTTGCGATTTCATGGGGAACGGTACATTGAGAAAAGGACGCCTATCGCGCCCGGTACACGTATGTATAGCACGCGCACGATAGCGACTGAAGGGGAAGCGGACATCGAGCCCAACACAGCGCCCGAATCGCGCCTCGTGCCCGGACCCGCCGTCCGGGAGGGTGTTCGCCTGCGGCTCGCGGAAGCCCTTTCCCGCGACGACGCGGCCATCCGCAGGGCCTGGGCGAGCAGCCTGCTCGCCACCGGCGCGCCGCTGTACCACACGCTGGAGAGCGGCGATCTGGATGCCGCCGTGCATGCCCTCTTCGACGGCTACGTCGATTACCTCCGAACCGGCAGCGTCAGCGCCATGGGCAGCGTGCTTGCCGCGGTGGCCCGGCGACGGTTCGCCCAGGGATTCGCTCTTGTTGACATGGAGGCCTCAGTGGGCGCGGTGCGGCAGGCTGTTCTGATCAAGGCCTTCGAGGAGTTCAGTTCCGAGCACGACATGCTGATCGAAGCCGTGGGGGCCGTGATACTGGGTGAGGAAATCGGCGCCGTGCGCATCGCCGAGGCCTACCAGGAGATGACCTCCGCCGAACTCCACGCGGCGCAGGAGGACGCGCTTCGCGCGGAGCACGACAAAGTCGTGTTCTGCCGGGAGATGGCCCGGGTTGCCACGCATGGCAAACTGATCCTGTGTGACGACACGGATGTGCCCGAGAGGACCGATGTGCAACTGGTGAACATCGCCACCGCACGCGAGATCCGAGAGGCGCGGAGGGACGCCGCCCAGCTAGCGGACGACCTGGGCTGGAGCGAACACCAGAACTACGCGTTGCAGCTCTGCATCGGCGAATGCGGTTCCAATGCGCTGCGGCACGCCGGCGCGGCCACATTCCAGGTGTGGACCCATACGGATGCGATTACCTTCCGCCTCGCGGACACCGGCCCCGGCATCGAACTCTGCCGCATACCGTCATCGCTGCAGGCCGGATTCTCCACCGAGTCGTCTCTGGGCATGGGCTTCACGCTGATGTTGGAACTAGCGGACCGCATCTGCCTGGCCACCGATCATCGGGGCACCATCCTGCAGATCTCGCTGGCTCGCGAGCCAGGCGGGCATCACTAGCCATCAGTCATCAGTGGTCAGTCGTCAGTCGGCAGCCCGGAGCGCCGGCCATGAGGAGAGCGGCCTCCCGGGCCTACCTTCGGGCTGATGACTGACGACTGACGACTGATGACTGACCACTGATGACTGACCACTGATGACTAACCCCTGATCCACGCTACCATGTCCGTAGGCCAACCAGGCCACTCCATGGAGGTTCCCATCATGTCTCACCCAAGCCCCCACGGGCCCGGATTTCACCATATCGCCATGCGCGCGGCCGATCTGGACGCCACCATCCGCTTCTACCGCGAGGGCCTCGGCTTCTCCGTGGCCTACGCCTGGGGCGAAGGCGACGGGCGCGCCGTGATGCTGGACGCCGGCGACGGAGTGTGCGTGGAGTTCTTCGCCGGCGGAGCGCTGGACCCCGTCCGGGCGGAAGGGGCGATCCTTCACTACGCGCTGCGCACCGGAGATTGTAACGCCGCCTACCAGCGAGCCCTTGCCGCCGGCGCCCAGGATCACAGCGCTCCGCAGGACGTCCTCGTTCCCGGCGAACCGCCGCTCCCCATCCGCATCGCCTTCGTCCGCGGACTGGACGGCGAGATCATCGAGTTCTTCCAGAACGATCGGTTGTGAGAAGAGGGATCGGGGTCCGGATTCCGGAGTCCGGATCCCGACCCATGCGGCGATAGGTTTCGCCGACAGAAGACCTATCGAGTGTCGGCGGAATCCGGACTCCGGTAACCGGAATCCGATCCCCCTTCCCGCTCGCTCCGCCCGGCCAGCAGGAAGAGGAACCCGGCCAGCGGGAACAGCGGGAAAACCGGTCCGCCGGGCAGGCGCCCGCTGGCCGCGAAGTTGAGGCCGTAGAAGGCCACGCTGCCGGCCAGAGCCAACGCCCCACCGATGGCCGGGCGGAACCATGCAACCACAAGGCCGCCCGCCATTGCGGCCATCGCCGCCATCTGGCGCGTCTCGTCGCCGGTCAGGCCATGCGGAGCGCCCTCTCCGATAGCGAAGGCCGCCACCACGGCGATCAATCCCGCGCTGAGCGCTCTGGGCGCCCATATCAGGCTTTTCATCCATTGCCTCCCGGGCCGCCCCGATTGCGGCCCCGGATGCATCATGCTCTTCCGATGAGCGCCGCCCCGTAGTCCTTTCGGCTCAATTTGGCGACCGGGCATGAGTTCGTGGCCGGCCGCCAAGGCGCCGCGCTATCCGGACTTGGACAGCACCGCGGCGACATTGCTGATGAAAAACTCGCGCAGAAGCGGCGCCTTGGCGAGCGCATTGATGCCCTTCACGCACTCGTAGTCTCTGTGGGTGATCTTCAGGTTGCATGAAGAGACGAGGGCTTCGAACTTGGCGACGGTCATCTTGTTGAGCCCGGACTCCACGTCTTCATACCGCACGGCCCCATCATTCCGGTACCGGTTCCTGACCTTCATGACGACCTCTTCCGGGAAGAGGACATTGATCCAGGGCACTTTACAGAAGAAGCGCATGTGGCTGCCGTACGGCGCCAGCCACGGCGGGCCGAACGAAATGAGGACGATTCCCAAATCGTTCAGGAGGCGGCCCATTTCCTCCAGCACGCTCGCGGGATCCGCGAAATGCTCGAAGCTGTTCTGGGAGATGACAACGTCAATGCTGCCCAGCAGATCCGGCGACAGGCTGGGCACGAAGGACAGGTCGTCGGAAGAGACGTTGTGGACCTTTGCGTTGCCTTTCGCCTTCTCCAGCGTGGCGCCGTTAGAATCGACTCCCACAACCGAGCAACCAAACTCCCGGACGAGGGCAATGCTCTGAAGGCCAACGCCGCATCCGAAGTCAACAACGCGCTTGCCGGAAACCAGGGCGCCCAAGTTCGGGAAGGCCCATTTCAGGTCATCAAGGGCGTGGTCGATGGATATCGCGGAATCCGCCTGACGAAGACCGTCGCCTTCCGGCGCTCTCGAGATGGACAGCAAGATACGCTCACGGATCCCCATCGTTGAAGCTCCTCATGGTGTTGCGGCGGCGGAACGCCGCGGCGCCGGTCAGGCGGTGAACCCGCGAAGCCGGGCTGCTTGGCTCAGACCGTGTCGGATTCGCGCATGGGTTCGGCGCGGAAGGCGCCTCTGGACACCGGTAATGATAGGTATGCGGAAGCGAGCAGAGGAAGCGCGCAGGCGCAAACCTGGCGCGGGATGGCGGACGAGGCTGGAACGGCTCCCAAAACGGCATTCAGCCCCGAACCGGAGGTTCCGGTTCGGGGCTGATAGCTGACAGCTACCGGCGCGGCTTCCTAGAAGCCCATGCCGCCGCCCATGCCGCCCATGCCGCCCGGCATTCCGCCGCCGCCGGGCATCGGGGGGTTCTTCTCCGGGATGTCCGCCACCACCACTTCGGTGGTGAGAAGCATGCTGGCGATGCTGGCCGCGTTCTGCAGGGCGCTGCGCGTCACCTTCGCCGGGTCCACAATTCCGGCCTGGACCATGTCCACGTACTCGCCGGTGACAGCGTTGTAGCCGATCCCCGCGGCCTTCGTGCGGATGGTCTGCGCCACAACGCTGCCTTCAACGCCCGCGTTGTTGGCGATGCAGCGAGCCGGCTCTTCCAGGGCGCGCTTCACGATGTTCACGCCGGTCTTGAAGTCCGCCGCCGCGTTGCCGCTCAGGCTGCCGGGCGCCTTCACCCCGTCCAGCATGGCAAGCAAGTGGATGTAGGTGGCGCCGCCGCCGGGCACGATGCCCTCTTCCACCGCCGCGCGGGTGGCGGAAAGAGCGTCCTCGATGCGAGCCTTCTTTTCCTTCAGCTCGGTTTCGGTAGCCGCGCCGACCTTGAGAACGGCAACTCCGCCAGACAGCTTGGCCAGGCGCTCCTGCAGCTTCTCGCGGTCGTAATCGCTATCGGTCTCCTCGATCTGGCGCTTCAACACGTTGATGCGTCCCTGGATGGCGTCGGTGGAGCCGGCGCCTTCCACGAGGGTGGTCTTGTCCTTGGTGACAACAACCTTCTTGGCCGAGCCCAGCATGTCGGGAGTGATGTTCTCCAGCTTGATGCCGAGGTCTTCGGTGATGAACTTGCCGTTGGTCAGGATGGCGAGGTCTTCCATCATGGCCTTGCGGCGATCGCCGAAGCCGGGGGCCTTCACGGCCACCACGTTCAGGATTCCGCGCAGCTTGTTGACCACCAGGGTGGCCAGCGCTTCGCCGTCAACGTCCTCGGCGATGATCACCAGGGGCTTGCGGCTCTGGGCCACCTGCTCGAGGGCAGGCAGCAGGTCGGCCACGGCGGAAATCTTCTTCTCGTAGAGCAGGATCACCGGCTCTTCGAGTGTGGCTTCCATGCGCTCGGCATCGGTCACCATGTAGGGGCTGATGTAGCCCTTGTCGAACTGCATGCCTTCGGTGAGCTCCAGGGTGGTTGTGGTACCCTTGGATTCCTCAACCGTGATCACGCCGTCCTTGCCGACCTTGTCCATCGCCTCGGCAACGATTTCACCGATGGTGGCGTCGTTGGCGGAGATGGTGGCAACCTCGGCGATTTCCTTGTGGGAGTCCACATTCACGGCCTGGGACTGGATGGCCTCCACGGCGGCGGCCACGGCGGCATCGATGCCCCGCTTTACGGCCAGCGGGTTGGAGCCGGCGGCCACGCTGCGCAGGCCTTCCTTGACCATGGCCTGGGCAAGCACGGTGGCAGTGGTTGTTCCGTCGCCGGCCACGTCATTGGTCTTGCTGGCCACTTCGCGAACGAGCTGAGCGCCCATGTTCTCGAACGCGTCCTCGACCTCAATCTCCTTGGCGATGGTGACGCCATCGTTGATCACGGTCGGTCCGCCGTACTTCTTCTGGAGGACCACGTTGCGGCCCCGGGGTCCCAGCGTCACCTTCACGGCATCCGCCAGGATGTTCACGCCGCGCTCAAGCCCGCGCCGCGCCTGTTCGTCGAATTTCAGTTCTTTCGCCATATTCACTCCTAATGGGCCGGCATTCAGGATTCAGCATGCAGCATTCAAGTTCCGCGCGAAGGGCATAGCCCACTATCGGAGCCCTGAATGCTGAATGCCGGATGCTGGATGCTTATCCCCTAAAGAATCGCCAGCACGTCGTCCTGGCGAAGGATCACATAGTCTTCGCCGTCCACCTTCACCTCGGTGCCGCCGTACTTGCCGTAAAGCACCTTGTCTCCAGGCTTCACTTCCATCTCGGCGGTCTTGCCGGTGTCCAGCACGCGGCCGGGGCCCACGGCGATCACTTCTCCGCTGGTCGGCTTTTCCTTGGCCGTGTCCGGCAGGTAGATGCCGCCCTTGGTGGTGTCATCGGCGCCGGTGTTCTTCACGATAATGCGGTCGCCCAATGGTTTCAACATAGGGTTCCTCCTGAGGTTGATCGAAAGTCTCGTTAGCACTCCAATTCGCCGAGTGCTAATTCCCATGACACTATATCATCTTCCGCCGCCTCCGGCCAACGGAAATCCGCACTTCGGCGCGTGCGCACTGCCCGGTCGTGGGTATACGTTACCATGGAATCCAAATCCACGCTCAAACCGAACCCGCACGCCAAGAGGAGGGCCGCATGTTCGTCCGGATGCAACTGGATCTGCCCGCCGAGGCCTCTTACGTGCGGCTCTGCCGTCACCTGGCCGAGACCGTTCTATCAGGGATGGGCGTATCGCCCCAAGACGTGAACGACGTCGAGGTGATCATGGGAGAGGTATGCGCCAACGCCGTCCGTCACGCGTACAACAACCCGAGCGAGACCTACCGCGTGGAACTCGACGTCTGCCCGGAAACCGTGCGCGTCACCGTGCGCGACCACGGTAAGGGAATCGACCTCAATGAGCGCGAGAAGGACCCTCGCGAGATGCGCGAGGGCGGACGCGGCATGTTCCTCATCAACACTCTCGCCGACCGCGTGGACATGAGCGTTCTGGGCGGCACCACCGTCACCGCCACCTTGGGGCTGCACTACAAATGAGCGGGGATCAGCCGCCGGGGCGCAATGGCCGAACGCTCACGTCTCCGTCCGTAACGCGCCGCAGGGAGCCGCCCACGCGCGCCAGCAGAGCGCCGTCCTCGTCTAGCGATTCGCCGGCCCCCTCCCAATCGCCGCCATCCTGCAGCACGCGGATGGGCCCGGCCGCCAGGTCCACGGATTCCCAGCCTTCGCGCCATTCGGGAGCCGGCGCCGCGCGGCAGGCGATGAGGATGGCGCGCGCCACGTCTCGCGCCAACCCCTCCAGCGGCCGCTCCATGCCGTGCTCCAGAAGCGAGGCGGCCGGTTGCGCGCCGGGGGCATCGTCGGGGCGCGACAAAACGTTGATGCCAACGCCGACCACGGCGTAGTCCAGCATTCCGCCGGCGCCCGCTCGCGCCTCCACCAGGATGCCGCCCACCTTGCGCCCGGCGAGGTAAAGGTCGTTCGGCCATTTGGAGCGAAGGCCCAGCGAACGCGCAATGCCGAGCCCGCACGATACGGCGATGCGGCCGGCCAGGGTCAGCGGAAGCGCCGGGCGCGCGACGACGGAGAGATAGAGGTTGCCGGGCGGGGAAACCCACCGCCTGCCCCGCCGCCCCCGGCCAGACGCCTGTTCGTTCGCCCACACGGCCGTCCCCTCCGGCGCGCCCGCGCGCGCCAGGCGGACCGCCTCATCGTTGGTGGACGGCAGCGAGTCGAAATGGCGGAGGTCGACGGAAGGCCAACACTCGCCGGTTTCATCAGACATAGGCGTTCTCCATGGTCGCAGAATGGCGGTCAGAACGGGCGGCTCATAGTCCATCGCGGTAGGACGGCGGCATCGCCCGCGGGTGGGGTTGTCATTAGATGAATTGTGCAAATGGCGCAGGACGAGGGGGAGTGTTCGTGGCAGCGTCTAGATGGCTGCCTGGCAGACGCGCAGGGGCGTCGTCTGGGTGCGCCGGTTCACGAGGCCGGCAACGACTCGGATCACGATTG
>DASXUL010000034.1:0-35743 GCA_036504855.1 Armatimonadota bacterium | reverse complement strand
CGGCGGATTGCCGCCGCTGGAGTTTGACGCCGCGCGCTGGCTGAGCGACGAAGATGGGTTTCTGGCGGAGATCCGGGCCGCCGCCGAGGAGGCGGGCGTTCGTCTCTACGAACGCGACGGCGTGGTGTTCTGCTATCCCGTATTGGTGCGCGCCGAGCCGGACCTCGCCGCCGTTCGCATCGACAAGCGCCTGGATTTCAACATCCGCCCCTCCACGCTGGCGGCGGCGTTGAAGAAAGCTCAGGCGAAAGACCCGAAGTCGAAGCCGGAGCGGTTCATTGAGGCGCTCTTCCAGGCCTACGATTTCGTCCGCGCCCGCAAGCGCATAGCGACGTGGCCGGACATCGCCCTCACCGAGATATACGCCGTCCTCACCCTGATGCCCGGATCGGACCGCGAGTATACCCTTCTGGACTTCGCGCGAGACGTTTACTATCTCGATACCAGCGGCGTTGCCGCCACCCGCAAAGGCTACCGCATCAGCTTCCCCGCCAGCACCGTTAGCCGCGAGAAGAGCGCCAAGGTGTTGCGGTTCGTAACCAGAGACGGGCTCGAGAAGGACTACGCTTCCATCCGGTTCGCGCCGGGAAGTTGAACCCGGCGCGGACCATTACCCAGGAACAGGAGCGAGAACGATGGGCGTTGCACTTGCCGATTGGGTAAGCCTGCTGAACCAGGAGTATTTGGCCGATTTCGTGGCCTCGGGCGGCGCCAGCGTTAAGATCGCCGTGGCCGCTCCAGCCACGATCCCCGCCGCCATCCGCGCTGTGGGGGATGCGGCAGCAGCCGCGAACTACGTGACCGTATCCGTGGATGCCCGCCGCGCCAAGGTCTACATGATCCACCAGGTGTTCCACGAGGCGGCGCTGCAGGTCGATTGGGATGCGCTCACGGAACGCTGGGTGCGCACTCGCCTTCCGGCGGCCGGAATCCGGTTGCCCGAAGGCGTTCCGCTGGATGCCGCCGAGGCCATCGCCGAGGCCAATGAGATGTCCGGCGGCGAGTTCCTTGCATCCGCCAAGCGGATCATCCGCAACGGCATCATCCACGACTACTCCATGTGCAAGGAGTTCCGCATCGCCATGGCCAGCCTGTGCACGGCCAGCGTGGACCCGCAGGACGTGGCGCCAACGGACGCCGACGTGGTGCGCCAGTGGCTTCGCGGCGAGAAGCCGAACCTCGCCGCTCTCAAACGTCTGGAGATCTACCAGCGCATCGGCCGGCACAACGCCCGCCTGCTGCTGGGATCGCTCGCCGTCTGGCTGGCGAGAACCGGATACGCCGGGCTCACCCTGCTGGCGGACATCAGCGCGGTCGTCGCCGACGCCCCGGAGGAAGGCCAGCCCATCCGCTACACGCGGGCAACCATCCTGGACACCTACGAGGTCATCCGCCAGTTCATCGACGATACCGATGAGCTTTCCCACATCATGACGGTCTTCTTCGCCGGCCCCGGCTTCGCGGACAGCCCGAAACGCGGGATCAGCAACTACTCCGCCCTTCGGATGCGCGTGGCCGACGACGTTCGCGACCGCGACCGCGCCAACCCGCTGAACGCAATGGTGCGCCTGGACGCCGCCCCCAGCCTGGAGGAAGCCCATGCTGCCTGAAACCGTGGAACGCCTTCGCGCCATCGAAGCCCTTCGCGCCGGCGTGCCGAACCGCGACGTTGTTCGCCTGCTGCCGCCCGTACAGAGGAACCTGGAGGACCGTTTCGGCAGCCTCCTGGACGCAACCGAGGCCGGTTGGGAAGGCTCCAAGCAGCCGCCCGGCTTTCTCATTGAGGGGGATTTCGGCTCCGGGAAGTCCCACTGGTTGGAGTTCCTGCGGCACACCGGCCTGGAACGCAACTTCGTTTGCTCCACCGTAACGTTGAACAAGGAAACCCCGCTCTACGACATTTCCAAGTTGTACCGCGCATGCGTGGGCTCCGCCGCGGCGCCGGATCGCGTAGGGCCGGCCCTGGAGGAGATCGCCCATTCATTCGCCTCCACACGATCCGCCGGCCTGGCCGACCTCTACCAGTGGCTGAACCGCGAGAAAGACCTGGACCCGCGCCTCGCCGCCACCGTGTTCCTCTTTGAACACAGCCACGACTCGGATCTCCGCGAGAAGATCGTGGCCGAGTGGATGGGCTACCCCATGCGCGTGCCGGATCTGAAGGCGGCGCTCCGGGAAGCCGGGGAGGCGTCCACGTTCGCAATAGGCCGGCCGCTGAAAACGCAGGCCATCCGCCGTTTCGAGTTCATGTCCCGCTTCTTCCGCGCGGCGGGCTACGCCGGTTGGCTGATCCTGGTGGACGAAACGGAGATGATCTCCAAGTACAGCCTCCGCCAACGGGCTCGCGCCTACGCCCACCTGGCGCAGTTGGGCGGCATGGCGAAAGGCATTTCCCTGCCCGGCGTAGCCGCCGTCTACACCATCACAGAGGACTACGCCGGCCAGGTTCTGCGGGGCCGCAAGAACGACCTCGTCACCATCCCGGCCCGCCTCGAGGGCACGCGAGACGAACCGTACATCCCGTTCGCGCAGGCCGGCATGGAGGCCATTGAGCGCCGGGGGACCGCGCTGCATGCCGTCTCGCGCGAACGGTGGCAGAACACCGGCGCCAGCGTTCGACAGCTTTACTCCGAGGCGTACGGGTGGGAGGCGCCGGAGACCGACCATCAGCGCGAGTACTCCACCAGCACGCCGATGCGCCAGTACGTCCGATCGTGGATCACCGTTTGGGACCTGCGACGCCTCTACAACGCCGAGGCCCACCTCGTCTCCGACACGCTGACCATGTCGTATGACGAAGATTCCGACCTGCAATCCGAGTCCGCCGGAGACCGCGACGAGCCCACCATCACTCTGTAGACCCGCCCGCCATGCCGATTCCATTCCACGATAGCGAGGACATCCGCGAGATGGGCGCCGCCGCGTTCTTCCACGTTGAGCCGCCCCAGGACGCGCGGAACGCGTGGACCGGCGCGCTCTTCGTCATCAACGCTCGCGGCGAGCCGCTGGAGTTCGCCTACAACCGTGTGGAATTGCTGAGCGGCCTGCTCTGGCGGCCGGGCGATCGCGATCCCGCGGCGGCCCGGCGCTTGGCCGCCTCGTTGTTCGAGGAAGTTACGCTGGAGCCGCGCATGCTCTTCTGTCTCGCCGGCTCGGCGGCGGCCGAGGCGGTGAACGGCGAGGGCCAGTTCCAGATTTCCATCCCAGTGGGCCGCGTTGGCGGCGCCGAGGGCGAGCGCGTCCAAACGCTCGACCGCGAAGGCCATCCCGTGGAAACGTCCGTTGCATGGCCGGCGCCGCTGCCCGAAGGGGCGGACAAGCTGTTCCAACGCCTCGCGCAGCGCGGCCTCCTGTTGGAGCCGTTCCACCGCGCCGAACGCGGCCTGCGCGAAGTGTACGGCGCGGCGCCTGACGAGGAGGCGTGATGGCCGGCTGGTGGCGGCTCCGGCCCATCGCCGCCGGCGACGGGTCTTTGGCGCGGCCGGAAGCGGAAGCGGCCGTGCCCGTGGCGCGCCTCATCCGGTTCGCGTCCCAATTCCGTACGGGCGTCGTGGGACACGCGGCGCCGCTCCCAACGCAGCCCGCCGCCCATCGCCTGGGGTTCGCCCGCCTCTGGCCGGCCCATACGGTAGACCTGCGCGCCCCGTGGAAATCGCCCCAGCCTCCGCTCATCGACCCCGAAACCGGCGAAATCCTCGGCGGTTCGGGTTCCGCTCCCGGCGAGCCGCCGGCCGGAGACGAACTGGCGGCCAGGCTGCGAGCCGTGCTCCAGATCCCGCTCAGCCTACTGATGTGCAACGCCGGTCCCCTCGCATGGCCGGCGCCCCTCCTGCCCTTCCAACAGGACGGCGCGCTGGAACTGCTTTCCCGGCCCCGCTTGCTTCTGGCCGACGACATGGGGCTCGGGAAGACCGTTCAAGCCATCGCCGCGCTGCGGATCATGATCCACCGGGGCGAGATGGTCCGCGCTCTCGTGGCCGCCCCGGCCGGGTTGCTCGATCAGTGGCGCCGCGAAATCACGCGGTGGGCGCCGGAACTGCGCGTGATGACGGTTCGCGGCGCGCCGGACGAGCGCGCATGGCAGTGGCGGTATGCCGCTCACGTTACGCTGGTCTCCTACGAGACCCTCCGCAACGACGTGCCCGGCCCGCCGGAGCGCCGCCTGTGGGACCTCGTCATCCTGGACGAGGCGTCGCGCATCCGCAACCGCGAAACCGGCATCGCCCAAGCGTGCAAGCGCATCCCGCGCGTGCGGCGCTGGGCGCTCACCGGAACGCCGCTGGAAAACAGCGTCGACGATCTGGTGTCCATCTTCGATTTCCTCACGGGTCAACCCGGCGAGCCGGATCGCCCCTGGCAGGCCGTGGCCGGCGTGCGCGCCCGTCTTCGCGAGCTGCAGCTACGCCGCCGCAAGGAAGACGTGCTGCCCGACCTTCCACCCAAACGGGTCATCGACGTGCCGCTGGAACTGGGCCCGCTTCAACGAGCCGCCTACGATCGCGCCGAAACCGAAGGCCTCATCCAACTGCGCGCCCATGGGCCGGACATCAGCATCACGCACGTGCTGGAACTGATCACGCGGCTGAAACAGGTGTGCAACGCAGACCCGGTGTCCGGCGAGTCGGCCAAACTCGATAACATCCGCGAGCGGATGGCGACGCTGGTGGAGGAAGGCCACCGCGCGCTGGTGTTCTCGCAATTCGTGGACGCATCGTATGGAGTGGAACGGGCGGCGCGGGCGCTGGCCTCCTACGATCCCCTCAGCTACAGCGGCGCACAGACCGCGCCGGAGCGAACTGATACCCTGCGGCGCTTCGAGGAAGGCAAGCGGCACAAGGCGCTGATCCTCTCCTTGCGGGCCGGCGGCGTTGGGCTGAACCTCCAATCCGCCTCCTACGTGTTCCACCTGGACCGCTGGTGGAACCCCGCCCTGGAGGACCAGGCGGAGTCGCGCGCCCACCGCCTCGCGCAACCCTACCCGGTGACCGTCTACCGCTACATTTGCGAAGGAACCATCGAAGAGCGCATCGAGCGCATCCTCCAGGAGAAGCGCGCCCTCTTCCACGACGTTGTGGATGACGTGACCCTCGACCTTCAACACGCGCTCACCGAGAGCGAGATCTACGGGCTGTTCGGGCTCCATCGCGGCCGGCCCCTCGGTTGAAGGCAGAGCCGGCGCCGGGTATCTGATGGGATGACCGAAGAGGAGGAAACCATGAGAACGATGATAGCCCTAGCGGCGATAGCCATGATCGGAGCGGCCGGTTGCATGAGCGCCAACAACGCGAACGCGGAATCGAAGAAGCCCCCTGCCCCAGCGCGGGTGGACCCGGCATTGGTTTCGGGCCACAATCGGTTCGGCGCGCGCATGCTGCGCGAGTTGGCGGTGAAGCCCGGCGCGAACGTGTTCTTCTCGCCCTACAGCATTTCCACCGCGCTGTCCATGACGTGGAACGGCGCGGCCGGGCAGACGAAGGCTGATATGGCGAAGGCGCTGAACATCGACGGCCTTGCGCCGGATATGGTGAACAGCGGCAGCGCCGCGCTGAAGGCGGCTCTGGAAACGCCGCGCGAGGGGGCGAAGATATCAGTAGCCAACTCGCTGTGGGCCCAGAAGGGCGCGGCCTTCAAACCCGCCTTCCTCGCCGTGAACCGACAGGATTACGGCGCCGAAGTGTCGGAACTGGACTTCCTGCACACCCCGGCCGGCTCCGTCAACACGATCAACGCGTGGACCAGCCAGCACACCAACGGCAAGATCCCGAAGATCCTGGCCAGCGTGGACTCCAGCACCGTGATGGTGCTGGTGAACGCCATCCACTTCAAGGGCAAATGGGCGGACCAGTTCACCAAGTCCAGCACGCAGCCGGCGCCGTTCACGCTGCACTCCGGCGCGAAGATGCAGGTCCCGATGATGCATCGCGGCGGCGACATCCGCGCCCTCACCGGCGAGGACTTCGCGGCCGTCTCGCTCCCCTACGCCGACAAGCGCACGAGCATGGTTATCTTCCTGCCGAACGAAACGAACGGGCTGCCCGCCTTCATCCAAGGCTTCACGCCAGAGAAGTGGGATGAGTGGCGCAAGTCCTTCCGCCCGCGAGAAGGCTCCGTGGCGATTCCGAAGTTCCGGCTGGAATGGGGCGCCGAGCTGACCGCTCCCCTCTCGCGCCTCGGCATGGCTTCGGCCTTCACCGGCGACGCGGATTTCAGCGCGATGATGGACAGGCCGCTCGCCATTAGCCAGGTGCAGCACAAGGCCTTCGTGGACGTGGACGAGGAAGGCACCGAGGCCGCCGCCGCCACCGCCGTGGGCATCCGCGCGACCTCCGTTATGCTGGAGCCCTTCCGCTTCGTGGCCGACCACCCCTTCCTCTGCGCCATCGTGGACGACCCCACCGGCGAAATTCTCTTCCTGGGAGCGGTGTACCAGCCCAAGTAGCATTCAGCATCCAGCATTCGGCATTCAGGCCGGAGCCCCCTTCCCATGAGATGGCCGAACTCATGGGAAGGGGGCTCCGGCCTGAATGCCGAATGCTGGATGCTGAATGCTGGCTGCTATACCCAGTTGAGTGAGCGTTCCACGGCGCGTTTCCAGTGGGCGAGGAGGCATTCGCGTTGGGCGGCGGGCATGCGGGGGGTCCACGCGGCGTCGATTTCGGCGTTGGCGCGGAGTTCGTCCAGGGTGGTCCAGAAGCCAACGGCGAGGCCGGCCGCGTAGGCGGCGCCCAGGGCGGTTGTCTCCCACACTTTCGGGCGGAGCACCGGGATGCCGAGGATGTCCGCCTGGAACTGCATCAGGGTGGCGTTGCGGACCATGCCGCCATCCACCCGCAGCTCGGGCAGCGCCAGGCCGGTATCGGCCTGCATGGCGTCCACTACGTCGCGTGTCTGGTAGGCGGTGGCTTCGAGAACGGCGCGGGCGATGTGCCCCTTGTTCACGTAGCGGGTGAGGCCCACGAGAACGCCGCGCGCGTCGCTGCGCCAGTAGGGCGCGAAGAGGCCGGAAAAGGCGGGCACTAAGTAGGCGCCCCCGTTATCCTCCACGGTGTTCGCCAGCGCCTCCACCTCCGCCGCGTCGCGGATGAGGCCCAGGTTGTCGCGCAGCCATTGCACCAGCGCGCCGGTGACGGCCACCGAGCCCTCCAGGCAGTAGGCCGGCGGCGCGTCGCCGAACCGGTAGCCCACCGTGGTGAGCAGGCCGCATTTCGATGCAACCGGCGTTTCGCCCGTGTTCAGCAGCAGGAAGGCGCCGGTGCCGTAGGTGTTTTTCGCCTCGCCGGGCCGGAAGCGCGTCTGCCCCACCAGCGCCGCCTGCTGGTCGCCCAACGCGGACGCCACTGGGACCCCGGCCAGAGAGCCGGTTCCATGGCCATAGACCTCGCTGGAGGACCGCACGTCCGGCAGCCACTCGCGGCGGATGCCCACTGCACTCAGGTTGGCTTCGCTCCAATCCAGCGTCTTCAGGTCCATCAAGAGGGTGCGCGAGGCGTTGGTGACATCTGTCACGAAAGCTCCCCCGTTGGGGCCGCCAGTGAGGCGCCACACGAGGAAAGCATCCATGGTGCCAAAGGCGAGGGTTCCGCGTTCGGCGGCCTCGGCCACGGCGGGCGCATTGTCCAGCAGCCAGCGCATCTTGGGGCCGGAGAAGTAGGTGGCCAGGGGCAGGCCGGTGGAGGCTCGGAAGCGGTCCTGCCCGCCGGACTCGGCGAGGGCGCGGCAGATCTCCTCGGTCCGCGTGTCCTGCCAGACGATGGCGTTGTGCAGCGGGCGGCCGGTTTCGCGGTCCCACGCCACGGTGGTTTCGCGTTGGTTGGTAATGCCCACGGCGGCGAGGTTTTCGGCGGCCTTGCCGGCGGCGGCCAGAGCCTCATGGACGACGGTCCACACGTTGCGCAGGATCTCCTCGGCGTCGTGCTCCACCCAGCCGGGGCGCGGCAGGATCTGGCGGTGCTCTTTCTGGGCGAGGCCGAGGATGCGGCCGCTGTGGCCGAAGAGGATGCAGCGGGTGCTGGTGGTGCCCTGATCGATGGCGGCGACGCAATCACGCATGGCAGGCCTCCCTATCAAGCTGGTAACGGCCGGCAAGCTGGGTGAAGCTCCGAACTTCACTCCGCGCCCATTCGGCGTCGCGGCCCAACGCCCCGGCCATCCTCGCCGCCACGGCGGGCGCGCATTCAACGGCGGCTTCCGCGTTCAGAAGGAGAGCCCTCAGGCGTCGCGAGAGAACGTCCTCCAGGTGGACCGGCGCTTCGTTGTCGATAACGAAGGCCGCCATCCCAAGCGTGTACGGCAGCCGGGGGTGCAGAAGCCCGGGGTCCGCCTCGGCATACCGGCGCGCTTCCTCTGGGGCGGCGCCCAGTTCGGCCCACTCCGGGTCTTCCGCCAGCGCGCCGTGCAAAGGCATTGCGCCGGTTCGGCATGGCTGAACGGGCAGCCCGCCCACTTGCGCGGCGCGGGACACGGCGTCCGCCGCCATGTGCCGGTAGGTGGTCCATTTGCCGCCGGTGATGGTGACGAGGCCGGACGGGCTGGCGACCAGCGTGTGGTCGCGGCTCAGTTGCGCCGTGGAGTGCCCGGCGGCCTTCACCAGGGGGCGCAACCCGGCGAACACGGAGAGCACGTCGGAACGTTGCGGCGCACGGCTCAGGTAGCGCGCGGCGTGCTCCAGAACGAAGTCCACCTCGCCATCCAAAGGCATGGGATCGTCCGTAGCGACATCCACCGGCGTGTCCGTGGTGCCGGCCAAGGCGCGGCCCTCCCAGGGGATCAGGAAGAAGACGCGACCATCGGCCGTTTTCGGGACCATGATGGCGGAGTCGCCGGGAAGGAACGAGCGGTCCAGAACGATGTGGATCCCCTGGCTGGCCTGCACCATGCGCGTGGCGGCCGGATCGTCCATGCTCCGCACCGCGTCCGTTCCCACGCCGGTGGCATTCACCACCACGCGGGCGCGAACCGTGATCTCGCGACCGGTTTCCACATCCTCCACCACGGCGCCGCTGATCCGTCCCCCGTCTTTCAGGAGGGCGCGCACCCGTGCATAGTTGGCGACCACGGCTCCGTGCGCCGCGGCCGTGCGCGCCAGCGACACCGCGAGGCGGGAATCGTTGAACTGGGCGTCGCTGTAGGCCACGCCGCCGGCGATGCGGTCATGCGCCAGGGTCGGGACCATGCGCATCGCTTCATCGATTCCCACGGGGCGCGACGGGGTGAGGTTCAGCCGCCCCGCCAGCGCGTCGTACATCTTCAGGCCGGCCGCGTAGTAGGCCTTCTCCCAGAAGGAGCCGACCGGCACGAGGAAGCGCAGTTCCCGCACCAGGTGCGGCGCGTTTCGGGCCAGCAGGTAGCGCTCGTGAAGGGCCTCGCGCACCAGGGCGACGTTCCCTTGTTTCAGGTAGCGTACGCCCCCGTGCACCAGCTTCGTGCTGCGAGAGCTGGTCCCGTGCGCATAGTCTTTCGCCTCCACCAGAGCGGTGGAGTATCCGCGGGCGGCGCTGTCCACGGCCACGCCAAGGCCGGTGGCGCCGCCGCCGATGATCAGCACGTCGAACGCGCCGGAGAGCCGATCCAGCGCCTCGGAGCGGTCCAGCAAGGGCTGGAGCGCTTCCGGGCCGTCGGTGTTTGAATAACGTTCCATAGGAATGAGTATAGCGGCAGGCGAGCGCCGCTCCGGCGCTGCTTGCTCCCTCTCCGCCTTGGGGTATACCATACCACGGATGCGGAAACAGGCCGCACTGCTTACACTCGGAAGGACCCCTTTCATGCCGGATACCCGGAACCCCATCGCCCCCACCGATGGAATGTCCATCACTCAGGACACTTGCCTCCTCCCCGGAACCTATTACCTTCCCAACGGCATCCGAATCGCCGCGGACAACGTCACCCTGGACGGCGCCGGCGCCACAATCCTCGGGGCTGGCCAGCAGAACGTGGGCGTCGCCATCGAAGGACACGCCAACGTCACGGTGAAGAACGTCAAGCTCGCTTCGTACTACCACGGCATCCGCGCCGTGGACTGCCCTGGCCTCACCCTGGAGGGCAACACGGTCCGCGACACGCAGGAAGTGGAGCACGACACCATCTTCCTGGAGATCTGGCTGGAGCCGGATGTCTCCTACGGCGGCGCCATCTTCCTGTGGCGCTGTGACGACGCCAAGATCCTCGGCAACGACGTTCAGCACCAGATGAACGGCCTGCTGCTGTACTACTGCAACCGCCTCGTCGTGCGCAAGAACGTTGCCTCCTACAACAGCGGCTACGGCATCCACGCGTTCAACACGTCTGATTCGGTTTTCGAGTACAACTGGGCGGACTACTGCTGCCGCTTCCAGCCGCGCGGCAACAAGATAGACGAGTCCGACCCCGAGAAGCAGGATTTCCGCTACGGGCACATGGGCGGCGACGCCACCGGCTTCGTGATCGTGAAGAACTGCTGCCGCAACGTGTTCCGGCGCAACCTCGCCCGCATGGGCGGCGACGGCTTCTTCCTGGCCGGCCGTTCGCCGCACGACGGCGACGTGAACTGCAAGGACAACCTGTTCGAGGAAAACGACGCCAGCCTGAGCCCCAACATCGCCTTCGAGGCCACCTTCAGCAGCGGCAACGTGTTCCGCAACAACTACGCGGACCGGTGCAACTACGGCTTCTGGCTGGGCTTCTCGTGGGACAACGTCATCGAGGGCAACCGCATGGTGATGAACCGGCAGGCCGGCATCGCCGTGGAGAACGGCTACGGCTTCCAGGTTCGCGGCAACAACTTCCAGGCGAATGGCCACGGCATCCTGCTGTGGACCCACCACGTGCCGGAGTTCGCCGAGGAGTACCCCGAGAACTACACGAGCCACGATTGGACCATCGAGGAGAACACGTTCACCCGCAACGGCAAGGGCATCCGCATCGCCAAGGACCAGGACCACGGCATCCGCCCCGTGCCCGAAGACAAGCGCGGCCCGGCCGAGAGCCGCCCCCACTCGCACGCCATCCGCAAGAACGACATCCAGGACAACCGCATCGGCGTGGAGCTGATCAACGCGGACCGCACGATCATCGAAGGCAACATCGTGCACCGCAACGTGGAGTCCAACTTCCGTTTCGAGGACGACTCCGAAACCCGCGCCATCAACAACCTCGGCAGCGCGGGAGGATACCTGTAAGCGACGAAGTCGCCTGGCCGTGAACGGCCGGCTCAGCAGACTATGGGCGCCTGCGCGTCCAGATCCACGGCGCGAAGGCGCCGTTGGTCTCCTGAGCCGGCCCCTCGGGGCCAGGCGACCTGCGACGTACCGCCCCGCCGCCTCGTGGCGCCGTGTTGGAGAGACTCAGTCGGTGAGCGTGCTCGCGGCCCGCGTGAGAGTCCTATTTCCTATCGGAGTTGCGGGGCGGACACGGCAAGCCGTGTCCCTACCAGTCGGCCCGGCCGTCCACCGTTCAGTGGATGGAACCAGGCAGGCGTAGGGACACGGCTTGCCGTGTCCGCCAGCCTCCTTCATACGGAAGCGCTCCTTGTGGAGGCGACCAACTCGCAGTTCCACCCGAACGCGGCACTTGGCCTCGCTCTCGGCGATGCGCCGGCCCCCTCAGTTCGACTCGCCCGAGCGGGCCGCCAGCGGAACGACAATGAGCATCGCCCGATTGGACTGGAGCAGATCCGTCCAGCATCTGTCGCGCACGGCAAGCGGGTAGTTCGCGCTGATCCAGTACACGCCGGCTTCGCGGAACTCGAACACGCGGCTCAATGGGTACTCGACGACCATCGACTGCCCTTGACGCAGGACCACGGAGCGCGGCATCCGCGGGTACGTCACACGGCCCGACCGGAATGCCCACGCTTCCGGCGACGGCCCTACGATTTCCACGTATGGGATGCTCGGTTCCGCATCCGAGGCGGCGATGAACGTATCTGATCCCCGATTGGTGAGCGTTAGCCAGAGCGTCACATCGCCGCTGCCCGCAACGACGGTTGGATCGAGGCGCACCTCATACTTGAGGCAATCGAACGGCGACGCGAAGCTCATGCCGGCCGGCGGCGACGCCATATCATCGTCGACGGCGATCGGAGCGGGCAGCGCAAACGGGGCTTTCGAAGGCCATGGCCATGCATGAAGGGTCAGGGGCGGAGGCCCGGGCGCTGATTCCGGGACCTCAACGGCGCGGCGACCCGGGTTCGGCGTTACGCGCAGCATGACCGTGTTGGAGACGGCGGTGACATTGCCCTTGCCGTCCAGGAGGCGGAACCCTCGCGAGAGGGTGATGCGGTAGGCGCCGACCTCCTCGAACGTCAGAAACCCGCTCGTGGCATAGGTGAAGCCATACGACAGCCCGGCAGTGAGGTGCATCGTAACCGTGGAGAAGAAGCATTTGACCTCCCGATGCACCGTGCGGGTGACCCCACTCGGAGACTGCACCGTCAGCCAGTTGTCATACGTCGGATCGCTGAGGCCGAAAAGGACGGTCTTGTCGCTGGCGTTCTGGATGGTGACCCGCAGCGACGCCGGCTCGCCCTGCTGAATGGTTTCCTTCACCAGTTCCAGCTTCAGCCGAACGCCCTCCGTGGGCTCGCCGAACCCATAGTCTGGCGCGGGTACGGCTCCGGCCGGGTGAGTAGACACGCACATGGCGAGGCCCAACAGGGCGAAGGCTATGGTCTTTCGCATAAGCATCTGCGTTCCTCCGGATGGCCCCATATGGCCATCACCTGCCGCGGGCGGCGCGGGTTCTCCCCGCGCCGATTCTACCAGAGCACGAGCGGTTTCCGGCGTTCCACCCTCCATTCTACCAGGGGGGCGCACTCTTGGACGCGCGGGCCGTGGGGTCCCTTCAACCGGCGGCGGGATTACGCGTATGCAAGGGCCGGATGTGATATCATCCCCTTGGCCATGTGCCAAACCTTGTCGGGATGCCCAAGCCAGAGCGGCGCCCGACTGCCCGGCGGATCCGGAGGCCCCGAATGCGAGTTCACCCCCTTCTCGTGCTGGCGGCGCTGAGCGTACCCTGCGCGGCTGCGCCCAACCAGAGGATTTCCGGCGGCGTTACCGCGCCCAATGGCTATGCCGCGGGCGGCGCCATCGTCGGCGCCAAGCCCTCCACCTCGGCCAACCCCGCCTCCCCTTTGGCAGACGCCGACATATACGCGCTGACCGACGGTTACGGCCGGTATCAGTTCCAGTGCAACGGCGGCAAAACGTACAACATGGCCGCCATCCAAGTCGTCACGAATGGCTCCGGCGCCATCACGTCAGTGGGACTTCCCGGCCCCATGCGGGCCGCCGTCTCGACCGCCAACGTCAACGACGTTCAGGCCCTTACCCTTGGGCCGGCCGCCGCCCCACTGCCCCTCACCGCCGCTTCGCCGGTCGCCGGCTCGGCCCTGGCGGCGGACGGCAGCGTGGCTACGGCGTGGACCGTATCGGAGTCCACCGCCGCCGCGGATCGATGGGCGGCTTTCGACCTTGGCGCGCCGACCTACGTGGCGCAGGCTATCCTCTGGTGGAAAGACGCCGCGCCGGCCGGCTACCGGCTGGAAGCGTGCAACGACTTCAACGCATCCACCGGGGCCGGTTCGTGGCAGACCGTGCACGCAACGTCCGCCGGGAAGGGCTACCTGCTGCCCGCCGCCGGAAATAGCGCGCTCTGCGCCATCGTTCCGCCACAGCCGCTCCAGGCGCGCTACCTGCGCGTGGCCGTGGACGCGTTCGCGGCGGGCGCCGCTTCCGCCGCGCTGAACGACATCTCCGTGATCCCTGCTCCGGCGTTGAGCGGCATCGTAACGGATGTGCGCGGCGTTCCCGTATCCGGCGCCGCGGTGGGCGCCTTCCTGGACGGCGGGCCGTTCGTCTTCACGGATGCGGCCGGGCGCTACACGTTGCCGCGCCCGTACGGCAAGGCCGTCGTCGGCGCGCACAAGGAGGGCTACGACCTCAGCGGCCCGCGCTGGCTGAACACGGTGGAGAGCGCCCACGCCGATTTCGCGCTCTTTCCCGCCGGCGACGACACCCTGCAGGGCAATGCCCCCACCATCACGCCATCCGAGGCCGCCGGGAATGACGCCGCGCTTGTGGACGGCAGCCTCTCAACGCTCTGGACCAGCGGGCGCTCCGGCGCTATTACATCGGCGTCCCCCACCCGCATCACGTTCGCCCTGCCGAACGTCACCCTCAGCGGCGTGGAGGTGCACTGGAAAACGCCGCCCGCCGGCTGGCACATCGAACTCACCAACGACATCACCTACTGGAACGGCTCCAGCCCGCACGCCTCCACGCGAACGTACTACAGCGCCGGAGAAGGAACGGCTGCCGATGAAACGGGCGGGTACCCGTCCGCGGCGAACCCGGCCCGGTTGGTGAACGCCATCCACTTCGCCCCTGTGTACGGCGTCTATACGTTGAGCCTCGTCATCACGAAGACCTACGCCGGCGTCGATCCGGTCTCCGCCTTCGAGGTGGTGGGGCTCTCCCCGCAACCAACCAGCGCGGCGGACGCGGCGGCGGCCCTGCGCATCAGCGCCGGGCTCCAGCAAATCCCCGATGATTACAACGCCGCATTCCGTTGGGATGCCGAGAAGGATGCGGTAATCAATATGGCGGATGCCATCGAGCTGACACGAGACCTCGCGCGCGAGGTGCGCCCGCTGCGCGTGCTCGTGGTGAACTACCAGCCGTACATCGAGGAAACCGTCACAACGAACGGCGGCGCCGTATACGCCGGAGTTCCGCTGCGATCGGTCACCGGGTGGAACGACCCGCACGTGAATACGAAGGGGCACGTCGCCGATCTGGAGCTGGCCAGCCACAGCTACCTGCGAGTGCAGTTGCTGCCGCAGATCGAGGCGGACGAGTATCCCCTGTTCAACAACGGGTACCGGTTCACCGACCATACGTTCATCGCCGCGTGGAAGGCCAACACGTGGCCCTCCGGCTCCGCGGACTTCAATGACATCTTCCAGCATTTCGACATCATCCGCCGCGTGGCCGTGGGCGACGTGGACGAGGTATGGTTGCAGGCGGTACCCGGCTTCGCCATGCCGGAAACGACCATGGCCGGCCCCAACGCGTACTGGTGCAACAGCGGGCCGGTGATCCCGCCAGATGGCGTATCGCACGGCCAGCGCTTGTTCGTGACCACCTGCTTCAACTACGAGCGTGGAAACGACGTGATGCTGGAGGATTGGGGGCACCGTTGCGAGAGCATCCTCGGCAACAGCAAGGTGTACGGCGGTTGGAACTCCGCCAGCGGCCGCACCACGTTCGATCTCTTCACCCGATACGACAAGATAACGCCCGGCGAAGCCGAGTGCGGCAACGTCCACTATCCCCCGAACGGCATCGCCGACTATGACTTCGCCAACGAAACCTACGTGAGCAGCAACGCGGACGACTGGCTGAATTACCCCAACTTCACCGGCGCTCGCACAATGGTAAACCGCGAGAACTGGGCCGGCCCGCACCCCGGGGATTACCACCGGAACTACCATATTTGGTGGTTCAGCCGCTTCCCCCACATCCCCGGCCTCGGCCCGGACGGCAAACAGGCCAACTGGTGGAAATACGTCACCGACATGAACGCCCAGGCGGAATCTCGGTAGGGAAGCCCGGCGAATGCCGCCATGAGCCCAGCGACTGAAGTCGCGGGCAACGTCGAGCGCGAAGCCCGCCTGCGCGGGCTGATTCCGCAGTCGCCGCAGGGCGACTTCGCGCCGTTCGTTGCCCGCGACCTCGGTCGCCGGGCTCCTCGCTCACCCGTGGATTCATCCCCTCCGCGTAACGCCTAGGTCCGTGTTGTCCGGCGCAAGGTTCACCTGAAGTTCGTAGCGGGCGTCTTCGCGCTGGCCGGCGGCGTACTGGAGGTTGAAGTCGGTGATCTCCTGAAAGGCGGCGCGGGTGACGCCGTTCGCCTTCACCAGGATGAGAAGCGTTGTGTTGGCGTGGCCGTAGTCGTGGTGGATCTCCGCGCCGAAGGGGTTGCGCGGCAGGGTTATCCAGCCGTCATTGTCCGCCGTGTAGGTCGCGTCCGGCTCGGTGACGTAGGTCTTGCCGTACCACGCGTCCTTCTGGGGGCGCGCCTGGTGGACCTCCACCACGGCGCCGGGAAGCGGCTTGCGGTTGGCGTCCACGATGCGGAAGTGGTTGCGCAGCGGCAGGTCCTGCCCCAGGTAGACGCCGATGTCATCCGGCCCGTTCTGGTTGCCCTTGCGGGCGCGCTGGCCGGCGATGCGGTTCCAGGCGTATGCCTCGTGCTCGCTGAAGTAGTGCGTGCTGTCCATCATGCCCTTGTACTTGTCGTACCGCACCACGCCGTCCTTCGGGCCGGGCAGGGCCGGCGTGCCCAGCAACGGCTTGCCGTCGGCGCCCAGCACCTTGTCCACCTGGTTGGAGTGGACGTCGAAGCCATACGCATCCACGAGGTAGCGAGCGTGGTCCAACTCGTGCATCAGGCCGTACTCGTAGTAGAACGGCCCGCTCTGAGAGGGCTTCCAGAAGGTGTCCATGTCGCGCGCCACCATGCCCCACATGAGGTCAACCGTCTTGTCCTTGGCGTCGGGGTTGTTGGTGGGCAAGCCGCCGTTGAAGGGCAGCGCGCCGGATGGCACGTGGACCACGGTGTCCAGGCGCACGCGGTCCACGATGCCCGATGGCGAGGTAGCGTAGCGGGCGTTGGCGAACATCTGGTTCCAACGGTTCATCTGGCGCTGGCCCCAGTCCTCGAAGGAGTTCATGCCGTCGCCCATCTCGATCTGGTGCTCGTGCATGTGGCGGGCGAGACCGTCTTCCACCCAGTAACCCACGGCGAGGGCATCAGTGGCGATGGCGATCTGGTTGTTCGCCTTGGTCCGCTCGTCCGGGTAGGCGTTGCGCGTGTCCAGCAGGAAGGCCAGCTCATGGCGCTTCTGCTCCCAGCGCCAGGGGCACGTCACCGTTTCGTCGGCGCCGGCCTTCCAGTTGTACAACACGCCCGTGAGGACCGGAACGCCGTCCAGAATCCACTGGTAGTTGACGCTTGGCACGTCACGGTCGCCCCAGTTGTGCAGGTGCGCCTTCCAGACAACGCGCTGGCCCGGTTTCGGCCAGCCGCCGGTGGCCTTGTTCGCGTCGTAGTCGATGCGCGGCGTCCGCTCGATGTACATGGCATCCAGGTCGAACGCGGAATTGCCCGCCTTGTACGCCTGAACGGGGACGGTGAGAGACGCGTGCAGATCGCCCAGCGCCGCGGCGATCTGCGCCTCGCCCGGCGCCGTCAAGCGGAACTGGCTGTCGCTCCGCCACTTGTCCACATTGGCCGATGCAGCGGACCACCGCACGTCTTTCGTTACGTCCAGCTCGCGCCCATCCGCCGTTTTCGCCGCCGCGGAGAGCTTCAAAACGGACTCCTCCATCACGTCGCCCTTCGGCCCCGCGATAGACAGGCCGGTCACCTCGCCCGGCTGAAGCAGCTCCCAGTCCATGATGTGGACGTAGTCGTCGCCCTCCCGGCGCTGAACGTCCAGGCGGAAGACCCTGCCGGATGCCGGGCGCTTGAGGCGGACCGTCTGCACGTCCTCCCCCTGAAACGTCCCGCGCGCGGCGATCTCGCCGTCCACGCTCACCGTGTAGTCGTGTTTCTCGGCGGTGAAGCGCACGCGAAAGCCGGAAACGGACTGCGGCGCGGTGAACGCCGCCTCCACGAGTGCCGGGTTGATGGAGGCCGTGCGCGCCAGGCTGTCGCGGTCCGCATCGAAGACCTTGGAGGCGTCGTTGATGTCGAAGGCCGTTGCCGTGAGCTTCACCTCGCCTTTGGCCGCCAGCGCGTTGACGTCGATGGGCACGAGGAATGGAACGGCCGCCGCCCGCGCGGCGAAGGAAAGGACCGCTAACAGAGTGAGGGTTCGCATGGATTCTCCGAAATGGAGTGCGGCGGCGAGCCGCCGCACTCCGCAGTCATAAGCCCCACGCCTGCTTGGCGAGGGCGACGGCGTCCTGGAGGTCGATTCCGTCGCCGGGTTGGATGTCCAGGTAAGCGTCATCCGGCGCGGCGGCGCGGATGCCGGCGGCGATCTGAAGGGCGGAACCGATATCCGCCAGGGAATACGGCGCTGGAGCCAGTCCGGCCTGAATCTCCCACAGCGAGGAGTAACCCACCACCGGCGCCTGGTTCATGATGATGATCCGGATGTTGCGAACCGGGCGGGCCGGGAAGGCGATAACATCCACCCCGCGGAAGTCGCCGCCCAGCGGGATGTGGTAGCCGCCCGTCGCCTGATCCGTGGCATATACGGTGGCGTAGCGAGTTCCATCTGGTGACACATCCACCCGGTAGGCGCGCGCATACTGCTGCGACCAGTGCAGGATGATGTGGTTGACGGCCGGCGCGGACTTCAGCACCACCCCGTAGATGATCGGGGATTCGCGGGTGACAAAGCCATCCGGCGTCCAGTTGGTGCCCCATCGCGTGCTGAACGACTGGTCCGCCGCATTGTGAACGGGGTTGTTGGGATCGGTAAGAACGCCGAGGTTGTGGGATGTGGGGCCGGCGCTTGTGATGGCGGCCGAGGTGATCACGTTCGCCACGGGAGCAGGCAGCACGAGGTCCGGCGCCGTCACCGGAGCGTCCAGGGCCGTCACCGTGGCCCGATTCGAGAGCGGCTGCACGGCCGCCGCGCTTGGAGACCGGTGCGCCGCAATCGCCAACGGGGCGTTGACCGGAAGCGAGAGAGCATATCTACCGTCCGCGTCGGTGACAGCGTACTGGTCGCCGTCCGGGTGAACGCCTACGTACGCGCCGGCCACCGGGCTGCCGCCGGCATCCAGCACGCGGCCGGTTACCTTCCCGCGCGGGCCGGGGTTCACCGTGCCCAGCGTCTGGTTCGAGGGCGATGTGTTCACCTGCACCTCGTAGTAGGCGTCTTGCGTGTGGCGGCGGTAGAACTCCAGGTTGAAATCGCTGGCCTCCACGAAGGCAGTGCGCGTGGCGCCGTCGGCGGAGCGGATCACCAACAGCATCACGCTGTTGGCGATGCCGTAGGTATGGTTGATGTAGCTTCCGAACGGGCTGCGCGGCATGTCAACGCGGCCGTCGGCATCCGCCGTGTACGTCAGGTCCGGCTCGTTGACGTAGGACTTGCCATACCATTCGTCGTAGGAGCGGGCCTGGCGCACCTCCACGGTTGCGCCGGCCAGCGGATCGAGGTTCTGGTCCACGAAGCGGAAGTGGTTGTTCTGCGGCAGGTCCTCGTTCAGAAAGACCCCGATGTCGCCGGGAGCGTTGTAGTTGCCGTAGCGGGCGCGCTGCCCGGCGATGCGGTTCCACTCGTACGCCTCGTACTCGCTGAAGTAGTGCGTGCTGTCCATCATGCCCTTGTACTTGTCGTAGCGCACGATGTCCGCGCCGGGGTACGGCATCACGGGGGCGCCCAGCATCTTTCCGCCGTCCGGCAGGGTGAGGTTCTGGCACGCCACGGTGTGCACGTCGAAGCCGTAGGAATCGATGAGGTATCGCGCGTGGTCCAGCTCGTGGATGAGACCCCACTCATACTGGAAGGGGCTGCCGGGCACGGGATCGTAGAAATGGCCGGCTCCCACATCCTCGGCGTGGTAGGGGAACCCCCACATGAGGTCCACGGTCTTGTCTCGAAAGTCCGGGTCGTTGGTCGCCAGCCCGCCGGCCAGCGGCAGGGCGCCGTTCGGCACGTGGATCACCTGGTCCAGGCGCACGCGGTCCACGATGCCGTTCGGCGCGGTGGGATAGACGGCGTCGCGGTTGATCTTCGTCCAGAGGCGCATGTTGCGCTGAAGCCAGTCCTCGAAGGAGTTGGCGCCGTCGTTGTAGACCTTCTGGTTGTCGTGGAAGTATGCAGCCAGCCCCGCCTCCACCCACGCGCCGAAAGCCAGGGCATCGGTATCCACGGTCAGCGCGTCATTGGGGCGGGATGCCTGGCCGGTGATAGCGCCAGCGGGGTCCAGTTGAAACGTCAGGGAATGTCGAGCCTGCTCCCATTTCCATGGCCAGGCGACGGTTGCATCGGCGCCGGCCTTCCAGGCGGAGATGGAACCGGAACCGACCACGGCGCCGTCGAAGCTCCACTGATAGTCCACCGAAGCCACGTCCTGCGTGCCCCAGTTGTGCAGGTGCGCCACCCACTGCACATCCTGCCCGGGGGCCGGCCAGCCGCCGGTGGGGGAGCTTGGGTCGAAGTTCAGACGCGGCGTTCGCTCGATGTACATCACGTCCAGATCGAACGGCGAGACGGGAGCGGCCATCGCGGTCGCCGCCATCGCCAGCATCAGCGCCACCAGAAAACGAACCATGCAACCGCCACCTTTCCGAGCGAGGCAGGTTTAGCCCCGCCGTTCGTGGGCGTCCAGGGCGATGTAGGCCAAGAGGCCGCCCCAAGTGTAGATTGGATCCGACGAACCCTCGGGATCGGCCGGGTCCACGTCGTCGCCGTCGGCGGTGAGAGCGTTGTAGTTTTCGTGGATGTGGCCTTCCTCGCGCCACTCCTTCAGGAAGAGGGCCGCGCTCTTCTCGGCCAGCGCATCCGCTTCGGCGTGGAAGCCGTAGCGCCGCAAGCCCTCATACGCGAGGAAGTTCAGCGGGGGCCAGATACGGCCCTGCCAATACTTCTGGACCGGGAAGTTCGGATCTCGACGGCTGATGCTGGGGATGACCCACTCGCCCCAGAACTCGTCCGGGTTCATCAGGTGCTGTCGCACGCAACGTTCGGCGCGCTCCGGCGTGGCGACTCCGGCCAGTAATGGATAGAACGACGTGGGCGAGTAGCGCTCCGCGAGGCGGCCGTCCCAGTGGCGGTTCACGTAGAGGCCGCGCTCTTCGTCCCACATCAGGGCGTTGATGCGCTCGGTTAGCGCGGCGTGCTCCGCGCGCAGCGCCGCAGCGTCCTCCGGCTTGTTGAGGACATCCGCCATGTTCGCCAGGGCCTCGGCGTCCGCCGCGTAGAGACAGGTGAGGCCGATATCGGCCAGTTCCAGCGTGTTGGCGGCCTCGTTGAACGGGATGTTCTCGTACATGGGGCTGTTGTCCAGCCCGGATTCCCATTTGGCGGCCTGCTGCGTGTGCGGCTTCCACCAATCCACCGGGGCGGGGATGGGATCGCTGCCCCATTCCAGCAATCCGTCGCCATTGCCGTCGCGGTACTTCATCCAGAAAGCGTGCCAGCGCATCAGGGCCGGATAGACCTCCGCCAGGAAATCGGCTTCCCCGAATCGCTGGTAGAGCTTCCAAACGCAGTAGGCGCCGACCGGGGGCTGGCTTCGGTCCAGCGTCTGCCCCGCGCCGCCGGAAACATTGGGCAGCATGCCGCGGTCGGTCATCTCGGCCAGCGCCGCGCGCACGTTGGCGTAGGCGAGGTCCTTGTCGCGCCGCGCGGCGAGGAGGCTGCAGAAGAAGGTGTCCCACGGGAAGAGAACGTAGTCGCCGAAGTTGTTGTCATCGACGCACCAATCGCGCGAAACGGGCGTCATGAGCCGCTTCAGGCGGGGATGGTAGATCGTGTTCCAGGCAACGCCGCGCCAGAGAGCTTCGTCGAGCTCATCGGGTTGCGACAGGCGGTTCGTTTCGAAAGGGGCCAGGTGATTGGTACTTATCAGCTTTGGCGGAGCGGTGAACCCGGCTGAGGAAGCGTGGATCTGTACAGCCGAATCCAGCGGAATGACCAACGGGCCTTCACCCAGGCGAACACGCAATGGTGACCCGGAACCGTTTGCGCCGGCAGCAACCCAACAGGCCGGAGCGAAATCATCGGGGGCGTCCGGCGGATTTCCCCACGGGAGGCTGAGCCTCACAAGCAGCGAGTTCCCGGTGCAACCATTGTCGGCGGGCGCAACGCGGCATGACGCCATGCGATGAGTGTGGGTGGTAAAGGCCATCGCGAACCGACAACCTCCCACACGGAACAGCACTTCGCCGGAACGGCCACCCCACTCATCGGTATCGAGGGCCTCCGAGTAGGATCCGAGCCGTTCGACCTGCCGCCACCGCAGCTCCCAATGCTCAACCCCATCCGGGGTTCGGATGCCGAGGCGAAGCTCCAGGCCGGTGGGCAGGTGCACCAGCGCATTCGCGGCCCGCACGTTCCACGGGCCCCAGCCTTCTGGTTTCAAATGGGTTCCTCCATGAGACACAACCCGGCGATACGGGGTAAACTGGTTCGATGTGGCGCATGCCGGCCCCAGCCCGCCCAATCCAGGGCGGGCCACACGCCGAAGGTAAACAGGGAATGCTGACCAAAGAACAAATCGAGCAGTATCGGACCGAGGGCTACACCATCGTCCGCAACGTTTTGCCTCAAGAGCCCCTGCTGCGGCTCCGCGCCGTGGTGGATGATTTGATTGCCCATCTTCCGCCCGACCAGCGGCCGGAGCATATGGACATGCCGCACCTCAAAACGCCGGCCCTCCTGGAGGCTTGCCGTCATCCGGCGCTCCTGGATGCGGCGGGGAGCATTGTGGGGCCCAATATCGTCCTCTTCGCCAGCCACCTCATCGCAAAGGCGAAGGGCGACGGACTGGAAGTGCCGTGGCATCAAGACGCGGAGTACTGGGAATTGGAGCCGATGGAGGTGGCGACACTATGGTTGGCGGTGGACGAGAGCACGGTTGAAAACGGGTGCATGCGGGTGTTGCCCGGCACGCACAAGGCGGGGCTCGTCCCCCACCGCGCCGCCCAGGATAAGGATAGCAAGGTGCTGGACAAAGGCGTGGACATGAGCCCCTACGATCTCTCCAAGGCGGTGAACATCGAGCTGGCCCCCGGCGATTGCTCCTTCCACGCCCCCTATCTGCTCCACGGCAGCACGGCCAACCACAGCCAGAAGCGCCGCTGCGGCTATACGATGCGCTACATGCCGGCTTCCACCAGGCTCGTCCGCGACGGCCAGTATGCCCGCTACTTCAAGGACCATCCGATCTTCCTGCTGCGCGGCTCCGACCCAGATGGGGTCAACGAGTATGCCGAACCGTGCGGATGAGCCATGCAACCCGGCGAGTGAACTCGCGGGCAACGACTAGCGCGAATTCCGCCTTCGCGGACTGATCCGAAGTCGCCGCACGGCGACTTCGCGCCGTTCGTTGCCCGCGAGTTCACTCGCCGGGTCCGAACCCCATGGCTGAACCAATCGCATCCTGACGGCGCACCAACCGGCGGGCAGCCCTACCGCGATTCCGGATACCCGTTCATGTCGGTCACGTATTTCCACCAGTTGGCCAGCTTGCCGTCCGGGCCGCGGCCGGGAATATGGGGCATGTGGGAGAACATCCAGATGAGGTAGTTCCGCTGGTAGTCCGGCACGCCGGTGGGCATGCTGCGCGGCTGCGCCCAGGTGTCCTTGTTCACCATCTTCCGCGCGCCGGTGAAGTTGGGGTAGTTGTACCAATCGTCGGCGTCGCTGCTCACCATGGTCGGGTTGGCGTAATCGTAGTCCTTCACGGCATTCGCGGGATAGTGGCAGTAACCCACCGAAGCGTGTCCGGGGAAATACTTCGCGATGCGCGTGAAACGGTCCCACGTGGTGACCGGCGGCGCGGCGTTGTTGTTCATGTTCCAGCGCCCGTAGACCTTCTCGCCCAGTATGCTCTCGGCGCGGTGCCCCCAATCGTGGATCATCACATCCGCCTCACGCTCGTAGTTGAAGGCGGTGATCACGAAGAGGCGCGTGCCGTTGGTTCCATTCAGCGAGTCCTTCGGCGAGGACGGCGGCGAGCTGTTGCACCAGTAGGCGTTCGGCCCGGCCATCGTGGTTTCCCACATGGACGTGCCCAGCGGCGCCTCCAGCCACACCTCGTCCACGTCGCCGCAATCCACGCGGCGCACGAGGTCGTAGCGGCGGATGATGTCGTTGTAGTCGCTGCCCCAATCGCCGTTCAGCCAGCTTCCGGTGCGCCAAGCCTTGAGGAACGTCTCCTCGGTGTACTGGAAGGGGCTGCCGTCGTTGCGGTTGAAGATCAGCGGGAACTCGCGCGCCTCGATTTCGGGCAGGCGCTGGATGCGCAGAAAGCCGTGGCTGGCAAGCTGCATGTCGCGCACGTGCTCGTCCGTATTCGGGTGCGGGTCGCGCCAGCCGGTGACCTGTCGCAGGAGCTTGCGGCCGTTTGCGGAGACGAACGGCTCGTAGTTGATGACCAGAACGCGCAGCGGCCGGACCTCGCGGTTTGTCAACAAGGCGATGGCGTCGCGCGCGTCAATCGTCGGGTCCTTGGCGGCCTCGGGGTTGTAGGCGTTCCAGCGGAAGCGGGCATCCGGGTCGGACGGCGGCTCGCGCAGGCCGGCGGCGATGCGCATGGCGGCCACGGCGTCCGCCGGGCCGGCATCCTCCGGGCCGAAGGCGCGCACCGAAACCGGCGCGAGGTCCGCCTCCGCGCTGTCGAGTACGACGGAGAGCGATTTCACGCCCGTAACGGTCGCCACCCGCGCCACGCTCACCATGCGACCATCGGCCGCGGCGCCGTTTCCGCTATCGTGCGCCGGGTCCCCGCCGCTGCGGTAGTACGTGCGCGTCTCGAGGCGGGGGCTGCCGCCGTGCTCGTCGGTGACGGCGATGGTCATCTCCACATGCCAGGCGGCGGGCGGGCGGTTCCAGGTCACTTCCACCTGACGCACGCTGGGCCCGGCGGAGGGGTCGTCCACCGAGTCCGTCTCCGCCAGGGCCAGGCGAACGCCGTTCGGGCGCCGGCTCGCGACGGGGAAATGAACTTCCGGCCCGGCGTCGAACAGGGTAAAATCGGCGGCTTCGGCGCGGGAGCGGGCATCGATCCAGCGCGGGCCGGCCATGGCGGAGCCCGGCTTCCATGCGGCGGCTACGCGCTTCTCGCCCGGGATGTCCAGGGAGTAGCGGCCATCAGCGTCAGTGGCCATGAACGGTCCGCCCTTCAGCCAGTCGCCCACCACGGCGCCGGCGACGGGCCGGCCGGACGCGTCGATCACCACGCCGGTCAGCGGGGCCGCGGCGGCGGGCAGGAGGAACGCGGCGATCGCCGCGAAAACGATGCGCATGCTGTTTCCTTACCACACGGATCTCGGGAGATGCACCAGTGTGTGACCGGCTCCGGGCGCCGGGAAAAGCGGCCTGTCGCGCCCCGGCCGCCCTATACTACCGTATCACCCCCCAGGGAGAATCGCATGTTGAAAGCTATGATGGCCCTCTGCGCCGCAGCCGCCCTCGCGCTGCCGGTTTCCGCCAAGCTGAGTGACGACCCCACAGTGTGGCCCAACAAATGGTCCTCGGCCAACTCGGATGACTGGCTCATCCAACATCACGACCAGATCAAGACCCTGAAGCCCCGCGTGCTGGTGTTGAACTTCGCCAACAACCGCACGCCCGAACAGGCCCGGGCCATTGTGGACGGCATCATCGCCGCCGTCGCCGAATCCTCCCGCTATCACGGCTACAAGGACCCCGCCGCGCCCGTGACCCTCCAGTACGAGGTGGCCAAATTCGTGGACCTGGCGGATCGGCCGGCCGATCCGCGCCCCGCGAAGGATCGCCTGGACGGCAACAGCACGAACTACCCGCGTCTACCGGGATGGACCGAGGGCATCAACTTCGTTTACTCCGACCTCTTCACTCAGCGCTTCGCCGAACACTACGGCTACCGCGACCCGCGCAACCCCCGCCGATTCCTCACCCTGGAAGACCTGGTGGACCAGGGCCTCGTGAATGAAGTGTGGTTTACGGCCATCCAGGGCAATTTCGGCTCGCCTTTCGAGAGCATCGAAGTGAAGCAGGCTTACGACAAGGACTTCCACAAGATCCCCGGCGCCTGGAAGCAGGCCGGCAACGGCGGATCCGAGGGCCAGCCGTGGATCGGGCGCAGTCTGCGCATCGGGTTCATCAACAGCGACCGAGGGCCCGGCTGCTTCATGGAGAGCCTTTCGCACTCCTTCGAGGCCAACGCCAACTGCGACATCATCCCCTACCTCACCAAATACTTCAACGAATACGCCGGGTTCGACCTGGACAAGCGGTGGGGCCTCGCCCCCGGCGACACCCGCCTCTACGGCCACGGCGGCGATCCGGTGGATTACCCCGACCCATCCACCATGGTCCTGAAGTCCGGCGGCGAGACGATAACCGTCCACAACTACTTCGCCATCGGAGGCAACGTCCACTACAACCCCACCGGCCGGCACGATTACGACCTGGACAACCCGGAGAAGGTGATGTGCACAATCGAGCACTATCGCCTCCACGACGGCCCGAACGGCCAGGATATCCAGGAGCTCTGGGACGTTTCCCGGTTCAAGAGATACAACCAACTCGCCGGAGACTGCATGGGCCCCTGGCTCGTCTACTGGCGTCAGAACATGCCCGGCCCCAACAGCCCAGCCAAGGATGACGACGGCAAACCGATGAAGAGCTGGTGGCCGTTCCTGTTCTACTGAGACGACGCCAGGATGCCCGTTCACTACGAGTTACACAGACATTTGGGCGGGGCGGTTGTGCCCCGCGTGTTCTGGCGGTATCTGATCCGCCACGACCACCCGCTGGCGAGACGCTTCCCGGTTTACGAAGACTTCGAGGCGTTCGTCACGCGGCCGCGCGGAAGCCTCACAGAGTATCTGGAACTGCACGCAATGGTGGAGGGCGTGCAACGGCTGGAGATGCTGCCGTACTTCGTCAGCAAACTCGTGCGCGGCGCCTACATCTTCGAAAACATCGAATACCTGGAGATCCGCCACAGCCCGTTCTACCGCACGGACCTTGCCCTGGACGAGGCGGGCCGCATAGCCCAGATGGAACAGGTGGTAGACGTCATCGCCGAGGCCGCCAAGACGGATGAGTATCCCATCCGCATGCCGCAGATCCTGTGCATGCACAGTCGGCTGCCCTACGCCGTCAACCGCGCCGTGGTGGAACTGGCAGGCCGCCGCAAGGACACGGTGTGCGGCGTGGACCTCGCCGGCCCAGATACCCTGTATGCGGACCGGATGGACGAATGGATCTCGCTGTTCCGGTTAGCGCGCGATATGGGGCTTGGGACCACCGGGCACCTCTTTGAAACGGAGAATGGGTGCCATCCCGAGTTGCTGCCCTACCTGGACCGCATCGGGCACGGCATCCAGATCCCGCTGCGCTTCCCGGAACTGCTGCCCGGCGTGGCGGCGCGCGGCCAGTGCCTGGAGGTTTGCCCCACCACCTACCTCAAGACCGGCACGCTGAAGGAGATCTCGGACCTGAGGCCCGTGTTCGATCGCTGCTTCGACGCCGGCGTGGACATCGCCATCGCCACGGACAACGCCGGCCTCCACAACGTGCGCCTGCCCTGGGAAGTGGAGAACCTGCTCACGGAAGACGTCATCGACTTCCGTTCCCTGCACCGCTGCCAGGAGGCCAGCAAGCGTCACGCGTTCTGGAAAGACGGGCGCTGAAGGCATTGGCGGAGCCTTCGCGGCCGGTCACGCTAGTAGTTAATCGGTAGATTTGTGGTATGATTACGGTATAGAGAGGTGCGCTATGCCGGATGTAGTGGTCACGGGAAACGCGGCTGGGCTGGCGATCCTGTTGGATCGTCGAGGGGAAGGCCGCCTGCGCTTTCGCCAAGCGCTTCGTGGATCTCTGGATCGCGTTGTGCGCGAGGAACGCCCCGACGCCCTGGTTGTTGACCTGCGTTCGCTCCGCGGACGGCTATCCAGTTCGCCTCGCGTCCGCCAATCTCTCGCATCGCGGCTTCCCGTCGTCTTCGTGGTTGGAGGGGAGCCCGGCACGGTTCATCGGCTAGGAACGCATCTCCTTAGCCCACGCATCGATTTCGTGCGGATGCCCGTCGAATCAGAGGAGCCAGCGGATGAGATCGTTGGGCGCGTTGAGCGGCTGATCCGCCATGCGGAGGAGGAAACCTCAGCCCCTCCCACGCCTGTACCGCCTGAGCTTCGACACGCCGCGCCCGAACTGCACGCGCCCCAATCGGGCCGTCTGGACGCCGCGCGGGTCGCCCGCCTCCTCGGCGTTCCCCTAGCTGAGCTTGCACGGCTGCTCGGAAAGCGCCCCGGAACGGTGGCAAAGACGCCGGACGCCCCGGCTCTCCAGCCCGGATTGCGCGTGTATGAGCGAATCGCCGCCCCGCTCTTGCACCTGGCGGGCGCTCCCGAACGCTTGCGCGCCTGGCTGAACGCCCCAAACCCGTCTCTGGGCGGGGAGACTCCGATGAAGCTCATCCTTGAGGGACACGGGGAAGCTGTCGCCGGGCTGGTAGAGAGGATTGCCCTCGGGGAGCCCGCCTGATGCTCCCGCGCGACGAGGCGCTACGGGCGCTCGCCGTTCTGGATGGGTTCCACTTTGCCGGCGCCCTGCATCGCGCGGTGCACTTGTTCATCGTGGAGCAGAACCCGGGCTTCGATCCGCTTTACAGCCTTGGGCCCGTCCTCCGAGGGGGGCGCTTTACGCCGAAGGGAGGGATGCCGACCCTCTACCTTGCAGAGGAAACCGGCACGGCCCTGGCGGAAGCCAACCAGGTGGCAGCCCTCCTCGACGCAAGCGGATCATCCGGCGGCCCCATCAGCCCAACCGTCGTCTACTCGTTCGAAGCCGACCTCCCTTGCGTTCTGGATCTGACGAACGGCTCCACACGAGCATCGCTTAGCATCCAGGACGGAGAGTTGGAACGCCCATGGGAGAACCTCCAAGCGCGCGGCCAGACGGTCGCGACGCAGGAGCTTGGCAGATGGGCTTTCGAAGTCGGTCGGTTCATCGCGATCCGCTTCGCATCCGCGGTACAACCGGAAGGCCACTGCATGGCGATCTTCACCGAACGGGTCGCAGCGCCGGCCTATATCCGCGTGTACGACCAACACGGCTCGTTTCGAGGACAACTTCCTGCACCTCACTGACGAGCTGAAGGAGATCTCGGACCTGCGTCCCGTGTTCGATCGCTGCTTCGACGCCGGCGTGGATATCGCTATCGCAACCGACAACGCCGGCCTCCACAACGTGCGCCTGCCCTGGGAAGTGGAGAACCTGCTCACGGAAGACGTCATCGACTTCCGTTCTCTGCACCGCTGCCAGGAGGCCAGCAAGCGTCACGCGTTCTGGAAAGACGGGCGCTGAAGGCGGTCGCGCGCATCCAGCGCCCGTTGCTCCTGGCTATCCATCCCACCAAGCGCGCCAGGTGACGCTGCTATCGAAGAGGAGAACGTTGGAACCGACGCCGGTGACGTCGTCGTTCGAATCCGCTCCGGTGCCCGTGGCGTGGGCGGTGGCCCAATGGGCGGCGGATGTCTTCCAGTACATTTTGTCGCGCGCCAGCCATCCCTGGTTGCCATACGTGCCCTTGTAGGATTGCTGGTCGGAGATCCGTCGCATGAAACGCCGGGGATTGGCGTTGATCTCCGCCGCCGCCGGCTGGGTTTTCGCCTTCCATGGATCCAAACCCAGGTAGATGTAGGAAACGCTCTTCGCGGTTTCGGCAAGTTTGGGGTCCATCTTGAAGCGGATCGCCTTGGGCATGCCGTTGTCGCCGTCGTTGCCGCACCGAAACACATCCGCGCTGTTGCCGGTGTACTTCAGGTAGGCGGTGGCCCAGAGCTGATTTGGCCAATGGCCGCCCGGCGCATTGACCGGCGGGCAGTAGCCAACGGGGTATTGCCACGCCCCGTCCGCCCACCATTGGGGGTAGATGTAGCCGTCGTAATCGTCGCCGTACATGCTGATGGCAGTGCCGATCTGCTTGAGGTTGCTCACGCAGTGCATCCGCCGGGCTCGCTCGCGCGCGCGAGCGAACACAGGGAAGAGGATGGCGGCCAGGATGGCGATGATGGCAATGACCACCAGAAGCTCGATGAGGGTGAACCCGCGCTTTGGCTGCTTCGGCATAGTGCGCCTCCAAGTTCTGTTGCGGCTGACGCGATCCGGCAGCCGCATCTGACAACCATATAATGCCATCCAGGGCCCGTTGTTGACCCTTCGGAGGCCCCGCGGCGTGAGCGTGGATGCATTTGACAGCCCCAGTGGCCCCGCCTATACTGTCATGGGACTTTCTGGAACCTTTTTCGCGGGGCGGCAACCCCAAGCCACGGGGCAGTCGGCCCTTTTTTTAGCGATGATGCGCCTCCTGGGAGGAGGCCGGAAGGATTATTATGAAGCGAACGTATCAGCCAAACCGGCGCCACCGCAAGACCACGCACGGTTTCCGCGTGAGAATGGCCACCTCCGATGGGCGCAATGTCTTGAAACGCCGCCGCACCAAGGGCCGCTGGAAGCTCTCCGTCAGCGTCGGCAAGGCCCTCAAGTACTGATCACGGCCCGCCGGGAGGCGGGGCGCCCATGCTGAGCCGGCAACGAAGACTGCGGGCGGACCGAGACTGGGACGCGCTGTTCCAGCGCGGATTCGGCGTATCCGGGCCCGTTGTGGCGCTGCGCGTCTGCGCAACGCCGGGACGCCGGCGTCTTGGGGTCAGCGTTGGGAAGAAACTTGGCGGGGCTGTGGAACGTAACCGAATAAAGCGGCGACTCCGCGCCATCGCTTTGGCTCGCTGGGAGTCGCTGCCGGAGGCGGACATGGCCCTACTCGCCCGGCCCGGCGCCGCGGCGGCCGATTTCGCCGCGTTGGATGCCGCCGTCATGGAACTGGCCGACCGCGCGCGGAAACGCATCCCGTGAAACCGAACCTGGAGAGCGCCGCGAAACGATCCCGCCGGCCATGGGGTCGGAAGGTCGTTTTGTGGTGCATTGGGCGGTACCAGGCCGTGAGCCGGTTCACGCCGCCTATGTGCCGCTTCACGCCCACGTGCAGCGAGTACACGCGCACGGCCGTTGAGCGCTACGGCGTGGGCAAGGGGCTTCTGTTGGGCGCTCGCCGCGTTATGCGGTGCCACCCATTCCATCCCGGCGGACACGATCCGGTACCTTGAACAACCGCCCACCGCTCCGGCCCCTCGGCCGACCGCGGGCGGTTGACTGCTGATGGCTTAAAATATGCAACTCCGCAAACCGGCGGGCCGCGCGGCGGCCCTGTTCCTGATTCTTGCCGCGCTCTTCGTCTCCGGCTGCTCCCGTGTGAGCCGGGACACCGCCGTGAACGCTTACGCGACCGCCCAGACCAAAGAGGCGAAGGGCGACTTCAAGGGCGCGCTCACGGACTATCAAACCGCCAGCCGCGGTGACTTCGATCAGCTCCCCCAGGCCCTTGTAGACCTCGCCCGCGTGGCCACGCATGAGAAGAGGTACGACGTCGCCGTGCAGGCGTACACGTCTCTCACCCAGCAGCACGCCGACGCCAAGGTGAACGCCGCCGACCCCACCCTGCCCAAAGACATGCGCGTGGTGCGCGACTGGGTCGGCACCTTCACCGACCACAAGGAAGACGGCCCCTTCTATCAGGTGGAGTACCAGCAGGACCTCGCCAACCACTCCAAGCCCGCCTATAAGGTCATGGACGGCCTCGTGAAGGCGCTGGGCAATAACCCGGCCTACTCCTACGCGCTGGCCCTGCTCATCATCACGGCCGTGGTGAAGCTCTTGATGACCCCGCTCACCAAGATGCAGTTCCAGACCACGCGCCGAATGACCGCCGTACAGCCCAAGATGAAGGCGCTTCAGGAGCAGTACAAGGACAAGCCCGAAGAGCTGAACAAGCGGATCATGGGGCTCTACAAGGAAGAAGGCGTGAACCCGTTTGGATGCGGGGCCACAATGATCATCCAGTTCCCGATCCTCATCGGCCTCTATTCCGTCATCCGCCTCTACAACTTCCAGTTCCGCCACGCGCACTTCCTGTGGGTGAACCCGGTAACGCATCAGCTTGCGCCCGACATCATCGGCAAATCGCTGGCCCAGCCGGATATGGCCCTGTTGCTGCTCTACACCGTCAGCATGTTCATCAGCCAGAAGCTGACCATGATGCCGGCGCAGGACGATCAGCAGCGCCAGCAGCAGATGATGATGACCTACATGATGCCGATCATGTTCCTGTTCATCCTCAAAAGCTTCCCAAGCGCGTTCATACTGTATTGGCTCATGTTCAACGTGTTCACCACCTGGCAGCAGTGGGGCCTGATGAAGGCCCACCCGCTGCCGCCGCCGGGCGCGCCGCAACCGAGCACGGCGCCGAGCGCGCCGCCGCCGCGAGCGCCAGAGGAAGCCCCTAACCGGGGACCGGGCCGAACGGCGCCGAAGCGGAAACGGAAATAGAGGGCTCTTGCAGCAGACGGGCCCGGCATGGGAGGAAATATGCGCAAGGTTGTAGAGAAAACCAGCCATACTTATGAAGAAGCCGTAAAGGCCGCCGCAGCGGAACTGGGCATCGCCCCGGAACAGGCCACCATCGTGCTCATCCGCACGCGGGACCTGGACCGCCGGCGCCCCGGCCCCGAGGAATATACCGTCCGCGCGTGGGTCAGCGAGCCCGCCGAAGCGACGGCAGCGCCGGAGCAAGACCTGTCTCGCGTGGCCGCTTCCGTTTGCGAGCACACAGCGCCCACCATGGCTGAGGCCGTGCGCGTATGCCTGGATGAACTGGGCATCACTGAGGAACAAGCGGACATTCAAGTGCTGCGGATGCAGGATACCAACCCATTGAAGCCCGGGCCGGAGAAGATCACCGTGCGCGTCTGGCGCCGGCGCGCCGAGCCCGCAGAGGAGACCCGATGACAGACCAACCCGCCCAGCCCCTCTTCGACGATTCTCCCGCCGCTGTCGCCTGTGAGGTGTCGCAGGAGATGCTGGATGCCGCGGGGCTTTCCGCCACCGCCGCCATCCAATCGGAAGATGCCGATTCGGTGGAGATCGCCCTCGAGGGGGAAGATGCCGCGCTGCTGATCGGCAAACAGGGGCAAACCCTCAACGCCTTCCAGTACATCGTGGGCCTCATCGTGGCCCGCCGCTTGGACCGCCGCTTCCGGGTCACCGTGGATGCCGAGCAGTACCGCGTACGCCGCGCCGAGACCCTCGTCAAGATGGCGAAGGACCTGGCGGCGCAGGTCCGTGAGCACAACCAGGAAGCCGTGATGGACCCGTTGAACGCCGCCGAGCGCCGTATCGTCCATACCGCCCTCGCGGAGGAGCCCGGAATCTCCACCTATTCCGAAGGCGAGGACCCGGACCGCCGCGTGGTCATCTCGCCGAAAGCCTGAGAGACAACCCTCCATAGCCCGTCGCCAGATTCCAGTCTCCGACGGGCTATGGCATACTCGGAGCTACCGCCATGCGCCACCTTTCGTTGATCGTCCTGTGTCTCCTGCCCCTGTCCCTTTCCCCCGCGCGCGCGGAGGACCCGAAACCGCCCACCATTGACCAGTGGGCCAATCTGAAGTGGGTCCATTCCCCCTGCATCTCCCCCGATGGGCGGTTCGTTGTCTACGAACAGCGCGAGCCGGATCGGGATTACGGCTTCTGGAAGTTCGAGATCTGGACGGCCGAGGTGGCGAACGGCAAATGCCGGCGCCTCTCGGACGACGACTCCAGCGCCTTCGACCCCCAGTGGACCCCGGATGGCGAGCGCGTTGCGTTCCTCTCCAACCGGGACGGAGAGCCCCAGGTCTACGCCGTTTCCCCTACCGGCAAGAAGGGGAAGGCCCTCACCAATTTCCCCACCGGCGTGCACTCATTCCGTTGGTCGCCGGATGGCCGGTGGATCGCCTTCGAGGCGAAGGAACCGGAGAAGAAGGAAAAGGACGAAAACGCCGCGCTGAAGAAGTACATCCGGTTCGGCGAGTTCGATGAGGTTGGCGGCGACGACCGCTACCGGCTGTGGGTGACCGACGTGAAGAACGCCGAGAAGACTGGCGATCTGGCGGCCCGCCGCCTCACCGGCGACGACTGCGCCGGGATTGCCGGCTACGAGTGGTCGCCCGATTCGAACTACATCGCGTTTTCCGCCACCCCCCGCGGCGTTGTGGACCCCATCGACGCGCTGGATGTCTACGTGGCCACCCTCGCGGACGGCTCGCTGCGGCGCGTGGCCTGGGCCCCCGGCCCGCAGTTGCACCCGATGTGGTCTCCAGACGGCAAGGACCTGGTATTCGAGTCCGCCGGCGACAAGCCGTATGCCTTCTACTGCGGACGCATTGAGAAGGTTTCCGCGTTCAGCGGCCCGGTGCATATCGTTCGAGACAACTTCAACGAGCGTCCGTCGCTTGTCGCCTGGACGCCGCGGGGGGTCTTCATCCGCACAGCCCAACGCACGGGCGAGGCCTTGAGTTGCATCGACCCGGAGACGGGAGACGTAAAACCCGTTACCACCGCGCCCCAGGGCGATATGGAAGACACCACCATCAGCGCGGACGGCAGAATGGTCGCCTGGCTGGGCGCCGACGCAACCGGGTTCTCCGAGGTGTTCGTCTCGCCGCTGGACGGATTCGCGCCCAAACAGCTTACAACTCTTGGCGACCAGCTCAAGACCACACGCCTGGCGAAACGCGAAATCGTGACGTGGAAGAGCAATGACGGCTCCGACGTTGAGGGCGTACTCATCAAGCCGGCGGACTTCAACCCGTCAACGAAGTATCCGCTGTTGGTGGCCATCCACGGCGGACCGGCCGGCGTCTCCCAAATGGCCCTGCAGAGTGACCACCCGTACCCGCTGGAGGTTCTGGCGGCGAAAGGCGCCGTTATCCTGGAGCCCAACTACCGCGGCTCCTGCGGCTACGGTTTGAGCTTCCGGATCAAGGCGCTGGGCAACCCCGGCCCCGGCGAGGCGGAAGACATCCTGAGCGGCGTGGATGCGCTGGCAGCGAAGGGCTTCGTGGATACCTCGCGCATGGGCGTAATGGGATGGAGCTACGGCGGGTTCCTGGCGGCATGGCTGTCCATCTCCACGGATCGCTTCAAGGCGGCCTCCGTGGGCGGCGGCCTGGTGGACTGGCGGGCGGACTATACCTGCAGCGATTCGCCGCAGTTCGCGCGGCAGTTCCTGAAGGGCACGCCATGGGACATCCCGGCGGCGTATGACAAGGCCTCACCGGTCAACGCGGGCGCCAACAAAACGCCCACCCTCATCCAGCACGGCGAGTACGACGACCGCGTTCCCATCGCCAGCGCCAACATGCTCTACCGCGCGCTGAAGGACCGCGATGTGCCCGTGAAGTTCATCATCTACCGCGACATGGGCCATTCGCCGGTGATGCCGGGCCAGCTCCGATCGCTGATGCAGCACAACTACGACTGGTTCCTGGAGCACATCTGGGGCGAGAAACCCGCCGCCCAGTAGTTTGGCGGGTGGCCTGGCCCCGACGGGCCGGCTCAGAGGACATAACCGAATGCGATACATTGTCGAGGCCTGGCTGCTGCTGATGTCCTCCGTTATCTGCGTTGTCGGATGCGTTCGGGTGCGCTGGTGGGCCTGCCAGGCATCGCCGCCTGCCTGGTGGGCCTGGCGCTGGCGTGCATTGGCCTCGCTGCCGCTGGCCGCGATCGTGGTCTACCTACTCCTGGGCGCCCCGCGTCTTGGGACAGTGTGGGGCCCTCTCACCGGACTCGTGGCGATGGGGCTGACTGCCGAGAACGCCATCGCCGCCCGCGTTGGCCGCGAGGACCAAGGCAGTTCCGGATAGCGCGGCTCAGCGCTGCGTTCGGCGGGATGTGTTACCGCGAGGCGCGAGGTTCAGTCTGAGGTTCCGAGGGCAGGGCAAGCCCAGCCTCTACCAGTTCGGTGTCTCCATCCACTGATCGGTGGACGACCGGACCTACCGGGTAGGGGCTGGGCTTGCCCATTCGTTCCAACTAAGTCCGCAACCGACCATTCGCGTAGGAGCCTTTTGGGGTGAGTCTCACGCCTAACACCAACTCTGACCCAGGCTGCTGAGACGACGCGATCGATGGTAGGCAAGC
>DASXUL010000033.1:0-14958 GCA_036504855.1 Armatimonadota bacterium | reverse complement strand
GCTTGCCGCCGCTTTCGGAACGGGAATACCGAACGAAAGCGGCGGCAAGCCGCCGCACTCCATATGGCTGGCGACGGAATCGAAGGCTTGCCTTCACCCGAGAACGGTTAGCTCTTCGAGCGCGGCGCAGGGGATGTGGGGCGATCCCACTGCGGGCGCCACATGTTCTCCCAGTTGTCCGGGCGGAACGCGCTAACGGGCTTGGCGCTGCGCGTTCCGTAGAACATGCCCGTAGTCTCGGCCGTATGGAGGGACTGCGCGCGCCCGTCTGCGAAGACCACACAGCCTCCGCCACCGTCGCAGCAGCCGGAGACTTCCCCCGTGTCCCAGTAGTCCCGCGCCACGCCGCGATGAGGGTCCCATGAATCAGAACGGTAGGAATCCACGGGGCCGTTGGTCTCAACCCAGGCGCGGGGGTCGATGTCGATCCACTGGTTCAGGGCGTGGCGGTATCGCCGGGTCTCCCCCGTGACCGCAATGCCGGGCGGAACCGGCGGGCACAGGTACGGAACGCCCATGGAACGGTCCGTCGCTAGCTCGGCGAGCATGATCGTCTCGCCGAGGAGCGGGCTACGGTTCACGGCCGACGGGCGTGGTCCGGCCGCCCAGTCCGCGTTGCCGTCGAAAACGCGTTTCGGCTTCGTGACGAGAAGGCCGTTCAGCCCATAGGACAGGATGCGGTCGCGCACCCCTGGCTGCGAGGGCGACCGGATGCCGCGCGGATCGAAGGGGCCGGCGAAGGCCCTCGCATCTCCCACGTACGGGGCGATCTGCTGATCCCACACGTTGTGGTAGAGTCTTCCGTCGGAGCCGCGCACCCAACCCGGCAGGCGGCCGTCGTTGTCCTCCGAGTAGTAGAGCATCGCCTGCCCCAGCTTCCGAACGTTGTTCAAGGCCTGCGATTGGCCCGCGTGGCTGCGCGCCGTGGCAAAGATCCCGATCACTAACATCGCGAGGGGAGCGAGGACAACGGATATCAGTACAAGGATCCCGAGCGCCGACAACGCCTCTAGGCGCCGTCGGTCCCGACGGCTGGCCCCCGGTTCGTTGCGCGGCCCGCATTGCGTGCCAACAGCTGCTATCGCCCAGGCGACTGGGAACAGATATGGGGAGGGCCCCCATCTGCCCGCCAAGCCTACCGCCAGCACGGCGCACGCAACCGCCGCCGCCTCTACCGCCAGCTTGGCCCTGATGCGTCGCTCCCGGTCCGGAGGCGGCATGTAGTGGTACAGGTCCGCCCCACACCCCTCGCAATACCGCGCTCCCAACGGCTGCGGCTTCTCACAGCGTGGGCATGTTCGACAGAGCACTGCGGCCTCCTATCTGGTCGAGGGAGCCGTGAACGGCCGGCTCAGCGGACCAGGGGCGCCTTCGCGCCCCGGAATCACGGTGCGAAGGCGCCGTTCGTCTCCTGTGCCCCCCCCCCGGGGCCAGGCTCGTCACGGCCCGGGGCTTCCAGGCTCCAACTCCTTCGCCGACGTTCCAGTGGCGTGATGCTGGCGTTGATCCCGAATGTACTCCATGGTGGTTTCGACGCATCGCGGGCAGACGGAGAAGGCGCCGTAGCCGCCTTGCCAGCTAAACCCTTCACAGCGTAGCTCGTGGGTGGCCAAGTGCGCGGAGACGCCCTTCACCTGGTTCATCAGATGGGCGCCGCTCGCGGTCATCGGCAAGCGCGCCAGCAGGTGGACGTGGTCCTCCGTGCCTCCGATGGCGAACGGCTCCGCGCCCAGCCGCCGGCATTCCGTAACCATGCAGGCGTACAGCAACTCCTCTGTCGCGGGCGCGATCAGGGGCTGACGATCCCACGTTGCCCACACAAAGTGCACGTACACTTCCGGACGGACGCCGGGCATGGCGGTCCTCCGTCGGAGCCTGGCCCCGAAGGGCCGGCCCAAGAGACCAAGGGCGCCTTCGCGCCCTGTTTCGACGGCGCGAAGGCGCCGTTCGTCTGCTGAGCCGGCCCTTCGGGGCCAGGCTCCTCCCCTACTTCCCCAGGTCTGCTATGATCCTCGGCACGGCGTCTTCGGCGGTGCGCAGGACGTCGCTGTTGGTGACGGGGACTTCGATGCTGGCGGCTTCCACCTTCCAACGCTTGCGGCGGCGTTGAAGCTCGAATCGCTCGGCGGCGCTCAGGTTGCGCGGCAGGCGCACGATGACCCGGTACGGGTTCCCGGAGAGGCCAATGAGGCCGCTTTCCTTCATCTTCAGGCGCAGCGCCAGCAGGCGGATCATGTTCCAGACCGGCTTCGGCGGGTCGCCGAAGCGGTCCTCCAGCTCCTCTTGCAGGGCCTTCAGGCCGTCCAGGCTGCGAACGGCGGTGACCTTCTTGTAGAAGGCAATGCGCAGGCCGTCGTCACCGATGTAGTCGCTGGAAATGTAGGCCGGGGCCGGGATGTCCGCGGCCGGCAACGAGAACTCCTCCTCGCGCTCGCCTCGGTACTCCGCCACGGCTTCCTGGATCAGCTGGCAGTAGTACTCGAAGCCCACGCTGGCCACCATGCCGCTCTGCTCGGCGCCCAGGAGGTTGCCGGCGCCGCGGATCTCCAGGTCGCGCATGGCGATCTTGAACCCGCTGCCAAGCTGGCTGAACTCGCGCACGGCCTGCAAGCGCGCCTCGGCCTCTTCGGAAAGCTGTTTGTGCGCGCGGTAGAGCAGGTAGCAGAACGCCTGGCGCGGGCTGCGCCCAACGCGGCCCCGCAACTGGTAGAGTTGCGAAAGGCCGAAGTGGTCCGCGTTGTTGATGATGATCGTGTTGGCGTTTGGCACGTCGAGGCCGCTCTCGATGATGGTGGTGCACACCAGGATGTCGTACTTGCGGTGGTAGAAATCCCACATCACCTCTTCGAGGTGGCGCTCCGCCATCTGTCCGTGCCCCACCCCGATGCGCGCCGTGGGGACGAGCTGGCGCAATTTGAGGGCAATGGACTCGATGTCCTGCACCCGGTTGTGCACCAGGTACACCTGGCCGCCGCGGTCCATCTCATGGAGGATGGCCTCGCGAATCAGGCGGTCGCTCTGTTCGGTGAGGATGGTGCGAATGGCGGCGCGGCCCTCCGGCGGGTCGTTCATGATAGACAGGTCGCGGATTCCCGTGAGGCTCATATGCAGCGTGCGCGGGATGGGCGTGGCGGTGAGGGTGAGGACGTGAACCGACCTCTTCAGTTGCTTCACGCGCTCTTTGTGCGTTACGCCGAACCGCTGCTCCTCGTCCACAATCAAAAGGCCCAGATCGCGGAACGAAACGTCCTTGCCCAGCAGCTTGTGGGTGCCGATGACGATGTCCACGTTGCCGTCGCGCAGGCTCTCCTTGATCGCCTTCGTCTCCTTGGGGCTGCGGAAGCGCGAGAGCATTTCGATGTTGATTGGGAACGCGTCCATGCGCTCGCGAAACGTGTTGAGATGCTGCTCCGCCAGGATCGTGGTGGGCACCAATACGGCCACCTGCTTGCCGTCGTTCACCATCTTGAAAGCGGCGCGGATGGCCACCTCGGTTTTGCCGAAGCCCACATCGCCGCACAGAAGGCGGTCCATCGGGTGCGTTCGGCGCAGGTCTTCCTTCACTTCGCGGATGGCCTGCACCTGGTCCGGCGTTTCTGTGTATGGGAACGCGCTCTCCATCTCCTGCTGCCAGGAGGTGTCGGGGCCGGCTGGGACCACGGTGACGGCCTGGCGGGCTGCGTAGAGGGCCACCAATTCGGCAGCCATCTCACGCGCCTTTGCCTTCGCCTTCGTGGTGGCGCGTTCCCATTCCTTCCCCCCCAGGCGATTCACCTGCGGGGGGTTGTCGGTGCTGCCAATGTACTTCTGGACGCGGTCCATCTGCTCGGTGGGGACGTAGATCTTGTCCGTTCCCGCGTAGTCGATGCGGAGGAACTCGCTCTCCACCCCTTCCGGCGATTTGATGACGGAGAGGCCCCGGAAGTGCCCGATGCCGTGGTTCACGTGGACCACCAGGTCGCCTTCCTTCAGCTCCAACAAGGAGGAGATCGGCTGCGCCTCCTTGAACCGACGGCGCGGCGTGTGCGCCTCGCGCTCGCCGTAGATCTCGGCCTCCGTGAGCACGAGGAGCCCCAGGTCCGGCAGGCGGAAGCCGGCGCGCTGCTCGCCGCGGATCACAACGGCCACCGCCTCCGGGTTCGGCTGGCCCGGTTCTGCCACGACGGCGCCATACTCGGAAAGCGTCTCGCGCAGGCGCTTGGCGTTTGTGGAGACCAGCACAGCGGTCATGCCGGCGCCGTGGGCCTCCTTCAGCGCCTCGGCCAGTTGGTCCATCCGCCCGCGGAACACATCCACCGGAAGAGATGAAACCAGCGCCACGGCCTTAGGCGATTCCCAGGGATTGGACCGCTCGAGGACGTCCAGGTACACGCGGGGGCGCGAACGCATCCAATGGAGCAGCGTCTCTAGCGAGGCGTGGGTTTGGGAGATCGGCCGGGCGCGCGACAACCGCACCACGTCCTCCTCCTGACGGTGCACTGTCTTGTACTGAGCCTCGGCGGAACGCGTGAACTCGTCCCACTGGGCGGCAACGCTGTTCACCTCCGCCACCAGCACGCCGCAACCCTCCGGCAGGAAATCCAGCAGGGTGGCGTCTCCGGGGGCGGATGCCTTCTCCTCCGCGGGCAGGATGATCGTCACGCCGGCGTGGTCTCCGCTGCGCTGGGTATCCGGGTCGAACCGGCGCAAACTCTCCATGTCGTCACCGAAGAAGTCCGCGCGCACCGGAAACTCCGCCGTGCTCGGGAATACGTCCAGGATGCCGCCCCGCACACTGAACTGGTTGGGCCGTTCCACGATGGGCACGCGTTCGTAGCCCATGCCCGCCAGGGTCGTTGCCAGGTCCGAGAAGCTGTATGTCTGTCCGGCCTCCAGGTGGAGTCGCGATACGATTCGCTGGGTACGCTGGAGCACGGCCTGGAGCGTGGCCACCACAATCGCGGGGCCGGCGCTCAGGGCGTCCAGCGCCTCGAGGCGCGCGGCCGCCACCGGATCGGCGCCGGGAAGGTACAGGTCCGAAGCGGGGAGGTTCCACACCGGGCGGGCGGACCAGAGCGCGGCGTCCGCGCTGAGGCGCTCGGCGGCCTCCGGAGTGGCGGCCAGCACCAGGGCGGAGCCGCCGGGGCAGATCGCATCCAGCGCGGCCACTGAGAGGTAGCCGTGGGCGGCGGCGCCCACGCCGTTGAGGGCCGCCGGGATAGCGATCTTCGCGGTGTCCAGCGCTTCGTTTAGGTCCCTGGCGCGGCTGATCAGTGAGGGGATTTGGGTGTCATCCATATGCGAATATTTGTTCGGTTGTATGCATCAGCGGAAGGCGGCCAGCCTGCCGGGCCGTTCAGGCTCGGCGATACAACAGGCGGCCGCAGTTATCGCACGCCATGATCTCGTCGGTGCTCAGGAGGCCCGCCACGTTGATCCCGGCCACCTGCATGCGGCATGCCGAGCAGATGTGCCCTTCCAGCATCGTGACGCCGGTGTCTCGGGTGCGGCGTCGCGCGGCATCATAACGCGCCACCACGGCCGGCGAAATGGGCTTCAGCGCGCCGCCGCGGCGCGCCGCGGTTGCGTCAATCTGCTCGCGAATGGACGCGCTGTCCCGAGCGAATGCGGCCAGGGTGGTCTTCAGCAGCGCCTCGGACTCGGCCACGAGATTCTGCTGCTCCACAACGCCCGCTTCGCCCGCTTCGATCACTTCCATGGTCTCCAGGATGGCTGTTTCCAGCTCGCTGGCCTGCTCTTTCAGGCCCGCCATCTCATGCTCAACCGCCTCGGCCTCTCGGGTGCTGGTGATCGTGCCGCCATACAGTCGCTTCTTGAGCTGCGCCTGCTTGGTTTCATTCGACTTCAGGGCCGTGTCCGCATTCGCCATCGCCACTTTGGCCCGCTTCAGGTCGTCATCTCGCCGCGCATACTCCTGGCGCGCCGCCAGGACGGCGGCCTTCGCCCGATCTCCATTGTCCAGGTTCCTGAGCGCGTGCTCCAGTTGCAGGATGCGCGCGTCCACCTCGTGCAGTTCAAAAAGAAGGGGCATCTCGGGGTGCATATGTCTCTCCAGGGGAATGTTGCTCGCCGATCCGCGCCTCGCCCCATCGGCGCCCGGCGACGGATCAGCTCCGTCTCTTCATGATAGTATCTGCTCGGGGGGCGGGTCGGCCCGAACGGCGGCCAGAAGCGACTCAACCGTGAAGCCGGATTGCATGCCGGCCAGCACCCGCATGAAAGGCGCGGGGGGCGGCGCTTCGAAGGACATCGGTTCGCGGGTCGTCGGGTGCACGAACGCCAGTCGCGCGGCGTGAAGCGCCTGGCCATTTAGGGCGGTGATCGCTTCGGCGGCGCTGGGAGGCAGAAGACGAACATGCCCCGGGCGTTCGCCGCCATACAATGGGTCGCCCAACACCGGGTGACCGGCATAGGATACGTGCACGCGGATCTGATGCGTCCGGCCGCTCTGCAGCCGAGCGCGCACCAGCGCCATGGCGCCCAGGGGCTCAAGAACGTCCAGATCGGTTACCGCAGACCGCCCGTCCGGCGGGGTAACCACGGCCATCTTCAGGCGGTTCGTGGGGTGGCGGCCGATCGGCGCGTCTACATGGGCGTGCTTCCAGCGCGGAACCCCCCACACGATGGCCACATACCGGCGAGACAGCGTGCGGTCCGCCAGTTGTCGCGCGAGGAAGCGGTGCGCTGAGGAGTTCTTCGCCACCACCAGAAGGCCGGAAGTGTCCTTGTCCAGACGGTGAACGATGCCGGGGCGCAGTTCGCCGCCTTCGTCCGAAAGGGTAATGCCCCTCCCCATCAGCGCGTTCACCAGCGTGCCGGAAGGGCTGCCGGGGGCCGGATGCGTGGTCATCCCCTGCGGCTTGTTCACCACCAGCAGAATGTCGTCCTCGTACACGATGTCCAGAGGGAGATCCTCGGGCGCGGCCGACGGCGTGTTGCCCTGCACGAGTCCGTCGAGCGCGAGCTCGTCAGCCTCCTGAACGATATCCTTCGGCTTCGCCGGCCTGCCGTTCAGGTGCACGCCGCCATCGCGGATCATCCGATGGGCGGCGCTGCGCGATACATCCGGCAGCAGAGCCGCCAGCGCAACATCCAACCGCTGGCCCGCCAGCTCCCCGGACACCAACAGAACCTCGCTCATCCCGCCACCTTCCCGGCGCCTCGGCGCCATACGGCCACAAGGACCGCCGCAACGGCGATCGCCACGCTGGCAACCTGCGCCTGCGTCAGCCCATCCACAGCTATCTTCGCCGTCACCCCGGCCCGCACAAACTCGATCAGGAACCGGTAGACGCAGTACAGCACGAGGAAGGCGAGAAACGTCTGCCCCGCGTAGCGCCGCCGGCGGTCCAGCGCGGCCAGGATACCAAACATCAGGAGGCCGGCCACGCTGGAATACAGCATGGCCGGGTGGCTGGGCGGCGTCAACAGGCCCGGGTGGTCCAGATCTGGAAAGCGCATTGCCCACGGCAGGCTGCAAACGCCGCCATAGCAACAGCCGTTCAGGAAGCAGCCGACGCGCCCGATGGCGTAGCCCATCGCCAGGCCAGGCGCGATGACATCCGCCAGGTCCCAAGCGGATGCCTTCCTCCGCCAGCAATAGGCAACTCCGCCCAGAACGCCGCCCAGCAACCCGCCATGGAAGGACATGCCGCCTTCCCAGACCTTCGCCACGTCGGCCAGGTTGCCGTAATCGGCATGGTTCAAAGCAACGAACATGAGGCGCGCGCCGACGATGGCCGGCAGGAAGACCCAGACGGCGGCGTCCAGGATGCTGTCCGCGTCGAAGCCGCGCGAACGGCCTGAGCGCACAGACCACCACACGGCGGCGGCGAATGCCAGGAGCACCATCACGCCGTAGGAGTAGATCTTCAGGGGACCAATATGGATCAGAACGGGATACATACAGATGTGATAGGAACAGCGCTGAGCGCGGCGGAAACGCGGGGCCAGGTCAGCGCTTGTCCCTCCAGAGCCAGATAATGAGGATGCAGGTCCCCACGGTGATCGCGGAGTCCGCTACATTGAAGACGGGCCAGACGTTGCGTCCGTGCCAATCGAGTTCGATGAAATCCACCACGTAGCCCAGGGTCACGCGGTCGATCAGGTTTCCCAGCGCGCCGCCCAGCAGCAGCGCCAGCGCCACGGTGATGGCCCGGCCGGGCAGGCCGCGGCGCTCGAGCCAGACCATGGCACCGATGGCCACAACGGCGGCGGCCGCCAGAAGCGCGGCGCCGCCCTGCAACAGGCCGAACGCGGAACCCCGATTGTGCACCAGGTTCAGGAGCAGCGTGCCGGGAACAAGCGCTACGAACCGTTCCCCAGAGAGCGCTTGGACCGCCCACACCTTCGTGAGGCGGTCCAGCGCAACGACGGCTAGAGCCAGGATATAGAAGAGGAGGCGACGCTTCATCCTTCGATGATGCGCTCCTGTTCCTCTATTGTGGTGGTGGCGTACGGAACGGCTGCCAGCCGTTCTTCACCGATGAACTCGCCGCTGATGTCGCTGAACCCGTAGGTGCCATCCTCGATCTTCTGGATGGCCCGCTTGCACTGGTCGATGATTCCCTCCAGGTTCCCCTCAAGGGCTTCGTCCCGCCCGCGCAGGAAGAATTCGGTGCCCATGTCCGCCGGATGGTTGTCATTGGCGGTGATCTCTCCGGTCTCCGACAGGATGTTGTTCGACGAGAGGTCGTCGTCCATCTCCTCGCGCTCAGCCATCAGGCGCTCGTAGGTCTCGAATAGCTTCCGCTTATACGGTTCCAGGTCAATCATCTTACCGTTGGACATGGCAGTCTCCTTCGCTGAACTGGGAAACGACCGACGGCGCTACAGAGCGATCTGCTCGTCTGTTTCCCCCAGGTTCATACCCGAAATGGCGGCGGAGCAACGCGCGCAGACCTCCGGCAGTTCCGGGTCCGCGCCGATATCCGTTTTGATCAGCCAGCACCGCGGGCACTTTCCACCCTCGGCGGGGGCAACGGCGACGCTATCTTCATCGGCATTCGCGCGAACGACTACCTGCGAGACATTCAGCGCCTCGCGCAACGCTTCCATGTCGGTGGCCATCGCCTGGGCAACGCTGTAGCGCTCCCGTTCAGAGATGGTGACGCGCGCCTCGATGGGTTTGCCGATGGCGCCGCTGGTGCGCGCCTCCTCCAGCGCCTTATTGACGTCGTCACGCAGGGCCAGAACCCGGTCCCAGCCCGCCTTCAGCGCGTCGTCCCGCCAGCTATCGTCGGCTTCCGGGAAGAGGGCCAGGTGCACGCTCTCGGGCAGCGCGGCGTTGGACTTCCGCAGCTCCTGCCACGCCTCTTCGGCCGTGAAGACAAGCACCGGCGCCGCCAGCAAGATGAGGGCCTCGGCGATCTTGTACAGCGCCGTCTGGGCGGAACGACGCTCCACCGAATTCGGCGCCGAAGCGTAGAGCCGGTCCTTCAGCACATCCAGGTAGAATGACGAAAGCTCCGTGGTGCAGAAGCCGTAGAGGGCGCGGTAGACCCGCGTGAACTCATACGCGTTGTAGCCGGCCACGCATTCCGTGATGACTTCCTGCAAGCGGAGCGCCGCCCAGCGGTCGATCTCGCGCATCTGCTCGCGCGACACGGAGTCTCTGGTTGCATCGAAGCCGCCCAGGTTCGAGAGTAGGAAGCGGACGGTGTTCCGGATCTTCCGGTAAGCGTCAGCCACCTGGTCTACGATCTTCGGACCGAACTTCACGTCCTCCGTGAAGTCTGTGCTGCTGACCCAGAGGCGGAGCGTATCGGCACCATGCTTCTTGATGATATCCTGCGGCGAGACGCCGGTGCCCTTGCTCTTGCTCATGGTCCGGCCCTGCTCGTCCAGCATCCAGCCGTTGGTGACCACGGCCTTGAACGGCGCCTGGCCCTTCGTGCCTTCGGCGACCATCAAGGAAGCGTTGAACCAGCCGCGGTGCTGGTCGGATCCCTCCAGATAGAGGTCGGCCGGGAAGCCCAGCTCCGGGCGGTACTCCATTACGGTGCGACAGGTAGAACCGGAGTCGAACCACACGTCCAGGATGTCGGTATCCTTGCGCCATTTCGACGCGCCGCACTTCGGGCAAGTGGTCCCGGCGGGCAGGATCTGCTCGGCGGGAACATTGAACCAGGCGTCCGAACCTTCGCGGTCCACGAGGTCCGCCACGGCGTTGATCGGGGCGGCCTTCAGCAACGGCTCCTCGCACTCTTCGCAGATGAAGACCGGGATACCCACGCCCCAGGAACGCTGCCGGGAAAGGCACCAGTCCGGGCGGCCGCCTACCATCGCATTGATGCGGTTGAGGCCCTCAGCGGGCACCCACTGCACGCCTTTCGCATCTTCCAGCGCCTTCTCGCGATGGCCGTTGTGGTCGATGCTCATAAACCACTGCACGGTTGCGCGGAAGATGAGCGGGCTGTTGCAGCGCCAGCAGTGCGGGTAGCTATGGGTGAACTCCTCTTCGTGGAGGAGCGCGCCGTTTTCGCGCAGGGCCGCGCGCACGGCGGCGTCACCCTCGCCGAGGCGCATGCCGGCGAACTGGCCGGCCTCTTCGGTGAAGTGACCGTTCGGGCTCACCGGGTTGATGATGGGCAGGCCCCACTTCACGCCGCTCATGTAGTCTTCGCGGCCATGCCCGGGGGCGGTGTGCACAACGCCGGTGCCGGTATCCATCGTCACGTAGTCCGCCGTGATCAGGCGGCTGGCGCGGTCGAAGAGCGGGTGCTGGAACACGAGGCCCAGAAGCTCCTCACCCTTAACCTCGTTCACCTCGTCCCACTGCGCGGCGCCGATGGCCTCCATCGTCTGCGGCAGGAGTTCCTTGGCCACCAAGTAGTAGTCCGGGTCCACGCGAACGACCACGTAATCCTGATCGGGCGACACGGCCACGCCGGTGTTCGCCGGGATGGTCCACGGGGTCGTGGTCCAGATGATGGTGTAGCAGTTGGCCGGGTCAACGGGCGACACATCGCTGGTGAAGACGCCATTGGGGTCTGACTTCAGCGGGAAGCGCACGTAGATGCTCGGCGAAACGTGATCATGGTATTCGATCTCGGCCTCGGCGAGGGCAGTCTCATCGCGGGTGCACCACATGACGGGCTTCAGGCCGCGGTAGATGAACCCCTTTTCCGCCAGCTCGCCGAAAACGCGGATCTCGCGGGCCACCTGGTCGTGGTCCATCGTGCGATACGGATGGTCCCAATCGCCGGTCACCCCCAGACGCTTGAAGTCTTCCTTCTGGACCTCCACCCACTCGGCCGCCCAGGCGCGGCACGCCTGGCGCAGGGCTTCGCGGGTAGGCGCTTCCTTGCGTTTGCGGAACTCCTCGCGGACTTTGTTTTCGATGGGCATGCCGTGGCAGTCCCAGCCCGGAACGTACGGAGTCTGGTAGCCCATCATGGCGCGGCTGCGCACCACGAAGTCCTTCAGGGCTTTGTTCAGCGCGTGGCCCATGTGGATGTGGCCGTTGGCGTAGGGCGGCCCGTCGTGCAGCACGAACTTGCCCTTGCTGGGGCGGCGCATGAGCTGGCCGTAGAGGTCGATCTCCTGCCAGTGTTTCAGGCGCGGGGGTTCGCGATCGGGCAGGTTTGCCTTCATCGCGAAGTCGGTTTTCGGAAGGTTCAGGGTTTTGCTGTAGTCCATGATCGGGGTCTAGGGCCTAAGGGTCAGGGCAGGGCCAGAGGGAAAGGGACCGGAGGGCGGAAGGAAGCGCGCACGCGGCCATTCCGTCGTCTGTCCCCGCCCTCAGGCGGCGCCCGCGAGGGCCTTCTCCATAAAATCGTCCAGGGCAGCCGGCCAGGGGCGGACAGTGTCCAGGCCCTGAAGCTCCAGGCTGTAGCGTCGGAGCGTGCTGTAGGCCGGCCGGCGAGTGGGCGTAGGGTATTGGGACGCCGGGATTGGCCGGATCATATCCGGGTTGTGCCCGGCGCGTTCCACGATTGCGCGCGCGAATTCGTACCAGGAGCACTCCCCGGCGTTATTCGCATGGTAGACGCCGGGCGGGCATCCTTCCACCACGGTGCGGATAATCTCCGCCACGTCGACGGCGTAGGCCGGAGCGCCGCGCTGATCCTCTACCACGGGGATCTCGGTCCGCTCCTTCGCCAGGCGCATCATCGTATAAGCGAAGTTCTTGCCGTGAATGCCATAAAGCCACTGGGTTCGCACGATCCAGTATCGGGCGCCGCTCCACTGGAGAGCCTGCTCGCCGGCCCACTTTGACGCTCCGTATACATTGATCGGGTTCGGACGATCGAACTCGGTGTAGGGAACCGACGCCTCTCCGTTGAACACGAAATCCGTGCTCACGTGCAGGAGATCCACGTCAGCCGCCGCGCACGCGGCGCCGAGATTCCAGACGCCCCACGCGTTGACGCGATAGGCCTCGTCCGGTTCCCGCTCCGCTCCGTCCACGTTGGTATAGGCAGCGCAATTCACGGCCACATCCGGCTTTGCCGCAGCAAGCAGCGCGTCCACGGAGGCGCGCTGCGTGATATCCACTGTATAGTCGCCTACCAACCGGTCAGCGCTAAACGTTTCATGGGCATGACGAAAAGCCGCGACGGTGTCGCGGCCCAACATGCCGTTTCCTCCGATAACAAGAACGCGCATTGCGCACGAAAAAGGCCCCCGCGAGGGAGCCGATCCTTTCCTTTCCCACTATACGTCCACGCGGAATCACCGGTCAACCGCAGGGTGGATGGCCCGCGCAGCGCGCTCCCTGATCGCCTTACGCGCCGCGGGCTGATGGCCGGCAGCTCATGACTCATTTGGACTTAAAGTGACTGCGACTTTGGTTCGATACATGGTATGAAGCCTTATGACCAACCACGCCAAGCGACTTGCCGGTACGCCCACTGCATCACGAGTCATCTCAGACCTGGCGCTCGTGTTGAACCAGGGTTTGGACGTTCGCGAGGTACAGGCTCTGGTGGTGGAGAAGGCCGTGGCGGCGCTGGGAGCTTCGGCCGGGTCCGTGATGATGCCGGGCGATGAGCCCGGAGCCATGAGCGTGCTGGCGGCGATCGGGCTGTCGAATTCGCAGTGGCACAACCCGCCGGAGAGCCCGGTGGCGCGGTGGGTGGTTGAGAACGATGAGCCGTTGCTGCTGATTGGGCGCACCGGCCCGCTGGCCCATCTGCTGCATCGCGAGGATATCCGCGACGCCGTCTGCGTACCGCTGCGTTACGCGGGGCGCGCCATTGGAGCCCTCAGCGTCAGCAACTCGGCAGACCGCGGGCCGTTCGATGAGGGCGACGTGGCCCTGCTGACCGCCATCGGCCACCTGGCCGCGGTGGCGATGCGAAACACGATGCTTTACAACGAGGCAAGCGAGCACCGAGAGCGGTTGCAGACCGTGCTCCGGCGGCTCTGGACGGCGCAGGAGGACGAACGGCGAAGCCTGGCAGCCGATCTGCACGACGGGCCGGCTCAGACGCTGTTCAACATTGTGTTCCGGCTGCAGACCGCGCGACGCCTGGTGGAGACCGACCATGCCCAGGCCCTGACCGGGTTGGCGCAGGCGGAGGAAGCGGCGCGCGACACATTGCGGCAGATCCGGGCGATCATGGCCGGGCTTCGACCGATGTCACTGGACGACCTCGGCCTCGTGCCCGCACTCCGCAATGAAGCGGATGCCGTGAACTCCCGCGGGCGCGTGCACGTGGATGTTGATGTTGCCGGCGAAACGCGCCGGCTGGACGTGGAATTGGAGACCGGCCTTTTCCGGATCGTGCGGGAGTTGCTGTCCAACGTGGAACGCCACTCTGGATCGGAGAGGGCCGCCGTGGAAATCCGCTTCGACCCGGATGCGCTGACGATGTGCGTCCAGGACTGGGGCAGAGGGTTAGATGAAGGCGCGGCCCAGGCCGCCCGCATGGACGGGCGCATCGGGCTCGCGGCGGCCCGCGAGCGGGCCGATAGTTTGGGCGTGTCAATCTCGGTGCAGTCCCGAACAGATGGGGGCACCCGCGTAATGGTGCGCCGTCCCTGGCCGGCCCTGGCCGGGACGATTGGGCGATCAGGAGAACAAGACTTTGAGCAACCCGACTGAAATCCGCATCGTGCTGGCAGACGATCATGCACTTCTTCGCGAAGGACTCGCCAACATGCTGGAAACGGAGCCCGGCTTCTCCGTCGTTGGCCAGGCCGGGAACGGAGAAGAGGCGGCGGAACTCGCCGCATCCCTGAAACCGGACGTCCTGTTGATGGACGTCAAGATGCCGCAGATGGACGGCCTCGCCGCCACGCGCCACATCAAGGCCGCGCACCCGAGCCAACACATCCTGCTGTTCACGATGTTCGACAACGACCAGTACCTCTTCGACGCCATTTCGGCGGGCGTGGACGGCTACCTGCTGAAAGACGTCAGCCGCGAGTCGCTCTGCGACTCCATCCGCCGCATTTCGAACGGCGAATGCCTGCTGGATTCGTGCCTCACGCGGCGCCTATTCGAGGAGTTCAGCGTGTTGCGCGTGCGCGCCGCCTCCGCTCCCCCACCCCACGGCCTTTCGGCGCGCGAGGTGGAGGTGCTGCGTCTGGTGGCTGAGGGCCTCAACAACCGCGAAATCGGCGGCCGCCTCTTCGTTGAGGAGAAGACGGTAAAAACCCACCTCCACAACATCTTCGACAAAATCGGCGTGCGCGACCGCACCCAGGCCGCCCTCTACGCGCTGCAGAACAGCCTCTGATAGCTGTCAGCCGTCAGCGATCAGCCGTCAGCCGGAAGGCCCCCTCACATGAGACAACCGTGCTCATGTGAAGGGGCCTTCCGGCCGTTTTCTGATCGCTGACGGCGTTCCCCACCGGCGCTTGTGATCCTGTTCCCTGCCACGTCACCCTGAGCCAGCGAAGGGTGACGTGGGAAGAACACTCGACTGAGACGCGACATGGGGCCCTGAACAGACACTAGCTGTCAGCCGTCAGCGATCAGCCGTCAGCCGGAGGGCCCGCGTTCATGAG
>DASXUL010000032.1:0-58425 GCA_036504855.1 Armatimonadota bacterium | reverse complement strand
GAGCAGGCCGCTCTCTGGCAGCAGGAACGCAACAACCATCAGGCCACTATCAACTGGCAGTTCACAACCAAAGACGCACGCGTCAAGCTCAAAAGACTCTATCCGCAGATAAAGTAACACATCCTCTCTAACTAACGACTTAGTCAGGAAGGAGTTCTCAGTATTCAGTCGTCAGTCATCCGCCCCCGCGTTAGGCGAAACCCTTGTCCGCTCCTCGCCGCTAGTGCACCGCCGCTCTTCCTGACTCCCCGGAAGCTACAGTCGAAATCAGTGCCGGACGCGAACTGCGAGGACGCGAGTGACCGGGTCTTCGCCGGTCGTGCCCTCTGAGAAGAGAACGACAGACTGGACCGGCTCCTTCGTGGACAGCTCAACGGTTGCCCCGGACGATGGCAGCACGCGCACGCGCGAGGAGGCGAGCAGGTCCCCCGCGCCATTGCGGGCCTTCACGAGGAAGCGGCGCGTGCGGTTTCCGTCCAGATTGAGGATGCGGGCGGTGGCGCCGGTGCTGCCGCTCGGCTCGGCCACGAACGAGATGTTCATCTCGGCTTCCGCCTGGGAGTCGCGCCTGTCCTCGATCTCCCGGCCCCCGGTCGTGAAGGACCAGGTGCGCGAGATGTCGCGTCCGGCTTTCGTCGTCGCACGGAGATTCACGGTGTAGGTTGCGTGAGGCGCCAGAGGGCGGCGGGGCAGGAGGACGACCGTGGAGCCATGTTCGAGGTGGGGGTCGTTGGCGGGCGTATTCACGGCGATGTCCACGGGCTGGCCCTTGGCATCGGCGAGGGCGGCGCCGGAGACGACGATCTCCTCGCGCGGCCAGGCATCCCAGTTGAAGACGATGGGGTAGCCAATGACCCGTGCCAGGTGGAAGATGCGCCGGGGGTCGGGGTTTTCGCCTTTGGCCCAGGAAACGGGGACGTCCTTCTGGCCATCCTGCGGGTAGAAGACAGCGCCGGTGACGGGCCGCGCCCAGTAGTCGATCACCAGCGTCCGGCCGCAGATGCCCGCCCCGATGTCGGTGGGGCCGCCGTGCAGCCAGAAGAGGCGGTGGTAGGGGGCATCAAAGAGCTCCCGTACGGTGTTCGTGACGCCCATGCCGGAGAGGCGGTAGTTGATGACCTCGCCGGCGCTGTTCGGGTAGCCGGCGGCCCGGGCCCGCGCGGCGGGGGTGGCGCCGGTGAAGCCCTCCAGACCCGGCCTCTCATCGTGGTGGTCGCGGTAGCGATCCGTGTAGGCGGCATGGGCAACGGCCGCCCGGCAGAGCCGCTCATCGATCTTGCACGCGGGCAATCCCATCTGCGCCCGGATGGCGTTCACAGCTTCCAATGCTTCCTGCTGCGCGTCGTTCGGCGCCCATTCCGCCTGCACGCTTCCGGCTAAACTGCAGAGCGCCAGAAGCGTCGGAACTCGTTGCCACAGCCTTCGCATCTGGGACCCCCTTATCCAGCGTCTGACACCCCATTCTATGCTCTGCGCGCCCGCCCGTCAACGGCCGCGGAGCCACCAGGTTCCGGCGGCGCTCTCCTTCCTGCACCAAGCGCTCATGCGGAGTTACTCTGTAGTTCTGTCCAGAGGGGTTGCGGCCCGAGACGCGCGGCGAAGCCAATCGGGCCGCTCCGATAGCCTCCGAACTGACCCCGCCAGGACAATGAGTAGAGAGCCCCGGGGCCGGTGTCGGTCCCCTCGCGCTCAAGGATCGCGCAACTTCCATCGAATCCGGCTTGACACTGACAGCCCTCCGGCGCCCCACAATACACCAGATGCAGCGCACATGCGTGCGCCAAGATCGCGTCCGCGGGCCAAACCCACATCGGCCCCGGTTCCGAAATCCCCAATCATCGCACCGGCGGCCCCTGGAAAGAGCCAGCCCCCGCCGGAAAGGAACCCAGTAACCTACGATGAGCAATGAATCCGGCATGGATCGCCGGCACTTTCTCAAGGTGGGCGCCGGCGCCCTGGTGGCCGCCATGTACGCCGCCCAGGAGCTTCGCGCAGAGCCCGCCGCCACCGCCGCCGCCGGCACGCTTGCCGCCGCCGGCCCGCCCGTAAACTGCGCGGTCATCGGCCTCAACGTTCAGGGTAGAGCTCTCCTCGCCGCCCTCGCCAAAGCCGGCAATTCGCCCGTCACCGCCATTTGCGACTCCTACGCCGCTGTGAACGCGCGAGCCCAGCAGATCGCCCCGAAAGCGGCGGTTCTGGATGACTACCGCAAGGTGCTGGAACGCTCCGACGTGGATGCCGTCTTCATCGCCACGCCCACCCATTTGCACCGCCAGATCGCCCTGGACGCCATTCAGGCAGGCAAGCACGTCTATTGCGAGGTCCCGCTGGCTCACACCATCGACGACGCAAAAGCCATCGCCCAGGCCGGCAAGGGCTCGTCCAAGGTCTTCCAGAGCGGGGTTATCCTGCGAACCCAGCCGCTTGGCCCCCATGTGCGCAAGTTCATCGAAACCGGCGTGCTGGCGGACCTAACCTCGATGCGGCTCCAGTGGCACAAAAAGACCAGTTGGCGCCGCGCCGCCGGAAGCCCGGACCGCGAAAAGGCGCTGAACTGGCGCCTTTCCAAGGAAACCAGCCCCGGCCTCGTTGGCGAGTGCTCTGTTGGCCAGATCGACGTCGCCAACTGGTACGCGGGCGGCGTGCCTACCGCCGTCAGCGGCTTCGGCGGCATCCTGGCCTGGCCGGACGGGCGAGACGTGCCGGACACGGTCCAGTGCCTCTTTGAATATCCGAAGGGCATACACCTGAGCTACGACGGCACCCTGGCATCATCCTTCGACGGCGCCACTGAGTTGTTCATGGGAACTGACGCGTCGATCTTCATGACCGACGCTCGCGCCTGGATGGTGAAAGAGGCGGACTCAAAGGCCCTCGGCTGGGAAGTGTACGCCAAGAAGGAGCAGGTCAACCAGGAAAGCGGCGGCATCGCCCTGCGGGCCGATGCGTCCAAGCAACTCGCCGCGGGCCTTTTGCCCAGCGAACAGAAACTCATCGTCTTCGACGAGGCCGGCGCTCAACTGAACGCCGTGCAATCCTTCCTCACCGCCATCCGGAGCAAGCAGAAACCCAGCGCCGGCGCCGTGGAGGGCTACCAGGCCACCGTGGCCGCCCTCAAGGCCAACGAAGCCATCAACACCGCCAGCCGCATCGTCATCCCGAAAGAACTGTACGATCTGTAACGAAGGACAGGGGTCTGGGCTTCGGTCCATACCTCATCCCCCACTAAGGAACCCCATCATGTCCGAATCCAAGAAGAACACAGTCTCCGAGGAGCCTTCGTCCGGCGCCACTCGACGCGAATTCCTCAAGACGGCCGGCGCGGGCGCGGCCACCGGTCTCATCGCTCTCTCCATGTCTGGAGCCGCCTTCGCGGAGCCGCCGGCCGGCTACAACCCTCCGAAGGTCCACCCCAAGGAGTTCCGCAACGGCGCCCTCAAGCCGCGCACCAAGATGGCGTCGGGCCGTGTGCTGGGCGCCAACGAGCGGATCAACATCGCTCACATCGGCGTTGGCGGACAGGGGAGCTACCACGTTAGCCTTTTCTGCGGCCAGCAGGGCGACCTGAACACACGCTCCATCGCTGTCTCCGACATCTACACCCCGCGCATGGAGCGCAACAAGGAAACGATGCTGAAGGCTAACCCCGGCATCACGATCCAGACAGACAAAGACTACCGCGCCCTGATCGATAACAAGGACGTGGACGCCGTCATCGTGGCAACGCCGGAGCACTGGCACGCGCAGGCCACAATCGACGCCCTGCAGGCGGGCAAGCACGTCTATTGCGAGAAGCCCTTCACCCGCTACCTGGATGAGGCCTTCACCGTTTACGACATGCAGAAGCGCACCGGCAAGATCGTGCAGGTCGGCAGCCAGGGCACGTCCGACGTGAAGTGGCACGTGGCCGGCGCCGCCGTAACCGCCGGCAAGATCGGCCAGATCGTCTCGTGCCAGGGTTCCTACGCCCGCAACAGCAAAGACGGCGAGTGGAACTACGACATCGACGCCGGCGCCGGCCCCGATAACCTGGACTGGAAGATGTGGCTCGGCAGCGCGCCGGATCGCCCGTGGAACGATGACTCCAAGGCCCGTTTCTTCCGCTACCGCAAGTACCGCGACTACTCCGCCGGCCTCCTCGGCGACCTGATGCCGCACAAGCTGCACCCGCTGATGATCGCCCTCTTCCTGGACAAGCCGGAATGGCCGCTGCACGTTACAGCGCTGGGAACCCGCAAGATCAGCACCGACCGCGAAGTTGCCGATACAATCCAGGTGCTCACCGAGTTCCCCAGCGGACACACGATGCTTGTCTACCTCTCCACCGTCAATGAGCAGGGCATCGAAGACGTCATCCGCGGCCACCGCGCGACCATCCGCTTCGGCGGTCACCGCGTGCAGATCGCCCCGGAGCGCCCCTACGCTGAAGAAATCGATCCGGAAGACCTGCCGGTTGAGGGCCCGGGCGAAACCATCGAAGCCCACCACGCCAACTGGATCGACTGCATCCGCACGAATAAGGCCCCCAACTGCAACGTTGACCTGGCCACCCGCGTGCAGGCCATCGTCTCCATGGCGGAGATGAGCGAACTCACCAACAAGACCGTCTCCTTCGATGAGAAGACCCGAAAGATGACCGTCTAGCCGAACGTGATCAGAGCCCCCGCCCATCTGGAAGACGTTTTCAGACGGGCGGGGGCTTTCGCAACGCGATCCCGGATAGCCAACGCCCATGCTACGCGTCTCTTTGGCCCGATTCCTGATGGCAACGCGGTTCGAAGCCGTCGTGGCGGGCGAGGACTCGGCGCGATGCCGGGCCGCCGGAGAGGAGGCTCTGGAAGAAGTGGAGGGGCTCGAAGCCCTTCTCACCGCCTTCCGCCCGACCAGCGATATCGGCCGGATCAACGCCTCCGCCGGTAGGGACTGGGTATGCCTCGATCCGCGGGTCTATACCTTGCTGCGGCGATGCCGCGAACTGAGCGTCCAGACGGAAGGCGCGTTCGACATTACGGTCGGCCCCCTGCTCCGCGCGTGGGGTTTCCACGGGTCCTCCGGCCGCTGGCCCGAGGAGGCAGATATCCGTTCCGCGCTTGCCCTCTGCGGCGCCGATCAGTTGCAGCTTGACGAGGACGGCTACCGCGCTCGCCTCGATTCAGCGGGAGCCTCGCTGGACCTCGGTGCGGTGGGGAAGGGGTACGCCGTAGACGCAGCGGTGGATCTCCTCCGCGAGAGCGGCGTTCCCTCGGCGCTGCTCCACGGCGGCACGAGCACGGTCAAAGCCATGGGCGAAGCCTACCCGATTGAAATCGCGTATCCGGGCGACCAAACGATACTGGCCACCGTTACCCTGGAGGACGGCCTCGCGCTCAGCGTCTCCGCCGGACACGGCAAGTCATTCACCGGCCCCGATGGCCAGCAGTTCGGCCATGTGCTGGATCCCCGAACCGGGCGGCCGGTTGCCGGCGCCGTTCTGGCCGCCGTCTGCGCTCCGTCCGCGATGCTCACCGACGCCATCTCCACCGCGCTCCTTGTCCTCGGCCCAGCGGGCCTTGAAATCATGCACACCAACTGGCCCGACGCCTCGGCGCTGGTGTTGCCGGCCGACGGCCGGCCCCAGACGCTGGGCGCGGCCTTCACCGCCGGACTCGGTTCCGGCGCCTACTAAGGGGAGACTACTTTGCGATCATCCACCAAGAACCTGTTGCTCGGAGCGGCGGCCCTCGCGCTGCTTGCCCCGGCTGCCATCGCTCAAACGGCCCCAGCGCTCGCCAAGCCGGAATGGGGCGCCAAGGCCACACCGCTCCCGCGCGTGGAGCGCGGCTTCACCCGCATCCTGAACGCGAAGAACCTGGACGGCTGGATGCAGTGCGGGCCCGGACGCCTCGAGCGCCTGGACGACGGCAGCATCATCAGCCGCGGCGGAATGGGCATGCTCTGGTACGCCAAAGAGCAGTACAAGGACTTTATCCTCCGCCTGGACTTCAAGTGCCAGAACGAAACCAGCAACTCCGGCGTCTTCGTCCGCTTCCCCGACCCCGGCGATGATCCCTGGATCGCCGTCAACCAGGGCTACGAAGTCCAGATCGATGATAAGCAGGACGCCCTCCACAAGACCGGCGGCATCTACACCTTCGGACCGTCTACCTTCGCGCCTTCTAAGCCGTACGGGGAATGGAACTCCTACGAGATCAAGGTTGTGGGCCAGCACTACAGCATCAAGATCAACGGCAAGTCCACGTGCGAATTCGACGGCAACCGCTCCACGCAAGGCTACGTGGGGGTGCAGAACCACAGCGACCGCGATCAGGTCGCCTTCCGCAATATCCGCGTGAAGAAGCTGAGCGCGGAGAAGAAAGGTAGCTGACACGCCATGAAACAGATCGCCACTTTCCTCCTCGCCGCCGCCGTTGCAGGCGGCGCGCTGGCGCAGACCGCTAACCCGACGGGGCAGATGCGCGGTCGCCGCCCCCCGCAGGGCGCCGTGGTCCTCTTCGACGGCACGGACACCTCGAAGTGGGACAAGGCCTGGAAGGTTCAGGACGGGGCCATGGTCGCCGGCGGCGGAGACATCAAGACCAAGCAGACCTTCGACAACTTCCAGCTCCACGTTGAGTTCAAGACGCCGGATATGCCGGACGCCAAGGGACAGGCGAAGGGCAACAGCGGCGTCTACCTGCAGGACCTGTACGAGATCCAGGTGCTGGACTCCTTCGGCATCGCGGACCCCGGAATGGGCGACTGCGGCGCCGTATACAACCAGTCGGCTCCTCTGGTGAACGCCTGCCGGGCCGCCAACACGTGGCAAACGTATGACATCATCTTCCGCGCGGCCCGATTCGGCGCCGACGGCAAGATGACGGCAAAGCCGCGCGTCACCGTGCTGCAGAACAACCGCGTGGTGCAGGACAACACCGAGATCAACGGACCAACGGCCGGACCTTCCGACCTGGATGGCTCCAAGCCCGGTTCGCTGCGCCTTCAGGACCACGGCAACGCCGTCTCCTACCGCAACATCTGGATCGTTCCGCTGCCCGCCAGCGGCGCAACTCACTATTGAGAGGTTCCGAGCGAGGGGGCCGGGGCGAATAGCCCTGGCCCCCTAATTCCATCGACCAGGAGCAACCATGAAGGAATCGAATCAGATCACGCGGCGGGAGATGCTGGCGCAAACGGGGAAGGCAGCCGCCGGCGTTGGCCTGGGACTGACGCTGGGAAGCCGCATGGCGTGGGCGCAGGACGGCGCGCGCGTGAAGGGCGCCAATGACCGCCTGGTCATTGCGCTCATCGGGAGCGGCGGCATGGGCCGCGGCGATATGGACGGTTTCATGGGCCACCCGAATGTCGAAGTGGCCGCCGTCTGCGATCCCGACACGGGACACATGGCGGAGGCTGCGGCCCAGGTAGAGAAGAAACAGGGCCGCCGCCCGCGTGAGATCAAGGACTTCCGGAAGGTTCTCGAAGACAAGGACATCGACGCCGTCATCGTGGCCACTCCGGACCACTGGCATGCCCTTCCCATGATCTACGCATGTCAGGCCGGCAAGGACGTGTTCTGCGAGAAGCCCATCAGCCACAACATCCGCGAGGGCCGGATGATGGTCAATGCCGCCCGCCACTACAACCGCATCTGCCAGATCAACACCTGGCAGCGCAGCACCCAACACTTCGTGGATGCCATCGACTACGTTCGCTCCGGCAAGCTCGGCACAATCGCGGTTGTGCGAGCCTTCAAGACCGACAACTACTTCATGGGCCGCCAGCAACCGAAGGATCCGCCCACCGAGCTGGATTACGACCTCTGGGTTGGCCCCGCCGCCTTCGTGCCGTACCAGGAGAACCGCTGCCACTTCAACTGGCGATGGTTCTTCGATTTCGCCGCAGGGATGACCGGCGACTGGGGCGTGCACATGATCGACATCGCCTTGCTCGGCATGGCCAAGGACGACAACCTCCCGCTGCCGCAGTCCGCCTCCGCCGTCGGCGGCAAGCTCATCCACCCGGATGACGACCGCACCACGCCGGAGACTCAGCTTGCCGTCTTCCAGTTCCCCGGCTGGGTCCTCCACTGGGAAACCCACACAGGAGACATTGGCCTGGATGGGGGAGGGGACCACGGAGCCGAGTTCATCGGAACGAACGGCCGTCTGATGGTGGACCGCAACGGCTGGCGCGTTACCGACAAGGACGGCAAGGAGCTGGAGAAGCCCTCCTCGCCGCGCCGCGTGGACGACCATATCGGCAACTTCCTGGACGCCGTGCGCACGCGCATGACGCCGCGCGCCGACGTGGCCAGCCTCCACCAGACAACCACGGTGTGTCACCTCGCCAACCTCGCCTACCTGGCCGGCCATACCATCGAATGGGACGCCGAGCGCGAAGTCGTCACCAACGACGCCCACGCTATGTCCCTCCTCCCGTACCGCCGCCCCTACCGCAAACCCTGGAGCCTTCCGAACGTGAAGATATAGGGAAAGAGCATTCAGCAGTCAGCAGTCAGCAGTCAGCCCGGAGGCGCCTGTCCATATGAGAACCCATCTCATAGCCAGGCGCCTCCGGGCTGAATGCTGAATGCTGACTGCTGAATCCTGACTGCTGACTGCTGAATGCTCTTTCCGTGCTAACATGCGTGCGAGGCATCATGTCCTCGGCCGGCGCAAAGGAGCGGGAATTGATTGTTGAGGCGCGAGATGATACTGTCCGTCTGTATGGTGACCTGCGGGAGAACCAGTGGCTCACCATCAAGGCGGTCACGAACCTGTTGCTGCGAAAGCACCCTCACGGCATCATCATTGACTGCACGCACCTGAATGACGTCACCTCGGACGGCGCGGAGACGTTCATGGACGCCATCCGCTGGATCGAGGCCGCGAATGCCCGCATCGTGGTGGCGCAGCTCCCTGAGCCGGTGCTCGCAACGTTGAAAACGGTGCCCGGCTTGCGAAGCCGCCTGCCGATCTCCGCGAACGTGGACGAAGCGCGCCGATCGATGCAAATCAGCGGCACAACCGACGTTACCACCGCCGGCGGACGAGGCATCCTGGTGCCGCTGCTTTTCCCTGCCGCGGCGGAGCATGCCGCCTCCACTGCATGCCGGCTCGGCCGGGAAGCCAAGTCCGACATCCACCTCGCCTACCTCCTCTCCGTCCCCCGCACTATGCCCCTCAACACGCCGCTGCCGGAAGAAGAGGCGCGCGCCCAGGCCCTCTTGGACGCATGCGAAGCCGTGGTCAAGCGCTATGGCCTCCGCGCCTTCCGCCACATCCAGCGCAGCCGCGACCGCAACGAAGCCGTCCTTCATCTCGTCGAAGCTTTGAAGATCAGCACTCTCATCCTGAGCCGGCCGCCTGATGCCGATCGCGGGGGTGAGGATCCCACGGAAACCGTTCTGCGCCGCGCCCAGTGCGAGGTGATCATCGACCAGATGCCGGCTGCGGCCTAACCCGACTTGCACGGGCCAAACGCCTCGGCCTCTCGTTAGATCCAAATTGTCACCAGCTTGTGGCGCCGCCATGTTTTGGTCCGGTCGATGTAGGATTTGGGCGCGCTTGCTTGTATGTATATGTAGGAGGGATAATGTTCTCCAGACGGTATCTTCGTGGGCCATCAGGGGCGAATCGGGCCTTCACCCTGATCGAGTTGCTAGTAGTCATTGCGATCATCGCCATCCTCGCCGCGATCCTCTTCCCGGTATTCGCCAAGGCCCGTGAGCGCGCCAAGCAGACGAAGTGCATCAACCAGCTCAAGCAGATCGGCGTCGCTCTGATCCAGTACGCGCAAGATAACGACGGCCGCCTGCCGCATGCCTGGCGCGGCTATAACCTCGACAGCGCGTTTCAGCAGAACTACAGCATCGTCAACGCTCTGAACCCGTATATGAAGCAGACGGTGACCCGCTCGAACATTCGCGAGAGCATGTGGTACTGCACGTCACTGCCCAACTCGCGGATCGCCTACGATGCCCCCAACCAGATGTGGGCCTATATCTACTTCTCGTTCTTCGCGGAGGGCACGCCCGGCAATCCGTTGCCGCAGTCTGGCGCGAAGCCGGCGATCTCGCAGTTGATGGGGATGCCGCTCGACGGCCCGTATCCGTTCGCGCCGTGGGGCGATATAACGCATGGTTACTTCACCAAATGCGCGCCCACGCGAATGCCGGTGCTGTGGGACATGCGCGTTCCTGAACGCGGTGACACGCTGACGCGCCAGAATGGCGGCGAGTTCCCGCACATGAACAGGACGGAGATCCTGTTGCTGGATGGCCATGTTCGATCGCTGGATGAAAAGCTGAGAAACAGCGATCAGAGCCCTTGGTATCCGGACTCAAAGTTTAGCGGTTAGTCGTTTGCTCCGTCGCGCTCCATCGATATTGCACCGTCATCACCCGCCGCTCCGATTGTTATAGAGTTATAGAGAGGTCCGTGTGACGATGGTTAGGCGAAGGCGTGGTTTCACGCTGATTGAGTTGCTGGTGGTGATCGCGATCATCGCCATCCTGGCGGCCATCCTGTTTCCGGTGTTCGCGAAGGCCCGCGAAAGGGCCAAGTCCACCACCTGCCTCAACAACCTGAAGCAGCTTGGCATCGCGATGCGCATGTACGCTGATGACAACGACGGCGGATACCCGGTGGGGCTGGGGGAGGCATGGGCTCTGCCAGGCGCTCCCGTAAACCCCCAGTACGGCCCGCCGTACGGAAAGGGCTCCGCGAACAGCAGCCTCGTGCCGATGTGCATGTTCTACGGAAAGACGAGCCAGATCAACATCCTGTTGGCCAGCGTGAAGAGCGAGGAAGTTTTCGTTTGCCCCAACACCCGCAAAGACAAAAGCGGCTGGGCGTTTTCGCTCTCGCGCGGCAACCCGACAACGTACTGGTACTGCAACTACGAGATTACCCCCGCCTCCGACAGCAAGATCGACACCGCCAAAGAGGTCAACCCCGGCTTCAGCGGCACGCTGCCCACTGGAGCGAAGATCACCTGGCTGGGCGCCAACGGCGGACCCAAGCATGCCAGCGCGTCTGAATGGCCTCTGGCGGAAGACGCCTACGTTGAGCAGGCCCACTTCAAGCAGGTCAACAGCTCGGGGCAGAACCTCGCCATGATCCAGCGCGTCTACTACGACGGACACGTCGGCATGATCAAGTATTTCACACCGTATTGATGGGCTCGCTCACCGCAGTTGCGCCCATCTCGCCGTGGAGCCGTTCGCTCACTCCGCTATCCCTTTCCGCCGCCTAACGCGTAAGCGTCCTCCGATACCCACCTCGTACCCTCGGCCCTCGCATCACCGGCCGCGCCGTATGGCGCGGCCCCCGACCAGGCAAGCTATATGGACGTCGAGGGAGCCCTTCCAGGGCCCCTGGCGTCCCCTTCCCCGCGGGCGCCGGGCCATTCGACCCGGCAGCCACTCACGATTCACTTCGATCCATATCGCAGGAGTTACCTTGTGAAACATGCTCGCTTGTTAGCGACCGCTGCCATGATGCTGCTCTGCATCTGCGCTGCGTTCGCTCAGGCCCCGAAACTGGTGTGGTCCACCGCGCCGGCCGGCGCGGCCCCCGGCGCGGTATTCACTACCCAGCCGATCGTGGAAGCCCACGACGCCAGCGACACGCTGGACACCGCATTCAGCGGACCTATTACAGTTGCCATCAAGGCCCCCACCGCCACCGGCGGCGCTGTGCTGCTCGGCACTACCACCATGAACGCCGCCTTCGGACAGGCCGTGTTCACGGACCTCAAGATCAACCTGCCTGGCAGCTATATCCTGCAGGCCACTGCCGCCGGCCTCGCCAGCGCCGACGCTTCGATCAACGTGGTCACCACGCTGGCCGAGGTCTGGTCCGTCAAAGAAGCCACGGGCGTCAACGCCAGCGTCGCGCCGGACGGCTTCCATCAGCAGCGCAGCTTTGCCGTCAATATGAACCCCGGCAGCCCATATGCCGGAACGATGTACGTCACCCGGCGCCTGTCCACCGCCGCCGCGGCGCCTGAACTGAATTGCCCCGCCGACGTCTTCTTCTGGCGCGGCGTTGCCACCAATGCGTCTGCCGCGACGGGATCTGGCATGCTGAAGCCGAGCGGGCCCGACATGGCCCACCCGGACGGCAAATTCGATCTCACCGGGCTCACCCTCCCCGCCAACGCCTTCTGGGGCATCGGCGTGGGCGGAGACGACTACGTCTACACCGCCGGCCTCAATGGCGGCCAGCTCCTCCGCTTCAACCCTGATGGCACCGGCGGCGTTGTTGTGGTCGCCGCGGGCTTCGCCGCGGACTGGGACGTCACCAAGAAGGCTTGGGCGAACAAGTTCGTGCGCTACATCACCGTTACGGGCAAGGGCGCTGATACCGCAATCTGGTTCGTTCGCGGTGACACGGGAACGGCCGTTGAAAAGTGGACCGCCGCCGGCCCCGCCGACAACCCCACCAGCGCCTTCAAGATGACCAAGCTCTTCAGCTCCACCGAGACCGCGCCGTCGCAGCGCTGGCGCCTGGTCCCCAACAGCACGCGCGACACCCTCTACTACGCCTACAACACCACAGCCCCCGGCCTGTCCAAGTACTCCATCACGGGCGTGAAGGATGCAACGTTCGGCGCGGGCTGGGCCCTCGGCGCGTTCTGCGCGGACATCGACAGCCAGGATCGCATGCTGCTGATGTCCTTCAACACCAGCCAGGGTTTCACCGCCCTCAGCCCGCGGAACGGCGCGAACATCACCAACAAGGGTGATGGAACCCTCGCCAGCGCCGGGGGGCTGACGCCCGCTATCCTCACGTCAAACGCCTGGGTCGCCAACAACAACTCGAACGGCCTCTTCGTGGCCCGCTACTCAGATCGCCACTACGTGTGGTTCGCCGCCGATTCCAGCCATTACGCCGGAACCCCGACGGGCAGCTACTGCGGCGTCATCTCCACCGACATGCCCGCTCCCGCCCCCACCGGCGTGAACGTCATTAACCGCGGAACCGGCAACAGCCTCAGCGTGGTTTGGACGGGCGCGAAGGACCCCGAGGTCATCGGCTACAACGTCTACGTTTCCACCACGCCCGGCGCGCTGGGCGTCCAGTCGAACTCCGCCCCCATCGCCGGAACGTCGTACGAAGCGCCCGGCCTCACCAGCGGACAGACCTATTACTTCACGGTCCGCTCCGTGGGCTCCGACCCATTCACCGGAGCGAGCTACGAAGGCGCAAACCTGGACCAGTATTCCGACGCGCCCTCCCTGGTCTCTCCGCCGGAAGCCCCTGGCGCCATCACTGCCACCGACACCATGAAGAGCGGCGAAGTGGTGGTCTCCTGGACCACGCCCGCCCTCTACACGGAGTTCATCCGCATCTACCGCTCCACCGAAGCCGGAACGCTTGGCCCGGTGGTTAAGCTCGTCACCGCTCCCACGCCGGGCGCCCCCGCAACCTGGACGGACGCCGGCCTCACCAACGGCATCCCGGTGTTCTACACCGTGAAGGCCGTCAACGGAAAGGACGAGGAATCGTCCAACACCGCTCAGGTGACCGCCACCCCAACCGACCAGATCGCCCCGGTGTTTGCCGGAATCACGGCGGCTAAGGACTACGGCTACCCCGGCGCCCGCCTGACCTGGGCAGGCGCTGTCGACAACGCCTCCGTCACCTACAAGGTCTACCTGGCCTCCACCTACGGCGGCTTCAATCTCAGTTCCCCGGTCGGCGCCACCACCGAGCTCTATTACGACGTGCGCGACCTCGTCGTCGGGCAGACCTACTACGCGCTGGTGAAGGCCGTCGATTCCTCCGGCAACACCGACTCGAACAACGTCATCGTCGAACTGGCGCCCACGCGCGTCATCATCGACCCCGACCAGAATGCCCCTTCCAACTGGGACAAGGTCAACGTACAGCCCGATTCCGCTCTTCCGGCCCTCGTCACTTACGGCGTCGGCTCCGGCAAGGGTGAAACGACGGACATGTTCCCGACCACCTACGGCGCCAACACCTACTTCTACAACACCAACGACAAGCACGGCAAGGTGCAGTACTCCGTGCCGATCAACGCTGCCGGCTCCTATGAGTTGGACGCTTGCTGGCTGAACTCGGCCACGACGAAGGCGACGCACGTCCGCTACAGCGTTACGAAGCCGAACGGCGATGTGATGCCGGATGTGTTCCTCGACGAACTCGGCGGTACAGGCGGCAATGGCAGCAAGTGGAACCCCATCGTCGCTGCCACGGACCTCACGCCCGGCACGATGACCGTTCTGGTGGATTTCACCACGGTGACCGAGACCGCTTCCGCCAACATCTTCGCCGCTCCGGCGATTCGGGCTCTGATTCAGCAGCCCATCTACATCTATAAGACGGCCACCCCGCCCACCCCGGACGGCAACATCACCGCCGCCGAATGGGCCGGCGCTCAGGACATCGTTTTGGGCAAGCTGTCGCAGTCGTTCGGCAACGCCAACTGGACCGGCCCGGCCGACTATTCCGCCCACGTCTACCTGAAGTGGGACAGCGCCAACCTCTACGTTGGCGAAGTGGTCGCCGACGACGTGGTGAGCCTTCCCGTTGAGGGCGGCGCAACCTCCTTCTACAACGACTCGCTCGAGCTCTACCTCGGCCTTCAGGCCGGGGCCGACCTCGCCCGCACCGCTTACATCACTGGCTACGACTTCCAGGTGTTGCTCTCCGGGTACGGCGCTTCGACCATCACCGGAACGAGCTTCTCCAACCAGGCCTACGGAGGCGCAAACGCCCTCGCCAACGCGGTTGTGGCCATGAAACGCGTCACCAACAACGGCGTCACCACCGGCTACACCCTCGAGGCGAAGATCCCGTGGACCGACCTGCTGGATCCGTTCTTCACCCAACCGGTTGAGGACCAGATCATCGGGTTCAACCTCCACGGCAACGACAATGACCAGCCGACGCCCACCGACGACACAACCTTCGGCCTCACCAACACCGCCAGCGCGTGGCAGAATCCGTCTGCCTGGACGACTGCGACCCTGAAGGGCCTGCCGCCGACCGCGGTAAAGGGTGACGTGAACGGCGACGGCGCGTTCAGCAGCGCCGACGTTCTGGAGGCCATCAAGATCGCCGCCGGCATCTCCAGCGTCAACGCCCTGCAACTGCCGCGCGCCGATGTGGCCGGAGCCGGAGCCGATGGCCGCGCCGCGGACGGCAAGGTGGACATGCAGGATGTTGCCCGCCTCCGCCGCGCCCTGAACGGCAAAGACACCCTGTAGTCCGTCCCTTTGGGAGATGGATGACGATAGGGGGTATCGCCCGGCTCGCCGGGCGATACCCCCCATACCCTGCGGCGCAAGGCGCGCCCAGCAAGCGACATCAAGAAGCGCCTCTGTTGAAGCAGGTGGTCTGGCGACGGCGCGACGCAAGCGCTAGAATGGAGATGCACCCGCAGTTTTGCTGATTCACTGATGCGTGACGCGCCGCCGATGACCGCCGGCCCGATGCACGTTGCTCCTTCGCCGGCCCCTTCGCTACTTCCATGGATCGCGCTTCCGTTGCTGCCTACGACGGCGCCCTCGACGCCTGCCATTGCCATTCCTCCGGCCGTCCAGACGCGTTCACGCCCGAATTCACTCATTGGCGTCGCCACGATGCGCCGCCCCCGTCTAGTTCGCGGCTGGGCAGAAGGAAGCAGTCTCCCCTGGACTTCCCTCCCGAAGCGAGCGCTGGGCCCTCGACTCGCAAGCCGCCTATCGCATTACTTGACGCTTTGCCAGGAGGAAACTCGTGAAGAAAGCTCGCTTGTTCGCATTGCCCGCCATGATGGCCCTGTTGGCCACGAGCGCGGCATTCGCGCAGGCCACGAAGCTAGCGTGGTCTACCGCGCCGGCCGGCGCGGCCCCCGGCGCGGTATTCACTACCCAACCGATCGTGGAAGCCCACGATGCCAGCGATGTGCTGGACACCTCGTTCAGCGGACCTATTACCGTTGCCATCAAGGCCCCCACCGCCACCGGCGGCGCTGTGCTGCTCGGCACAACCACCATGAACGCCGCCTTCGGACAGGCCGTGTTCAACGATCTGAGCATCAACCTGCCCGGCAACTTCATTCTGCAGGCCACCGCCCCCGGTCTCGCCGAGGGCGATTCGTCGATCAACGTGGTCACCACGCTGGCCGAGGTCTGGTCTGTGAAGGAGCCCACCGGGGTTGACCCCACGGTCGCACCAGACACGTGGCAACAGCAGCGCGCCTTCGCGGTGAACATGAACCCGGGCAGCGCTTACCGCGGCACGATGTACGTTTCCCGCCGCGTGATCGCCGTGCCGACCGCTCCAGAGATCGCCAGCACTCCCGACGTGTTCTTCTGGCGCGGCGTTGCCACCAACGCGGCGGCCACACCGGGCTCGGGCATTCTGAAAACCGCCGGCCCCGATATGGCCCACCCAGACGGCAAGTTCAACCTTACCGGCCTTACCCTGGGCGGCAACTCGATGTGGGCCATCGGCGTCGCCGAAGATGACTACGTCTACGTAGCCGGACTCAACTCAGGCCAGCTCTTCCGCTTCAATCCAGACGGAACCGGCGGCGTTCTCGTTGTGGCAACCACCTTCGGCAGCGGCCAGTTCGTGCGCGCCATGACCGTCACCGGCAAGGGCGCCGGAACCACAGTCTGGTACTCGCAGGGCGGCGCCACAACCGCCGTCGAGAAGTGGACGGCCTCGGGCCCAACCGGAGACCCCACCAGCGCGTTCACCAAGACCAAGCTCTTCGACACCGTCGAAACGACGCCCAACCAGCGGTGGCGCCTCGTGCCCAACAGCACCCGCGACACCGTCTACTACTGCTTCAATACGCTTAGCCCCGGAATCGCCAAGTACTCGATCACCGGCGTTAAGGACACGTCGTTCCCGGTTTGGACCCTTCTCGGGACCAACAGCCTCGACATCGACAGCCAGGACCGTCTGCTGATGGCGGCCTACAATACGAACCAGGGCTTCACCGCTTTCAGCGCTCGCAGCGGCCAGAACATCACCAACAAGGGCGACGGCGCCCTCTCCAACGGCGGCGGCCTGCTTCCCGCCATCCTCACCGCCAACTCCTGGGTCGGCAACCAGAACTCCAACGGCATGTTCGTCGCCCGCTACTCGGACCGCCACTATGTGTGGTTCCAGAATGACTCCGGCCACTTCGGCGGCGGCGCCACCGGAACCTACTGCGGCCTCATCTCCACCGACATGCCCGCTCCCGCTCCCACCGACGTCCTCGTGGCGAATCCCGGCACCGGGAATAGCCTCAACATCTCCTGGACCGCCGCGAAGGACCCGGAAGTCACCGGCTACAACGTCTACGTCTCCACATCTGCCGGCGCGCTTGGCTCCAAGTCCAACTCCGCTCCCATTACTGGGACCAGTTATGTGGCTCCGGGCCTGACCAGCGCGCTGAAGTACTACATCACCGTCCATTCGGTGGGCCTCGATCCGTTCACTTCCGCCACCTACGAAGGCGCCAACCTGGATCAGTACTCTGGCGTGCCGCAGCTGGCCGGCATCCCCGACGCCCCAACCGCCGTCACCGCCACAGACACCAAAAAGGGCGGCGAAGTGGCCGTTGGCTGGACAACCCCAGCGCAGAACGCTGATTTCATCCATATCTACCGCTCTGCCGCTTCCGGAACGCTCGGCTCGCTGGTAAAGACCATCAGCGCCCCCACGGCCGGAGCCCCCGCCACGTGGAATGACACGGGCCTCACCAACGGCGTGCCCGTCTACTACACCGTGAAGGCGGCCAACGGCGCCGCTCAGGAATCCATTGCCCCGGCCCAGGTCACCGCGACCCCAACCGACCAGACGGCCCCCACCTTCGCCGGCATCGCCTCCACCATGGACTACGGCTACCCGGGCTTCCGCCTATCCTGGGCGAACGCTTCAGACAACTCCGCCGTCAGCTACAAGGTATACGTGGCCTCCAGCTACAGCGGCTTCAACCTGGCCGCTCCTGTGGCCACCACAACCGACACCAAGTTCGACGTGCGCGACCTCACCGTCGGGCAGACTGCCTACGTGCTGGTGAAGGCCGTGGACGCCGCCGGCAACATGGACGCGAACAACGCCATATTCGACGTCACGCCCACCCGCGTCATCATCGACCCCGACCAGAACGTCCCCGCCAACTTCGAGAAGGTGAACGTGCAGCCGGATGCCGCGGTTCCCGCTCTCGTTGGATCCGGCATCGGCTCCGGCAAGGGCTCCGCGCCGGACCTGTTCCCCACTGGCTACGCCGCGAACACCTACTTCTTCAACTCGAACGACAAGCTCGGCAAGGTGCTCTACACGGTGCCGGTCAACGCCCCCGGCTCCTACGTTATCTCCGCGGACTGGCTGAACAATGCCGAGGTCGTGGCCCCGCACGTGCGCTTCAGCGTTACGAAGCCGGACGGCACAGTGATGCCGGACGTCTTCCTCGATGAAACGGGCGGCTCGAACGGCAGCGCCTGGAACACCATCGCGTCCACCACCCTCACGGCGGGCACGATGACCGTTCTGGCCGACTTCACCACCGTCACTGACTCCGACCCAGCGCATATCTTCGCCGCCCCGGCGATCAGAGCGCTCATCCAGCAGCCCTACAACATCTACCGAGCGGCCACGCCGCCGACTGTTGACGGCAACGTCACCGCCGCCGAATGGGCCGGCGCCACCGATATCGTCCTCGGCCGACCTTCCCAGAGCCTGATTCCCGGCAACTGGACCGGCCCCGCCGACTATACCGCCCACGTCTACGTGAAGTGGGATGCCAGCGCTCTCTACCTGGCCGAAATCGCCACGGACGACATCCTGTCGTACCCGGCGGCGGACGCGGCTCACCTCTTCCAGAACGATGCTCTGGAACTCTACGTTGGTCTGGACCCCGCCGCCGATCCCGCCCGCACCGTTTACGCCATCCCGGGCGACTACCAGATCACGATCTCCAACCTCAACGACAACAACGTCCTGACGCCAACCGCCTACTCCACGCAGGCGTCTCTCTCGTCCGCCACGCGGCTGGCCATCAAGCCATCCGGCTCTGGCTACACCATGGAAGCGACGATTCCGTGGAGCGAGTTCTTCGGACTCCCCGCCGTCCCAACTCAGGATCAGGTGATCGGCTTCAACCTCCATGGCGACGACAACGACCACGCCGTTGCTCAGCAGGACTCCGCATTCTCGCTGTCCACGCTGGCCGGTTCCTACGCCAACCCGCAAGCCTGGACGACGGCGACCCTGAAGGGCCTGCCGCCGACCGCGGTGAAGGGTGATGTGAACGGCGACGGCGCGTTCAGCAACGCCGACGTTCTGGAGGCCATCAAGATCGCCGCCGGCATCTCCAGCGTCACCGCTCTGCAACTGCCGCAGGCCGACGTGGCCGGCGCAGGCGCCGATGGCCGCTCCGCGGACGGCAAGGTGGACATGAAAGACGTTGCCCGCCTCCGCCGCGCCCTGAACGGCAAAGACACTCTGTAGTTCGTCTCTTATTGAAACGAATGACGAATCGCGGCCCCGCCCAATCTGATTGGACGGGGCCGCTCCCCTTGCATGACCGCGCCTGGCGGTGGTAGCCTTGTTATGGTAAGATGATGGTGGGGGCGGCTGGTTGCCAGCGGAGCCCCGCGTCGCCGCGCGCGGCGCATCATCTCGAATTATCATTCGCCACTCCCGAGAAAGGTCACTCCCTTGCGACGCTTGGTTGTGTGGGCGGCCCTGGCGGTCGCTTTATCGTGTTTCCCGCGGGCCCAGGGGGCCACCTATGCCTCCGACGCGGCGTACAACTTCACTGGGCAGGACTACTCCAGCAGCGGGCGCGGCATCGCCGTGGACGGCGCAAACACCCGCCTCTTCGTCACCTACCGGAAGAGCGCCGGCGGCAACGTTCAGGTGCTGGATGTCGCCACGGGAGCCCCCCTGGCGCCTATCACAGTTCCGGCGCCCACGGCTATCAACGACATCGCCCTGAGCCCGGATAGCTCCAAGCTCTACATCGCCCGATTGAACTCCACCAGCGGAACGGGTGAGATCGACGTAGCGGACGCCGCGCCCGGCGCCGCGGCGACTTTGGCCATCCCCTTCCTGGACGCAGACAGCAACTCGCTGGGCGTTCCAACCTCACTGGCCATCACGTCGAACGGAACCAGCCAGTACCTCGCCGTCACCACAACGCGCTGGTTCTACATCTTCCGATCGGATGCCGGAGGCGCGTGGGTGCAACAGACCGCCCTCGACCTCACGTTCAGCACAGCGGCTCGCAAGGTGATCGCCCAGGACACGGGCGGCGCGCCAGCTTTCTTCGTTCTGACCGCTGGCGCCACCACAACCCCTCGCGTGGTCCAGGTGTCCGCCCTGGACGGCTCAGTGCCCGTGATTACGTGGGATGCCCTGCCGACCGCCTACGCTGGTTACACGTTCGATTCCGTGCTCCCCGGCGGAGTGGTGGATGGCGTGCCAAGCGTGTTCATCGCGGCCGACAGCACTGATAACGACGGCAACGCCACGCTCTCCGTCTTCCGCTATGGGACCGACGGCACATACCAGGGCGATGGTTTCGGCGCCCTTCTAAGCCCTTCCGCGCCGCTCTCCGCGCTGCAGCCTCTGGACTCGACGCCGACGCTCGTTCCCAGCGCCCTCGTAGGCAACAAGCTCTACCTCGGCGCCATTCGCCCCGATCAGTTCCTTGGCGCGGACGCCACCGTGCGCGTAGTCATCTCCAACAGCACGATATCGCCGGTGAAGGTGAGCGGCACTGTGCGCGACAGCAAAGGCGTGGGCGTGGCCGGCGCCACGGTTGTGGTGTTCGGCAAGAACACGCCAGTGGCCACCACGGCGGCGGACGGAACGTACTCCTTCCCATCGCTGATGCCGAGCCCCAGTCTCAAATTTGGAGCCTCCAAGTTCGGCTATGTCGCGGCCAGCGGCACGTTTGCTGTTCCGGCCGGGTCCGACAGGACCGGGGTGGACTTCGTGTTGCCCGGCGCCGTGCCTACTTTCATCGCCGCGCACGCTTTCGCGCCGAAGGTGCCGGATGGCATCCTCTATACGGGAAAGTACAACACGGCGGAGATGCCGTTCTACATGATCAACGGCGATCCCATCGAGGACACCTTGAAGACTGTGGCCTACACGGAGTGGGACAGCCAAGGCCTCTACATCGCCGTGCGGGGCTCCGAACCGAGTATCGACGCGAACAGCGCGATCTATGCCAACCAGAACATGCTCACGCAGGATGACAACGTTCAGATCTACCTGGACCCGCCCCATCGCCACGATGTGAAAGGCGCGCAGAACAACCTGTTCCAGTTCGCGGTGAACATCCCGCCGCTCATCACCGGAGTGACCACGCGGTCCCCTCAGAAGTTCCAGCGCCGCATCTTCCCAACCGGTTCACTGGCCCAGTCCGTCTCGTCCGACGCTTGGGCGGCCCACGTTGGGTACTACAACGGCGGATGGGTGGTTGAAGCGCGCATCAACGTCAGCCAGCTAACGCCGTTCGGCCCGCTGGCTGTTGAGGGCGCGGAGTGGGGCGTGCTGATCGCCCGCCACCGGCCCACCGCCCACCTGGATAGCCGCCCAACCGACTTCTGCACCAGCAACGTGCAGCCGAGCGGCTTCAGCGACCCCACCACCTGGACGGATATCCGCTTGGACGCGGCGAAGCCCGATGTCCCCGGCGACGTGAACAACAGCGGCGCCGTGGACTTTGTGGACGCCATCTACGCGCTCCGTATGGCCGGCGGCCTCTCCCTCGGCGCTCCCGCTCCTGGAGACGTTTGGCCGGACCCGGAGCCGGACGTAACCCTGCGCAATGCCGTGCTGGCCAAGGGCGACGTCTGGCCGCCGGCGGCCCCGGATGGCCAGATCACAATCGAAGATGCCCTGCGCCTGCTGCGCGCGGCGTCCGGCCTGGACGTCATCCACTAGGCCCTTCACGGCCCCGGCCAAAACCGGAATGGCCGTCCCCATCGCGAGGGGGACGGCCACAGGATGCGAACAGGGGGCCCCAGCGGGGCCCCCTGTTCGCATGCGAAACTGGGTATGTTGTATGAGTCAGGCGGCGATCGGAACGGGCTCCATGGCGGAATGAACCGGAAGCGATTCCGCTTGCGTGGTCTCCCAGGAGTGGGCGTGCGTATCGGGGAGGGCGGCGGCCATTTCCCGGCTCAGCCGCGCCATCTCATGCAGCCGACCGACCTCCAGTTCGATATCGGTGAGGTCAACGTCCCGCGAGTCAATGGCCTTGATGATCCGCTCGGCGAGCCGCGCGGCAACAATGGCAACCACTTCGCTGGTGTAATCGACGTACACATGGAACTGCCCGCGGGGGTCCCGGCGCCAGTCCCAAACGGTCTGGCCTCGCAACACGCCGCTGGGCTGGATCATGCTCTGGAGTTCGATGATGAGGTGTTCGAGCAAATGCGGGAGCTCGGTGTCCTGACATTCGCGGCGGAATGAATAGCCAAAGTCGTTCTCACACTTGTGCTTGGACAGCTCTGGGAACAGCCTGAACAAACGACGCGGCAGATGCGGGAGACCGTGCGTGGTGAAGCGGCCCTTCTCGGGCATCTGCACGGTGATCTTCATCTGACCAGCGGCGGTGAATTCTATGGAAAGAATGTCCACGTTCGGAACCCTTCCTGGATCCTCGGGAAGCCCGTGCATGTCGAGATGGCGATGCAGAGAAGGCGCCCGGTGTCAACGGTTCGACGCGGTCCTGCCAGGCCGGTCATATCAACGTTCCACAGCGTTCCCGCGGAATCACATCCGCATTTGACCCTCGAATCCTGAGTCATCCGGGACGGCGTCCCGGGAAAGGAGTCCATATGCGAACGCTCATCCTGTGTCTGCTATCGGTAGCCCTGCTGCCGGTTCTCGCGTCGGGATGTCGGAAGGATGTCAGCGGCGCGGCGAGCCTCTCGGTGCGGACGACGTTTCCCCCCGGCATACCAGCAACCCTGGTCAGTACGGAGCGGGTAGGAACATACGTCCAAAAAGCGGTCACGGACACGGCCAATACTCTGCACTTCGTTGGCATCGCGCCGGGGCGGTACAAGATCATCTACCAGTTCAGGGCGCCCAGCTTTCTGCCCTCGGAAGCAAGCGGGTACAACTACGGCGAGAGTGAGCCCTTCGAGGTTAAGCCCGGACGGAACTACCTGGATTGGACGATCGGGAATCCGAGCTCCCTGACGCGGCGAGAGCGCTAACCGCAGCAGCGCCGCCACCTCAATGGTACGACCCTCGCCCCATCGTGTCAAGCATCCGTACGCTGCGTTGAGCGTGGAGAGCCGCCCGGCCCGCCCCGAAACGGCGGCGAGCCGGGCGAGCGCTAAGCGCTCTGTTAGGGTGAAACTGGGAGTGAGCCGCCCCCAGGGGTTTCCTATACCCCAGGGCAGTTAGGGGGCGGACACGGCAAGCCATGTCCCCACGCGTAACTGCCTCCATCCACCGAACGGTGAACGGCCGGGCCTACCGGTCGGGGCACGGCATGCCGTGCCCGCCCGCTACCCTCTATGGGGAAGAGGCTTCGCATGGTATCCGCGAGGGGCCCGCTGGCCGTTTCATCGAACAGAGCGCTAAGCTCCCGATTGGGCGGCGGTGGGCATGCCCTCCAGCACAAGCGTATCGCCGGCGGCCAGCGTAACGGGGTGGGCCAGAACCAGGTCGCCCGCCTGCGGTCTCGCGTCGATGGCCGCGCCGTTGAACGCGATTTCGCCGGCCACGCCCCACCAGCGCCGCAGGGCCAACCGCCCCCACAGCACTCGCAGCCACTGGCGACCTCCGCGCCGTTCATACACGCCCCACGCCTCTCCCGCTGTGAAGAAGCACCGGAAATCCCCCGGCGCCACCGGATCGAACCCGATAGATGCCTCCGGAGCGCTATATCGGTAACCGCTCCACGCCAGCACGAGCGACCAGGAAGATAGCGAACGCGCATAGTGATGTCCGCATTCGCACTCATCCCAGGGGTTCCGGTGGACCCCGTCGAACCTCGCCCGCGCCGCCTTTACGAGCCGCACACCCTCATCGGCAAATCCCTCGTAGATGAGGTGCGCCGCCACATGGTACTCAACGCCCGACCATATCTCATCCGCATAGGGGAAGGGGAATCGGGGCCTCCCGCCGCGCGGCCAGGTGCACAACAGCAAGCCCGCCTCGTCGTTCAGCGCGTAGGTTCTCTGGCAGGATTCATGGTTCTCCAGCGTCGCGCGGAAGTTGTGACGCAGGATGGCGGCCAGGGATGACTTCACCCTGTCTTCCGGCAGAACGTGGCCCAACCCCACGCACCGGGCGAACCACTGGCCGGCCATCTGGTCCGCCAGGCAACCGGCTCCATACTGGTAGCGCGGCTCGCCTTCGTCAACCGGGGCGGAGCCGCCGTGCGGCGTGAGGCGACCCGCCTGTGTTTCCGCGTTGAAGGCTACCGTCTGATCGAAATACTCGCCATTCCAGGTTGCCCCATATCCGAGAGCGCCGCTTTGGGCAAGCGCTCGATACGCCTCTGCCGCGTCATGCTCTCCCAGAGCATCCGCCATGGCGGCGCCGGCCCGCAGAGCCGCCAGATACCACGCTCCGCACATCGTATTCGGGCCCACGAACTCAATGTCGTAGGTGTTGTGCTGGATGCCCTCCATGACGCCGTCGCGATCGGCATCCCAGCCGTCGGAGTTTGCGGGCGACCATGCGAACTCCAGGGCCGCCTTGGCGCGCGGCCACAAACGCATCAGGAAGTCCATGTCGCCGCAGATGCGCCACTCGCGATAGAGGCGCAGGATGGAGCCCATCTGCCCATCGGCGGCGGGGCGGTAGGCCCACCGTTCCTCGACAAGCGGCAGCAGCGTTCGAAACGCCATCTTGCCGGCGGCGTCTGTGTTGTGCCCGAAGTCGGTCTCGCGAACGGTGCGCTCCAGTTCGGGATACAGAAACGCCACGGATTGCGCGTAGTTCCACACGTGCGTGCAGTTCATCGGGCAACACCCGGCGGCGTCACCGCAGCCCTCGAAGGCGTTGAACCGGCCGTCGCCGGTGCGCGTGCAGGTTGTGGATCGGATGGCGCCGAGGTTGGCGGAAGCAGCGTCCAGGATGGCCTCCGGCAGCGTGCTTGTGAAGAGAGCATCGTGAAATGCGGCCGACACTCGCTCCAGTTCCGCGCGTTCGCGCGCCAGAAACTCGGCCGCTGTCCACGCATCGGGGAAGCGACGAGCGTAGTAGTTGCCCAACGCCTTGCCGGCCACCGAACTCTCCGTGTTCCAAGTGTTGAACAGGTTCGGAAACGACCACGTCAGCGCGAACGGGATCTCCACGGATTCGCCCGGCTCCAAACGCGCATGGGTGATGAGCGCCGCCACATCGGTCTGGCCGTCGGGTGAGGGGCCGGCGTCTTCGACGGCATCCAGCCTCCCGTCGGCGCGGAAGTCGTCCCAGAATGCCTGCAAGTCGTCGAACCACGCGCCGCGCCGCCACTGCGAGCGGATCTGGGTTTCCGTCCACGTCGTGGAAATGGCGAGGCTGCCGAACGCGGCCTCCCCGGGCGAGAGGCGGTCACTGGACATCTGAACGCCGCGCAGGCCCCCGGCCTCGCGCGCCTCGTTGCGGTTCGCTCCCAGGAAGGCGGCGTGGCGGCTGTCCAGAGGCTGGGCCCCGTCCCAGCCCGAAGGGTTCATAACGTTCATTGCAATCGCGAAGTCCACCGCCGTATTCGAAGGGTTCTGGATTCGCCAATCGAACAGGGCGCACGGGATGCCGGACGCATCGGCATCCATGGGGATCATCGGGTTCCACGCGCGCAATCGGGGACGCAGGGGCACGGCCGGATCTTCGAGATCCAGCCAGGCGAACGGGTACTCCCCCGCGAACCGAGCGGCGCGGAAGCGCGGCAATCCGCCCAGCCGCCCGGGGGAGATGCCATGCGCTTCGCGGTATGGCGGCGGGATGCGCCCTTCCATCACCCGCGCGCCGGCCGGCTCTCCGGCAGGCTGAAACCAGAGGGCGAAAAACGTGAACGGCAGGTCTCGTCCCTTGGCCGGGTGGTTCAGAATCTCCCAGTCCTGCAGGTTCCCGCGACCGCCCAGGCTAACGGTCCCCGTCCCGATGCCGCCCAACGGAAAGGCGATGGCGCGCAGCGCCTCTCCCTCGAACCCGCGCCGGCCGACTGAATTCAACATTGCTGCTCCTTCCAGCGCCCAATCCGGCGTAGCGTTCTCCATCTATTTGCCGAGTGGCTTTCGGGCGCCGCCATGGTACGTAAGGATGATAGTTCCTTGTGGAGGCAAGTATGAGTGCCGGAGCGCAACATGGAGGCGGCCTTTTCGGTACCGGGCGCGTGGTCACCCTCGCGGTGCTGCTCCTCGTGGGCGGCATTGCGTTGACCCCTATGAACGACGGCACGATGGCCCGGTGGTGGAGCGGTCTTTCCGGCGCGGTGGACCGGGCGCCAGGGGCCAATCGTCTCGTCGGCATGGAGCAAAGCGCCAAGGTGGTGGCAACCAAGTCGCGGCTGCGGGGCATCCGCCAGGAGTTGAAGCTCTGGGCCCATCGCCATGGCCCGCCGGACGCCGACGACCTGACGCAGGCCGTTGGCCGCGACACCGCCACCGATGCCTGGGGCCACCGGATCCGCCTGCAGCCGCCCACTTCCGACCGGGAGGGATGGCTGGTCTCGTATGGGCCGGACGGCGCGCCCAGCAAGGACGACGTTTTCATCTCGGTCTCGTGGCAGGACGTTCAGTGAACTGCCCCATAGGCCGCGCCTGCCCGCGCGCTGCCTTCGTTGTACAGACGGGTGAACCCAGCGCTTGGAGGGCGCTTCCTTGATCCCGCCTGAACTCAGATTACGCGAGTATCCGTCTCCATGGCGGGCATGGAAGGCCGACACCGACCGGTGGACGGGGCTGATGCCCGGAGTTTCTGCGCCTCGACGCATCTGGTACCTGATCACGGACGAGGCGTACCTGGCGGTGACGGTGTTCCGCTTCAACCAGTGGCTCATCACGCGGCGCAGCCTCCCGGTTCGCGCGCTCGCCGGCCCGCTTGCCCACCTCCTGCGCACCTGGGCGCGGCAGCTCACCAAGGTAGACCTTCCGCCCACTGCCCGCATCGCCGAGGGGCTCTTCATCGGCCACGCCAGCTCCATCTTCATCCACGAGGCGGCTGTGATCGGCCGCTGCTGTTCGGTGAACCACGAGGTCACCATCGGGGTGGGGGGACTGGGCGACCGGCGCGGCGTGCCCGTTCTGGGAGACTGTGTGTTCGTCTCCGCCGGAGCGAAGGTATTCGGCAACATCGAGATCGGCGACCATGTGCTGATCCGCCCGAACGCCGTTCTCTCGCGCTCCGTGCCGTCGTGCAGCGCCGTCGGCGGCAATCCCGCGGTCATCACCGGCCCGGCCCGCCCCGAGGACGTGGAGCGCGTGCTCTTCGGCGAATCCCACGTCTACAAGCCGGGCGCCGCCATTCCGACCGCATAGCCATGAGATAGCCTGATCGACCGAGGCCTGTCGGTCACGCGATGCGGCGCCCGTTTCCCGTTGCAGCCGGCTTCGTGGTAGAATCATCTCTGTGATAGCAGAGGGAAATGCGGGAAGATTCCACATCATCACGTTCGGCTGCCAGCAGAACGTGGCGGATACGGACTATATGGCGCGCCTCCTGGAGGGGCGCGGGATGCGCGCGGCGGACAGCGTGGAGGACGCGGATGTGGTCCTCATCAACACGTGTTCTGTCCGCGAGAAGCCCGAGAACAAGGTCTACAGCCGTCTTGGCGAGCTGAAACGTCTGAAGGCCCGGAACCCCGGCATGGTGCTTGGCGTCTGCGGCTGCCAGGCTCAGCGCGAAGGGGAAGACTTGCGCGCCCGCGCGCCGCAGATTGACCTCCTTCTCGGCACCGCCCAGATTGAGCGACTCCCGGAACTGGTGCGCGAAATCCGCTCAACCGGCCGCCCCATCAACGCCCTGGAACTCCCGATGCGCCGCTCCGAGCTGGAGGAATACGACGACTTCCCAGCGGTTCGCGAGGTTGTCGATGGCAGCACCGCGAAGCTCCGGGAATTCGTGCCGGTGATGTTCGGCTGCGACAAGTTCTGCACGTTCTGCATCGTGCCGTTCACTCGCGGGCGCGAGCGGAGCCGCGGCATGGACGACATTGTAACGGAAGTGCGCGCCCTCGTCAAACGCGGCACGCGCGAAGTGACGCTGCTCGGCCAGACCGTGGATTCCTGGAAGACGCCGCGCGGCAACGGACAACTGCGCATCCTCTCGCGCGGCCAGGAGGACGTCTACACGTTCCCAGACCTGCTGCGCGCCCTGGACGGCATCGACGGCCTCTCCCGCATCCGGTTCACCAGTCCGCACCCCAAAGATTGCACGCCCTCCCTCATTGCGGCGATGCGCGAGGTCCCCGCGGTCTGCGAATGGATCCATCTGCCGGTTCAAGCCGGGGACAACGAAGTCCTGGAACGCATGCACCGCGGCTACACGCGCGAGCATTTCCTGCAGCTTGTGGATGACGTGCGCGCCGGGGCGCCCGGCATTGCCATCACCACAGACGTGATGGTGGGCTTCCCGGGCGAAACGGACGATCAGTTCGAAGCCACGATCGACCTGTTCGAGCGCGCCAGGTTCGACGGCGCTTACACGTTCATCTACAGCAGCCGCCCTGGCACGAAGGCGGCCGACTGGGCGCCGGTCCCCGCCGCCGTGAAGACGAAGCGCCTCCGGAAGCTCAGCGCCCTTCAACAGCGGATCAGCAGCGAGATCAACGAGGCGCAGGTTGGGCAGGTGTTCGAGACGCTGGTGGACGGCGTGGGCGAGAAGCCCGGCCAGTTGAAAGGGCTTTCCCGACAGAACAAGACCGTGCATTTCAACGGTCCGGAGACGCTGATCGGCGAGCTGGTGCACGTGCGCGCCGAAGCGGGCTTCATGTGGGGTTTCCTGGGAACGAAGGTGTAACCATGCTGAAAGCGAACAACGACAAACCGACCTTTTCGCCGGGCCCGTGGGCCCGCGGCGCACTTTACACGCTCCTGGCCCTGGGCGCCCTCCTATGGGGGCACCTCAGCGGCGAGCGCCCGCTCACGCCCTTCAAGTGGGCGGCCCTTGGCTCATTCGCCGTCCTCGCCGGCGTCGCCATTGCCCTGCTGCAGAACTGGGCCCGCGACGTCAGCCACGAATAGTCATAGGTCGTCAGTTATCAGTCATCAGCCCGAAGGCCTCTGTCCATGAGCGAACAATCTCATGGACAGGGGCCTTCGGGCTGATGACTGAAAACTAATGACTGACGACGTATGACTACTTCGCGCTGATCCACTCGAGGCTGGGGGTAATCTGGTTGGGCGCGGATCGGAAGTCGAGGATGAAGGCCGGCGGTTTTGACTTGCTCTCAACCTGCATCTCAGCGCGGAACAAGGTGAACAGCCCCATGGGAGTCAGGTTCCGCAGGGCGTCTGGGATGTCCTCTTCCGGGCCGTCCGAAGCTTCGCTGAGGACCGTGAACAGGTTGTCGTTCGTGATGGGGAACATCACGCCTGAGGATCCGGCGCCGGGCCCCATCGCCAAGGCGGAGCCGACTCGCAGATCGGGGCGGCTCGGGTCCTTTGGGTTCGGAACCAAGGAATCTGCCCCAGCGCCGCCGCCGCCCTCCGCCCCTTCATCGAACGCCCACACTTTCCAGTCTTTCCGGGCTGTTCGAGCGTGCTGGATAAGGCGGCCGAGCAGGGCGATATGGGTGTCGTCTTTCACGTCGTTGGCGCTCCCCTCAACCCGGATGCCGCGGTTCCGGAGCGATTGCGGCACGTAGTCATCCCACGAAACGCGGTCCACCGGATCAACGCCCGTGCTCTTGAAGGACAAGATCCGGTCCGGCAATGAGAAGCCGAGGCGCGGGATGACGCGCAGACCCATCGGGCCGTTATTGGAGACGCTCAGAGACCATTGCGAGAACGCCACAATGCCGGCGTCACTCCTCTTCGCCAGGTCGCTGAGCAGCATCTTCAGGCGCGCCTCGACCATTGGCTCGGTGGCGCGAACGTAGTTCGCCCGGTACTCACCGAAGATATCCGCGCCAACGCCCGTGCCCGGGTGGTCCGCCAGCCATTTGAGCCTTGGCGTTCCAGTTACGTCCACGTCCATCCAGCCCGGGTGCTTTGTCAGCCAGTGAACGTTATCGCCCTCCTGCTGCCACGTCAGCACATTCACGTAGGCGCCCACCTGAATGCCGACGGGTTTCATCGCCGCCACGGCCGCGGCGAATCCGTCCTCCCCCTTGAGCGAGGGATGCATCGGAAAGGCGGGAGTCTCGAACGTTGCATAGCCGCCGTATAGAGCCGGATACAGGAGGGTGGTGAACCCGTGTCGCTTCAGTTCCCCGGCCAGCGTGTTGAGGCGAGCGGCCGAGAGCGGCGGAACCATGGCCACGCGCACATCCGAGGGCAGAGCTTGCGGCTTCGGGTGTTCCAGAGCGTCGCGCATCGCCTGCGGCATCCCTTCCATGAAGCGGTCCTTCGCCGCGCTCCCCCGGTCTCGGATGGCGTGGATCTGCCACGGGCTGACCGAGGGCAGGTTCCAGGAATCGGGGGCACGCAGCCAACCGTAGTCCGGCGTCAACACGCTCACTTCCACCCGCGCGGCCCCCGTGAGGGTGGCCTTGCGGAGGTCATCCTCCGTGAACGGGCGCTCGACGCCTGGTTGCCCATCCATGCCGTTCCGGGTGTTCACGCTCTCGCTTTCCGACTGCTTCTTCAGGAAGGCTTGCTGAGCCGGCGTCATCTCCTCCCAGGGTATCTGGCCATACTCCCAGCTGGACTTCCCGTCCGGCGGGGATGAGTACGCCTTCGCGCGTTGATCATCCGATAGCGCCAAGGGATCGTCCGCCGCGAATGGCAGGGCCTCGGCGACGGTGAGCAGGTACTTATCCTGATCGAGTTGTCGGGCTCGTTTCCGCAGGTCCTTCCCGATGGCGAACGTGGCATCGTGGGCGACCTGCTGGATGGCGCCCAGGCCCAATCGGTCCCACGTGAAGACATAGGTATCGCCCAGCTTCCGAAAGGCGCCCATCAGCCCCAGACGCAACGCGTCGATGGTCTCGCCGGCGGTGATGGACGGGCTTCCCAGGTAGACCGGTTCGTCCTCATACATCGGCGCCGATTTCAGTTGCAGTCCTGTTGCCGTTGACAAACGCTTCAGAACGTCCTTCACGTACCAGGTTCCCGACAGGCCCAGCGGCTGCGGGTATCGCTTCCCTTCCAGATCCGACGGCTTGAACGTGTTGGGCTCCGTCACGTAGACCGGCAATTCCATGCTGCGGTCCTGCCACGGAGCGTAGTTCACATCACTATCAGCCAGCGCGAGGGTATCGCCAACATTTCCGCCGAGGTAGGCCCCAACGCCGCCCATGTCCACGTTCGCGCCTTGCGTGCGCAGATTGGCTTTGATGCGCGCGCGTGACCAGTCCAGGTCACTCTCCAGAGAACCTTTGTCTTCCTGTTGAGTGGCATTGTGCTTGAGCCCGTTTTCGGCGGTATATACGCTCGGCGTGATCTGCACGACCTTCAGCGGCGCGCGGAATGCGCGGGCCACGGCGGCCTGCACGTCCCGGCTCAGACTGGCCACCGCAAGCCCGCCGGATGAGCCCAGTTGTTTCATCTGTTCCGGCGTGAGAGCGGCCAGCGCCTCGGCGATCAGGGCGCTCCGGCTGGAGGCTGTGAACCGGTCCAGCTTGTTGAGGTCCGGGTTCACGAATTCGCCCACCTCGGGCGCGATCACAAGGGCGGAGCCCACCTTGAACGGGATCAGGTCCACGTCCTTCGCGCTCTGCTTGGCGGCGATCATCTGCGCGCGTTCCAGCGTCGTGCGATTCCGCTTGAACGCTTCGTCCGTCCAGTCCACGTCGGGCCGGTAATCCCCCCAACCGATGGAGATCACGCGCTCGCCCTTCATGTAGTTGGCCATCCGCCACGGGAGACCTCGCAAGGCGACCTTGGACACGGGGTCAACCTGCACCTCGCCGGCCTTAGGAGGCGACGGCGTCGGGGCGGCCGGGTTCTGCGGCGCAACCGGCATGTCGAATGTCGTCTCTACGCCAACCTCAGGGACCGGGGCGGGCGGATCAGTCTGCGCGAACGCCAGCGGCGCGACGCACAGGGTCAGGCAAACGGGTAAGGCTCGGCACAAGCTCACTTCTTGGGCTCCTTGTTCGGCGCCGGCGGCTTCACCCACACGAGGGAAGGCGTGATCTCTTCCGGCGCGGTACGGAAATCATACACCATCGCCGGCAGCATGGCTCCGCCCTTCATACCTGGCATCTGCAACTGGAAGAGGTGGTACACCGCGATGCTCGGCATCTTCTTCACCATGTCGGGGACTTCATCCTCATTGCCTATCTCCGTATCCATAAGGGCATCAAAGAAGCTGCCGGATACGATGGGGAAGGACACGCCGCGCATCTCCGCCGGCGAGCCGGGGGCGGCGAACATGAACGGATTGGTGATCAGTACATCCGGCCTCGGACTCTCCGGCGCCTTCACGGTCGATGGACGCCTTAACCGGTCAGCGTACGCCGCCACATTGTCGAACTCCCAGACCTTCCAGTCTTTCCGGGCGGATCGGGCAGTCCGTATGAGGCCATCCAGAAGCGCCTGGTTAGGATCCGCCCCGGTCTCCAGCATGAGCTGAGCGGCCCGCAGGGCGCCGAAATCGCGCAACGAGGCGGGGAGATACGCGTCCCAGTTGACGATGTCCGCGGGGTCGATCCCCGCACGCCGGAATGTGGATACGCGGTCCGCCAGCGAAAAGCCGAGCGGCGGAGCCGTCTCACCCCCGAACATGCCGGCCATTTCGGAGGCTGGCGGACGCCAGTCGTCAATCGCCATTCCGGCGGCATCGTTACGCGCGGCGAACTCCTTCAGGAACGCTGTGACGCGAGCTACCACGGCCGGCTCGGAGGCCCGCACGAAATTGACCCGTGGGATGCCCAGCATCCAGTTGGCCTTGCCGCCGTTCGGGTGCTGCTGGTACCAGGTGAGCGGGGCGCGGCCAATGGCGTCTACGTCCAGCCACTCCGGGTGTTTGTTCAGCCAGTGGACGTTGTCCTTCTCGTTCTGCCACGCCAGGGCGCTGATGAGCCCAATAACGCGAATGCCGGCGGGCTTCATGGCGGCTACGGCGGCGGCGAAACCGTCTTCGCCCTTCAGTGACGGGTGGAGCGGAAACTGCTGGCTTGGGAACGTTGCGTACCCGCCGTACAGGACCGGATAAATGAGCGTGTTGAACCCATGGCGCTTCATCTCCGCGGCGAGCGCGTTCAGCCGCGCAGCCGATAGCGGCGGAACCACGATGCCCCGCTGTTCCGAGTTCATCGCCTGCGGCTCTGGATGCTCAACGGCCTGCCGAAGCTCCTCCGGGATCCCCTTCATTGCCGCGGCATTGCGGGCCTGTGGGTCCTTGCGCGCGGCGATGCTTCGAAGCGACCAACGGGAAATGCTGCCAACATCCCAGTCCGACCCGCAACTCGTCCATCCAACATCCGGCACTTTGACGTTCCACTCCGCCTTCGCGCCGGATCCTAACCGCACCATGCGGATATCGGCGTCGGTCCACGGCCTCTCCACTGCCTGAGATCCGGGGTCCCCGGAACTGCTCCACAGGCGATCCGTCTTCGCGCGCTCGCGGATGTAGTCCTGCTGCGATGGGGTCATCTCCTCCCACGGTATCTCGGCATCCGCGGTGATGTCCGCGTTCGCCGCCAGGTCGCCAAACAGCTTCTCCCGTTGCTGAGCATCGGGCGCCAGCGGATCGTCGGAGGCGAAAGGCAGGTTCTGCAATACCGTGAGCCATGCGGTATCGCGGTCGAGCTCGCGTTTGCGTTTGCGAACGTCCGTGGCCGCCTGTCCGGTGGCGTCCTTCACGGCGAGCTGCACGGCCGCAAGCGGCGTCCGATCCCACACGAGGATGTAGGAGCCGTCCAGCTGGCGCCACGCGGCCGTGAGGCCAAGCCGCAACGCGTCGATTGCCTCGCCGCAGGTAACCGCGTTGGAGCCAATGAACACCGCAACGCTGGCGTACAGGGGATACTGGGTCATCTTCAGACCAGTGACCGCTGAGATCCGCTTGATAACGTCCTTCACGTACCATGCGCCGCTCAACCCGAGCGGCTGACCGTACGGCTTGCCGGCCAGGTCGCTGGACTTGAAGGTGTTCGGCCCGTCCACGTAGACCGGAAGATCCACGCCGCGATCAGACCACGGGCCGGCCGCCTGGGTGGACGCCACGAACTCCGGTATCCCGCCCGGCGAGCTTGAGATCGACGCGTATGTATGGTCATCCAGCCGCGCGCTCACGCCCGTTGAGCGAAGCCTCACGCGTACACGGGCCTGAGCCCAGTTCATGTCGTCGGCGAACGCCCTGGTGTTGACGCCGTCCTTCTCCTCGACGCCCCTGATCTGGAAGGGAGCGCGAAAGGCGCGCATCACCGCGGAGCGCGAGGCGGCCGGTAGACTCCCAATGGCCAGGCCTTCCGACGAGCCGATCTGCTTCATCTGCCCGACTGACAGGCCGAGCAGGGCGCTCTCCAACAGTGTTCCCCGCGAACACGCTTCCTCAGATGACAGCATTCCGAGGTTGGGATTGAGATGCTCGCGCGTTTCCGGGGCTATGCAGAGCGCATTGCCCACTTTGAAGGGGATGAGACTGTGCCCGGGTTGGCTGAACGCCTCTGATATGGCCTGCAGCTTCTCGATGGTCGTCTGGGCATGCTGGTAATCATCGCCCAGGGGCGCCTCGCCAGCCGGCGTTGCATATCCCACCGCCAACACGCGCTGCCCCTTCATCTCGCGGGCCATGGCGCCGATCAGCCCATAGAGAGGGACCTTGGAAACCGGGTCGCGCGCTTCGGACGGGGTTGGAGCCGGTGACGGAGTCGCCTTGGCGTCGCTCTGGGCTTTCGCGCCGGTGACTGCCGCGCACGCGACGAGGAGAGAGCAGATGAAATGACGCTTGAACATACTGGTGTTATCTCCTTGACGGATTCCGAGGCAGGCGGAGCCGGCCGATGCAACGGGTGCGGGGCGGGACGCCGGCCCTCCCGCCACCTACCCGTACGGACGAGCCGGGCGTTTGGTTCCGTTCGCTGGAACGTGATACCATTGTGTCGCCGCGCCGGCGGCGCGGCAATCCTCGGGTGAAGCGCCGCTGCGCGGAGTGGCGGCGGAAGCATGCGTCGGTAGGTTTGGGATGATGAACCTGGGTTCCCGTGGTTAGGTCAACGCCGCCAAGCGCAATGTGAGGGTCAAGACATGATACCGCCAGACGCGACGTCACGAAGGCCGCGGCGAGCACACAGGCTAACGCTTCCCGTGTTTGTGCTCGCGCTGTTCGCCGCCCACACGGGCCTCCTCCTTCGCGACGGCGCCTTCATGGGCCCGATCCTCATTTCGCCGGCCTTCTTCACCGCGCTCTTGCTCGTCCCGTTTGCGCCGGTGGCGTTCGCGGAATCAGCCGACTGGCTGCGGCGCCATCGTCGTACCGGCTCGGTAAAGGACCGGTGTGTGCACCTGTCAGTGATGCTTGTCGTCTTCGCTTACGCATTCTCTCCCGGATTGCTCGTGAACGATTACCTCTGCGATGTTTCGTATCGTCTCCGTCTTGGCGGCTGGCTTCAACCCTGGGCCGAGAGCATCCTCGCTGCACCGGCGAAGGACGTCACCAGCGTACCGAATGGAACTCGCCTGAGAGCTACGCTGGTTCCCGCCGCTCGGTTCGCGGGGCCGCTTCAGCCGGATGTGGGGATCTACACGCCCTACAGCATTGATGATCCCGGCAATAGCCTGAGCGGCGTTAACCAGCGTTACGTCAAGGTGAGCTATGGAGGGGGTTTCGGCCACTGGGGCTACATCCTCGGCCCAAAGTCGCTCAAGGCATGGAACTTCGGTCAAACGCATGTGCGCAAGGTCGGAAGCGGCGTTTACCGGTTCGGCGAGTGACCGGAACGGCCGGCGACATCGTGCCCGCTGGCGACCATGGCGCCCTCTCCGCAAGCGAGGTCCCCCCGCAGCGCCGCCGTCGGTCGGGTCTGCCGGGGAGCGGGGGGACAAGCCGCCCGGCGGGTTACCTGTTTTCGTTCGCGGCGCCTCCCCTACGGCCGGGCCGCATCGAAGGCGGCCATGCGGAAATCCTCCACCGGGAGCCCGTCGTCGGCCAGATAGAGCGAATAGACGTACGGCACAGCGGCGATTGCGCTGAAGCTGGCGTTCGTGGTGGAACCGGTGACCACCGAGAGGGTGACCTTGCTCGTGTTCGAGACGCCCGTTACCCACGCGTTGAACCAAGAGTAGAGCTTCGTACTGGCGGTGGGGTTCTGGCGCAACGTGAAATCGGACGCTTCGTACGAGCTGAAGTCGCTGCTCAGGGTGATGCCGGCGTTCGAGGCCACCACGTAATCAGCATAGGACGTCCCGTCAATCGCCACCTTGTAGGTCGCGCCCGTGTAGCCGGAAACCACGTTGGATTGCGGCGAGGCCGTTGGCCGGCCAACCGCCGTTGCAGAAGCGGCGCGCGTGCGCGTGAGGCTGGTCGGCTGCAGGTCAATGCGTTCCACCGGCAACCCGTCGTCGGCAAGCTCCGAGCGCCACGCCGTGGGCTGGCACTGGGCGAACTTCCAACGGCAGACTTCCGCTGACCCGTTGTAGAGGTACAGCGTGACATCTCCGAAGACGCCAAGCGACTTGGTTTTCGTGAACCATGTGGTATCGGTAGTTAGCTTCTGACGGAGCGAGAAGGAGCTGTAGCCCGCGGAGCCGATTGGGACCTTCGACACGGCGTCCAGGGGCAGCGTGATCGTCGCTTTTCCGCCAAAGGCGATGGCGGATGACGGCGTGGCCGTGCCGATCTGAACTTTCAGGTTGTAGGCGCTGGTGAGTCCGGAGGTTGCGCCGGTTACGAAGGCGGCGCGTTGGAACTGGCTGGCGGCAAACCCTCCAAGCGCGCTGGCATTGCTGGCGGCGTCCGCGGAGAGGGCCAGCGCTGCGACTGAGGCGTAGGGCGCCGATGCCAGGACCTGGTCAGGGCTCAAGAGCTGGAACGGTCCGCCGCTGGAGGTGGAGAACCAGACGCGCAAGGCGGCGTTAGTGCGGAAGGTGGTTGCCGGCAGGGCCGCGAACCCCTGGGTGGTGAGGCCCAATTGGGCCGTGGCCAGACCCGCGGTGACGGTCAGCGGCACGGCGGCGGTCGGTTCGGCTCCGGTTGTGGCGCCGGCGTTGTCCCAGAGTTTCGAGCTCTTTGCGGGATCGATCAGGGCGAACTTGAAGTAGCCCTGGCCGGAGTAGGGCAGCCCGTTGACCTTAACGGCGCCCTGGAAGTTAACTGTGTTCGGCACGGCGCGTGCAGCGCCGGAGAGCGCCAACACGGCGATCAGAATGGTTGCGCGTTTCACCCGGGAAGCCTCCTTAGCGGCGTGCATGTATACGGACGTATTTTAGCGCCAGGAGCCGGGGCGCGGCCCCGGTCACCGCTGGCACGGTTGTTTCCACGTTCAGGGTATACGTACAATATACGCGGCCTGCCCAAGCGTCCGAACGGTTCAGCGGACGAAAGAATCTTTCCGCAACCGGCATTTTCGGGAACCCCGGGCGGTTCTCCGCGTCCCACAAGATGAAAGCGCCAATAGTCCATGCCGTGGCCCAGGGCGATGTTACCGATGCCGAATTGGTGCGCCGCGCGAAGGACGGAGATGATCGCGCCTACGAGGCGTTGTTCTCCCGTCACCAGCGTCGCATCTATTCCATCGTGTACGGCATGCTGCGCAACGAGGCGGACGCGTCTGATGCCACGCAAGAGGCATTCGTAAGAGCGTACCGATCGTTGCCCCGCCTTGAGGCCGAAGGAGCATTCGGCGGCTGGCTGGCCCAGATCGCGGTGAACATCTGCCGCGACATTCTGAAACGGCCCCGCCTGGTGGCTCGCTCATTGGACGAACCGATGGGCGATGAGGACTCCGAATACAAACTGGAGATTCCGGACTGGAGCGACAGCCCCGAGCGCGCTTCCATGAACCAGGAGTTGACGGATGTCGTGAACCGCGCCATCGGAACGCTCTCGCCGGACCACCGCACCGTGGTGACGATGCATCACATGGAGGGAATGGATGTGTTGCAGATCGCCGAGGCGCTGGGTATCTCGGAAGGCACCGTGAAGAGCCGGCTGAGCCGGGCGCGCGCCGAGTTGCGTCGCAAGTTGGGACACTACGTCGATTTTGGAGAGTAACGGACCGGAGCCTCGCGGCCCCGGAAAGAACTGAGAACATGAAGATGACTTGCCAGCAGACACGGGATTCACTGGGCGACCACTCCGTCGGCCTGCTCGACGCGCACGCTCTGGCGGCGTTCGAGGCCCATGTGGCCGCCTGTTCGGCGTGCGCCTCCGAAGCGCGCCAGTTCAGCCGGCTCGTTGTTATGCTCGATCACGCGCCCAGCCCGACGCCTCCGAAGGATCTCTGGATGGGAATTCGGGCGCGCGTCGAACTGGAGAAGAGCGTGGCAGGTTACGCCCGCGGCGCCCAGACGCCGCCGGCGCGAGGTCGGTGGTCATCGGCTCTGGCCGCCGTTGCCGGCTTTGCGTGCGCGGCGGTGATCATGGCCAGCCTCTCAACGCAGGGCGGCCGCTTCAGCCCCGCGGGGGCCGTCATGGCCGCGGCGCCTCCCGTCGCCGTCTCGATGAGCCGCCACAACGCGATGGAATCCACTTCGCCGGTAGCGGACGGGTCATCTATCGTGGCCGTGGACGCCGTAACGGTGACGCCGCTGACGGACGCCCCATCGTTACCCGCCCCCTCGTTCGCCGGAGGCGCCGTTCGGTGAGGCCGGCTCTCGCGGCGCTGGGCATAACGGCGCTGGCCATGGCCGGTTGCCGTCATGCGCCGGCGCCCGACGGCCTCACTCTCCTGGCCGACAGCCACCGCGCCGAGGAAAGCCTCTGCTACACCTCCCGTGAGGTGAATGAGCAGGTTGTAACGCGTGACTGGCCCGGAACCGGCTCCATGCCGGTGATGTACGGACGCCCCGTAACCACCCTCCTCGTGCGCACCGAAAGCCCTCCCCATCAGGAGAGATACGAAGTGCTCCACTCCAACGCTTCCGCCGCGGATGCCAGAATGGTGCGCGTGCGAACGGGTCGCGCTGTCTGGAGCTTCGTCCCTTCGCAGCGCCGCCTGGAGTACGCATCGCTTCCCGTAACCGATATGGGGCCCCTCAACTGGTATGCCCTCATCCTGAACAACTATCGCGTGGAAGGCGTGCGTGAAGACCGCGTTGCCAACCTGCGCGCGTGGTACCTGGAGGTGCGGCCCAAACACCCCGGCCGACCCATGACCCGGTTGTGGTTGGATCAAGCGACGTATCTGCCGCTGCGGCGCGAGCTGTGGGGGCCGGACGGCGTGCTCATCTCCGCCACCCAGGTCACACAGCGCCCAACGCAACACGCCTCCTCCAACCCGGAGGACTTCCGCCCACCCGCCTCGCCGCGAGATCCCGGCGTAACGACGATCCTGGGCGACACAGACGTTCCCGCCGACACCCCTGGCGCGCCCCCACTGGCCGCCTGGGCAGGGGGCGCGCTCGGCCGCTTCACCGAGATGCCGGCCGGCTTCCGGGTGGTCGGCGCTTACCTGCACGACTGTCCAGATACCTTTGGACACTGCGCTCGCTGGGAGATGACCGATGGCATCGCCACCGTAAGCGTCATCCAGACGCGGGCGAACACCGAGGCGCTTCACGACAGCATGGCCCCTGAAGATGTACAAGGCAGTATCGAGACTGTACGCCGTGGCCCGTTCCACTTCATCGTCCAAGGCAACGTTTCGTCGCGCGAACTCCGGCGCATCGCTAACGGCATCCGGTTGGAATCCCCAGCGCGCCCGCGCTGAGGACAGATCCGTCGGCGGCGCTCCGCTCGCCCCTCAGCCTGCCTGCCTCAAAAGCCGAAAGGTGAGTAGAAGGCAATATGGGCGGGCGCATCGATCCGCGCTGACCGCCAGCGCAGGACCGCGATCCAGCTCCCATCCCCCGTTACCCTCTGCCATGGTCCCCTTTCCGGCGATCATGGCATAATCCAATACATCATCAGCGCGGCCGGCCCCTGCGGCCAAGGAGGAGACGTATGAATGTATCCGTGAGAGGTCGTGGCGTGGATATCACGCCCGCGATGCGCGATTACGCCCAGAAGAAACTCGGCAAACTCTCTGATTTCAACGGTGACCTCCGAACCGCTGAAGTAACGTATAAGATCGAACCCCACTCCGCCGCCCACAAGGTGGAAGTCATGTTGATCGGCGACGGCGTCCGCCTCCGCGCCGAGGAGCGCCGTCCGGACGTTTACGAGGCCGTGGACTACGTGATGGAGAAGCTGGAGCAGCAGGTCAAGAAGCATCACAAGCGCCAGATCGATCGCAACCGCCACCACTCCGCGAAGGAAGTGCCGGCCGGATTCGCGGCCGCAACGGCGCCCAACCCCTCGGATTACGGTGAGCCGAGACCGGCCGAGCCGGATCAGGCGGACAACCAGCCCCTGCGCATCACGCGGCGCAAGCGATTCGCCATGAAGCCGATGTCTCCAGGGGATGCCGCGCTTGAGATGGACATGATGGGCCACGAGTTCTTCGTATTCCGGAACACCGGAGGCGACGTGAACGTGGTCTACCGCCGCACCGACGGCTCTTGCGGCCTGATCGAAGTGGGAGAGTAGGGGAGAATACAGGATTCAGCATTCGGCATTCAGCCCGAAGGCCCCTGTCCTGGAGACTGGTACTCTCCAGGACAGGGGCCTTCGGGCTGAATGCCGAATGCTGAATCCTGAATGCTCCTCTGATGCATTGCGTCACTCTTGATTGACGCAAATCACAGCGCGCTTTACATCACCGCTGGGAGTGCGCCAAAATGGGAGGCAGGAGAGCCATGGCCGCCGGCTCCGGCGAGCCGATTTCATCGCTCCCACAGGAGACATATATGCGTGTTGGTGTTTTGACAGGGGGCGGCGATTGCCCCGGTTTGAACCCCGCCATCCGCGGCGCCGTTATCCGCGGCCTTTCCTACGGTTGGGAAATGGTGGGCTTTGAAGAAGGTTGGCGCGGCTGGCTGGAAGGGATGCAGATCCCGCTGACTCTGGACGTTGTGGACGACATCATCCGCAAAGGCGGCACCATCCTCGGCAGCAGCCGAACGAACCCCTACAAGGCCGCCGATACCACACAGAAGGCGCTCGATCAGTTCGAGGCCCTGGGCATCGACGCCCTCATCGCCATCGGCGGTGATGATACCCTCGGCGTCGCCAACAAGCTCTTCAAGGCCGGCAAGAAGACCGTCGGCGTGCCGAAGACCATGGACAACGACCTGTCCGAAACCGACTACACGTTCGGATTCGACAGCGCCGTGGCCGTCTGCACCGAGAACATTGACCGCCTGCACGACACCGCGCTCAGCCACCGCCGCTGCATCGTGGTCGAAGTGATGGGCCGCGCCGCCGGTTGGGTTGCCCTCTACGCCGGAATCGCCGGCAACGCGGACTGGATCCTCATCCCGGAGAAGCAGCCCACTGAAGCCGACCTGAAGCAGATGATCGATCACCTGCTGGCCCAGCGTGAGCGCGGCCGCAAGCACAACATCGTCGTCGTCTCCGAAGGCGTCTCCCTGCCGCACTGGGACGTGCAGGATTCCAAGGTTGACGCGTTTGGCCATGCCATCCTCAAGGAGCGCGGCATCGCCAGCGCCCTGGAAGACTACATTACCAAGGCCACCAAGGACCGCGGCAAGCCGATCGAGACGAAGTCGGTCACATTCGGCCACATCGTTCGCGGCGGTTCGCCGTCGGTGTTCGACCGCATCCTCGGCACGCGAGTGGGCGTGAAGGCGGCCGAGATGGTTCATGACGGCGAGTTCGGCAAAATGGCCGCCCTTCACGGCCTGGACGTGGTTGCCGTGGACCTGGATGCCGCCGTGGGCGTGAACAAGCAGGTGCCGGCGTCCTGGCTGGAAATGGCTTCCCTGTTCTTCAAGTAAGCCGTATCGACGAACCCGAAAGGCGGAAAGGCATGAAGGGCGACAGCGTCCTTTGTGCCTTTCCGCCTTTTTTGGAGCGGTTCCCTGTTGCACGGCGCGCCGGGCTCCGCGTGCTATCATCAAGGCAGATTACGCCCGAGACGGCCGCTCCGGCCAGCCCCCAAACCCTCAGATGACACTAACGCGATTCCGCAAAGCCGTGTTCGCCGAGTTCGGCGACAATATGCAGCACGCCACGCCGGCGAACGTCCGCGATTTCCTCGAGCGCATCCAGGCCGAAATGCATGAGGAGGAACGCGAGCGGGGCGATCTGAAGGGCCCGCTGGTGCTGAACGAACACGCGATCTCCTACGAGCAGATCATCAAGGAGTTCTTCAGCCAGGCGCTTCGCCTGCCGGACGATCAGGCCATCATCACCCTCTGGACCATGGCCGTGGAGATGTCGTTCTCGGCTCTGGAAAGCCAGTACGCGGAGATCTTCCGACCCCTCTTCCCGGAGTTCGGGCCAGAGTAGTAAGCAACCTTCCGCGATCGGCCTCCGCCGTCTGTCTCCCTTCGGATGACGCGGAAGCCGAAAGGTAGACGGATGACAGCTATGGAACGCAGCTACCGCGAGATACTGACGCAGATTGGAGAGGACCCCGAGCGCGAGGGCCTCAAGCGCACCCCGGCCCGCGCCGCCGAATCGATCCGCTTCCTCACGCGCGGCTACCAGGAGGATGTGGACGCCCTGCTGGAAGGCGCGGTGTTCGAGGAGGCCCACGACGACCTCGTTCTGGTCCGCAACATTGAGTTCTACAGCATGTGCGAGCACCACATGCTCCCTTTCTTCGGGCAGGCGCACGTGGCTTACCTGCCGAAGGGCCGCATCATTGGTCTCTCGAAGATCGCCCGCGTTGTCGATGTTTTCAGCCAGCGCCTCCAGGTTCAGGAGCGTATGACCCGGCAGATCAGCGACGCGCTGGAACGGGCGATCCAGCCTCGCGGCGTGGCCGTTGTGGTGGAAGCCCGCCATCTGTGCATGATGGTTCGCGGCGTGCAGAAGCAGAACGCCGTGATGGTCACCAGCCGCCTGTCCGGCGAGTTCCGCGACGATCCCCGCAGCCGCGCCGAATTGTTTTCGCTGCTGGGCGTCGCGCGGACAGGGTCCGAGCCGTGAAGGCCCTCGCGCTGGCGTGCTGCTTGCTGGCGGCGCCTGCCCACGCCGGTTGGGACCGCGGGCGGCAGCTCTGCCTCGTGCAAGACGGTCGCATCGCGGAGGCCAGCGGCATTGCCGTCTCCTCGCGCAACCCGGGCGTCTTCTACTTGCACAACGACAGCGGCGATTCCGCCCGCTTCTTCGCTGTGTCCTCCTCGGGCCGCACGCTGGCCACCTTCAACGTGGCCAACGCGCGCGCTGTCGATTGGGAGGATATCGCCCTCGGCCCCGATTCGGCCGGCCGGCCCACGGTCTTCCTCGCCGATATCGGAGATAACGCCGCAAAGCGCGCCGAGTGCGCCGTGTACGCTGTGCCGGAACCCGCCGCGCCGAAGGGCGGGAAGCCGGCCACGCGCAGCGTGACAGCGCGAGAGCTGCGGTTCCGCTACCCGGACGGACCGCACGATGCCGAAACCCTCATGGTCGATCCGCGCACGCGGGCGCTGTATGTCGTCACGAAGGAACGCAGGCGCGCCCCCTCACAGGTATTCCGGCTGATGCCGTACTTCGGAGGGCCAGTTCAGACCGCGAAGCGCGTGGGGGAGGTGGCGTTCTCCGACGCGCTGCCGCTCTACCCGGACATGGCGACCGGCGGAGACATTTCGAGCGATGGCCGCCGGATGGTCATCCGCACGTACCAGCAGGCTTACGAATGGGAACTGGCGAAAGGGGAGACGCCTGAGGAGGCGCTGAAGCGGAAGCCATCCATCGTGTCCCTCATCCTGGAACAGCAGGGCGAGGGGATCTGCTACGGTCGCGGCGGCCGCACGCTTTACACCGTCAGCGAGCAGCGTCCCACGCCGGTGTACGTCTACCGATGGACGAAGTAAGCAAGGTCAACGCCGGTTCGCCCTGGAGCGGCAGCCGGCGCACACAATGTTGCGGCGGCCCGCGATCGTAATTGGCGGCGCCAACGGCGGAGCCCAAAAATGGATAAGCACAGAATTCTGAAACCTCTAATCGGCCGCGTGGCCGTCGTCACCGGCGCCGGCAGAGGCATTGGTCGCGCAACCACCCTGGCGCTCGTAAACGCAGGCGCCACAGTCGTCGCCATGGCTCGCACGGCAACGGATCTGAGCAGCCTCGTCGGGGAGGCGCTGGACGGTTACTGCGTGATGCATCCGGGCGACGTGACCCACGAGCGCGACGTGATCACCGCCTTCAAGACGGCAACCGTCCTCGGGCAGCCGTCCATCCTCGTGAACGCCGCCGGCGCGGCCCAGTTCGGCCCTACCAAGGATTTCGCGCTCTCGGACTGGAAAGACGTGGTGCATGCCAATCTCACCGGCACTTTCCTGTGCTGCCGTGAGGCGATACGCGTCTTCGATGAGGGCGGCCACATCGTCAACATCGGCAGCATCGCCGGCCACACCGCGTTCCCCAATAGCGCCGCCTACTGCGCGGCGAAGTGGGGGGTTGTGGGGCTAACGAAATCGCTGGCGGCCGAGGCGCGGGCCAGCGGCCGGGAAGACCTGCGATTTACGCTCCTGTCCCCCGGAAGCGTGGACACGGCGCTCTGGGACAACGTTGAGTACGCTCCTCCGCGCGAGGATATGCTACAGCCCGCCGACGTGGCTCGAGCCATTGTGGGCATCGTGGCTCAGCCGCGCCGCATGTCGGTAGACGAGATTCGCCTCATGCCGGCCAAGGGTGTGCTGGACTTTACTGAGGAGTGAGCAGCGCTGCGCCCCGGCGCCGTTTCCAGGACCAATCAGGCTCCGCATCAGAGCCGAACCCGCGTTTCCGCCGGCCGGCGGCGGAACCGCGGGGTTTGGTTCCGGTCCGTGGAAGGGCATGAAGAAACGGCGCCCCACCGAAAGCGGTGGAACGCCGTGAAGAGCGCAGAGCGGTTTCAGAACCCGCCCAGCAGATCGTGCGCGATGCGGTACTTCTGCCGGAACGCGCCGTCCGCCATGAAACGCAGGTCATGTGCGAGCTTGTGGCATTCCGCGTCAGCCTCTTCCACAGTTTCGCACATTTTGTGATGAATGGTGACTTCCCAACCGCGAAGCTGGAAGTCCAACCGGATCATCAGGCGGCCCAGGATGTCGACTGGTTTTCGCTTGATGTTCCACACGTCCTCCGCCGGTCTCGAGGGATCCATGAGGGCGTCTCCTAATGCCCCGGAGCGTGCGGTCGGGTTTTCCGGTTTCTCGTCGCTAATGATTGTGCGGCAAGTACAGCCTCACCATGAACCCGGTACGAACCCTCCGGAACGGTCTAGAATGAATGCACCATTGTATTTTCGGCGGCCCGGCGGAAAGCCAACAGGGCCGCGCCGCCGCCGGGTTTCTTTTCGGCGGTCCCAGGAGCAGCACCCACTCATGAACCGTCGCGCCCTCGGTCTTTTCACCCTCGCAGCGCTGCCAGGCCTCATGCCGGCCGCTTGGGCCGCCAAGCCCACCGTGCAGCGATTCGCCCTCACCCGGTATTTCTACGGTTACCAGGCAGACACGCGCAAGCCTCTGGCGCCCGGCATCCCCACGTTGGGATCGAACGGCGAAAGCCTGTTCTCGGCGAACCCGATGGTGGCCATTGGGCCATGGTTCGGATACGGCCACGCGATGTGGCACCGCTCCAACTTCACTCAGATGCGGCGCGCCGGCATCGACGTTGCCTTGCCCGTCTTCCGGGCGGACTCCGCCTCTCTCTCCGGGTATGCCGAGCAGGGGTTGGACAGCCTCGCCCAGGCCCTTATCGAGTTGAAGCGCGATCGACAGGACTACCCGCTGATCGGCATGTTCTACGACACCACCTCTCTCGCGGAGCAGGCCAAACCTCTGGACGTGAGTTCCGAGAGCGGGCGAGCCGCATTCTACGACCCCATCGCCCGCTTCTTCCGTCACGTGCCCGAGGAGTTCCGCGCGCTCGCTCAAACGCCGGACGGCCTCGCCTGTATCCTCGCGGTGGGAACGTCCACGGCTCTCACCGGTGAGAGCGATGCGTTGCGCGCCTACTGCAATGACCGGTTCCGCCAGGAGTTTGGCCGCCGCCTCCTCTGGGTTGGCGAAGCGGACTGGCACGGCAAGGATCCCGGCCTGGACGCCTACGCCTCCTTCAATGAGGGGCGCGGCCTACGCGTGGACGCGGACGGACCCATTTCCGTGGCCACCATCGGCGCCGGCTACAACGACACCGCGAACGGCTCCAAGTCGCCCGCCATCCGCTCTCGCGACGCCGGCCTAACGATGATTGATGACTGGCGGAGCCTCTTCAAGCAGAAGGCCGATTGGATCGTGGTGGAAACGTGGAACGATTACGCCCATGGAAGCGCCGTGGCGCCCACGCGATCGTATGGCGTGCGCGACTGCGACGAGATGCTGGCGGGCCTGCTGCAGTTCCGCGGCGAATCCGGCTACCCCACGCAGGCCATGCGCGTCAACGCGCCGGAATCGGCGCCGCCGAAGGCGGTTGTTCCCATCGAAATCGTGGTCCAGAACGGCTCTCTCGAACAATGGGGCCGCGGGAACATCAGCTTCAGCGCTAGCTGGTATCAGAACGGGCAGATGGTGGAGGAAGGGCCGAAGATCCCCATCATTCAGCCTGTGCCCACAATGGGAATGATGACGCTGCCCATCGCGGCCGTCACCGCCCGAGGCGATGGGCAACCGCTTCCCGATGGCGATTACGAACTGCGCGTGGAGTTCTTCCGGTCATCGATCGAAGTGGGCAAGCCCGCCTTCACGCCGTTCACCGCGCCGGTGGCCTCCATCCCGATCCGCATCGGCAAGGCGGCGTCCGAACAGGCCCGGCTCATCACAACTGACCTTTCGCCGTGGGTGATGGCGGGCGAGCCCGCAACGGCCCACCTGATCGTCCGCAACGACGGCGCAACCGCATGGCCGAAAGGCAAGACGCGTCTGGCCTGGACCGTCATCGGCGGGCCGGATGCCTCCAGCAGCAAGCCCGTCGCCAGCGGAGCCGGCGAACCGCTGGCCGCGGACGTGAACCCTGGCGATACGACTCCGGTCCTGAACGCGGCGATTGTCGTACCGCGCGGCACGCCTGGCCTGCCCGCGGGCGCCGCCGCCGGTTACAGCGTCCAGTGGACCCTACAGACGCCTTCCGGCGCGATACCCGTCTCCGAAGCCCCTGGAATCACCTCGATGCGCCCCATCCGTGTGCTCGATAACGTCCAGATTGCCCACTTCCCGTTCGGGAGCAGCGCTCCCGCATCGTGGGAGGCGGACACCGACCTGGATATCCGTACCGTGGTCCGCAACATTGGCCCCGCAACGTGGAAGGCGTCCGACGTAAAGATCGGCTACCACTGGTTCTACTGGGACGGGACCGAGGCTCTCTGGGACGGCGCCAAGACGGCGCTTCCGAAGGACGTGAAGCCCGGGGAAGACACGCTGGTCCATGTGAAGGCCACGGCGCCTCCGTTCGCGGGCGCCTACGTCTTCTCCGTGGATGTCTGGGACGGCAAGGAGTGGGTTTCCACGCTTCCCGCCACCGCCGGGTTCGACACGAGCATGGCCTACGTGAACGTCACCGGCGGTAATCTCCGCCCGGTGGACCTCACCGGGCTGTTCGACGTGGACGGCATCGCGGGCGAAGTGAACCCCGGCGACGGGGAGTTCGCGGACGGCCAGGCTTTCCCCGGAGAGCAGGTCCCTCCCGACGTTCAGCCGCCGCTCCCGCTCAGCAACACTTCGCGCGACCCCTATCCGCCGGGAATCGTCCCCATTCTGTACCCGGCCGGCTATTTCGGCCCGGTGGACACGGTTGGCCGAGACAGCATCCGACGCGTAGCGTTCCGCTACCCCGGCAAGAAGGATGGCGATCGCAACTTCATCCTGGGCCGCGGGCAGATGCTGCCGTTGGGAGTCGGCTCGTACAACCGCGTATGGCTGCTCGCCGCCGCAACGAAGGACACCGAAGGCAGCTTCCGCCTCAACTACTCGGACGGCAGCAATACAGACGTGCCGATGAAGTTCAGCTCGTGGACGGCCGGACCTCAGCACAACGAAACGGTGGGGCTCGTTTGCTCCTTCCGCCGCTCCGCCAAGGCGGACGACGCTACGGGGAAAGCCTACCTCTACGTCTACGATCTCACCGTGGATCCCACGAAGACGCTGCAATCGATTACGCTTCCAGAGAACCGCGCTTTTCGCGTGGCCGCCATCACGGCCGATCAGCGCCCCTCGCTACGAATGCCCACGCCCGTCAAGTAGAGGCCTTCAGCCGTCAGCCGCCGGCCGTTTGCGCGTCGGCGGCTGGCGGCTGCCGGCTGTATCCTGTTAGCTAGCATGAACATCTCACCCTTCGTTACGAATATGGACCGGCCGGTGTTCGCCCTGAGGGGGCTGCCGGAGGAAGTCGTGGCGGTGCTGTTCGCCTACTACAGCCGCAGCACGGGGAGCCTGCGCCAGAACCTGGAGCGCCTGCTCGCCGACGGCGACGTAGCCATCGGCGCGGCGCCGGCGGAGAGCGAAGATGCGCTTTCCGACGCCATGGAGAAGGCCCGGAAGTTCCACGAGAAGTGGGTGGTTGGATACGGGCACTCGTCGGTTGCCGAGCACGCGGTAGTTCACCTCGCTTTGGAAGATGTCAGCATCCTCGCCAGCAAGGTCATCGAGGACGCGCGGCTGGCCAGCTACACGGAGAAGTCCACGCGCTACGTGGTCTTCAACGAGGATCGCTACTACACGCCGTCGTCGCTGGCCGAGGGGCCGTCGGCGGCCATCTACCGCGAGGCGTGCCGCCACCTCCTGGGCGCCTACGCCCGGCTAATGCCGGAGGCGGTTGAGAAGGTGAAGGCGCGCCGGCCGCGCGGCCCGAAACAGACGGAGCGCGGATGGGAGACAGCCTGCAAGGCGGCGGCCTGCGATATCCTGCGCTACCTGCTGCCGGCTTCCACGCGCACCAACATCGGCCTCACGGTTAACGCCCGCGCCCTGGAATACTTGCTAACCAAGATGATGTCGAACCCGCTGGAGGAGTGCCGCGATCTCGGCGTTTCGATGAAGGCGGAGGCTCAGCGCGTGGCGCCGACGCTGATCAAGTACGCCGAACCGAACCCCTACATGGTGGAAACCAGAGCAGCCTTGCAGGCGTTCACTCCATGGAAGGCCGCTCATGAGGCGCCGCTGGAGAACGCCGTGCGCCTGGTGAAGGCGCCGCAGGATCCAGAGGCGGATCTGGCGGCGGCGTTGCTCTATGAGTATTCCGACGAATCCTGGGAAACGCTGCGATGCAACTGCGCTAACTGGCCGTCCGAACGCCGCGAAGAGGTGATTCGCGCCGCGCTCCTCGCGGAGGAGAACGGCGGGCGACGCCGGCGTTTCGATCAGCCGCCGCGCGCGCTGGAGCATCTGTACTACACCTTTGAGATCACGCTGGACTTCGGAGCGTTCCGCGACATCCAGCGGCACCGCATGGCCACGCAATCGCGCCAGCGCCTCACGACGGCATGGGGGTACGCCACGCCGCCGGAAATCGCCGAGTTCGGATGGCTGGACATCTACGAGGAGTGCATGGCCCGGGCCGCCGAGGCATACGCAGCGATCGCCCGGGAACAGCCGGAGGAAGCCCAGTACGTTGTGCCGCTGGCCTACCGGATGCGCGTTCTGTTCACGTGGAATCTCCGCGAGATCCACCATTTCGTGAGTTTGCGCAGCGGGAAACAGGGCCACGCGGCCTACCGAAAGATCGCTCAGGACGTCTGGACCGAGCTTCACCGGCTCCATCCTCTGATGGCCGAGTACGTTCGCGTGGACATGAACCACTACGGTTTGGCGAGGGAGTAGGGGCCCGGGAACGAGGTCTGGACGAGATCGCGGAACCCGGACCCAACGACATATGGCACATACAGACTCAAAGATGCCGCCGGCCATCCACTTGCTGGTCCTGACGGTGTTCATAGACCTCATCGGCTTCGGGATCATCATCCCGCTCTTGCCGCTGTACGCGGAGACGTTCCACGCAGGGGCGTTCACCATCGGCCTGCTGATGGCATGCTTCTCCTTCTGGCAGTTCGTATTCGCTCCCATCCTCGGCGCCTGGAGCGACCGCATCGGCCGGCGGCCGGTGCTGCTGATCAGCCTGCTGGGCACCATTCTCGGTTACATCCCGCTCGCCGTTGCGGACCGGTTCCCACAACACGTGGCGGCGCTGGGCGGCATTCCCCTCGGCCTCCTGCTGCTCTTCCTCTCTCGCACGGTGGATGGCATATCGGGCGGCAACATCTCCACGGCGCAGGCGTACATCGCCGACATCACCACGCCCGAAGATCGCGTGAAGGGCATGGGGATGATCGGCGCCGCCTTCGGGATGGGCTTCATATTCGGCCCCGTCATCGGCAGCGTTCTGGTGAGATACGGATTCCACTGGCCGGCCCTGGCCGCCATGTTCCTGGCCGCTGTGAACTGGATCTGGGCCTGGCGATCCTTGCCGGAGAGCCTGAAGCCCGGATGCGCCCCCGCGGAACGCAAGTCGCCATTGCTGGCCATCGCCCGCAGCCTCGGCAACCCGCGCGTAGCAACGCTGATTCTCATCGTCTTCGTGGCCACCTTCGCCTTCGCCAACCTTGAGGCCACGCTGACGCTTTACCTGAAGGACCGGCTCGGCCTCACGGCCGCCGCCGCCGCGCCGCGCACCGGCGTCTATTTCGCCTACATCGGGTTCCTGATGGCGCTCATCCAGGGCGGCGCTATCCGCCGCCTCCGCGGCAAACACCTGGAGCGCGCGCTGGTGGTGGGCGGCACGCTGTGCTTCGCCATCGGCCTTTTCGGCATGGCGCTGGTCACGAACACAACCGTTCTGCTCATCCCGCTCGCCTTCGTGGCGTTCGGAAGCGGATTCGTGAACCCATCGCTGACGAGCCTCATCAGCCAGCACGCAGAGCCGGGAGAGATGGGTGAAACCATCGGAGCCAGCCAGGGAATGAGCGGTCTCGCCCGCATCCTTGGGCCGTTGGCCGCCGGCATCCTGTACGGCAAGGCCTCCGGCGCCCTGTTTCCCCTGGACCCCGGCCGCCCCTATCTGGTAGCCGGCATCGTTATGACACTGGCGTTCCTGCTGGCTCTGGGCATCAAGCGATCCCGGATCCCGGCCCTCGCGGAAACGCCCACAGGCACAACACTATGACAACCACAGACAAACGACCCATCACTCTCGGCCACAGCCCCGATTCCGACGACGCCTTTATGTTCTACGGGATGGCCGAACACAAGATCGACCTGGCCGGCCTCGAGTTCGAGCACATCTTGCGCGACATCGAGACCCTCAACCAATGGGCAACCGAGGGGCGGCTGGATATCACCGCCATCTCGGTCCATGCTTACGCCTACGTGGCGGACAAGTACGACCTGCTCACCCACGGCGCGAGCATGGGTGACAACTACGGGCCCATGATCGTCACCCGCGAGCCCGCTCCCGTTGAATCTCTGGCCGGCAAGCTCATCGCCGTTCCCGGCAAGATGACCAGCGCCGCGCTGGGCCTCGCGCTCTTCCTCGCCGAGAAGGGCGTGGAAGCCAGAACGACCATCGTGCCGTTCGACCAGATCATGGACGCCGTGAAGGCGGGCAAGGTGGACGCCGGCCTCCTCATCCATGAGGGCCAGCTCACGCACGCCAGGGAAGGCCTGCACAAGGTGGTGGACCTGGGCGAGTGGTGGCATGCCGCCTACGGCCTGCCGCTCCCTCTCGGCGTGAACGCCATCCGCCGCGATCTCGACCCCAGGCTCCAAACTACGCTCAACCGCGTGCTGCACGACAGCATCGCGTACGGGCTCGATCACCGGCAGGCCGGCGTGGAGCACGCCATGCAGTTCGCCCGCGACATGGACACGAAAACCGCCGACACGTTCGTGGGCATGTACGTGAACCACTGGACGCTGGACATGGGCGAGAAAGGCCGCCGCAGCATCGAGCTCTTCCTCGGCCGCGCCGCCGAAGCCGGCCTGGTTCCCAACGCGCTGCCGCTGAGATTCGTTCTTTAGCCGTCAGCCATCAGCGATCAGCCGTCAGCCCGCCATAGGGAGGCATACCTCCCTCCCACGTCACCCTGAGGGAACCGAAGGGTCTCGGCCTTGCCGATCGCCTCGGAAAACGCAACAAGCACCCGAGCCGACGTGGGCCTGGGTGCTTGCCCAGTGGCATCGAGCGTCACGTCAGGCCGAGACCTCTCGCTTCGCTCGAGGTGACGTGGGTGGGAACCATGCCTCGCTGATCGACGCCTCCCGGCTGACGGCTGACTGCTGATGGCTGACAGCTACGTCGCCATTTGTCCCCCCTTCCGGAACGACGTTAGAATGCAAGAGGAACCGCGCTGTGGCCGGTTCCTTCTTTGCGTTTGGGGAATCCACGGCAGGGGCGTACGGCACAGATGTTTCTACTTGGCACACAATCGATCGGCCCGAACGGGCACTTGGTCATCGGCGGCTGCGACGCCGTCGAACTGGCGGGCGAATACGGCACGCCGCTCTACGTGATGGATGAAGAGGCCATCCGCGCCCGCATGCGCGACTACGTTCAGTCGTTCAATGCGCTTCATCCCACAACCGTGGCCTACGCCGGCAAGGCGTTCCTCACAACCGCCATGGCGAAGATCGTGGAGCAGGAGGGGCTGAGCCTGGACGTGGCCAGCGGCGGTGAACTGCACACGGCGCTAACGGCGGGGTTCCCCGCGGAGCGGATCGTTTTCCACGGCAACAACAAGAGCGACGCCGAGCTCGAGATGGGGCTCGCCGCCAACGTGGGCCGCATCGTGCTGGACAACTTCCACGAGATGGAGCGCCTGGCGAATCTGGCCGCCTCTCGCGGAGTCGTGGCCCGCGTGATGATCCGCTGCACGCCCGGCATAGATCCCCACACGCACCGCCTGATCCGCACCGGCCAGGAAGACACCAAGTTCGGCTTCAGCATCAAGGATGGCGCCGCCCTCGCCGCCGCCCGCCGCATCGCAGAACTGCCCAGCCTGAAGTTCATCGGCGTACACTGCCACCTCGGCAGCAACCTGATGGACAGCAACTCCCATGTGGAGGCGCTGGACGTGATGGTCCGCTTTGTGGCCGAAGTGCAGCGCGACTTGGGCATCTCCATCGAGCACCTGGATCTCGGCGGCGGCCTGGGCGTGCGGTACCTGCCCGAGCACAATCCCATGAGGGTGGCGGATTTCGCCGCGAAGGTGGTGGGCGCGCTCGTCGAGGCGCTGGACAAGTACGGCGCCGGTCGCCCCCGCCTGGAGTTGGAGCCCGGCCGCAGCATCGTGGCCGAAGCCGGCACGACCCTCTACACCGTGGGCGCCGTGAAGGAAGTGAACATTCCCGAGACCCCCGGCAAGCGCCTCTATGTGGACATCGATGGCGGCCTCAGCGACAACCCGCGTCCGCAGCTTTATGAGGCCCGCTATCACGCTTTCCTGGCCAACCGCGCCAACGCGCCGGCCGACACCACCGTCACCATTGCCGGCAAGCACTGCGAGACCGACATCCTGATCTGGAACGTGGCGATTCCGTCGCCGCAGCCGGGCGATATCCTGGCCGTTCCGTCCACCGGCGCCTACAACTACGCCATGGCGAGCAACTACAACCGCCTCCCGCGGCCCGCCGTGGCCCTGGTCAAGGACGGTCACGCGGACCTCATCGTGCGGCGCGAGTCACTGGATGACCTTGTGCGCAACGACGTCCTGCCCGATCGCCTGAAATAGGCGGGCGGCCGTGAGCCCTGCCATGTCTCTTGCGTTCCACCCATCGCTGGAGCCGCTGCTGCGGGAGATCGGCCACGTCGCCGATACGGTGGGAGTGCGCGCCTGGGTTGTTGGCGGCGTCGTACGCGATGCTCTTCGGGGTACATCCAACAGAGACGTAGATATTACGGTGGAGGGCGAAGCGCCGCTGCTGACGAAGGCGCTGCACGCGACTTGGGACACCGAGCTCAAGAAGCACGACGCATTCACCACCGCAACCTTGCATCGCCCGGACGGCTACCACGTGGATATCGTCCAGGCGCGCTCGGAAGTCTACGCGCGGCCGGGCGCATTGCCGACGATCACGCCCGGGTCACTGGAAGACGACTTGTGGAGGCGCGATTTCAGCGTGAACGCGATGGCAGCCGCCCTGAACCCGGCGCGGTTCGGCCAGTTGACGGACCCGACCGGCGGGCGCGCGGACCTGGCGGCCGGCACGATTCGGACGCTGCATGCCGGCAGCTTCCGGGACGATCCCACGCGGCTGTTCCGCGCCGCGCGCTATGCCGTGCGCCTCGGCCTCTCCGTAGAGGAAAAGACAGACCGCACGGCTCGCGAGGCGGTGGCGGCGAACGCGCTGGCAACGCTCTCGGGAGACCGATTACGGCGGTCGGTGAAGAGGATCTGCGGCGAGCGACATTGGGCGGAGTCCGCCGAGTGGCTGAACCGCTGGGCGCTGTGGGAGGCCATGACGCCCGGTTTCGCCGCCGCCGCGTATCTGCTGAAGCGAGTAGACGTTGCGCGCTCCTGGGCGGCGAGATCGGCTCTGGAACCGCTGCCGGCCGTCGCGGAGTTGCGTTTTCTGGCGATGTTGTGCCACGCGCCCGAGGAGCTCGCCGCCGCGCTGTCCGCGAAGCCGGCGGAGGTTGAGATTGTGCGCCGGGCTCATGCAATCGCCAACGGGCTGGATGCGCCGGATGCGGGCGAATGGCAGCGCGCGATGGATGCGGAAGCGCCGGCCGTCCTTCTGCTGGGTCTCACCCTGGCGCGCACCGATTCCGGCAAGCGCCGCCTCACCGAATACTGGGAGGGCGTGCGCCCTCAACGGCTCAGCATCACCGGAGACGACCTGATCGCCCGCGGCGCGCCGCGCGGACCGGGGTTGGGATACGCCCTTCGGCAAACACTGGACGCCGTGCGCGCCGGCCGCGTGGCCGGGCGGGCGGCCGAACTCGAGTATGCAATGGATGCCGTGCGAACGCATGGCGAGAGGCAGTAAATGATTCTGGACCTGTTTCAGGGCCCGATGTCGGTGGAGAAGCTGGCGGATGTCTTCCTGGTCTTCATAGCGGTGGTGATGGCCATCACCCTGCACGAGTGCGGACACGGGTTCGCGGCGCTGGCGTTTGGCGATACCACGGCGAAAGACGCCGGCCGACTTTCGCTCAACCCGGCGAAGCATTACGATCCGATCGGCAGCACGTTGTTCCTGGTGTTCGGGTTCGGCTGGGCCAAGCCCGTGCCCATCAGCCTGCGGCAGATGTCGAATCCCCGCCTCGGCGGCCTCGTGGTCTCCCTCGCCGGTCCGTTCACTAATATCGGCATCGCGGCGATCCTGGCCCTCGCGTGGCGCGGACTGGGCGGCGCCGTGAGCGGGTACCCGGAGTTCCTGATCCACATCGCGATCATGATGAACTTGTACCTGGCCATCTTCAATCTCCTGCCGTTGCCTCCGCTCGATGGATCGCATATCATCACCTACCTGCTGCCGATCCAGGCCGCCAACTCCTATGAACGCTTCATCTCACGGTACGGACAGATCCTCGTGATCATGGTGATCCTCGTGGGCTGGCCGTTGCTCAGCAGCGTCGTCGGCGGCGCGGCCCAACTCATGTACGGGTTGTTGGTGGGAGGCTAGGGGTGCCGTATCTCGTTGAGTTGCCGAACTTCCAGGGGCCGATGGACCTCCTGTTGCACCTCGTGCGGCGAAACGAGATGGATATCTACGATATCCCCATCGCGGTTCTGGCGGACCAGTATATGGAAACGCTGGCCTCCATCGACCGACTGGACCTGGAGGTGGCGGGGGAGTTCCTGGTGATGGCGTCCACGCTGCTGGAAATCAAGAGCCGCATGCTGCTGCCCGCGCCGCCGCCGGACCCGGAAACCGGAGAGCCGGAGGACCCTCGCGCGGAGCTGACCCGCAGGCTGGTGGAATACCAGGCGTTCAAAGCCGCCGCGGAACAGATGCGCGAGATGGAAGCGTGGAACTCCCGCTTCTTCGGCCGGGCCGGCCAGGAAGTGGTGGAGGATTACCCCAATGACGGGCCGCCTTATCGGGGCGGCACCGTGGAGGGGCTGATGCGCGCCTTCCAGCGGCTGTTGGAGCAGGCCGCCTCGGACCTCAGCCTGCCGAAGGACCTTCCGCGCGATCGCTGGACCATCCCGCTGAAAATGCGCGAACTCGCCGTACTGCTGCACCACAACCCGGAAGGCGTCTGGTTCTGGGAAACCGTGCCGTCGACAGCCGACCGCACCGAGATCATCGTGACCTTTCTCGCCATTTTGGAAATGCTGAAGCGGGGCCGCCTTCGAATGCGCCAGACCGCGGCCTGGGCCGACATCCGGCTCGTCGCATCGGTGCGAACCGCCACGGTGGAGGCGGCGATCCTATGAACGAAGCGCCCGATGCCCGCCTGGCCGCCGCGGTGGAAAGCCTGCTCTTCGCCGCGCCGGAGCCGCTGCCTGTCACCCGCATCGCCGAGATCCTGGAGGTCCCGGCTGAAGACGCCGTGGCGGCGCTGTCTTGGCTCACGAACGGCGCCTACCGCGACCGCGGGATGCAGGTGCTGAAGGTCGCTGGCGGCTACCAGATGGTCACCAATCCGGATTTCGCCCCCTATGTCGGCCGCCTCCTGGCGCCGCCGCCGCCGCGCCTTTCGCGCGCCGCCATGGAGACCCTATCGATTATCGCCTACCGTCAGCCTGTAACCCTGCCCGAGATTGAGGCCATCCGCGGCGTAGACGCCTCCGGCGTTGTGCGCACTCTCTCTGAACGCGGGATGGTGCGCGACGTGGGCAAGAAGGACACCGTGGGGCATCCCACCCTCTACGCCACCACGCCCCTCTTCCTGCGCCACTTCGGCCTGGATTCCGTGGATGAGCTGCCGCCCCTGCCCAGCGACAACGAAGATGAGGAGTGCGGTCAGCTTGGGCTGGCGATTGAATCCGTTGAGGCCCCCGAGGCGGAGGGCGGGGCGGAAGCCCCAACGGAGGACGTGGAATGATGGCCCCGATACTGCGCCGCGCGGCCGCCGTCGCGTTGGGCCTCTCCCTGGCCGCTGCCGCCTATGCGGCGCCCAAGCCGCCGCCAGTGCTGGCGCCGAGCGCCATCCTCATCGATGGCGCCACGGGCGCCGTGCTCTGGAAACACAACGCCGACCAGCGGCTTCCAATCGCCTCCACCACCAAGATCATGACGGCCCTCCTCGTGGCCGAGTCGGGGCGCCTGGATGAAGCCGTTACCGTATCGGCGGACGCGGCGAAGGTGAAAGAGTCCTCTCTGAACTTGAAGCCGGGCGAGCACATCACGTTGCGCGACATGGCCTACGGGATCATGCTGCGCAGCGCCAATGACGCTTGCGTGGCCGTAGCGGAACACCTCGACGGCAACGTGCCGGCATTCGTGGCGCGGATGAACGCCCGCGCGGCCGCTCTGGGATGTCGCAACGCCAGCTTCGTGAACCCCAATGGGCTGCACGATCCGGCGCACTTCTGCTCGGCCCGCGACCTGGCAACGATTGCCCGCGCGGCCATGCGGAATCCGTTCTTCCGGGATGTTGTCGCAACGAGGTCCCGCCGGATCCGCCGTGACGTCAACCGGTACGATACTTTCTTGAAGGCGCGGGACTACACATTCCTGCGCACGTATCCCGGCGCCGAGGGCATCAAAACCGGCCATACCAAGCAGGCGGGCCGCTGCTTCGTTGGCGCGGCGCGCCGGGGTCAACTCGAGCTGATCTCCGTCATCTTGCACAGCCCCAACATCGGGCACGAAACCAAGGCCCTCCTGGACTGGGGCTTCGGCAACTTCCGCGGCGGGCGTGCCGTCCGCCGGGGTGACGCAGTCGGAGTGGCGGCTGTTCGAGGCGGAAGCGCGGAGACCGTGCCCGTGGCAGCAATGCGTGACGCGTCCGTGGTCCTTCCGAGGACTTCGCCGCCGGTGACCCTGGATGTGTCTGGCATGACCGTGATGGCGCCCGTAACGGTTGGGCAGCGCGTGGGCCGCGCCGCCATCATGTCTGGCGGGGCGCGGGTTGGAGCCGTGGATGTGGTGGCCGCTCGGGCGGTGGGGCTCTCGCGTCTGCGCATCGCCGGGCGCATCACAGCCGGCGCCGCGATTCTTTTAGGAGTGGGGTGTTTCGTTGGAGCGTTTACAACGCATTCTCGCCGCCGCCGGCGTCGCCTCGCGGCGCGGGGCCGAAGAATTGATCCGCGCGGGTCGCGTGACCGTGAACGGACGGGTAGCAACGCTCGGTGAGAGCGCCGACCCGGATACGGACCAGATTGCCGTGGTCGGCCGAGCCCACG
>DASXUL010000031.1:0-84667 GCA_036504855.1 Armatimonadota bacterium | reverse complement strand
GGCGCGGGTATCCGCGCCGGCCCCTCAAGTCTCGCTTGCCGCGAACGTCAGTTCATCACAGCCGGGGTAACGCGACGCACGAAGTCCAGCTCGATGAGCTTGTCCAGGTCCGCCAGGTCCACGTCGCCCAGCAGGAGGCGTTTGGGGGTGAGGGTGGCCGACACGATGAAGCCGGCTGCCTTCAGCTTGGCGAGGCCATCGGCGGGCAGGCTGCTCAGGGAGACCTGCACGATAACGCGTCCCTTCTCCACTTCCGGCAGCCCTTTCTTGTGCAGCGAGCCGGCGGCGCCTTCCCGCTTCACGGTCTCCGCCAGCGCCTGGAGTGAGGCTGCGAGCTTCATGTGGCGCACGGCGGACTTGCGGTCCTCCGGAGGCAGCTTGGCGAGCTCCGAATCGGACAGCGCTTCGAACGCGTCGCCGTCTTTCACCTTGAGTTCAGCGGCGGCCTGGACGGGGACGCCCAGGCTCATCGAACCGGACGGCGCCGAAGGGGCCACGCCGCCGAACCCGGCGCTCGGCGGCAACGCGGCGCGGGCCTTGCTCATCGTATTCCCCATCGCGGGCGTCGACATGGGGCTGGCGTAGAGCATGGTAACGCCCGCGGACCGTGTGGCAATCGAATCGACGGCCGTGTCCCCGAAAATGCCTTCGTAGGCCACGCCTTCCGGCATCTCCACGGGAACGTCCACGGTGCGCTGCTTGCCGCCCACGTTCACCACCTGCTTCTCCACCGCCACGAAGCTGGTGTACTGGCTCATCAGGCGGTGCGCCAGCGCCACCTGCACGATGTCTTCCTTCACGTTGGGGTTCGGGTTGCCCGTCTGGGCGCCGATCCAATCGTTGGCCTGGATGTCGTCGATCTTGGCGCGCGCCCAGAGGCTCTCGATGGCGCTTCCCTGAGCCCGCAGGCGCGGAAGCTTCACGTGAACCGTTTGCGACCACGGTTGACCGCGCAGCAGGCCGCGCACCGTGATGTCGCCTTCAGCGGCCTGCGTGTAGCGGCCTTTGAGGATGATCGGCCCGGCTGAAAACACGTCCGGGATATTGCGCGGGTACACGTCTTCAACCGGGAGGCCGTTCCAGTCCACGTGCGGGTCCAGCAGCAGTGGACTGGCGATGCGCTGGTAGAACTTCTGGGCCGCTTTCGCTCCGTCCTCCTGGAGCGTCACGTAATCGGCCTCGCCCCGGCCCTCTGTCGCCATGCCGTCGATGAGGAAACGGTTGACGCTGCTTCCGATGCCGAACGGAAACATGCGGGCGGCGCCGCGGTTGTTCTTCACGAAGTCGATGATCTGCATGTCATTGCCCACGTAGCCGTCGGTCATGAAGCAGATGATGCGCAGGCGGCCCGGGTCGGCGGGCATCTTCAGGGCGTAGTTGGCGGCGGCGAGGATGTCGGTGCCGCCGGCGCCCTGGAGGGGCTCCATGTAGGCGATGGCCTTCTGGATGTTCGCCGGCGTGGCCGGCACGGCGGCCGGGAAGCACGGGAAGACGCTGGTGTTGAAGCCGATGAGCTGGAATGTGTCGCCGGCGTTCAGGTGCTGGATGGCGTACTTCATCGCCTCCTTGGACTTGGCGATGGGTTGCCCCATCTGGCTGCCGGTCTGGTCCAGGACGAAGACGATTTCCTTCTTCGATAGCTGGTTCTGCGGCGGGGCGGCGGGCGGCTGGAGGATCAGGGTGAAGTACCCCTCGCCATCCCGGGGCGCGCTGGCGATGACGCCCGTCTGAACCTGATTGCCCTGCACGTTCCAGCGCAGGATGAAGTCCTTGTTTGGGATCACGGCCTGATCCTTCAGGGTGATCCTGGCCCGGTTCCCGTCGCCCTCGGCGTTCACTTCGTGCAGAACGCTCTGGATGTCGCCAATGGGCATCCCGGCGTCGATGTTCACCGTCACGGAAACGTCGTGCCCCGCGCGCGTTCCGGGCGGCGTGATGGGCGGCGTGATCTTGTCGGCATCGGTGACCACGGAGGTTGCTCCGGGCGCCGTGGTGATCACCTTCTGATCGGACGGATCGCCGCGCTGCCCCGGCGTCTTGTAGCCGCCGCCCGGCGTGTAGCGGGGCCCAACGACCATGGGGAAGGCGAACTCGTACTTGCCGTCCTCGTACTTCAGCAGGTTCACGTAACTGATGCGGATGGTGATATCCTGGCCGGGCATCACGTTGGCTACCGCTTGCGTAAAGATGTTGGGGCGCTCCTGGTCGAGCAGCGCGGCGGTCTGCCCGGCGGCTTTTGCGGCCTCGTAGATGTCGCGGGCCTCTTCACGCCGCTTGATCTCGCCCTTCACCACGCGGGTTCCCAGGCGCATCTCCATGTCATCCACGGCGGCGTCGGACGGCAGCGGGAAGGTGTACACGGCCTCCACGGGCTCGGAAGAGGCGTTGTGGAACTGCTGGGTGACGTTCACGCGGGCTACGAAGCCGGCCACGTCGGCATCCACGTCGGTGTGTTTCAGCGGGCAAAGGCCCGCCGCCTCGCCCTTCTTGTTGAGGATGGCGAGTTGCCCCTGCGTGGGGTTGCGCGGCCCAAGCGGGACGACCATCGACGACGCAATGCGGGCTCCCTGCATTGGCTTGACGACGGTGACGGTTCGCCGCTTCGACGCCGCGGCCACCAGCGGCCCCTGCCGGGTCCCGATGCCCAGAGCGGCTGCAGCCAGCACCGCCGTCCCGGCGATCAGAGTGAGCTGTTTCACGATTCCCTCCTTCGTGCGGAGCCGGGCCGTGAGGCCCGGAAAAGCGCTTGTCAGGCTTTCAGAGGCATGCGCTCTCAGGAACCTTCATATCAGCAATCAGCAATCAGCAATCAGCATTCAGGCCGGAGGCCCCCCTTCCGTGAGAACACTGATCTCATGGAAGGGGGGCCCTCGGCCTGAATGCTGGATGCTGAATCCTGAATGCTGGCCCTACGCCGCCAACTGGCGCAGCACGTAGGGGAGGATGCCGCCGTGGAGGTAGTAGTCCACTTCGATGGGGGTGTCGATGCGCAGGGTAACGGGGGCCTCCAGCGTTTCGCCGTTGGGGCGGTGGATGACGAGGGTAACCGTCTGGCGCGGCGAGATGCCGTTCTCCAGGCCGGTGATGTCGAAGGTTTCGGCGCCGGTGAGGCCCAGGGATTTGGCGCTCACTCCCTCCGGGAACTGGCAGGGCAGAACGCCCATTCCCACAAGGTTGCTGCGGTGGATGCGCTCGAAGCTCTGCGCCACCACGGCCTTCACGCCCAGCAAGTTCGCGCCCTTGGCCGCCCAGTCGCGGCTGGAGCCGGTTCCATACTCCTGGCCGGCAAGGATCACCAGCGGCACGCCGGACGCCTGATACTGGATGCTGGCATCGTAGATGCTCATCTGCTGCCCGTCGGGTTGGTGAGCCGTTACGCCGCCCTCCACGCCGGGAACCATAAGGTTCTTGATGCGCACATTGGCGAAGGTGCCCCGCATCATCACGCGGTCGTTTCCGCGGCGGCTGCCGTAGCTGTTGAAGTCCTCAACGGCCACGCCCTTCTCCTGCAGGTAGGCGCCCGCCGGGGACGCCGGCTTGATGGCGCCCGCCGGGCTGATGTGGTCCGTTGTAACGCTGTCGCCGAAGATCGCCAGCGCGCGAGCGCCTTGAATCGGCTTTGTTGGCGCCGGTTCGAGGCTGAACTTGTGGAAGAACGGCGGCTCCTGGATGTAGGTGCTCGCCGGATCCCAGTCGTAGACCTTGCCCGCGGCGGCCGGGATCTCCGTCCACAACGGGTTGGCGTTGGCGAAATCACTGTAGAGGCGGCGATACACTTCGGGATCGGTGGCGGAGCCGAGAAGCGCCCGGATCTCTTCCAGGCTGGGCCAGATATCCTTCAGGTATACGTCCCGGCCGCCGGATCCCCGGCCCACCGGTTCGGTTGTCAGGTCGATGTCCACCGTGCCGGCAATGGCGAAGGCCACAACCAGCGGAGGGCTCATCAGGAAGTTGGCCTTCACGCTCTGGTGAACGCGCGCCTCGAAGTTCCTGTTGCCGGAGAGGACGGAGGCCACCACGAGATCGTTGGAGACGACCGCCTTCTCCAGGTGGGGCTCCAGCGGGCCGCTGTTGCCGATGCAGGTGGTGCACCCGTAGCCAACGGTCTGGAAGCCAAGCTTGTCCAGGTATGGCTGCAGGCCGGTTCGGTTCAGGTAGTCCGTTACAACGCGGCTGCCGGGGGCCAGCGAGGTTTTGACGCTGGGGCGCACGGTGAGCCCGGCCTCAACCGCCTTCTTGGCCAGCAGGCCGGCGGCCAGCATCACGCTGGGGTTGGAGGTGTTGGTGCATGAGGTGATGGCGGCGATCACCACGTCGCCGTGCTTCAGGTCGATAACGGCCTTCGGGTACTCCTCGGCAATGCCGCCCTCCACGCGGTCCGGCGTGGGGCGGTTCTGCATCATCTCGATCTCGGTTTCGGCGCTAGTGTTGGCCGCGGTGGTCTGGTCCGTTTCCGCGAGCGGCGTCGTTTCCGGGGCCTGTTCGCCGCCGCCGGTGAGCGGCGGCGCTGAGACGGCCGCGCCGCCATGCACGCCGGTGAGCACCACGAAGCGCTTGCCGTCTTCGCTGGCCGGCCTGTTGTAGGCGCCGGGCGAGTGCAGCAGGTCCTCGAATTTCGCCTTGAGCTGCGGGAGCGTAATGCGGTCCTGCGGGCGTTTGGGGCCGGCCACGGCAGGTTGAACGATGGACAGATCGAGGTCCAGCGTTTGGCTGTAGGCGATCTGTCCCTTCTTCGGCATCCCGAAAAGGCCTTGCGCCTGGAAGTACTTCCGGTAGGCGTCCACGAGCTCCTCGGACCGCCCGGTGGCGGCGAGGTAGCGGCAGGACTCTTCGTCCACCGGGAAGTACCCCATGGTGGCTCCGTATTCCGGCGCCATGTTGGCGATGGTGGCGCGGTCGGTGAGGCTGAGGCTGGCGGCGCCTTCTCCGTGGAACTCAACGAACTTGCCCACCACCTTGGCGGCCCGCAGCATCTCGGTAATGTGCAGCACCAGGTCGGTTGCGGTAACGCCGGCGCTCAGCGCTCCGCCCAGATGGACGCCGACAACATCGGGGGTGAGGAAGTAGACCGGCTGGCCCAGCATTCCGGCCTCAGCCTCGATGCCGCCCACGCCCCAGCCCACAATGCCGAGGCCGTTGATCATCGTGGTGTGGCTGTCCGTGCCCACCAGCGTGTCGGGGTAGTACACGCCGTCTTTGCTCTGGACGCCCTTGGCGAGGTACTCCAGGTTGACCTGGTGAACGATGCCGATTCCGGGCGGCACAACGGAGAACCCGTTGAACGCCTGCATGCCCCATTTCAGGAACTGGTACCGGTTTCGGTTGCGCTTGAACTCCATCTCCATGTTCCGCTGCATCGCATCGGCCGCCTGGGCGAAATCCACCTGAATGGAATGGTCGATCACGAGGTCAACGGGCACGAGCGGCTCGATCAGCCCGGCATCCTTGCCCATGCGGGCGACGGCGGAGCGCATGGCGGCCAGATCCACCAGCAGCGGAACGCCGGTGAAGTCCTGGAGCACGATGCGGGCAACAACGAAGGGGATCTCATCAGTGCGTGGAGCGTTGGGCTGCCAGTTGGCCAGCGTACGCACGTCGGCTTCCCGGACGCGCTTGCCGTCCACGTTGCGCAGAACGGACTCAAGCACCACGCGGATGCTGACCGGCAGTTGGGATATGGGGCCGACCCCGGCCGCCTCCAGTTGGGGGAGGGAGTAATACTTGCCGGTCTTTCCGGCGGAGAATGTGAAATCGCGCAGAGTTTCAAATAGGTTATGCGGTTGTTCCATAGCAGGCCAGACTCCTTTCGCCATCTTCAATAATGCTTCAGAGAGGGGCCTGCGTTCCAGAAGCCGCGCATCGCGGTCACACGATCCTGGAAAGCGCCTCCACCAGGCCCGGCACGCTGTAGGTCTCGGCAACCACGGTCACGGGGTAGCCCAGCTCGCGGGCCTCGTGGGCGGTTACCGGGCCGATGCAGGCCACCGTCACGCCGTCCAGCGAGATTCCGGGCAGAGCGGCGTGGAAGTTCCGCACGGTGCTGCTGCTGGTAAAGGTGACGGCGTCGATTGAGCCGGTCTCAATCTGTGCGCGGAGATTCTGTGCGCCCTCGGCGTCCGGCACGGTGCGGTAGACGGGCAGCACGGTGACGATCGCGCCGCGCTCGGCCAGGCCGTCCGGCAGGGCGGCGCGAGCTTCCTGCGCGCGCGGGATCAGTATCCTCGCTCCAGACACCTCACCCGGGAAACCCTCGAGAACGGACTCGGCCACGAACGCCTCCGGGACGTAGTCCACGGTGAGGCCGAGGGAGGTAAGCGTTTCAGCGGTGGCGGGGCCGATGGCGGCGATCTTGGCGCGCCCCAGCGAGCGCACGTCGCCCCCGACTGATCTCAACGCATCGAGCAGGCACGGCGCCGTGTTGGCGCTGGTGAACACGATCCAGTCGAAATCCAACGGCAGGCGCGAAAGAGCGGGAGACTGCGCGGCTTCCGGAATCGGCTGGATGCGGATCGTGGGGAACTCCACCGTCTCGGCGCCCAGGTTCTCCAGGCGCTCGCTCAACTCGCTCGCCTGTTCGCGCGAGCGGGTGACCACGATGCGCTTGCCGGAGAGCGGTCGGCTGTCCCACCAGCGCAGCGTATCGCGCAGGCTCACCACCTCGCCGACGATGGTGACGGCGGGGGCTTTGAAGCCGGCCTCGCGGACGCGTTCCACAATGTCGCCGAGAGTCCCCGTCAGCGTTTCCTGCTCCGGCGTTGTTCCCCATCGCACGAGGGCGACGGGGGTCGATGGCGGCCGGCCCGCGGCGGTGAGTTCGCGCGCGATGCTCGGCAGGTTCTCCACGCCCATCAGGAAGACAATGGTGTCCAGCCCTTCGGAGAGGGCTGCCCAGCGGAGGCTGCTCTCGGTCTTCGCCGGATCTTCATGTCCCGTGACGATGCCCAGCGCGGAACACATCTTGCGGTGGGTAACCGGGATGCCGGCGTAGGCCGGAACGGCGATGGCGGATGTGACCCCGGGGACGATCACAAACGGCACGCCGGCCGCAACGCACGCCTCGGCTTCCTCGCCGCCGCGCCCGTAAACGAATGGATCGCCGCCCTTGAGCCGGCAGACGGTTTGCCCCGCCAGCGCGCGATCGATGATGAGGGCGTTGATCTCGTCTTGTGTGAGCGTATGCCGGGAAGCTTCCTTGCCGACGTACACCTGTTCCGCTTCGGAGCGCGCATGGCGCAGCAGGCGCGGCGAAGCCAGCCGATCGTACACGATGACGTCGGCGCGCTCCATGGCCTCGCGCCCGCGCACCGTAATCAGCCCCGGATCGCCGGGCCCCGCGCCAACCAGATATACCGTACCGCTCATGGAATGGTCTCCGTAGTCGACAGTCGTCAGTCATCAGTCATCAGTTGCCGGTCTGGAAGCCTTCCAGTTTTGGGCCGGCGGCTACTGCCTGCCGAGGCCTCCGAACCGACGACTGAAAACTGACGACTGATAACCTATTCTATGGGTTAGGGACTGGGTTCTCCAATGGAAGGGGCGGTGTGGGGATGGGGCGAACAGTGTTTCAGTACATGCGGTTGAATGCTCGGCATGCGGCTCCGCGCGAGGATGCGCTGGGCTGGGATGACGAGGGTGGGGTGATTGCCGCAACGGACGGCGTTACGCGGGATTGGGAGGCGATTCGGCAAGGGCTCCGTCCCTACCCGGACCCGTCGCCCGCCACGGATGCGGCCGATGCCGCCGCCGCGGCCCTGGTGGAAGCGCTCTCTGGCGGAGCCGCCTTCCCGAATGCGTTCGCCATCGCTAACGCCGCGGTGGCGGAGGTAAACGCGCGCTGGGATATTCCGCGCCGATGCGATTACCTGGAGCACGATTTCGCCGGCGCCGTGGCCGCCGCGGTTCGGTTGGAAGGCCGTTCGCTGCAAGTCGGTTGGATTGGAGATTGCGGCGTGGCGGTGATCCGGGACGGCGCCCTTCTCTACCTAACCCGCGACCAGTTGGACGAGGTCAACGCCCATCTGCGCGCCAACCCGGCGCCGTTCGGCGACGATCGCCGGGTTGCCATCCGGCGTGACCTGCGCAATCGGCCCTCCCATTTGCACAAGGGGCGACCGGTGACGTATGGCGTTCTTACCGGCGAACCCGAGGCGCTGCACTATGTGGAGATCGCGACGCTGGATTTGCTGCCCGGCGATGTCGTGTGCGTGCATACAGATGGATTCCGCCCGCATTTCGCGCGTGCCGAGTTCCTGGCCGCGCTTGCGGCGGGCGCTGACGCTTGGAAGAGCGCCATCCCGTCCGCGGACGAACGGCTGAACGCCGAGAGCGGGGAATATGGCCGAGAGCGCAGCTTGGCGGCGCTCCAGTTAGTCTGAATGGCAGGGCGCTTCATGCGCCGCCTTTTGGGGTATATATGCGCGGTACGCTCATGGTTCGGCGGAATGCGGAACCCGCGTGAGGTGAACGACGTCGGACATATGAGTGTTCAGGAATGTGGGAAAGCGAGGTGGCCAATGGATGCTCACCTGAAGTGCTTTGAATGCGGGAAGGAGCTTCCCGCCATGCCAGGATACTTGCAGGCGATGGGAGACGTAAAGATTCGCTGTTATGAATGCGCCGAGCGGCATCAGGCCAACAGGCCGGTGATGCCGTTGGAGTTGGTCTCCCCCGACCGCAAGCAGATTACGATTCACAAACCGCGTCCGCGCCGCCCCGGTTTGAGCGATGAAGCCTTGGACGCCCTGATCGGCCTTCCGCGCGCGGCCTGACCAATATCAGGCCGATATGCCGGCAACTCGGAACCGAAGAAACAACCAGGAACCGAAGAAACCAGGAAAAGCACACCGGCCCCGGGGCGAAAGCCCCGGGGCTTTTCTGCATTCGGCGGCCTATCATCGAGGGCGAAGCAGCCTTCCGATTGTCGTGAGGATCTCCGAGGAGGGGCACTATGGGCAGCAGTTTCGACGGGGTTAGCATTCAGATGACGGTATCATCAGCGCGTCCGGGGGAGGCGGCATTCCGGGAGACTACCGTGGAAGATGCGAACGCCCGGATCTGCGCCCTGATCCGCCGGCGGGTGGAGGCCCTGTATCCCGGCGCCGCCGTCGCCGTGGAAACCGGGGGCGATCAGCCCTCGGCTACGGTTTCGGGCACGGATGATCTGCATCTTCGACAGCAGATCAAATACGGCGCCGAGAAAACGGCCCTCGGCGTTAAGTGGGACTTCTCCACCCTGGGCCTCGGCTTGAAGGAGTGAGCGCGGTCTGTGGCGCTATCCGCTGGCCCGGGCGGTGAGGACCCGGGGGATGCCGGCGAGGTCGGCGATGAGGGCCACCTCCTGCCACCCGGCGGCGACGGCGCGGCGCGCGGCCTCGGCGCCCTGCCCGTAGCCGATCTCCACCATCAGCAGACCATGGGGCTTCAGGAGGGCGGCGGATTTCGCCAGAAGCGCGTCGATCATATCGAACCCGTCCTGGCCGCAGAAGAGAGCCTCCTCCGGCTCGCGGAGCACCTCGGGAGCCAGCGTGTCGCGTTCGGCTACGCCGATGTAGGGGGGGTTGGAGAGCACGGCGTCGAACACACCAGCTCGATTCCCGGCCGCATCGACGATCGGGCGGCGCGGATCCATCTGCAGGAAGTCGGCCCGCAGCCAATGGAAACGGTCGCGCACATGGAGCCAGGCGGCGTTTTTCCGGGCGACGCGCAGGGCCTGGGCCGAGATGTCCAGGGCCCAGACCTCGGCGTCTGGGCGAAATACGGCGAGGCTTACGCCAATACAGCCGCTTCCCGTGCCCACATCCAGGATGCGCGGCTCTTCCGCGTGTTCCAGGGCGCTGATGGCCGCCTCTACCAGGGTTTCCGTGTCTGAGCGCGGGATGAGAACGTAACGGTTCACATAGAACTGGAGCCCCATGAACTCAGTGGCTTCCAGCCAGTAGGCCACGGGCCGGCCGGCGGCGCGCTCGCGAACGAACATGCCGAATCGGCGTCCCCACTCGGTGAGCGGAGCTTCCGGGTGCGTGAGGTCATAGATGCGCTGCTCGCGCACGGCCTCAAGGCGATGATCGCGCAGGCGGAGGCGGAACTCGATGTCTTCGCGGCTCCGGTCCCAGGCGAGCACATAGGCCAGGAGGAGTTCGGCGTCGAGGCGAGGCTCGGGCACGCCGGCGGCGGCCAACGCCTTGGTGGCGCGCGAAAGGGCCGCGCCGATGGTGGCCGCGTACGGGCGGTCGTCATCGGTCGCCGTCGCTAGTTCGCCTTTGTGTTCCTCCATTACCGTCACAGTGTTCACATCCCTCAGACATTCCTCAAGCAAGAGGCGTTCCAGGCGCGATGGCGCCTTCCGCCGATGCGGCCCTCCCCGGTCCGGCGGGCTTCACGCCGCCTGACCCATCGATTCGATGATGGCATCTGTGAACTCCGCCGTGCCGGCCGTGCCGCCAAGATCGCGGGTGAAGTGCTGTCCCCCGGCGAAGACGCGCTCCAGGGCGGCGCGGATGCTGGCCGCGGCCGCCGGCTCGCCGATATGATCGAGCATCATGCAGGCGGATAGAAGGAGCGCGGTTGGGTTTGCCAACCCCTTCCCAGCGATGTCTGGCGCGGAGCCATGGACGGCCTCGAACACGGCGGCGTCATCCCCGATATTGGCGCCTGGAACCACGCCCAGTCCACCCACCAGCCCGGAACAGAGATCACTGAGGATATCGCCGTACAGGTTCTCCATGACCATCACCTGGAAACGGCTGGGATCCTTCACAAGCTGCATGCACATGTTGTCCACGATCATCTCGTCGGGCTGGATGTCCTGGAAGTCGCGCGCCACGCGGCGGAAGCACTCCAGGAACAGGCCATCGGAGATCTTCATGATGTTGGCCTTGTGCACGACGGTCACCATAGTGGCGCCAATCTGGCGGGCGTGCTGGAAGGCGTAGCGGCTGATGCGAAGGCATGCGCGTTCCGTCATGATCTTGATGCTCTCGGCGATGCCGGGCGCCACGAGGTGCTCGATTCCGGAGTAGAGCCCCTCCGTGTTCTCGCGGATGACGGTGAGGTTGACGTTATCGTAGCGGGTCTTGATGCCCGGCATGGTTTTGGCCGGCCGGACGGCGGCGTACAGGTCCAGCGACTGACGTAGCGCCACGTTGGCGCTGCGAAAGCCCTTTCCGATGGGGGTGCCGATGGGGCCCTTCAGGGCCACGCCCGCCTTTCGGATGCCGTTGAGCGCCTGCTCGGGCATTGGGTCACCGTACTTGTGCATGAAGTCGGCTCCCGCCTCGTAGCGGCTCCATTCGATATCCACTCCGGCGGCTTCAATGATGCGCACGGCGGCATTGGCAACTTCGGGGCCGATGCCGTCTCCTGGAACTAGGGCGATATGGTGTTTCATGGGCGTGTGATGACCTGTACCACGAGCTGTACTCAGCGAACTCGCCGGGCTCCGAGGGGGCCGGCGTGGGTAACGCATGGCGCCTGCGCGCCGGAAGATACGGCCGCGAACGCCGTCGCTCGCGTGCCACATGCCTGGGAACACCCGCGGCGCGCGGTCCGTTTCGTCGTTGCGTTTCCTTTCGCCTGATCGCTAATCGCCCCTATGCTCCCATGTCCGCCAGTCCGCCGTCGGCGTTCAGATGGAGCAGTGTAGCGGAGGACGAGAGGGGGGATGCCAGGAAGACGGCGAGGCCAGCGAGTTCCTCGGGGGTCGGCAGCGAACGGGTGGGGGTCTTTACCCTCAGCGCCTCCCGCGCTTCGAGGGGAACGGCGGCCAGGACGTTGGGCGTAAGGGCCATGCCGGGCGAGATGCAGTGCACCCGGATGCCGCGCGGCCCGGCCTCCTTGGCAAGCGTGCTGGCGAAGGCGAGCAGGGCGCCCTTACCCGCCGTATGCGCCGCGTATCCGGATGCGGGGCGCTGGACCATCGTGCCGATCAGGAACAGAATGCGTCCGTTTCGGCGTTCCAACATGCCGGGCAGCGCGGCCTTCGTTGCGTTGAAGGCGGTCTGCACGCTGCCCTCGAACTCCGTCTGCATTTCGTCCCACGCCAGCGTCTCAACCGGATTGGGCGGAACGTAGACGCTGGCATTGTTGATGAGAACGTTCAGGGGGCCAAGCGCGCTCTCAGCTTCGCGGAAGGCGGCGCGAGTGGCTTCGGCATCGCGCAGATCGGCGTGCACGGCCACCGAGCGGCCGCCGCCGGCGCGAATGGATTCGGCCAACGCGAGTGCGCCGTCCCGGTCGGATCGGTAGTGGATCGCCACCGCCGCGCCGTGCTCGGCGAACGCGGTTGAGAAGGCCCTGCCGAGCCCGCTGGTTCCGGCCGTCACCAGCGCCGTCGTGTTGTTCAAGAGGTTCGCCATGGTCGCTTCAGAGGCTAAGCATAGCACGCCCGCCACGAGCGCGACCGGCCTTCGTCTCGGAGCTCGCCGGCGTGAAGTGCGGAGGGTCGGTTACGGGATGACCTCGAAGGCTTCCGTTCCCTTGATCCGGTAGGCCCGGAAGTGGGAGTCCAGCGTGAACACCCGGCTGGCTCCGAGGGCTTCCGCGGCGGCGACGAGCGAGGCGTCAGCAAGGTCCATCGGCGCGTCACGGTATTGCTTCATCAGGCTCGCCATCCGGTCTGCTCCGGGGCCGTCGAGGTTGTGCAGGGCGATCCGGCCGTCTCGCCGCAGGCCCCACAGTTTCTCCTGGAGCGGGAAACCGCCCACGCGGCCAACCAAGTACATGGCCTCTGTGAAACAGGGCCATGTCGTAAGCAGCGGCTGTGCCGGCAGGCGCCGGGCCGCTTCCAGGCAGACAGCGTGAGAAGGATCGTCGCGGTCGATCAGGGCGACGAGGGGGCCGGCATCACAGAGGAGGACCGACGAGCGGACGGCGCTCACAGACGCCCCTCGCGCCGTTTCCCTTCCAGGTAGTCGGTGAATCTCGCGCCGGTTTCAACCGATAGACGTTCCCGGCCGCCGCTGGCTCCAGCCCCGACGTAGTCTCCGAGGTATTCCGCCAGATTGCCCGGATCGCCTTCGGAGGGGACCTGACCAGCATCGGCTGCTTTCCCATCGAAGACGGTGAGGGTCACGCGTTTTCCGGCGAACTCGCTGGCTCGGGCGGCGATCTCCTCCCAAACGCCGGTGAGAACCAGCTTCTTGTCCTTCACTTGTTCGGTCATTGGGAGGCCTCCTCTCCCCATGTTACCGTGTGGAGGGGGCGTGCGGCCTGCCTCGGCCGTCACCCGTTTTGCAGTTCCACCATGCGGGCGTAGAGGCCGCCGAGGGCCATGAGGCCTCAAGGGCGGTTGGGACAACGGTAACCTGCCCGCTGTTCTCGCCGGTTAAGACGCGATAGCCCTGTGGGCGAGCGCCCCGACGCCAGATGCGCCAGAGGGGTCATGGGATGACCTCGAAGGCTCCCGTTCCCTTGATCCGGTAGGCCCGGAAGTGGGAGTCCAGCGTGAACACCCGGTTGGCTCCGAGGGCTTCCGCGGCGGCGACGAGCGAGGCGTCAGCAAGGTCCATCGGCGCGTCACGGTATTGGGCCATCAGGCCCCGCATGCGAACGGCATCTCCTGGCGTCGCAGCTAGGATCACCAACCGTCCGGTCTCTACGAATGCCCACAGAAGCTCTTGCACGGGCCAGCCGCCCCGGCGGTAGGCGAAGTGCATCGCCTCCGTGAGGCACGGTCATGTCGTAATGAGCGGGTCCGCAAGCCCCGGCAGCGCGGCGAGGCAACGGGCGCGGTCGGGGTCATCCGATAGAACGAGAGCGACCAGTGGGCCGGTATCGCAGAACGTTCCACGTGCGCCTGCCTGCCTCATAGGCGCCCCTGCCGCTTCTTCTCCTCCAGGATCTCGCCGAAGGCGATTTCGTATGGATCCGCATGGGGGACCGGCTCCCCCCGTTGGAGGGTCTCGGCCTTCCGCAAGAGCGGTTCCAGCGTCTCGGCGAGCGACGGTCTCGGCGCGGCGTTCACTGCCTCCACCGGCTCGACGGTGAGCGTTACGCGCCTGCCGGCGAACTCACTGGCGCGGGCGGCGATTTCCTCCCAGGCTCCCGTGATCTCGAGCTTACTGTCCTTCAGTCGTTCTGTCATGTGAGGTCTCCATCCGCATTTTACCGCAAGATGGCGCCCCGCAAGCCAAGCCGCCTCGACCGTCAGCCGTTTTGCAGTTCCACCATGCGGGCGTAGAGGCCGCCGAGGGCCATGAGGCTGGCATGCGGGCCGCGCTCAACAACCTGGCCGCCGTCCAGCACGAGGATCTCGTCGGCCCCGCGCACCATGCTGAGGCGGTGGCTCACCACGATGGTGGCGCGGCCGGCCATGAGGCGGTCCAACGCCGCCTGGATGATCCACTCGCTCTCCGGTTCCACGGCGCTGGTGGCCTCGTCCAGCAGCAGGATGCTGGGGTTGGCGAGGAAGGCGCGGGCGATGCTGATGCGCTGGCGCTGGCCGCCGGAGAGGCGCACGCCGCGCTCGCCCACCATCGTCTCATAGCCCTCCGGCATCTCGGCGATGAAGTCGTGCGCGTTCGCCATGGCGGCGGCGGCCTCTACCTCTTCCTCCGTTGCGTTCGGGCGGCCGTAGCGGATGTTCTCCAACACCGTGTCGTTGAACAGAAAGGTGTCTTGTTGCACCAGCGCCATGGCGGAACGCAGCGACGACTGGCGGATGTGGCGAACGTCGTGCCCGTCCACCAACACCGCTCCAGAGGTGACGTCGTAGAAACGCGGCACGAGGTTCAGCACGGTGGACTTTCCGGCGCCGCTCGGCCCGACCAGCGCCACCATTTTGCCGGGCGTCGCCGTGAAGGAGATCCCGTGGAGGATCTCGGCGCCGTCCCCGTAGGCGAATCCCACATCCCGGAACTCCACCCGCCCCTCGGGGCGCTTCAGCGCCACGGCATCTGGCGCGTCGGTAACGCTGATGGGGGCTTCCAGGAGTTGCTCCACGCGGGCCCACGCGGCCGAGGCGCGCTGCAGGAGGTCGTTGATGTCCATGAGGTCATCGATGGGGCCGAAGAAGTAGCGGCCGTAGCCGCGATAGGTGACGAGGCCGCCCACTGTGAACTGGCCCAGCATGATGAAGTAGGCGCCGAAGCCCAGCATCAGGATCTGGCCCCATTGGGCGATGTATCGGGCGGCCGGGAAGAACCGGCTGCGCAGGTTCACCGCCTCCACCTGGGCGTCTCGGTAGCGGCGCGTAACCCCCTCGAAGGCGTCCTGCTCGTCTTCCTCGCGCGCGAAAGCCTTAATGACGCGCACGCCGGAGAGGTTGTCCTGCAGCTTCGCGCCGATGTCGCCGAGGCGGGCCCGCGAAGCGCGGTACACGTTCTTGACGCGGCGGTTGAAGATGCGAAGCGCGAATGCGAGGACCACGATGGGGATGAGGCAGATGAGGCCGAGCTTCGGCTGGAGCGCGATGAAGATGCCGGCAACGCCCAGCAGACGGAGGGCGTTGGCGATCACCGAGTCAGTGCCGCGGATCACCACGTCCTGCAGGGTGTCGATATCGCCGGCCACGCGGGCCATCAGGTCTCCAGTGCGGTGCTGGGCGAAGTAAGCGAGGCTTTGCGACTGGAGCTTGCGGTAGGCGGCATTGCGGAGATCGAACACGAAGCCCTGACCGGCTCGTTCCACCACGTTGGTGCGCACCGCGCTGAGGATGGAGCCCACGAGGTAGACGCCGGCCATCACGGCGGACGGCCCCACCAGGCCCGACAGGTTGTGCCGGGCGATGACGCGGTCCACGATGTAGCCCCACACGAGCGGCGGGAACAGCTCGGCGGCGATGCCGGCGACGAGGCAGGCGGTCCCCAGCGCAATGGCGCCGCGGTAGGGCTTGAGGAACGGCCAGAGGCCGCGGAGGCTGGAAGCAGGTCGGTTCACATATCCGAGTATTGCGGATTTTCCGCCGCGAAAGGCGAGGGGACGTTGAGGGCGGCGGTATGTGGCGAGCTGGTCTCCCCGAGCGCAGTGCAACCTCGCCCGCCTTGCGCGCGTATGGTTGTGTATAATGACGGCAGCACTGGAACAGCGCCCTATGAACAGAACACGATTGCGTGCGATACCGCGATGGATCCTTCCCCTCCTGCTATCCCTCGTCGCTCTGGCGTGCGGCCGGCCGGCCGACGCCCAGCAGGAGACCCCATTTCCGAAGACATCCAGTTACGTGGACGACTTCGCCCAGGCGCTTTCCCCGCAGGACATCTCCCGCCTCGGTCCTCTATGCCGTGACCTGGACCGCCGCACCGGGTATCAGATGCTCATCGTGACGGTGGCATCCCTGAACGGCGAGGACATCAACCACGCCGCTACGCGCTATTTGAACGAGAAGGGCGCTGGGAGGAAGGGTGAGGACACCGGAATCGTCATCATGCGCGCCGTCGCCGAGAAGCGTACCTTCATCGCCACCGGCAAGGGCACGGAGGCGATCATTACGGACGCCTTTGCGGGCGACGTTTTCCGCAACACGATCCGGCCGCTCACGCGCCAGGGCCGACTCGGCGACGGGCTGTATGCCGGAGCCGTTCGCCTCCGAGACCGCATCCTGGAGCAGACCGGGCACGCCGCCGAGGTCCCGCATTCCCGAGGCGGCGCGGCGCCATCGTATCCGCCGAGCGGATCCTTCCCGAGCTCGCCCGGCGTTCCGTTTTCCCCGGGCTTCCCGGCCATCTTCGGCCTGCTCCCGTTTCTGTTCGTGGGCTTCTTCGTGCTCATTGTCATTGCGGCCATCAAGGGCGGCGCGGCAATGCGGAAATGCCCGCGGTGCGGCGCCTACCTGGAGGTTCGAGACGAAATCGTGCAGCCCCCGGGGTTCTTCTCGAATGGCTACGGGATGCGTACGCGGACCTGTCCGGCCTGCGGCTTTGCGGACCAACGCCAGTACACAATCCCGAGAAGCAGCGGCGGAGGGTTCTACGGCGGCGGCTTTGGCTCTGGCGGGGGCAGCGGTTGGAACGGGTCCAACTCCGGCGGCTTCTCGGGAGGCGACTCCGGGTTCAGCGGCGGCGGATGGGGCGGCGGTTCCAGCGGCGGCGGTTCCGGCGGTTTCGGCGGCGGAGGGGACGCCGGCGGCTTTGTTGGCGGCGGCGGCGAATCTGACGGCGGTGGAGCGGGCGGAAGCGACTGACGCTCTCGCGCCGCGGATGATATAGAAAAGGACGGATATGGAGAACGTGCTTCCGGCACAGGTGGCCGGTCCGCTAGCGGGCTTTGTGGATGACCTCCGCGACCGCCTGGGCGACAACCTGATCAGCGTGGTCCTTTACGGCAGCGCCGCGCGCGGCGACTGGTTCGATGGGCGAAGCGATCTCAACGTGATGGTCATCGCCAAAACCTTCCCGCCAGCGGCCCTGAAGGCCGCCGGCCAGGCCGCGCAGCATTGGCATCAGCGCATCCCCATCTCCCCGATCTTCGCCACCGCGGACTACCTCACCACATCGGCGGACGTCTTCCCGCTGGAGTTCCTCGATATGCGGGAAGCGCACGTCGTTTTGGCGGGGCCAGACCCGCTGGCGGACCTGCCGATCGACCCGCGCAACCTGCGTCGCCAGGTGGAAGCGGAATTGAAGGGGAAGCTGATGCGGCTGCGCGCGGCCTACGCCCGCGCCGCCGGCCATCCGCGCGCCGTGCAGGACCTGATCACGGACTCGCTTTCATCGTTTCGCGCGCTGTTTCAGGGGGTGCTGCGCCTTGTGGGGCAGACGCCTCCCTCAGACCGCGCGGAGGTGATGCGCTCCGTGTCCGCCGTCTGCGGCCTGAATGGCGCGGCCCTGCAAGCGGCGGTGGACCTCCACGCCGGCGGCGAGCCGGCGGACGTGGATGCGGTGTTCGCCGGCTACTTGAGCGCAGTTGAGTGTCTCGTGGCCGTTGTGGACCAGTGGGACAACGCGTAGGCGAGGAGGGATCGGATGGATACCCAAGACACCGGATACGCCGCCAGCAGGCCGAAGAAGGGCTGCGCGGTTGGCTGCATCGCGCTGGCCGTTCTGGGCCTGATCGCCCTCTCGGTCTACGGCTCGTTCAAGGGCGCGTACAACACGCTGGTGAAGCAGGACCAGCAGGTGAAGTCGGCATGGGCGCAGGTGGACAACAACCTCCAGCGCCGCAGCGACCTGATCCCTCAGCTGATGGGAGTCGTGAAGGGCGTGGCGGGGCACGAGGAGAAGGTGTTTGGCCGCATCGCGGATGCGCGCTCGCGCGTGAACGCCGCCGGCCCCGGCCCGTCTCCCCAGAAAGCGCGGGCCAGCCAGGACTTGAGTAACGCCGTGAACACGGCCATCAACTCGGTGGTGGAAGCTTACCCGGAGTTGAAGAGCAACGATAGCTTCCTGACTCTGCAAGACAGCGTGGAAGGTTCCGAGAATCGTCTCGCCCACTCCCGTGAGCAGTACAACAACGCCGTGCGCTCGTATAACGAAACCGCCAAATCCTTCCCGATGACGTTGTTCATCGGGATGACGCCGTTCCCGCGCGAAAAGCCTTACTTCGAGGCGCCGGCCGATTCGCGCGAACGCCCCAGCACGGAGTTCCCCAAGTAGGCGGACGGCCTAGAGAGATGCCTTCCATGCGGTCTCGAACTGCGACACGTTGACGCCGAAGCGCCGCTGGAAGGCCCCGTCCACTCCGAAGGCCGCCATGTCGTCCAGCGCCTTGAGCACCGCTTCTCGGCCGTAGGTTCGGTACAGGCTCTCCGAGGCGGACCAGGCGGCGCCGTAGAAGGCGTCGTCCATCGTGTGGCTTTCCTGGGCCGCCTGGCAGAGCGACTCAAGGTCCCAGTTGCGATCTGCGCGCGCCGCGTTGCGGAGGGCGGAATCGAGGCGTTGCCGCTCGATCTCCGTGTACTGCCCGTCCGGGGTGATGTGGTTCTCGTGGTTGACGATTCCCTCTTCCAGCCAGGCCGGGCATCGGGCCGCCGTGCGTTCGTGGATCAGCACGTGGGCGAACTCGTGGGCCAGGTCGCCGGAGAGGGATCTCGGCCGGCGCAGCACGATGGTGGAGGGGCACAGATAGCAGGCATCGGTGTTGCCGAGGCCGCCCGCCCGCTGGTAGGCGGCATCGTTGCCGCAAACCCGCACGGTAAGGTCCGCTTTCCGCAGGCGGATGTTGAGGCGTTCCTCAATTCCGGTCAGGGTGCGGCTGGCCATGCGCGCCAACTTCCCGGGTGGGATGTCACAGCCGTCCGCGATCACGGCAACCGGCGCTTGCGCGTAGACCACAGGGGCGCCATTGCCCTGGAGCGCCACTGGTAGGAGGGCGGCAACGCCGAAGACCGCCACGGGAGACAGTATGAAATGCCGGAAACGCACGCCGGAAGTCCTTTCGGTGGATCTGTTCTGCATCTTCTTTCCACGCCGCGCGCGCGGTTGGGACCGTAAACCTGGGCGCAGATGCATTCGCCCGGCCCGCCGTGGCATATTGAGGTATCAGTGAGCAGTCATCAGTCATCAGTTTTCAGTCGTCAGTCAGGAGGCTGGGCCCAACCGGAGGCCATCCTCATGGCCCAAGCCTCCTGACTGATCACTGACGACTGATGACTGATGACTACCGGATGCAAGGAGGCCAATATGCTGGCGAGACGGCCATATGGGGCAACAGGCGAGAATCTCTCTATCGTTGGGTTCGGCGGGATCGTGGTGATGGATGCCACGCAGCAGGAGGCCGCGGAGCGCGTGGCCTGGGCCGTGGACCGGGGCGTCAACTACTTCGACATCGCGCCGTCCTATGGGAATGCCCAGCAATTGCTGGGCCCGGCGCTGGAACCCCATCGTGAGGGCGTGTTCCTGGCGTGCAAAACGGAGAAGCGCGATGCGGCCGGCGCTGCCGAAGCTCTCGAGGACTCGCTCCGCGCCATGCGCACCGACCGCTTCGACCTCTATCAGCTTCACGCGATGGCGACGCAGGAGGACGTGGAGCAGGTCTTCGGGCCCGGCGGGGCCATTGAGACCTTCGTGAAGGCGCGCGAAAGCGGGAAAGTTCGACACCTGGGATTCTCCGCCCACTCACAACAGGCCGCCGTAGCGGCGATGGACCGTTTCAACTTCGACAGCGTGCTGTTTCCCGTGAACTTCGCCGCGTGGAACGCCGGCGATTTCGGCCCGCGCATATTGGACGAAGCGGCCCGCCGCAACGTTGCTCGCCTCGCCTTGAAGGCCATGGCCCACGGGAAATGGCCCGAGGGCGCCGAACGCCGCTGGAAGAAGGTATGGTACGAGCCGCTGTCTGACCGCCGCCCTGTGGAGCTCGCGCTCCGCTGGACCCTCAGCCAACCCGTCACGGCCGCCCTGCCTCCCGGCGAATGGGAGCTCTTTCAGCTTGCCGTGGAGCTTGCCGAGGATTTCCGGCCGATCACCGAGGCGGAGACCGCCGAGCTGATGACCTTCGCGGACGAGGAGCCGGTCTTTGAGGACAAAGGCTCCGCCGGCTGAAACGCCCGGCCGTGGGGCCAACTGAGCCCGGCGGCTTCACTCGCTGGGGCGTTGCGTCTACTCGAATCGCTTCCGCATCGCCAGGTGTCGCAGTTCGGCAAGCGCCGCAACGGCCAGGATGACCAGGGAAATGTAGACGCCGGCGCGCATGGCGGTTGGAGCGTCGTAATGGCGGGCGAGGCTGCCCGCCGTGAGGCTGCCGATGGGGGTGAGGCCCGTGAAGAGCAGCACGTACAGGCTCATTACGCGCCCGCGCAACTCGTTGGGGACCTCCATCTGGATCAGCGTCTGGCACGAGGCGAAGCAGCACACGAAGCAGTAGGCCACGAGCATGATGACCACGTAGGCGCTCAAGACGCTGCGCGTCAGCGAGAAGGCCACAAGGCCGATCGAGGAGCCAATGGCGCCCGCCACCAGCATCTTGCGCTGCTGGCCGCCCCGCGCGAGGCTCGCCATGGTGAGCGCGCCGGCGAGGGCGCCCACGCCGCGAACGCTTTCGATCAGCCCGTAGGAGCGGCCCTGGATGCCCTCCGGCAGGCCCGGCACGATGTAATAGCGCACGAAGGCCGGAAGCAGAACGTTGAACGAAAACGCGAACGTGCCGAAGGCCGCAACGAAGGTCAGGATGCGCCGCACGGAACGATTGTGGCGCGCGTAGCCGATGCCCTCCATGATGGTGGAGAGCACGTTGTCATCCATCTGCACGCGTTCCGTTGGGGGCAACACCATCTGCCGAAGGCCGAAGATCACTGCCAGGAAACTGAGGCCGTTCAGAAGAAAGCACACCGACAGGCTCACCCGAGCCGCCATCAGTGCGCCCGTGATGGCCGGGCCCACCATCCGCGCGGCGTTGAACAGGCTGGAGTTCAGAGCCACGGCCCCGCTGAGGTCCTCTCGCCCCACCATCTCCACCACGAAGGCTTGACGGGCGGGCAGGTCGAAGGCGGTGGCCGTTCCGAGGCAGGCGGCGAGCGCCATAACGTGCCAGATGCGCACAACGTGCGTGAATGTCAGCGCGGCCAGCGTGAAGGCGCAGAGCATCATCACCGCCTGCGTGGCCATGATGAGCCGGCGCTTCTCAACGCGGTCTGCCACCACGCCGCCGAAGAGGGCGCCGAACAACACGGGCAGCGTGCCGGCAGCGCCCACGAGGCCGAGGTACCAACCGGCCGCCGCCTCACCGTGGGTTCCGGAAGGATCCGCCAGCCGGGCGATGAGCCAGCCCTGGGCAACGCTCTGCACCCACGAACCGGTGACGGAAACGAGCTGCCCCGCCCAGAACAGGCGGTAATTCCGGTGGCGCAGCGGGGCAAACGGGCTGCGCAGGCGCTGCGCCTCCGGGCCTGCCTCGCCGGCGCCGGCCGGCGATGACCGCAGGCTAGCCATCCATCGCCTCAATAGTGATGTCGCGCACCTGCAGCGCCAACGCGCGGTACACGCCGGAGAGGAAGGAAACGGTGTAGTCGAAAGCCTCGGCGTTGCCGGCCAGGTTCTGTTCGGCCTTCACGGCGAGGGCCGAAGCCAGCAGATCCGCCATGAAAGCGTCCACGGAGGCTCGCAGGTTGCTGAGCGCCGAGCAGGAATCCGGTGTGCAGGGTGTCTCGGGTTCTCGGGTCATGGCGTCTTTCTCCGGACGGTGTGATCGCCCGCCACTTGGGTATACACCTCCATGGTAGCGCGCTGGCAGCAGGCCGGCGGCAAGTTTCAGGCGCCGCATTCCGCGGCGAACGCGGGAGGGCGGCCGATGAAAACGGTGGTCGGCGTGTTCGAGGCCGGTCAGGCTGCCCGAGCGGCTGTCCGGAAGCTCCACGAGGCGGGCTTCACCGAGAACGACATCGCTTTTGTGTTGAACGCCAACCCGGCGGGCCGCTCGCGGCCACATGCCGGCCGAGCGGGAGATGCCGGACGGCGCCTTGGCGAAATGGCCATGGATGCCGCGGACAGCGCCCTCTCGTTCGTCCCATTCATTGGACGCGACCTTGCCGCGGGGCCGTTTGGCGCCGCCATGCGCGAGTCGCTGGCCTCAACCACCGCCGCCGTGGCGGGAGTGCTGGGCGCGCTCACCCGGGGCGGTTTCACGGCCCGGCAGGCGGAGGACCTGGGGCGGGCGGGCGGCGCGGCCGTGCTGCTTCGCGCAGAGGATTCCCGCGCGGTGGAGGCCGCCGCCATCCTTGCAGAAGCGGGCGCGGTGGCTGTAGACGCCGCCGCGGTCCCAACGGAGCCGCAATGCTCTTGAGCCCCAGCCATATCAAGCGAGGAGCGGCGATTGCGGCCGTGATGAACCGCCACGGTCTGACCCATCTCGTGGTGGCCTCCGGCCTCGGAGCGGCGCTCGGCTTCAAGCCATCCATGCCCAAGGACGAGGACGCCCGCACGAACCAGGCGTCCCGCCTCGTGGATGCGCTGGAGGAACTCGGCCCCACCTTCGTGAAGGTGGGGCAATTCCTGTCCACCCGCCCGGACCTCGTGCCGCCCGAGTACATTGTGGAACTGCGGAAACTACAGGATAACGCTCAGCATGTTCCCTTCGCGGACGTCAGGCGCATCGTGGAACACGAACTGGGCCTCACGCTGAAGGAAGCGTACGCGGAGTTCAGCGAGAAGCCGCGGGCGGCGGCGTCGCTGGCGCAGGTGCACGATGCCGTGCTCCATTCCGGAGAGCCCGTTGTCGTGAAGGTCCAGCGTCCTGGCGTGGCCGATCCCATCCAGCAGGACCTCAGCCTGCTGCACTCGCTTGCCGCTTGGATGGCGGAGCACTCCGAAGCGGGACGCCTGTACGACCTTCCCGGCGTTGTCCGTGAACTGGACGCAAGCCTGCAGGACGAGTTGAACTACCGCATCGAGGCCGGCGCCATGCGCCTTTTCGCCAAGAACCTTCGCGAGTTCGAACAGATCCGCATCCCGGTGGTCTACGACGACCTTTCCTCGCGCCGCGTGATCACCATGGAGCGCGTGGATGGGCTGAAAGTGACGGCCTACCAGACTCAGGGGCACGAGGCCCATGCCGCCGCGCTGGCCCGCGAGTTTGTGGAAGCGTATCTGAAGCAGATCGCCATCGACGGAGCCGTGCACTGCGACCCCCACGCCGGCAACGTGCGAGTGGACGAGAACGGCCGCCTCGTTCTGATGGACTTCGGCATGGTGGTCTACCTGGATGAGAAGACTCGCGCCGAATTCGTGCGGTTGCTCATATCGTACGCGGAGGGAGATGCCTACCACGCGGCTGAGACGTTGTTGGACATCTCCACGCTACGCGATGACGCCGACGTGGATGGTTTTCGCAATGAGGTGAGCCACGTGATGGCGCGCGACCAGCATATGCCGCCGGCCGAGGCGATGGGGGGCCTCGTGTTGCTGCAGATGACCCAGGTGGCGTTTCGGCGCCGCATCCTCGTTCCTAGCACCACCACCTTGCTCGGGAAGACGCTGCTCAGCATGTCGAGCATCGCCCAGCATCTCAACCCGTCCCTCGACCTCGCGGCGGTGACGCGCGACTACCTCTCCAGCGCCCTGTTGCAGGACCGCATCCGCGCCAACACGCCCGGCCGCGCCTTCCGAAGCTGGGGCGAGTGGGAGGAGACGCTGACGTACGCGCCCATGCGCGTGAACCGTCTATTGGACGTGCTTTCCGAGAATCGCCTTCAGGTGCGCGTGGTAACCGATGAGACGGAGACGCTGGTGGAGGGGCTGCAGAAGGTAGCCAACCGCGTGGCGTTTGGCATTATTGACGCCGGCATCATCGTGGGAAGCGCCCTGACGATGCAGTACCACATCGGCCCCAGCATCGGCGATTTCCCCATGGTCGCCGGCATCGGTTTCATCCTGGCCATGGCACTGGGATTCTGGCTGCTGGTCTCCATCGTGGTGCAGGACCGCAAACGGTGAGCGATTCTGCTGAGTCAGTGTGGAACGCCCGGCCCATCGGCGTTACGGGGCGGACACGGGAAGCCGTGTCCCAATGCCGCATGCCGCAATGGAATGCCGGATGACGAACCTCTGCATGTGAAGGCGACACCGGCCTTGAGCTGCTTGCATCATCCCTTTGCTCGGCTGATCCCGCGGCCTCAGCGGTTCGACCGAGCCGGACATCAAGCGCCGCAACCCGCTTGCCCGATTCTTCATAATCATCTGTTTCTTTGGAGCGGCATGGCATAGCTATCATGGCAGAATGGCCGCTTCCTGCGGCGGAGTCTGCACCCAACGAACGAAAGGACCTGCCCAATGTCCACCTTCAAGGCCTTCGCAGCCGGCTTCGCGCTGGCCGCGTTCTGCGCCGCCTCCCCAGCCGCCGGAGTGATTCCGCTGCCAGGCGCCGACCACCACAAGCTCATTGTCCAGGACCCCGAACTGGCAGCACAGCTTTCAAGCCGCGGCGCAAGCACGCTGGTGGACTACGGCGCCTTTCGCCTGATGTCGGCCTCCTCTGCTCAGATCGGCGCGCTGCCGCCCGGGCCCGGCGCGGAAGTGCGCGACGACCTGGACACGATCCTCCTGAATGCGGGCGCCGTGCGCACCCAGGGCGCGACCGCCGCCGCCCAGGTGACGCCCCCGCCGGCCGCGGGGAAGCGCCTTGGGCTGGTGCAGTTCGCCGGGCCCGTTCTGCCGGAATGGCGCACGGCGCTGGACGGGGCGGGCGTGCGTGTTGTGTGTTATGTCCCGAACAACGCGTATCTGGTGTTCGGTGACGCCGCTTCGCTGGCGGCTGCCGCCTCGTGCAGCCCTTACATCCAGTGGGCCTCGGATTTCCGCTCCGATTGGAAGCTGGACCGTCGCCTTACCCGCCTCCGCGGCGCCAAAGGCAAGAACGCCTCACGCCGAGTAACGGTGCAGTTGGTGGAGGACGACGAAACGAACGCGTCCACGATGTCGGCGCTCGCCTCGGCGTCCGCGCCGATCGTGCGGAAGGCGCTGGGGTACGTGAACGTCGTCGTCACCCTCTCTGACAAGAGCATCAGGGTTGTCGCCGCGCGGCCAGACGTCGTCTCGATCCAGCCGTATGCGGAGCCGCACAAGATGGATGAGCGCCAGGCGCGCATCAGTTCCGGGTTCCTCACCGGCGCCGCGCCATCAGGACCGGGCTACCTGAACTGGCTCACTTCCGTCGGTTTCACGCAGGCGCAATTCACCGCGTCCGGGTTCGTCGTGGACGTTACCGATAGCGGCATCGACAACGGAACGGCTGCCCCTTACCATCCGAACCTCCGCGTGGCGGGCGCTGCCGCCGGCGCCAGCCGGGTCTCCTACGCGCGTCTAGAAGGCACTGCGAATTCCAATAGCACGCTGAAAGGCTGCGACGGCCACGGCACTCTGAACGCGCATATCATCGGCGGCTACAATGCCGCCACGGCCTCGCCCCACGTGGATAGCGCTGGCTATCACTACGGCCTCGGCATCGCCCCATTCGTCAAACTGGGCTCGTCCGTTATCTTCGATCCAGACAGCTACACGAACCCGGATGTCTCCAAGCTGCAATCCGAAGCCTACGCCGGCGGCGCCCGCGTGAGCAGCAACTCCTGGGGCGGCGACAACGGCGGGGCCTACGATTCGTTCTGCCAGGAGTACGACTCGCTGGTTCGAGACGCCCAGAGTTCGGTTGCGGGCAATCAGCAGATGGTCATCGTGTTCTCCGCCGGCAACGCCGGGCCGGGCCTCCGCACGATGGGCACGCCGGGCGCGGGAAAGAACATCATCTCGGTGGGCGCGACGGAGAACGTGCAGGCCATGGGCGGCGCGGACGCCAGCGGCATTGGCGACACCGAGGCCAACTCCGCCAATGATATGGTGAGCTTTTCCAGTCGCGGGCCGTGCGCCGATGGACGCGTGAAGCCGGACATCGTCGCCCCGGGAACGCACGTCTCCGGCGGCGTGGCCCAAGCGGCCACTCAGGCGGCCACCGGGACGGCGGACGCCTGCTTCAGCGCCAGCGGCGTCAGCGGCGGGGCTGGCGGGAGCAAGTATTTCCCCTTGGGCCAGCAATACTATACCGCCTCCAGCGGCACCAGCCATTCCTGCCCGGCCGTGGCCGGCGGCGCCGCGCTGGTGCGCCAGTGGTTTATCAACAAAGGGCTGCCGCCCGCCAGCCCGGCGATGACGAAAGCGCTGTTGATGAATTCGGCCCGTTACCTCACCGGCGCCTATGCCGGGGACACCCTGCCGTCCACCGTCCAGGGCTGGGGCGCGATGAACCTGGGCGATGCATTCGCCGCTGGCGCGCTCGTCTTGCGCGATCAGCAGTCGGCCGATATCTTCACTGCCACAGGCCAGACGCGCGTGGTCACCGGCGTGATTGCGTCCACCACGAAGCCCGCCCATATCACTCTCGCCTGGACGGATGCCCCGGGCTCGACCACGGCCGCCGCCTACAATAACGACCTCGATCTCCAGGTGTTGATCGGCGGGAAGACGTACCAGGGAAACGTATTCAGCAACTCGGTTTCCACTACCGGCGGTCGCGCGGATGTGCGCAACAACGTGGAGTCCGTGTTCCTACCGGCCGGCGTCTCGGGTAATGTGGCCATCATCGTCACGGCGAAGAACATCGTTTCGGACGGCGTGCCCGGCTCCGGCAGCTCGCTGGACCAGGATTTCGCCCTGGCGGCCTCGAACATCACGGAGCAGGCCGTTCCGGTCATCGTGGCTGGGACGGCCGCGGTTACGGTGGAGTCCTGTTCCCCCGGCAACTCAGCGGTGGACCCCAATGAGACCGTGACGGTGAGCTTCGGCCTTCGCAACGTGGGCACGGCGGCCGCCACTGGCGTCACCGCCGCGCTGGTTCAGCAGACGGGCGTTATTCCCGTCTCGGGCACGCAGACAGTGGGCTCCATCGCGATTGGCGCCACGGCGGCGGTCTCCATTCGCTTCACCGCCACAGGGAACCCGGGCGACACCATCTCGCCTACGCTGACCCTTCAGTCCGGCGCCGCGGCGATGGGCTCGGTCTCGTACCCGTTGCGCCTCGGCGCGCTGGGGCCGGCCGCCGACGTCTTCTACACTCGCGCGCTTACCCAGGCCCCAGACTCCGGCGGCACAATCTCGCAAACGATCACGGTCTCCGATGAGGGCGCCGTGGATGCCTTGAAGGTGGCGGTTCGCGCCGATCACCCCTGGGCGACGGACGCTACCATCCGGCTCATCGGCCCGGACGGCACAACGGCGGTGCTGAGCGCGGACGCCGGATACCCGGGAGCGGGCTTCGGTTCGGGCGCCAACGACGAGTCCGGCGCGTTCTGCATCTTCGACGACTCCGCCGCCCAGTCTGTGCAGACAACCGAGGCGCCGTTCGTTGGCGCCGTCCGGCCAGTGGACCCGCTGTCCGTATTCGCCGGAAAGCCGATCGCCGGCCCGTGGACGCTGGTGATGGAAGACTCCGGCGGCAACTCGGGGGTGGCGCTCTACGCGTGGCGCCTGGACATCGCCAAACGCGACTATCGATCCTGCACGGTTGCCACGCCTGGCGACGCGGCGCCGAACGGCGCCGTTCTGGTTGCCGAGGGTTGCGGGGGCGGCAATGGCGTGATCGACCCCGCCGAGCTTGTTACCGTGAACCTGGGCCTGCGCAACATCGGAGCGTCGGCGCTGCACAACGTGGTCGCCACCCTCCAGCCGACGGGCGGCGTGATCCCGGTGACGGTCTCACAGGCATATGGGGACATTGGGTCGGATACCGCCGCGGCCGCGAAGCCGTTCCAACTGTATGTGAAGGGCGATTGCTGGGGCGTCAACGTCATCACCTTGCACCTCACCGTGAACGGCGTGGACAGCAGTGACGTTACGTACGCCATCCATCGCGGCAAGCTGGGCTCCGCTGTGCAGGCCGTGTATGCCGACACCGGCACGCCGCTTCTCATCCCGGACGACAGTCTGCTGACGCGGACTATCGCCGTGCCAGACATCGGCGTCATCTCCAACCTGAAGGTGCGCCTGCGCGCGAACCACACCTATGTCAGCGACCTCTACATAATCCTCACGTCTCCCGACGGCACGGATGTCATCCTCGATGCCTCCGCGGGCGACAACGGGCAGAACCTCGGATCCGGAGCCAATACATGCGCCGGCACGGTGACGGTTTTCGACGATGCCGCCGCGACCAGCATCCACAGCGGCACGGCGCCCTTCGCCGGGTCGTATCAGCCCACCCAGAAGCTGGCGTCACTCATCGGCAAACAGGCCGGGGGCGTGTGGACGCTGCGCGTGTACGATACCTACCCGGATGACACGGGCACGCTGGGGTGCTGGAGCTTGGACGTTACGGCGCAGCCGACAGCCTGCTGTGGCCCGGCGATCGCCATGGGCACGCCTCGCATCACCGCGGAAGGCTGCTCGCCGGCCAACGGCGCCGTGGATCCGAACGAGACGGTTACCATCGCCGTGCCCCTGAAGAACACCGGCAACACGGCCACAGCGAACCTCAGCGCCAACCTTCTTCCAACGGGCGGCGTGGCGCCGTTAACGTCGAACGTCAGTTACGGGGTCATCGCGGCCGGCGCCACCGTCGAGAAGTCGATTCGACTGACCGCGAACGCGCTTTGCGGCGGCTCGATTGTCGCGTCGCTTCACCTGACGGACGGCTTGGCCGACCTCGGGACCGTGACCAAGGCGTATGACCTGGGCGCTCTCGGCACGGCGGCGTCCAATACCTACACCTATGCCGGCTCTGTTACGCCGATTCCGGATCTCACTACGACGAACAGCGTCCTCACGGTTGCCGCGCCGCAGGTCATCAAGAGCATCGTGGCGAAAGTGCGCATCAACCACACTTACGTGAGCGACCTCAGCATCGTCCTGCGAGCGCCAACCGGCCAGGAAATCCTCTTGTTCGGCAACGAGGGCGCGGACGGAGTGAACATCGGCACGGGGACGAATAGCTGCGCCGGCGTCTACACCACGTTCGATGACGCGGCGACGACGGCCATCGCCGCCGGAACTGCCCCGTTCTCCGGCAGCTATCAGCCTGAGGAGCCGCTGGCGGGGCTGAAAGGCGTCCATGCAGAGGGCGTCTGGACGCTGGCCGTCACCGACTCGGCAAACAGCGATACGGGAACGCTGGGTTGCTGGGCCCTTGTCATAAACGGGACCCCGCTGGTTTGCTGCGGCGGCGGCCCAACCACCATGGTCGACGCCATCAATGCCCTTCGTCTGGCGTCCGGCCTGACGAGCGCCGGCGACCGAACCCGCCTCAACGTGGAAACCGCCGGAACTTCGGCCGTTACCGTGGACATCCGCGACGCCGTCCGCCTGGCGAAGACGGCAGCCGGACTCTAGGTCAGCAATCAGCATTCAGCATTCAGCATTCAGCATTCAGCCCGAAGGCCTCTGTCCATGAGATGCGGTGTCTCATGGACAGAGGCCTTCGGGCTGAATGCTGATTGCTGATTGCTGACCTAGGGCATCTCCGGGATGGCGCGTTCGGCGGAACGCTTGAGGCCAAAGTGCCCGTCGCGACCGGCGAGGCCGAAAACGGCGGAGAGCTGGCCGGCGGCGAGGTTGATGTGGTCCACGGTGGCGTTGGCCTTGCGAAAGAGCATCGGCAGGACGGAGAAGCGTTCCTCGCCATCGGGCTCGGCCGCCACAACGCGCAATGAGGTGGCCGCAAGGCCGTTGAGGACGCCGGATTCCGGGGTGAGCCCCAAACGCGCGGCGGTTTGACGCTCCTCGGTAGTGGCTCCGGTGATCAGCAGCGCGGCGTGGACGGGCTTCGAGTAATCACCTTCCAGACGCAACCCGGCGGCCGCGTCGGCGGCGGCGGCAATCTGATCCGCATGTCCGGCCGCCACCGCGTAGCCCAGGGCCGCGCCGAGCTTGGCGTCGCTGGCTTCCTGCCGGGGAACCCCGAAGGCGGACGCCACCGAATCACGCCCCTCGTCCGTGGGGAGCCAGTCGTCGGGCACGCGCGTGGTGCTGGATACCGTCGCGCCGGCAGCCGATAGCGCCTCGTTGACGTTAGCCAGGAAGGCGGTGTCATCCATCTGTCCGCACAGCACGATCGCCACTCGGCGGCCGGCAAGACGGCCGTCCACGAAGCGCGGCATCAGCTCGCGCATCGCCGAATCCTCGCGCATCAGCCTTGCCCGAACGTCATCGGCCGTCGATCGGAGGGCGGAGTTCTGCTCCTGAAATTCGGTGAAGGACTTCTGCAGCGTGCGCAGTTCCTTCTGCTGGCGAACCGTGGACGGAGAGCCAACCAGGGCCGCGCCGACGAGCATCCCCAACCCGAGGGCCAGGAAAACCGCCACGAGGCCGGTGAGATATGTTCGGTAGTCAATCATGGTATGAGTTGTCAGTCGTCAGTCATCAGTAGTCAGTCGCCGAGTAGAGCCGTCTCCAATGGCTCCGAACTGACGACTGATCACTGACAACTGATGACTCCCTCAGTGTCTCAATCGCCAGAGCCAGAACTGCAGCTTTACCGCCAGCAGGCGCACGGCGTCGCTGAGCGGCGACGACAACAGCAAAACGATGGCGATAGGCAGGGCGGATGCCGCCAGGAGCGCCAGCAAGTAGCGCGGCCGGATGCCGCCGCCGTAGAGGCGCGACACCCCTTTGGCATCCACGAGGCGCGCTCCTACGCGCAGGCGCACCAGAAACGTGCTGGCCATGCCGGCCCGCCCTTTGTCCAGGAACTCCTCCAGCGAGAAATGCGTGCCAACGGCCACGATCAATGATGCCCCGCGCTCATAGGCCAGCAACATGGCGGCATCCTCGCTGGTGCCGGGTACCGCGAAGGTGGTGACGTCCCGCCCCAGCGCCTGCACGCGCTGCAGCCCGGGCGCCCGCCCGTCTACGTATGCGTGCACGATCACCTGTCCGGCCTTCCGGATGGCGTCGTCCGATGCGCTGTCCATGTCGCCCAGAAGGATATCCGGGGTGAATCCGCACTCCAGCAGGGCATCGGCGCCGCCGTCCACGCCAATCAGCACCGGCTGCTGCTCCTTTACGTAAGGCCTCACCATCTCCAAGTCCGCCCGGTAGCCCTCGCCGCGCACCACGATGAGGGCCGGCCGTCCGTCGATCTTAACAGCCGTCGCGGGCACGTCCGTGGGGTTCAACAGCAGCGCCTTATCGTCCGCGAGGTAACGCAGCGTGTTCTCGGCGAAGGCGGCGATCTCGGTTTCCAGGTTGTCGCGCGCGGCGGCTCGCTGGGCCTGCAGGGTGGCTTCGGTGACCTCGCGCACGCGGGTGAGGCGGATCTCGCCTCGGTAGACGCCGGCGCCGGCAACGCGGATCGTCTCCCCATCCCGGATGTCGTCCGCCCACTCGGCATCGGTGGCGTCGAAGAGCGGGATGCCGCCCTCCAGAAGCACGCGCGGACCGCCGTTGACGTAGCGACCGCTTGTGGATGCCTCCGCGTTGACCACCGCGCACGGCCTGCGCTCCACCAGTTGGCTGGCCGCCATGGCGTCGAGGTCGCGATGGAATATCACGGCTACGTCGCCCGGCTGGATGCGGCGAACCAACTCCTTGGTGCGGCGTCCCACGCGGGCGGGCCCCGATATCGTATGTGGTTGAACCATCAGTGTAGTCTATCGCGAGACGCGGCCCGCGAGAGATCCCAAACCGCGGCGCCATTGTGTCTTTATGGTTGGGCGGCGTGGAACTCGGCGATCAGGGCGCGCGCGTGCGCCCTGGCGCTCTCGGTCGGCGAGGCTCCGGCCAGCATGCGGGCCACCTCTTCCACGCGGGCGGCTTCGTCCAGCGGGGTGACGTGGGTCAGCGTGCGGCCGCCTTCCACCGTCTTGCGGATGACGTAGTGCTGGTCGGCCGCGGCAGCGATCTGGGGCGAGTGGGTGACGCACAGCACCTGGCTGGAGGCGGCCAGGCCGCGCATCTTGGCGGCAATGACGCCGGCCTGGCGGCCGGAGACGCCCGTGTCGATCTCGTCGAAAACGAGAACCGGCACCGGATCCGCTTTGGCGACCACGGACTTCAGCGCCAGCATGAGGCGGCTCAGCTCGCCGCCGGAGGCGATGCGCGCCAGCGGCTTCAGCGGCTCGCCGGGGTTGGGAGACATGAGGAACTCCACGTGGTCGGCGCCCTTGGCGGTGGGGTCGATGGGGGTAAGCGAAACCTCCACGCGCGTTTTCTCCATCGCCAGGTCCCCCAGTTCCAGTTCCATGGCGCGCCGCAGAGACTCTCCCGCCTCGCGTCGTTGGGCCCGGAGTTGTCCGTTCACAATGTCCAGCTCGCCGCGGATGCGCTCGATCTCGGCGGTTAGCTCTTCGATGCGGGCGTCCGCTCCCTGGAGCGCTTCAAGCTCCGCGGAAATTCGGTCGCGATAGGCAATGACCTCTTCCAGCGAATCGCCGTACTTCCGCTTGAGGCGGCGCAGGATGTCCAGGCGGTCCTCGACTTCCTGCAGGCGTTCCGGGCTGAACTCTACACCCTCCACGTAGGCGGAAAGGTCCCGCGCGGCTTCCTGGGCGGTGTAGTAGGCGTTTTCCACGGAATCCAGCATCGGCTGGAGGGCGGCATCCAGGCGCACAGCGTCGCGCAGGCGGCTCATGGCCGTGCCCAAGGCCTCCACGGCCGTGCCGCCCTCTCCGTTGAGAAGGTCATGCGCCTCGCCCGCGGCGGCGGCGAGTTTCTCCGCGCCGCCGATGCGGATGCGATCCGCCATCAGGGCTTCGTCCTCTCCGGGCTGGGGGGAGGCCGATTCAATCTCATCGGCCTGGAAGGAGTAGAGGTCAACGCGGCGGGCGCGCTCGCGCTCATCCATCTGGAGGGCGGTCATCTCGGCGAGGGCGGCCCGCCACTGGGCGTGCAGCGCGGCCGTGCGCTCGCGCAAAGCGCAGATCTCGGCGCCGCCCCAGGAGTCCAGTATGTCCACGTGGCGCTCCACGGAGAGCAGGCTCTGATGCTCGTGCTGACCGTGCACATCCACGAGGCCATCGCCAACGGACCTCAGCACGCCAACCGTCGTGCGGCGGCCGTTCACGCGGGCCGCGCCCTGGCCGCCGCGCACCAGCTCGCGGGTGAGGACGAGGAGGTCCTCCTCATCATCCAGACCTTCTTCAACGAGGCGGGCTGTTACGGAGGGCGCATCGTTCGTGCTGAAGGCTCCCTCAACGCTGGCCCGCTCCGCGCCGCTGCGGATCACATCAGAGCCCGTGCGCTCGCCCAACACGGCGTTGATGGCGTCGATGAAGATGGACTTCCCGGCGCCCGTTTCGCCCGTGACGATGTTGAGCCCTGGCGCCAGGAGCAAGTCCAGCCGCTCAATCAGCGCGAAATTGCGGATATGGATCTCAGACAACATAGGCTAGGGGTAAGGTCGGATCTTCGGCGGGTACCCGTCCCGGCGGTAAGTCTCTTCGGCGTGCAAGGGGACGTAGATGAACAGGAGATATGGGATGCCCAGTACCACGAAGACGACGCTCCCGACGATGACAACGACAACGCGCCCCGCGACGGCGGCGACGACTAACGCGCCCAGGATCACGTAGGGCACGATGTACCGGGTCAGGACCCCCAAGGGAATCATCAAGAGCTTCATCCACCACGGGTGAACGAACCACGCGGCGCAGAAAACGGCCCACATCGCTAGCCATGCGGCGTACTGGAGGCCCTTGCCGAGGCGCTTCATCCACCAGTCGCGCGAATGGGATTTCCAGCGCAAGCGGCGCAACGCCTCGGCGTACGCTCTCATCATTCTCCCCTCGCGCGGTCCAGCAGTTCCACGGGATGCAATACGTCCATCGAGAGGCCGCGTTTCTTGAGGCCGTCGTTGATCCAGGAGAGGCAGCCGGGGTTGCCGGTGACCACGGCCGAGGCGCCGGAGGCCAGGATGTTCTCCACCTTGCGGTCCTGCAAACGTCCGGCCATATCGGGCTCCAGGAAGTTGTAGATTCCGGCGCTGCCGCAGCAGAGTTCGCCCTCCTCCAGCGGGACCAGCGTGAGGCCCGGTATCTGCTCCAGAAGCCGGCGCGGCGGCGTTCGCACGCCCTGCGCGTGCCCAAGGTGGCAGGCATCGTGGTAGACCACGGTTTCGTTGATGGGGTTCAGCGTTTGGACGAGGCCGAGGGCATCCAGGTACTCCGAAACGTCTTTCACCTTGGCCGAGAAGGCGGCGGCGCGCTGACGCCACTGCGGGTCGTCTTCCAGCATGTGGCCGTAGTCCTTCATCGTGGACCCGCATCCGGCGCTGTTGATGACCACGGCGTCCAAGTTCTCGCGCTCGAACACGGCAATCGTGTGTTTCGCCATCTCCTTCGCCTCGTCCACGAATCCATTGTGGGCGTGCAGGGCTCCGCAGCATTTCTGGCCGCGCGGGACGATCACCTCGCAACCGTTCGCCGCCAGCACGCGGATCGTGGCGCGGTTCACCTCGTGGTAGAGCACGTTCATCACGCAGCCCTTCAGAACGGCCACGCGGGCGCGTTGCGGGCCCTCCGCCGGCGTGCGGGCGGGAAGACGGCGGCTGATCGGCGATACGGGATGGTGCAGGTGCATGGCGCCGTGCCCCCCCATGAGCCGTCCGAGGAAGGCCGGCATCACGTTCCGGCCGGCGCCGGTGATGCGTCCCAGCCAGGCCGCGGGGGCCATGGCGAGGGCGGCGCGACGGGCATCCGTGAGGGTCCACAGCAGCAGGCGCTTGGCGCGGTCTCGCGCCGGCGGCTCCTTCCGGCCTTTCTGGATGCGCTGGCGTTGAAGCTCGATGAGACTGCCGTACGCCACCCCGCTGGGGCAGGCCGGCTCGCAGGCGCGGCAGCCCACGCAGCGGGACAGGTGTTCCACGGCGCCGGCGTCCAGGTCGATCTGGCCTTCCTCGAGGGCGCGCATGATGTAGATGCGCCCGCGCGGCGAGTCCGCTTCATTGCCGGTCTCAACGTAGGTGGGGCAGACGTCCAGGCAGAAGCCGCAGTGGACGCAGTCCAGCAGTCCGTCGTAGAAGGATCGGGGTTCTTGAAGCGAAATGGATGTCTCTGGCATGGTGTTTCCTGACCTCATGGTACGCGGCGGCGGGCATGAGGGTCAACGTGGAACAATCCGGTCAGTCCGCCGGTCAGAATCAGGCGGACACGCCACTGGGCGCAACGGCGTGCCGAAGCCAGGAGCATTCCATGCGTAATCCATCCTTCTGCGCCCTCAGCATCCTCTTCATGCTGGCGGGCGGGGCGTCCGCGCGGGTCATTTACGTAGATCGCGGCATCACCCTCACAACGGCGGACGGAAAGTCGTGGTCCACCGCCTTCCCGGCGATTCCCGCGGCGATCCAGGCGGCAGCGGCCGGCGACGAGATCTGGGTAGCCGCCGGGACCTATGCCGGCAATCTTCTCATCGACAAGCCCGTCGCTCTGTACGGCGGGTTCGTGGGCACCGAAACCTACCGCGATCAGCGCCTGGGCATCCCTTCGCTCACGGTCATCGACGGCGCCTACAGAACACCCTGCGTCACCGTGCGGTCCGGCGCCGTAAACAGCCCGCCAGCCGTGGTAGATGGGTTCACCATCCGCAACGGCCTGTCGGCCGGCTATGGAGGTGGCGTGAGCCTGCAGACCGGGAAACTGATCCTGACGCACAACATCGTCACCTCCAACTATGCGGAACCGATGAAGGGAACAGGAGGAGGCATCTGCTGCCAGAGCGGAGCGGCCGCCACGATCGCCGGGAACATCATTACGGCCAACTCGTCGCAGTCTGGTTCGGCGATCTACGCGTCCAATGCTGCCGTGTACATCGTCAACAACACTATCGTGGGCAATGCGGGCGCCGCCGGCGCGGTGGCTGTAACGAACGCGCCTACCTCTCTCCTGGCCAACAACATCATCGCCTTCAACGTCAGCGGCATATCCGAGGACGCGGCGCGAATCGTCCGCCGCCATAACTGCGTCCACGGCAACATCGGCGGCGACTACGTGTCCGCTGGAAGCAAGCCGGGGCCGGATGATATCGACTCCGACCCAGCACTGGCAGACTACGGCGCGGGGAACCTCCACATCCAGCCGGATTCCCCTTGCCGTGATGCGGGCGACGACGCGCTGGCGGCAGCCGGAGACACAGACGTAGACCTCCAGCCCCGGCTTCAGGGCGCGCACGTGGATATCGGGGCAGACGAGTCCGACGGACGCCAGTGGCTGCCGACGCCGAGGCGGGTTTTCCACGTTTCGCCGAAAGGCGCGAGGACGAACGACGGGCTCACCTGGGCGACGGCCACGAACAGCGTTCAGTCAGCGGTTGACGCGGCGGCGGCGTCGGGCGGCGGCGAGGTGTGGGTGGCGGCAGGCTCCTACGCGCTGACCCAGAGCGCTGCGCCGCTGGCGGTCTCCATACTCGTGCGGCCATACGTCTACCTCTATGGCGGTTTCGCCGGTACGGAATCAACGCGCGACCAACGGAATCTGGCCGCCAACCCCACGTTTCTCGCCGGATCAAGGGCCGCGGCCGGCAGCGTTGCGGGCCTTCGCGTGAGCTCCATCGATGGGTTCATCTTCTACGGTTCCACAACTCAGTATGCGTCCATGCTAGGCGTGAACTGCTCGGGGGGATCGCCGTACATCCGCAACAACGTCTTCCTCAACATCAACGGCGCCGTATCGATGATTGGCTCCGCCGCCGTTTTCGAGAACAACGCCGTCGTGGGGGGAACCGCTAAGGTTCCAACGGCGGTCGAAGCGCAAGCATCAACGCCCACCATCGTCGGCAATCTGGTGACAGGTACCCGCGTCTCATCCGGGTCATCACTCTCCGCGATCCGCGCCTATTACTGCCCGGCCGGCAGAATCGCCAACAACCTCCTCGATGCGAACGCGGCGGTGACTCCTGGCTCGCCCTTCGCTGCGATGAGCCTCGAACGCTCCGAGGTGGATGTGGTGAACAACACCGTGGTGAACAGTCCAGGAGCCGCGCTGCGCCTCATGATCCAGGGCCGCATGAGCATAATGAACAACATCCTGGCCTTCTGCGATTTCGCAATTACGCCGGTGCTCGCCTCACCGTACGTCACGGCACGGGGCAACTGCATCTACCCATCGTCCGTCGAGCAGGGCACGCTGCCGCCTATCCTGGCGGGCGGCGGCAATATCCTGGCGTATCCCATGTTCGCAGACTTGCTCAACGAAGACTACCATTTGCTTCCCATGTCGCCGTGCGTGGACTTCGGGGATGACAGCGCCGTGCTGCCCGGTGAGTTGGACCTGGACGGTCTGCCCCGCATCCAGGGCCTCCATGTGGACGCCGGGTGCTATGAGAGCGCAGCAACGGGGACGGAGCGCAAGTGGAGTGATGTGGCCGCCATCCTGCGCATCGCGGGCGGGCTCGCCCCCGCAAGCGCCGCGCAGGCGGATGCCTATCAGATGTCGGGCGCGAACGGCCTCACGATCCAGGACGCCATCGCTCTGGCCCGCGCGCTGAAGGCGATGAGCCGGTAGCATAGCTCGCAAATGGAATGTCCGGCGGCCAGGGCCGCCGGACATTCCATTTGCGTATTACCAGCCAGGCATCTGGGCGGAGAAGGTGTTGTGCGGGTCGAGGCGGGCTTTCACCAGACGGGTGAGCGCGGCGTCGGGGCGCGGAGCGCCGAAAGGGGACACGTGGCCTGACCACGCGTTCGGCATGCGCTCCATGGTGAGCGTTCCTCCGCGCGCCTCGGCGGCGTCGCGCAGCAGGGCGATGAGTTCCGGCGTGTTCGGGTGAGCCATCAACCGCGCGGTGAGCCGCCCCTCCATCGGAAGATAGGTCACCCCTCCGCGTTCCAGCACCTGGCAGACGGCCTCCGCCATCTCGTAGGTCTCCGTGGGCAGCACGCGCATGGTGAACTCCACGTCGCCGGAGCGGGGCATCGAAGCGTAGTCGTCCACGCGGCCTACCACGGAGCCGTCGCCCCGCAGCGCGTTGGAGGCTGCGGTTACCTGCCACTGAACGGATTCCGCGCTGCCTTCCAGGGTGATGAGGGCGGAGGGGCGTTCCTGCGTGTCCGTCAGGTCGGGACGGGTGACTTCAATGATGTTGGGTCGCACATCGGATGCGGCGAGGACGGCCAGGCGTTCATGCAGGGCCCTCCACGTGGGGGCCGTGAACAAGAGCCATGCCGCCGCCTCTGGAAGCGGGCGGACTTTGAACGTGAGGAGCGTGAGGAACAGCAGGGAGCCGCGGCTTCCTGTGTAGAGCTTCGGAAGGTCGTATCCGGCCACGTTCTTCACCACGCGCGCGCCGCCCCGGATGACGCGTGACTGCGCGTCCACGCCCTGCACCTCGATAACATGGTCCTTCACCGGCCCGTAGGCGGAGCGCCACGTTCCGGTGGAAGCCGAGGCCACGATGCCGCCCAGCGTGGCGGCCTGCGGCTCCGGCGGGTTCACCGGCAGGAACTGGCCCTTACGCCGCAAGGCATCCTGCAGCATGGCCAAGGGAAGGCCGGCCTCCGCGGTGATCACCATGTCTTCCGGGTGGTATTCGACGATGGCGGCCATGCGGGCGGAGGAGAGGAGGAGGGCGTCTGGGCGAACGGGCGCGAGGGCATCCACGTAGGATCCGCCGCCGGCGCAGATCACCGGCGCGCCAACGGAGGCGGCCTGGGCAACGCACTCGGCGGCCTCGGCCTCGTTGGCCGGAAACGCCGCTGCCCGCGCCCCAAAGGGCGTCTTCTTACCGTCTATCACGTTCAACGCGCCGAGCTTCAGGCGCAACGCGGAGGCAATGTCTGTCATGGAGTGTCGGGCTTTCCTGGGTTGGGCTTCAGAGAACACGCGCCCAACGCGCCGGTTACACGGCGGCGGCCTTCTGGCGCAGTTTGATCTCGTGGGTGCAGCCGCGGGAGCAACCTTTGGCCCCCGGGAACACCTTGCCGGGGTTGCAGAAGTCGTCCGGATCCAGCGCATCGTGGAGGCGGCGCATCGTATCGAGATCCGCTTCGGAGAACTGGAGGGCGAGGAAATCCTGCTTCTCCACCCCCACCCCGTGCTCGCCGGTGATGCTGCCGCCCACGCCGAGGCAGAGTGAGATAATCTCGTGTCCTGCAGCCACCATCCGTTCCACCTCGTCGGGGATGCGCTCGTCGAAGAGCACGATGGGGTGCAGGTTGCCGTCGCCGGCGTGGAAAATGTTGGCTACGCGCAGGCCGTGGCGGGCCACGATCTCGCTGATGGATGCAAGGACGACGGGCAGCTTGCTGCGCGGGATGACGCAGTCCTGGGTGACCATGCTGCGAGAGATGCGGCCCAGCGTGCCAACGCCCTTCTTGCGGGCCTTCCAGAGCGCGGCGCGTTCCTCCTCGGTGCGGGCCATGTCCACCTTGCGGGCGTGATGGGCCTCGCACACGGCGAGACAGCGCGCGGCGTCGGCGTCCAGGCCGGCGGCATGTCCGTCCAGTTCCACCAGAAGCACGGCGGCGGCGTCCAGCGGGAAGCCGAGATGGAAAGCCGCCTCAACGCTCTGGATGATGACGGCATCCATCATCTCCAGCGCGGCGGGCAAGATGCCCTCGGCGATGATGCCGCTCACCGTGTTGGTGGCGTCATCCACCGTGTCGAACGTGGCCAGCAGAGTCCGCCAGGCCGGGGCGATGGGGGTGAGCCGAAGCGTGGCCTCGGTGATGATCCCGAAGGTGCCCTCCGAGCCGACGATCACGCCCAGCAAGTCCAGACCCGGGGCGTCCTCCACCGGGGAGCCAACTTCGATCACGTCGCCGTCCGGCGTCACGATCTCGGCCGCCAGGATGTGGTTGGAGGTGACGCCGTATTTCAGGGTATGCGGGCCGCCGGCGTTCTCGGCGATGTTGCCGCCGATGGTGGAGGCGCTCTGCGAGCTGGGGTCCGGAGCGAAGTGCAGCCCGAACGCTTCCACGGCGCGGGAGACGTGCGTGTTTACGATGCCAGCCTGCACGCGGGCGCGGCGGTTGGCGGCGTCCACCGAGAGGACCTTGTTCATGCGGGCCATCGCGATGATGACGGTTCCGCCCAGGGCCAGCGCGCCGCCGGAGAGCCCGGTTCCGGCTCCGCGCGCCAGAAACGGCACGGCGTACTCGCGGCAGAGGCGCACGATGCCGGCCACGTCATCCGTGGATGACGGCAGGGTTACCACGTCCGGCTGGGCCTTCTCCACGGTGTACGCGTCGCACTCGTAGACCATCCGCTCAACCGGTTGGGTGAGCACGGCGTCCGACGATAGCAGCGCCTTCAATCGGCGCAGGAACTCCGGGTTCATCAATGCCTCGGATGCCCGCCTTCACGTCGCGGGCCGATGTTAACGGCGTTGGTGAGCGCGATCAGCGCCACGCCCAGCAGCACTTCCAACCGCGCGATATCTGAGTAAGCCCGATGCATCCGGTCGAATGACGCCATATCGCCGATGGCGCGCCGGATCTCCATCTGCGGCATCAATTGTTGCGACAGGTACAGAACGATCAGCAGCGCTACCCCCGTGAGCAACAGGCGGGCCATCAGCAGCCGCTTGGTGTTCACTCGCTTCCGGTAGGACAACTCGAACACGCCGACGGCCAGCATAATGGCAAGGCAGGCAAACGAGCTGGTGTTGGCCCACTTGAAGGCCTCTCCGATGATGATGCCCGCCGGACTTCCGGCGCCGCGTCCCAGGGTCTGGAACGCCGCGGGCGCCGCCATGGCGCCAATGCCAATGAGACTGCCGATCCAAAGCGCGGCGCAGACGTGATAGATGGTGTTTACGAGGATGAGGATGGGACGTCGCATGTTCCCCCCGGATGTCTATGGGTTGCTAGAGACATTATAGGACGCTTGGCCGTACGCTGGCTCCGGCGCAGATGGGGGCGTCCTTGAAAATGGCGGCCTGGCGGGATATCATTGGCGTTCGTGCACGCATTCGCACACTCAGCCGTACGAAGGAGGGATTGCTTGATGAGCTTCAGAGATGCCGCGAGATGCGGCGCGTTCGTCGCGCTGACAGTTACGCTGATGCAACCGGTTCGGGCCGCTTTGGGGCCGATTCAGTGGATATACGGGCAGGGCACGAAATGGTCCCGCGTGGGAGAGGTCCGCACCTATGCCCGCGTTGCGGCCGACGGCGAGGTTGTTGAGGTCGGCTTCGAACTGCCGATGGATGCCATCAAGAGCCCGCCGGCGATGATGGGACCCGGGCCCGCTGGCTCGCAGCAACCGCTAGACTGGCCCAGCATCGTCCGGCAACAGACCTGGTTCAACCACCTGGAGATCCACTGGAACCCGAACGGTCACGAGCCCGCGATCTTCATGGTGCCTCACTTCGACTTCCACTTCTACCACATGCCGGAGGCGGAAGTCTGGGGCATTCAGGGTATCGACCCGCTGCCCCCGGATAGCGCGCATCTGCCGGCCGGCTACATTTACCCCGGGCCGGCAGCCGGCGTTCCTCAAATGGGAGTACATACGTTCAACCCGGCGGAGATCACCCCCCCGTTCCGCGCCGTCATGATCGCAGGGTTCTGGGATGGGCAGATGAACTTCGTTGAGCCCATGATCACCCGTGAACGCCTGCTCACCCGGCAGTCATTCACTCTGCCTGTGCCGCGCCCGGCATTCATCGACGCTACCAACAGGTTCCCCACCACGATGCGGGCGGTGTACCAGCCGCGCCTGAACACTTACTACATCGGCTTCGCGGACTTCGTCACCATCCCGGGCCGCGGGTATGACGTCGGCGACACTGTGGCCGCCCGCTGAACGGGCGCTGCACGCTGAATGAGGCTGGACTCTGAGTCTGATATGGGGCGCCGCGGCAGGCCGCGGCGCCCCATATCACGCTCTGCGCTTGGATCTTACTTCATGCCGGCGACGACATCCACGGTTTCGGGAATGCCGTAAGGCTTCAGCGCCTCCTCCACCACGGATTTCTCGCCGACGGCCACGATCTGCAGGCGGCCTTCGCCGATGTACTGGCGGGCGACGCGCTGCACGGCGGCGGGGGTGACAGCCTGAACCATCGCCGGGTAACGGTCCCAGTAGTCCGCCGGAAGGCCGTATTCCTCCAGCGTGAGCGCCATCCCGAGCAGGATGTCCGGGCTCTCCATGCGGCGTGCGAACGCGCCCACAATTCCGCGTTTGGCCGCGTCCAGCTCCGCCTTCGGCGCCGGCGCCGTCTCAATGCGGCGGAACTCGTTGAAGAACTGCGTCAGCGTGTCCGCCGTAACGGCGTTCCGCACCTCCGTTTGGGCCACCCAGGCGCCAAGGTATCGCGGCGCGTCGAATACCGACCGCACATCGTACGTGTAACCCTTCGATTCGCGGATGTTGAGGTTGAGGCGGGAGGTTGGGCTGAGGCCGAGGATGCGGTTCATCACCGTGAACGGCACGAAATCCGGGCTCTTCCGAGTGATGGCGAGGTTGGCGAGCCGGATGGAGGTTTGCACGGATCCGGGGCGGTCCACCACGAAGACCTTGGTGGCGGTCTGTGGAGCGAACGCCGGCAGGCTGGCGAGAAGCGGGCCGGAGCCCTTCTTCCAGTCGCCAAGTGCTTTCAGCGCCAGCTTGTAGATGTCGTCCGCCTTCACGTCGCCCACAACGCCGAGGATGGCGCGATTGGGGCGATAGTAGGCGGCGTGAAAGGCGGCGAGGTCCGCCCGGGTGAGCGCGTTGACCTGGGTGATGCTGGGCGTTACGCGGGCGGGCGGGGTGTCGCCGTAGAGCGCGCGGCGTGTGGCGATCTCGGCCAGCGTGTCGGCGTCCTTCATCGCGCCGGTGATGCCGGCCACGGTCTGTCGCTTCACTTTCTGGAACTGGGCCTCGGGGAAGACGGGGTTTCGCACGATGTCGCGCATCAGGCCGAGGATGGCGCCCGTGTCGGTGGAAAGGCCGGAGGCGGACACCTCCGCGCGCTCGGCGCCCTGGTCTGCCCCGGCCGAGAGGCTGGCGCCCATGCGGTCCAGCGCCACGGCGATCTGCTGGGAGGAGCGCGTCTTGGTTCCCTCGTCCAGCATGCTGGCGGTCATTGAGGCGAGGCCGGTTTTCGCCTTCGGCTCGAAGAACGAGCCGGCGAGGATGCTGAGGCTGAAGTCTACCGTAGGCAGCTTGTGGTCTTCCAGCACCAGCAGCCGCAGGCCATTGGGCAAAGTGTAACGCTTTGGACGCGGGAACCGAACGCGCAAGATGGACTTGTCAACGGGCGCGCGGTTCTTTGCGGCGACGTGGGTTGGGGGCGGCGGAACGTCTTGCGCCGTCGCCGGCCCGACCACAAGGATGCCGAGCGCGATCAGGAATGCGGATTTCATTGTGCGGCCTCCGGAACGTTGGCGACGGGCGGCAGGGCGATAACCACGCTGCGGTTTGAGCGGACCAGGTACTTCCTCGCCACGCGCCGCACGTCGGCGGCCGTAACGGCGTTCAGCTTCGCCAGATGGGTGTTGGCGCGGTTGGGATCACCATATACAACGGCGTCGATGCCGATCTCTTCGGCTCGCATCATGGAATCGCGCCGGCTCTGAACGGCGCCGAGGAGCGCCTGAACGCGCGCCGTGCGCATCTCGTCGGCTGTAACGCCGCTCTGCCGAACGCGCGCGATCTCGGCGTCCAGGGCGGCTTCGGCGGTTTCCACCTTCTGACCGGGCGCGAATGTCATACGGAACGTGAACAAGTCGGGACCCCGGCCGGCGCCGCCGCCGGCGCTTACGGAGGTGCACACCTGCTTCACTTCCACCAGGGACTTCCAGACGCGGGCGGACTTGCCGCCAGTGAGAACAGAGCCCAGCATCTCGAGAGCGGGCGCATCGGGGTGGTTGCCGTTGGGAATGTGGTATCCGGAGATATAGGCCGGAAGCGAGGCCAGCGGATCCGTGTAGGCCAGGCGACGCTCTTTGGTCTGCGGCGGCTCATAGAGGGAGGGGAAGGTAGGCTTCGGCCCGCGCGGGATGCGAGCAAAGTACTTGCTCACGAGGGCCGCGGCCCGGGCGGGATCGAAGTCACCGGAGACCACCAGAACGGCGTTGTCCGGCGCGTAGAATGTGCGGTAGAAGTGGCGCACGTACGCGAGGCTGGCGGCGTTGAGGTCGGCCATGGAGCCGATCGGCATGTGCTTGTAGGGGGACTTCGTGAAAGCCAGGTCCTGAAGCCGCTCGCTGAGCGTGCCGTAGGGCACGTTGTCGTAGCGCATCCGGCGCTCTTCCTGCACCACGGCGCGCTGGTTGTCCAGGTTTCTCTGAGTGACGTCCAGGCCGCCCATGCGGTCGGCCTCGAGGAAGAGCCCCAGGGCTAGCTGGTTGGACGGCAGCGTTTCGTAGTAGATGGTGAAGTCGAACGACGTGCCGCCATTGTAAGTGCCGCCGTTGTCGGTAAGCAGCTTGGCGTGCTCGCCCTTGGCGAGGTTGGCGGAGCCCTCGAACATGAGGTGCTCGAAGAGGTGGGCGAAGCCGGTGTGCCCCACGGGCTCCACGAAGGCGCCCACGTTGTAGACCACCGCCACGGAGATGACCGGCGCGGAAGCGTCTCGCGCGAGGAGCACGCGCAGGCCATTCTTCAGGCGCGTGTCGGTGAAGTTGACGCGCGGCACGCGAGGCAAAGCGGCCTTGGGCGCCGGACGCGCCGCTCCCGCCGGCGCCGTCGCCAGCGGAGCCAGCATGGCCAGCGCCAGGAACCATCGTTTGTTCATGTATTTCCCCGTTTCATTGGGACTGGATTTGGCCTCATTGTGGCCCCTCGCAGGGAGGGTGAGGCAAGGAATCCGATAGCGCTTCGTCGATCTCCTCGCGCACCCACGCATCGGCCTCCCCGGCCCGGGCCGCGCGCAACGCCTCCTCCGCGCCGCCGAGGCGGCCCAGCGCCCATGCGGCGTGACCGCGAACGAGGGGCTCCGGGTCGGAAAGCGCGGCGGTAAGCGCCGGCGCGGCGCGCGCGTCTCCGGCGTTTCCCAGGGCCACGCAGACGTTTCGCAAGAGCCCGCGCCGCTTCGTGCGGAGGATGGCCGACCCGCGGAACCGCGCGCGGAAAGCCTCCGCGTCCAGCGAAAGGAGGTCCAGCAGGTCCGGCCGGTTCAGATCAGACCGCGGCTGGAGGGCCGGGTCGTTGGTGGGCGTCTGCCATTTGTTGTGAGGGCAGACGTCCTGGCAGATGTCGCAGCCGTAGACGTGCAGGCCCATCAGGGGGCGCAGGTCGCGCGGGATGGGGCCTTTGAGCTCGATGGTGAGGTAGGAGATGCAGCGGCGGGCATCCAGAGCGCGCGGCCCGGCGAAGGCGCCGGTGGGGCAGGCGTCGAGGCACCTGCGGCACGATCCGCAGTGGTCGCCGATCGGCGGGTCCGGCTCCAGCGGCACGCTGAGGAGCAACTCGCCGATGAAGTACCAGGACCCAACGCCGGGCGTGATGAGGCATGTGTTCTTCCCGATCCAGCCGAGCCCGCCGGCGGCCGCCAGGTCTCTCTCCAACACCGGAGCGGTATCTACACAGCCTTTCGCTTCAGCGCCGGGCACGCGGGCGCGCACCCAGGCCCCCAGTTCGTTCAGGCGCGCCCACATGGCCTCATGGTAATCCCCGCCGCGCACATACCGGCTGACGACCCCGGCCGGGCGCGGCGCAGATGAGTCCCTGTCCGGCGTGAAGTAGTTGAGGCCCACCACGAGGGCGGAAACGGCGCCAGGCAGCAGGGCGGCGGGATCCTCGCGCACCTCCGGGACGCGCGCCATGTACGCCATCTCGCCGTGCATGCCCGCATCCAGCCAGGCGCGGAAGGCCGAGCGGTGCGCGGCCGGCTGGGCGAGAGCCGCGCGGGCCGCCGGGAACCCGAGCCGCCGCGCCTCCGCCTTCAATTCCGCCGTGAACGCCGCCGTGTCCATGGGATTCAGTGTAGCGGGAGTTTTCGGTGATCAGTCGTCAGTTGTCAGTCGTCAGTCATCAGCCCGAGGGTTTGCTCCATCAGGAAAGTGCGCTGCTCATATGAGCCTTCGGGCTGATGACTGACGACTGATCACTGATGACTGAAAACTGATGACTGACGACTCCCAAATCGGTACCAAGGGACCAGTGCGGCGGGGAGGGGGATGGAGCAAGCTCCTTTTGACGGGCCAATGAGGGCGCGCCGAATGGAGGATATGGAACGATGGAACGGACAGCCAACGTGGGGAGAAGCCTGGTGGGCGGCGTGATGGGGATCGGGTTGGTGGCGCTGGTGGTCATCGGAACGGTGAGAGGGCCGGTGGACGCCCAGTGCATTCGAGCGCTGATGGAGGATTTCGGCCGCTACCTGCCGCTGGGCTTCCTGGCGGGCGCCGTGGCCGGTTGGATGCGGCGTGACGTGCGATGAGTGACGGATGGGGAATGCCGGAGCCGGCGAGAGCGGGAGGGGGATTGTCGTTCCGCGCCGGCTTCGGCATTCAGCTAATCATCGCTCTATGCACCTGGGGGTGAGATCAGGACTCGGAGCTTCCGCTGAGGGCGGCGGTCAGTTCGTCGTCGATCTGATCCAGCAGGGACTTCACAGTGGTCGTGTCGGAGTCGTCATCGTCGTCGGAGGCGCTGCTGGCGGGCGGCGGTCCGCCCGGAGGAGGTCCGCCGGCGCCGCGGGGGCCCTTGCCGTTGGCTGCTTTGCCGAGCGCGCTGCCATCGCTGCCGCTGAGCGACTTGTAGGCGGCGATGGCGTCATTGGCCGGGCGAGCCGGCGGCTCCAGCGACGAGAGGTCGCCCGTGTCCGCCGCCTTCTGGAAATCGCTGGCGAGCTTCGTAAGGAACTTGCCGTCTTTGGTATCCGCGCCGGCCTTCTCGGCCGCGGCCGAGAGCTTGTCCGCGATTTTGCTGACGACTTCCTTGAACTTGGCCGGGTCTTCCTGCTGAAGCTGCTTCAACTTGGCCAGCATCTGGCCTGGCTTCGACAGATCGGCGGCGCTGGATGTGGAACTCGCGCTGTCTGTGTCCTCCGTCGCCAGCAGGCTGGCGATCGATGATGTGCTTTGGGTTCCGGTCAACGATTTGATGTTGTAGCTGGAACCGAGACCTGAGATGGTCATTGTTGTGGCCTCCGTGCCTATTCGTTTCGGTTATTGGGTGCGCAACCATCTGGGTCTTCGGCCCCAAAACCGCCCTCTTAAGCGTCCCCGAAGCGCCTCCACGCTCAGCGGCCGCGAGAATTCACAGAGAGTTCATAAGCGCGTCATATAAGAAGCCGTCAGCTATCAGCCGTCAGCGGGGAGAGGCTGGGCGGGAGGTGGGCCGGGGGTTGGACCCCCCCGTCTACGGGCCATCGGCCATGATGGCCCTGAAGGGCCGCGCCGGAGCCGCCCGGACCCGGTGGGCCCGGCCGTCCACCGTTCGGCGGAGGGAACCAGGTAAGCGAAGGGACACGGCCTGCCGTGTCCGCCCCGCGCCGCGCCAAGGGACGCTGGCCGTCCTGACCCGTCCGCGCGCGGGGCTTCCGTTCGCGATGCGAGTCGCCTCCCTTCCACGTCACCCTGAGGAACGAAGGGTCTCGGCCTGGCCGCCCGCAACAAAAAACGTCTCAAGCACCCATGCCAAGGTGGTATCGGGTGCCTGAGACGTCTCCCACGACGCAGCGCAAGGCCGAGACCCTTCGTTCCTCAGGGTGACGTGGGAAGGAAGGCTACACATCGCGCCGAAGAGCCTCCGCACGGCGTAACGCCCGGGCGCTACGAAAGAAGGCCAGTCTCCCGCGCCTTGTCGGTGAGGTAACCGACGAGGGCGGAACACGTCACCAAGCAGAACCTGGCTTCGGCGCAACCGACTTCGGACTTGGTCGAGCCGGCATGCCGGATGCCGCCCTCATCGTTTGTGAATGCGTACAGGAAGTCCATGGACTGGCGCAGGCTTTTGTGAATGGGCATGACGCTGTCGAGCTTACTGAGCACCTTGCCAAGTGTAGCCTTGTCGTCGCCGACGATGATCTTGCAGACGCTCTCCACCGCAGTGATAGATTCCTTGATGCAATTGTGGTAGTCTGGTTCGGGTTTCCGTGCGAAGCAGGAGAGGCCCTTGCTGATGTGCGTGCTGGCACCTACCAATGGCGAGCGCTGAGCCGCCTCAATCGCCGCAATGTCTGCCTCTGATGCTATGGGGGCGAACTCGGTCCCAATGAGGCGGTAGCCTGAGCCCTCACGCTCTAGAACTTGGCTGACCTCCTGCAGGAATTGTCTCTGCAGCACGGCGTCTGGCTGAAGCAGGTTCAAGTTGGTGACTATGCACTCCAACAGGTCGTATACCTCGTACCAGGGGCAGCAGTTGAACTTATCCAGAAGCCAGTGGCGGCATGGGCTGTTCTCGTCACGGCCACCGCGATGTTCGCAGTATGATTTGTCGGGCAGGGAGTCTACTGGTAGTTTGCAGTGTTTGTCGAACAACAGACCGGCAAGTTTGCGCCAGTCATTGCCGAAGGCAGACACAACTGTGTTCCAAAGTGAGTAACGCAGCGCGGTATCGATCCGGCTAACCTGGAGCGCCTCGCGAGGCTTCACGATCCCCATTCTTTCGGAAAACGTCAACTTTGTGCTTTCTCCTACTCGGCTAACCGAGATGGTCGGAGGGCCGCGCCAAGTCTGGCGCGGCCCCCGGTTCACGAACGGGTTTTGGAGTCGACTACGAGCAGCCGCTGGTGCCTCCGCAGTTGATGCAGCGGTAGCAACTGCCGGAGCGGGTCATGATGGTGCCGCACTCGGGGCAGGGCGGGGCGTCGGTTTGGGTCTGGTAGACCAGGGCTTCCTGAGAGGCCAGGGTCACCGACTTGTTGGCGCCCAGGGCGGCCATGGCCAGGCCGGTGAGGCCGTTGCTCTTGCCGTTGCCGTTGGCGACCGGCTTAACGGGCTCCATCTCCAGCGGCAGGTTGGGCTGTTCCGTGTCCGGCATGAACTTCAGCGCCATCCAGCGGAAGATGTAGTCCACGATGCTCTTGGCGATGGGGATCTGCTTGTTCTGGGTAAAGCCGCTGGGCTCGAAGCGCATGTGGCTGTACTTCTTCACCAGCACGCCCAGGGGCACGCCGTATTGCAGGTTCAGGCTGATGGCGGTGGCAAAAGCATCCATCATGCCGCTAACCACGCTGCCTTCCTTGCTGATGGTGATGAACACCTCGCCGGGCGTGCCGTCTTCATACAGGCCAACGGTGATATAGCCCTCATGGCCGGCCACGCTGAACTTGTGGGTCACGCTGTTGCGCTCGTCCGGCAGGCGCCGCCGCTGCGGGCGCGCTTCGGGGGCCATCACGACCTGGTTGGCGGGCGTCTGCGCGCCGGAACCGGCGTCGCGGCTGGTGTTCAGCGGCTGGGTGCGCTTGCACCCGTCGCGGTAGATAGCGATGGCCTTCAGCCCCAGCTTCCAGGCTTCCAGGTAGGTGTGGGCGATCTCCTCGGCGGTGGCCGTGTGGGGCATGTTCACCGTCTTCGAGATGGCGCCGCTGATGAACGGCTGGGCCGCCGCCATCATGCGGACGTGGCCCATGTAGTGGATGCTGCGCAGGCCATTGGCGGGCTTGAAGGCGCAATCGAACACCGGCAGATGCTCATCCCGCAGCCCGGGCGCGCCCTCGATCGTGTCGTTCTGGTCGATATAGTCCAGGATGCCGGATACCTCATCCGCGTCGTAGCCGAGCCGCGTCAGGGCCTCGGGCACGGTCTGGTTCACGATCTTCAGCAGTCCGCCGCCCACCAGCTTCTTGTACTTCACCAACGCGATGTCCGGCTCGATGCCGGTGGTGTCGCAGTCCATGAAGAAGGCGATGGTGCCGGTGGGCGCCAGCACGGTCACCTGGGCGTTGCGCACTCCGTGCTCGCTGGCCACCGCGTAGGCGTCCGACCAGACTTCCTTGGCGGCTTCCAGGAGGTCCTCGGAGCACTTCTTCGGGTCAATGGTGTTCACGGCGGCGCCGTGCTTCTTGATGACGCGCAGGCAGGGTTCGCGGTTGGCCGCGAAGCCGGCGAAGGGGCCGGTGTGGGCGGCGATCTGCGCGCTGGTTTTGTAGGCCTGGCCGGTCATCAGGGCGGTAATGGCTCCGCAGATGGCCCGGCCTTCATCGCTGTCGTAAGGCACGCCGCGCGCCATCAGCAGCGCGCCCAGGTTGGCGTATCCGAGGCCCAGCGGGCGGTAGGCATGGCTGTTCTTCTCGATGGCCTCGGTGGGATAGGCCGCGTTCCCGACGATGATCTCCTGGGCCAGCACGAAGATGCTGACCGCGTGGCAGAACGCGTCGATATCCAGGGCGCCGTCTTCCTCGCGGAACTTCATCAGGTTCAGGCTGGCGAGATTGCAGGCGGAGTCATCCAGGAACACGTACTCGCTGCACGGGTTGGAGGCGTTGATGGGGGCGGTGTTCGGGCAGGTATGCCAGTCGTTGATGGTGGTGTGGAACTGCATGCCGGGGTCGCCGCAGACCCAGGCGGCCTCGGCGATCTGGCGCATATACTCGCGGGCCTTCTTCGTTTCGTACGGCTCGCCGGTGGTAACGAAGCGGGTGGTCCAATCGCCGTCCTGGTCCACGGCGCGCATGAAGTCGTCGGTGGCGCGCACGGAGTTGTTGGCGTTCTGGAACTGGATGCTGTCGTAGGCGCCGCCAACCACGTTGAACCCGCCGTCATAGCCGGCGTCGATCAGCGCCCAGGCCTTCCTCTCTTCCGAGGCCTTGCAGTTGATGAACTCCTCGATATCCGGGTGATCCGCGTTCAGGATCACCATCTTGGCCGCGCGGCGCGTCTTGCCGCCGGACTTGATGACGCCGGCGAACGAATCGTACCCCTTCATGAAGGAAACGGGGCCGCTGGCCACGCCGCCGCCGCCCAGATGCTCCTTGGAGCTGCGGATGTTGGAGAGGTTGGAGCCGGTGCCGGAACCGTACTTGAAGAGCATCACCTCGTTCTTGGCGAGGTCCATGATGCTGCTCATGTTGTCCTGCACGCTCTGGATGAAGCAGGCGGAGCACTGCGGGTTCGCTTCCACGCCCACGTTGAACCACACCGGGCTGTTGAAGGCGGCGTACTGGTTCACCAGCAGGTAGGAAAGCTCGGCGTTGAAAGCCTCGGCATCCTCCTGGTCCGCGAAATAGTTGTCCTTCACGCCCCAGGCGGTGAGGGTGGCGGTAACGCGGCCGATCAGTTGCTTCAGGCTGCGCTCGCGCTGCGGCGTGTCAATGGGGCCCTTGAAGTATTTGGAGACGACGACGTTGGTGGCCAGTTGGCTCCAACTGACCGGCATTTCCACATCCTTCTGCTCGAAGATGATCTTGCCGCTCTCGTCGGTGATGGCGGCGGAGCGCATCTCCCATTCGAGCTCATCGAAGGGGTGGACGTCCGGCTCGGTGAAGAACCGGCGCACGGTGATGCCGCGCCGGACGGCTTTCTTGGCGCGCGATTTGCGCGCGGGCGGGGCGCCGAGCGTGAACCCGTCTCCCGCGTCCGATCCCGGATGGGTGTCCAACATGATCCGAACTCCTTTATCGGTCGCGGCGGGGTCGCCCTAAAGCTCCTCGCGCCGCCGGACTGCATGAATCTGAAAACAGGGCAAAGAACACGACCACAATTGTCGGCGGTTCTTCAAGTGGCCCGCAGTGTTAATGTGGGGCAACCACAAGATATAGTATACCAGATGGCTGCGACACACTATATGTAGGCGCAGTACCCGCATTATAAACCGGCGGTACGACGCGAAATCGTGGGCAGGGGTGTTAATCTTATGGTCTGTCTAAGGCCGGGCGCGTCATGCCTGGACGCTCATTTCCCACGGGCGCAGGAGCCGCCCTGGCAGCGGCCGGGGATGGGGCGAAACCTGGCGACCAGACGGTAGGCGAGGGCGCCCGGAGTTCGGATCCCGGGGACGAAGAGCAGCGGGGCCAGCGGACGCAGCCGCGGCAGCAGCAGGCAAAGGGCGCGCGCGGCGTCGAACCCGCCCAGGCTCCGGCCATCCGGAAACTCGAGGCGCATTTCGCGCGGCGACTCGCCCCCCGCGGCGCGCGCGTCGGCATAGCGAAGGACGCCGCCCGCATCCCACCCCCGCAGCCGGTCCACGGCCGCCACGCACAGGGGGCACGCGCCGTCGTAGACGACCGTCGCCGGCCCGCGCCGGCGGTTGCGCCACGCGTTTGCGGCGCCGGCGGCCAGGATGAGCCCCAGTGTTGTGTAGGGTCTTTTCGTGTTCATGCTTCTCTGCCCCCCTGCCCACCAATCCTGGGGGACCCAAGCCATTCGCTCGGCGTAAGCGTCGCGTCAGAACCGCGCGTTCACTTTTGGGTCCCCCAGGATTGGGGGGCGGGGGGGCGGTTCGGTTGGTTCGGCGGAACGCTCGCGTCCTACACTGTGCCCGTACCCATTGCCCGCTCTGTCGAAGCCGATCGCGTGGCCCGTTTTGCCGCCATGCCCCATGTCTTTACGAGGTGAATGTGATGATGACGCCGAACCTGAGTGGAAAGAAGCTGGCCGCCGCATTTGGGTTGGCCGCCCTGATCCTGGGCGCCGCGGGCTGGCCGCTGTGGGGGCCGGCGGTATTGCTGCCCATTGTCGCCGCCGGGTTGGGGCTGTCGGCGGCGGGCTTCATCCTCGCGAAGAGGCGTTACGCGGACATCCTTGCCCGCATGGAGGAGGCCGCGCGCCAGAGCGAGGCGCTGGCGAACGTACTGGCATGCCTGCCGGTGCGCGCGCCGCTGCCCCCGATGGGCGGCTGGGCGGCCTCCGCGGATTTCGCCCGCACCCTCATCAACCTGAACCTGGAGGCGAAGCCGCGCACCATCGTGGAACTGGGAAGCGGCGTCTCTACCCTGATCTCGGCCTATACGCTGGAGCGGCTCGGCGGCGGCCGCGTGGTCTCGCTGGACCACGACGCGGTCTTCGCCTGCGAGACGCGGCGGACCCTTGCCATCCACGGCCTGGCGGGCTTTGCTACGGTGCACGACGCGCCGCTGTGCGAGCATCGCATCGGGGCCAATCCATGGCGATGGTACGACGTTTCGGCGCTGGATGGCGTGGATGCCATCGACCTTCTCGTCATTGACGGGCCGCCCGAGACGGTGCAGCCGCTGGCCCGCTACCCCGCCTTGCCGATGCTCTATTCGCGGCTCGCCGACGGAGCGCTGATCCTCGTTGACGACGGCATCCGCCCGGACGAGCAGGAGTGCGTGCGGCGATGGCTGGCGGAGTTCCCAGCGCTCCGCGCTCTTCCCATGCGAACCGATAAGGGGGCGTTCCTTCTGCGCAAGGGATTGGCGGCCGGCAATTGATCCGGTCCGGCGCCCCCGCCTATCCTGAGCGGGTGCGCTGTTCCCGGCGCCGGAGGAGGAAGCTGTTGAACGGAAGATCGGACGGTCGGGCCTGGGACGAACTGCGCCCCGTGAGCATCACGCGGCAATTCCTGAAACACCCCGAGGGCTCCTGCCTGGTGGCTTTTGGCGACACGAAGGTCATCTGCGCCGCCAGCGTGGAGGATCGCGTCCCTCCGTTCCTGAAGGACAGCGGGCGCGGCTGGGTCACCGCCGAGTACTCCATGTTGCCCCGCGCCACCAACACCCGCAACCAGCGCGATTCCACGGCTCGGCCCAACGGACGCAGCCTTGAGATCCAACGCCTCATCGGGCGCAGCCTGCGTTCGGTTGTAGACCTGTCCGCCATGGGCGAGCGCACCATTACCGTGGATTGTGACGTGATCCAGGCGGACGGGGGCACCCGCACCGCCTCCATCACCGGAGCCTATGTGGCCATGATGGATGCTCTGGAATGGATGACCCGCGCCCGCGGCCTGAAACGCATCCCGGTGCACGATGTCCTGGCTGCCATCAGCGTAGGAATCGTTGGCGGGCAGGTAGCGCTGGATCTGAACTACCGCGAGGATTCCACCGCCGCCGTGGATATGAACGTGGTGATGACCTCGGCGGGGCAGTTTGTGGAGGTGCAGGGCGCCGCCGAAGGCGCGCCATTCGGGCGCGAGCGCCTCACCCGCATGTTGGACCTGGCGGAGGGCGGCATCCGCAACCTGTTTGAGGTTCAGAAGGAAGCGCTGGCGCGCGGCTGAGGCCGGCGTCAGGAACCGCCTTCCGGGGCGCATTGTTGCACCATATGCCTATTCGAACACTGATGCTGGCAACGGCGAACGCGCATAAGGTCATCGAGATGAAGTCGTTGCTCGCTGATTGCGGATGGAACGTCATCGCCGCCCCCGCCGAGATCACCGACGTTGAGGAAACGGGCGAGACGTTTGCCGCAAACGCCCGCCTGAAGGCGCAGACAGTGGCCGCGGCCGCTGGGGCCATCGCCCTGGCGGACGATTCCGGCTTGATGGTGGACGCGCTGGACGGCGCCCCCGGGCTGCATTCAAAGCGGTGGGCCGGGGACGGCGCCACGGATGCCGAGCGCATTGCGAAATTGCTTTCCGCGATGGAAGGCGTGCCCACTGATCGACGCGATGGGCGGTTCGTCTGCGCCGTCTGCATTGCAGCCCCAGGCGGAGCGCTGTGGGAAGGCGCCGGCTCGGTGGAGGGGACCATTGCCCTTTCGCCGCGCGGGGAAGGCGGGTTCGGATACGACCCGGTATTCCTCTTTGCCGATGGCCGGAGCATGGCGGAGTTGACCGAGTCCGAGAAGAACATGGTGAGTCATCGGGGGCGCGCGATGCGCGCGGCCTCGCAGTGGCTTCTCGAGCATTTGAACGACGCGATCTGATGGGCCCTTGGGTCCATCTGTGTATGGCAGACGAGAGCGGGCCGGCGGCCAGATCTCGTATAATCTCAAGGAGTAGTGAACGGTATGAGCGCCGCGACTGAAGTAAACGAGCAGAACTTCCAGCAGGAAGTGTTGGATAGCCCGATCACCGTACTGGTGGATTTCTGGGCTCCCTGGTGTGGCCCCTGTCGTATGGTGGCCCCCGTTGTTGAGGAGTTGGCGAAGGATTACGCGGGCAAACTCAAGGTGGTGAAGGTGAACACGGACGAGGCGCCCGGCATCGCCGGCTCGTTCGGCATCATGAGCATCCCCACGCTGATGATCTTCAAGAACGGCGAGCGCGTGGATCAGATCATCGGCGCCATGCCGAAACAGGCCATCGCCGGCAAGCTCCAGCCGCACCTTTAGGCCAGGCGGGCGCACCGCGGAGCGTAACATAGGGGGCACGGCGCCGCACGGAGGGTTCGGGAACGGTCGTTGATCATTGCCCGAGCGTCGCGTGTAACTCCGTGTCCCCTTTGTTATCCGCGGTGACTTCATGCGCTGGCGGTGAACGGTCTCCGATTCCGGTGCTATCATCTTGTGTGAATGCCACCGGAAGGAGCAGGGGATGGAGCCCAAGGGCACGCAGCAACCAAACGTCGTGAGGACGGACGAGACACGGAAGACTGATCCGCGTTGGTGGGCCATGCTGCCCGTCATCGCCCTGCTGATCCTGGGCGCTTACTACGTAGGGAAGCGCAACTCGCCGCCTCCCGCCTCCTCCCCGGCGCCCGTGGCGGCCCCCACCGTGGCGCCTCCTCCCGCGCTTCCGAAGGGGAAGGTAACTGTAACCGAAGTGCCGCCGGTGGCGGCCACCCCAGTTCCCGTTCCCGCGCCCGTGGCAACGCCGCCCACCCTGGCGCCGGCGCCCTCCAAGGCCGCGAAGCAGCCGGCTTACCGTCAGGTGGAGCCCCCCGTGGTTTTGCCCAAGGATTCCGAGCCTCCAACGGTGACGCCGGACGATCACGCGGACACGGCCGGCGATTCATCTGATTCCTCCGACTCCTCCAGCGATGTCGATCGGGACCCCGTGAAGATGAACGACCCAGCGCAGGAGTACCCCGCCTCCGCGTACAACGACGGCGTGCAGGGCACGGCCAAGGTCGGGTTCACCATCTCAACCGAGGGAACCGTCAGCGAGGCTCACGTTACCCAGTCATCCGGCGACAATCGTCTGGACGACGCCGCGGTAGACTATGTGAAACGCCTCAAGTTCCGCCCGGCGCTTCGCCACGGCCGTCCCGCCGAGGTGCGCGCCAACCGCAATGTCGTGTTCCAGCTCTCGCAGTAAACCGCCGCCGGTTGCCGGAGGTTCGCGTAACCTTGGGGGCCGTGCGGGCGTATCGATAGACGCAGGGGAGAGACGACATCCCCGTCTGGTTTGCCATAACGCGCCGGGGCGCTCCGGCGATTGGGAAAGGAACGGTCAACTCGCGATGTTCACCAACTGGTTCGTTCGCATCTGGCGCGGCTTCTGGGGCGCCTTCTTTGAGAACGCCGAAGACCCCGAGCTCACCCTCAAGCAGTTGATGCGCGATATGCGCGCCAAGGTGCCGAAGATGCGCATGGCCGTCGCCAGCGCCCTGGGCGCTCGCAACATGGCCCAGGCCGATCTGGACACCGCGCAGCGCGAGCTGGCCGCTCTGGAGCCGCAGATCGTCGCCGCCGTTCGAGGCGGAGAGTCCATGCGTCAGGCCGCTGAGGTGCTCATTGGCCGCAAGCAGACCCTGGAGGCAGGCCTCGGCGACAAGCAGCATCAGCTCGACCTCGCGCAGCAGGCGGCGGAGCAGGCGAAGCAGCTTCTGGACGCCTACGAGTCCGAAGTGGAGCGCCGCACGCAGCAGGCTCTGCAGCAGATCAACAAGAATAAGCAGGCGGCGATGGTGGAGCAGATGGCGCAGCTCCGCGCCTCCTTCGAATCCGGCGACGATTCCGCCGTGCTGGACGAAGTGAGCCGCCGCATCGACGAGCGTTATGCCAAGGCCCAGGGCATGCTGGAAGTGAGCGGACGGTCTACCGAGGCCCAACTCGCCCAGGTGAAGGCCAGCGCGGCCTCGATGGCCGCCTCCACCGCGTACCTGCAGTACCAGCAGCAACTCGGCCTGGCTCCGGCGGGAAGCGACAGCGCCCGGCAACTGAACCCGGCGCAGTCGGAGACCGTCGAGATGCCGGTTCAAACGACCATCGAACAGAAACAGTAGGGGGCCAATGCGCCTTCGGTTCGCCGGGAAGCTCGCCGCGTTCGCCCTGGGACTTGCCGGCCTCTACGGGCTCTGGCGGGCAACGTCTACGGTTCGCCACCGGCTCCCGAGGGCCCGGCCGGTTGCCGCTATTCTGCCTCGCGCGGTTCCCTCCGCGCACGATGGCTTCGTGATTGGTTACGCGGGCTGCCCGCCCCCGGCTGCGCTGGACCTGAGTCAACCGGGCGTCGTGCCCAACCCGGCTCTGGCCGATGGGCTTGGACAGCCGGTTCGCCTGGAACGCGTGTCCTGGGCGGATGCGAATCAGGACCCGGTGTCCGGGCTGGCGAGCGGATCGTTGGATGCGGCCGTGGTGGACTATCCAAGCGTCGTCCGCGCGGCGATGGACGGCGAAGCGCCGCCGCCGGTGGTTTTGCTTGTCTCGTGGCGGGCCGGCTCAGACGCCGTTCGCACCGAGGATGGGAAGCCCGCTCCGGCGGACCAGGCGGTGGACACCACCCGGTCCGGCAGCGCGGACTATCTGATGGCCGTGGTGTACGGATCCGCGCGGTACAGCCCGGAGGAGAAGAGCAAGGCTCTGCGAACGATCCGAGACGGCGCGGCGCGCAGTCCCAACGGCGCCGCGAAGGCCATCGCCGGGAGGGTGGACCAGATGCCGGCCCGCGCGCGCCAGTGGCCGACATGGCAAAGCACGGCGAAGTTGCCGGCGGCGATGCCGGACGTTCTGGTGGTTAGCGCCGCTTTGGCGAGGCGGAGCCCCGAGACGGTTACCCGCCTGGTGCGGGCCTGGTTGAAGGGCCAGGAAGCCATTTCGGGGAACACTTCAGACTGGAAGCGTTACGTGGCCGAACAGGCGAAGGCGACCGGCATCAACGCTGAAGACCTTTCGCGTCAGCTTGCGCCGGCCAGCGTGACGGACCAAATGGCCTTCGCCGGCCTGGCCGGCGGAATGGCGGGCTACGCGAGATTGGCGGCCAAGCAGGCGAGAGCCGTCACAAGCGGCCCGTTGCCCGACTTTTCAGCGCCTATGGACGCGGGTCCCTTGCGAGACGCCATCGCGGAGCACTGAACCGCAGGCTGCGGCGCGAACGTCGATTCTTTGGAGCATGGAACGCGACGCCGCGGACGATGTGTTCACCAACGTTGGCCTGGAGCGGGTGATAGGAAGAACAGATGAGAGTGCCACAAACCGTGAAGTCGGCGTTTGCGGAGCCCCTGAACCTCCTGTTCGTGGTGTTCGCCTTCTTTGTGGCGATGGCCACGGAGGATCCGGCGGTGCTCTTCGTTGCCGCCGCCATGGAACTCGGCTACATGCTCTTCGTGCCTGACAGCGGCTGGTACCGCAACGTGCTGGAGGGGCGCGCTCTGCGCACCCGGCAGTTGGAGCGCGCCAAGATGAAGCGCGAAATCCTGCCCGGCTTGCTGCCGCAGGATCGCGGCCGCTTCCAGCGCCTGGAAACCATGCGCAACCAGCTTCCCAACGCCGCCGCAATCGGTTTCGGCCGTGAGCACACAGTCATCGTTTGCCGCCAGATGGACGTGCTGCTGGACAAGTTCCTCCAGTTCGGCGCGAAGTCCGCGCAGTACCGCGCATACCTGGTGGACATGGTGCGCCCAACGCCGGGCCCGGTTTTCCAGGGCGCCGGATGGGTGGACCGCATTTTCGACCTGGCCAGCGTGCTCATCACCGAGAAACAGGATGGGCTGCGCATCCCGGTGAACGGCCAGCCCCGCAAGACCGCCGAGATGGCCTCCATCATCGAGCAGGTTCAAACAGGGCTGGATTCCCGTATCGAGCAGCTTAAGGGCAGCGTCGCGGGCGCGGCCAACGACGCCAACCGCCTCGTGCTTCAGAAGAACCTGGAAGTGGTTCAGAAGCGGCGCGAGCGGATCGGCGAACTGGGCAACATCATCACCAACCTGGAGTGCCAGCTTGACCTCATCGAGAATACCTTCGGCCTGATCTCCGACCAGATCCGCACCCTGCCGCCGGAACAGGTGCTGGCCGACATCAACGACGTGATCATCCAGACCGAGACCACCACGCAACTGCTGGCCGCCGCCGCCCCCGTGGAGTTCCAGCTCAACCGCCTGGACCGCACGATGGCGTGAGGAATATCAGCTGTCTGCTATCAGCCTTCAGCCATCAGCCGGAAGCTCCGCCCGTCGAGGATACTGTCCTCGTTGGGCGGAGCTTCCGGTTGATTGCTGAAGGCTGATAGCTGACAGCTGACGCGTCACGGCCCGGCGACCAACCTCAACGCATCCCACATCAGGTCTGGGCCGGTGGTGAAGTCCAGCACGACGCCGGCGAGGTTGGCGGCGGAGGGGCCGGTGAGGCGCTGAAGGCGGATGGCGGCTCGGGCGGCGCGGTTCTCGTTGGCCTTCGCCAGTTCGTCGCCGAGGTAGGTCTGGATGTAGCCGGGCGCGGGATCGACGGGCTTCGGCGCCGGAAGCCATTGGTACTCCCCTTTCCCCGAAGCGGTTGAGGCGATGAGCGTATCCGCTTCCAATCGCTTGGCCGCCAACGGCGCCGGGACTGCGGCTTCATAGGGGTAGAACACGCTCACGCCGGCTATCCACGTCTTGCGCAGTTCGTCTTCCAGCGCGTCCACCAGATCGATCTCCGCATCCCACTGCAGCCCCCGCCACTGGCTCGCCGTGTCCGAGAACACGAGCCTCTGATCGGCGGGGCCGAACGGCGACCACGTTCGCCCTCGCCAGAATGGCTCCAACGGCGTGTCGGCGATATCCTCGTCGCGCTTTTCGAGGAAGGCCGCGCGGGCAGGTATCGTGTAACCCAACATCGGCATCAGCGAGCCGGGGTAATCTTGGCCCGCGCCGCGTGTCCAATGGGCCAGCGCCACGCCGTCAAGGCCGCCGTGGGCCCGCAGCTCGGCGCAGAAGGCCAGCAGGCGTGAGCGCACCGCCGGCAGGGTCGGGTCCGCCATATCGGAAAACGCGAGTGGGTCCTCCGCCCAGTCGGCGCCTTTGTAGAGCGGCGAGCGCAACCGTTCCGGCGTGGCCCATTCGCGCCGCGTGCGGCCCGCCGCGTCCACGTCCACCATTTCCGGATGCCGGTGCAGCCAGTGGAGCTCGCCGCCTCCAGGGAAGCGCCACGCGAGCGTATGGACAACTCCAACAACGCGAATGCCAAGCGGCTTCGCCCGTGTCGCTACCTCGGCCAGCAGATCCACGCCGCGCGCCTCTGGAGCCAGCGGGAAGGCTTTGCACGGGAAGGTTGCGTGTCCGTCCCACAGCACGGGGAAGTACAGGCAATTGAGGCCCTTTCGGCGCATCTGCTCCAGCAGTCGGGGCCATTCGCCGCGGGTGAGGAGGGTCGGCGCCAGCGCTCGCACCGGCTGCGGCAACCGGATGGAGCCCTCGCCCGGCAGGTTCTTCGGCGGCCAGTCGGCCTTGGGATTCTGGGCCGGCGCGGGCGCGGTGAACACGGCGTCAATCCCCGCGAGCCCGTTTTCGCCTAGCAGCATCGGCGGCAGCCCTGGAACCTGAACGGTGGCCTCGATGGTCAGGTTACCGACGACGGCGCGCTGGAGATCGCCGGGCTCGATCGGCGGCATCACCGCGCGGATGGCGGCCTGCTGCGCCGAAGTCAACTGGCTGAAGGGAAGCGTACTGGCGTCCTCCGCGTTGATCACGTTCGCCGTGATGGGGGGGACCCGTGCGAGCGCGGCAACTTGTTCCGGGGTTGGGCCGATTCGCGCCGCGGCCCGCGGCGCCACGTATTGGAACGCGTCGGCCACCCAACCGCTTCTGGCGATCGATGCCGAGAAGGTGCGCAACGCCTCCTGCACGGGTTCGGCGGTCTCCCGCAGCAGCGTGTCGAACGCCGCGAAACCCAGCATGTCCCACGCCAGGTACAGGTGACGGCCAATGCGACGCCACGCGGCGCTGAGGTCGAACGCCAGAGCCTTCATAACGTCGCCGGCGCGCAACCTGGAGTCGCCAACGAAGGCGGGCTTGCCGGCGAAATGCGGATCGACCTTTATCGACAGACCGGTTGCCGCAGCGGCGGCCTTGACGACCTCGGCGACGGTGAGGGAACCGGAGACGCCGATCGGGGCCGACAGCGCCGCGCTGCCGAAGGCGATGCCCTGCGGCTTCAGTCTGGCGGTCTGTCGGCAGTGCGACGTAATCGGGGGGTCGTACCCGATGGGAGACATCGATTCGGAAGGGAAACGGAGCCGCGGCTCTTCGGTGTGCAGATAGTACCCAGAGCCGAATCCACCGTCCGCGGCGGGGATGCGCAGATATCGAAAGGCCAGCCCAAGGCGCACCCTTGCGCGCCAGATGGGCAGCGCGCCGCCGGGCAACGGTGTGGCGCGCGATGTTGGTACCCCGCCCGCCCACGATACCGTGGAGGCGGAGAGGCCGGGCCGGCTAAACGCGGCGGTGAGCAGGCGCTGCTGGTCCACCGTCCAATCATTCCAGGTCAACCCGCCCGCGGAGGCCTTCTCCATCTGTTCCGGCGTTAGGCTGGCGGCGACCATCGGAAACAGGGTGTCCGCCCGTAGGGTCGTCAGCGGGTCGAACGGGCCGATGGGCAGGCTGGGGACCGTCATCTCGTCGGGCGCAATGGTCCACACGGCGCCGAAACCGAAGGGGATGGCGGTATCGCTTGGTGTCGAGGCTCCTTCGGCGATGGCCTGGAGAGCCGGGAGCCATGCCTTGCCGGCTGTTGAAGGCGGAGGCCCGGAGCGCTCAACAGCCCCGTCCCATGCGGCCACAGCCACGATGGGAACGGGCTTTCCGCCGGCGAACTGAACGAGGTCCTTCACGAGGGGCGCCGCCGGCTCGGTCGCGTGGCCCGCAACCGCCAGCAGCGCCGGAAGACAGAGACGAACGATGTGCATGGCGTTCTCCTCGGACGCGTTGTGCTCCCGGCCATCCTAGGCGTTGCGGCAGGCGTATGGCTATGGGCGCCGGCGTGGAGCGATCAACCAGGCCGGAAGGCGGGGTGAGACGCGGATGAGGCCGAAATCGGCGTCCTGGCGAGCCACGAGGTCCAGGCCTCCGTCTGGATGCTCGCGGCGCACAGCCCACAGCCGAACGCGAACGTGAAGCGAGGGGGCGCTTTGCGTGAGGCCGAACCAGGCGTAAGCCGTGAGGCGTTTCGCGCGACCCGATTGATGGACGGCGCGGAGACTGGGGTCGCCGGGGAGGAGAGCGGTCTCACGGTCGAGGCCGGCTCCGAAGGCGGGGGCGATCGGGTCCGCGACGTCCACACTGAGCCACATTGGTTCGCGCAACGGCGCGCCGTCCCGGCGTTCCACGGAGGCGGCCGCCATGGCCTCGCCGCGCTTGACGGCTATGCTGTGAAGAGCAAACCGGTACATGCCAGCGTCGCGGCGAACCAGGTCTGGCCCGGGGTTCACGGACGAGACTGCATACTCTCGACGGGTGACGATCGGCACGGCGAGGGCGGACGCGGAAGGCCGGTCGCCGGTTGCGGTGAGGAGCCAGCGGGTGGGGGCGAACGTTTCGCGGGGGTTGGCCACGGTGAGGCCGAGCCAGGCCCAGGCGAACGCGATGGCCAAGGTCGCCGCCCATCTGGGGGCCGAATCGTCCGCCTCGCGCCCGCCCCAGGTAACGCCGGCCTGGAGCATGCCGATGCGAACGAAGACCACGGCGATGCAGAGGCCGCCGCCCAGGACCATTGTGCGTGAGGCCGAGGGGATGTCAGTTCGCAGGCGGGGCCAGAGCGCGGCCAGCAGGATGAGCGCCGCGGCGAGGAGGATAGCGCGCATGCGGCGGAGGCAGAACGCGGGCGCGGCGGCGCCTAACAGGAAACCGGCGGAGATTGGCGCAACGGAGAGGAAGACGCCGCGCACCCGGTTGTGGTAGGGGCTGAGGTTGGGGGCGTACGCCATGGCCGCCATGAGCCCGGCCGCCAGCGCCGCTGCGCCCGCGTTGGCCAGCCTCCGTCCAAGCGTGGTTGGTTGCGTCAATCCGATTCGCCTCCTAGCGAGCCCCGACCCGTTGCGGGAGCGTGGCCATTCGTGTCATACGGGTAAAGAGCCGCGTTCAGGCGACCGATCATAGTTCATGGTGCGTCTACCCGCTCTTTGTTGCGGAATCAGCGTGATCGCGCGTTCATTGCCGCGTGGCAAACTTTTAGGCACGCCGGATGAAAACCGCGCCCGATTCGTATTATAATGGAGGCGCCAGGCAGTGAACGGGAAGCGGCTGTCCTTCTGCTTTTTGGGAGGGGCTTCTCAGCCCGCTCTTGGTGGGGCCGGGGTAGTAAAGGCGCCGGCCGGGGTCGGACACAAAAGAGTCTCTCTCTGAATCCTACAGGATCGTCGGCAGCGGAGAAGCGCCGAACGCCGTGTGTCGGTTCCTCCTTCTGGCCCCGACCCTGCAGGTAGTTCACTCTTGTGTCATCCCCTTCTGATTTCCGCATCTGGGGTTCCGCGCGTCTGTGCTGGCGGATTCGCGTGTTCCCTTTCATACAGCAGACGATTTATCCCTGATGGGGGCGCGCCCGGGGGGAACCCCGGGTGAAAGCGGCCCTCACTCGAACAACTTGGTGGCGCGCTCCCCTGCGTGCCCTGGATTTCCCCGCGTAATGAAAGGAAGTCAGACGATGAAATTGAGATGGGCGGCCGCCCTCCTCGTCTTGACCGGGTTGGGGACGGCTCCTGCCCGGGCCGATGGTTTCGGCTTCACAATGGCTAACGCCACCGTCGTGAACAACGACGCTAACCACAACGGTAAGGCCGACGTAAACGAGACATTCACGGTTACGAACGCGGCATTTACCAGTTACCGCTCCTCGGGCTCGGCCCCAGCGATCCTCGACAATGACTTGAACCGGTACTTCGCCACCCTCAACGGCGTCGTCGCGGAAGTCTCCGGCACATCAGTGCGCTACACGGGCACCTTCACCATCACGTACAGCGGCCCGGATCTGACCACAGACATTGAAACCGGAACGTTGGACCTGCGCGCCAAGTTCGATGGATCAGGCGCCGCCAAGATCACCGGAACCCTCACCGCTAATCCGGGCTCGGTTTCCTCGGATCCGAAGTTCGCGGCTACGGACTTTTCCTTGTACAACCCCGGCCGCTTCTTCGGCGTCTACACGCCGAACTCAGATCCGGCCACGGGTGTGATCACCGCCAGCGTCAACGCAGGCAACATCGGCTTCGCGGCGAGCCTGTCTAACGGCACGGCCTCCAACGGCGATGAGAACGGCGACGGCGTCGCTGAAGTTGGCGAGACCTTCGCCATGACGGCGCCCCTCTCCACCTACTTCTACGTTGGCGCCCCGCCGCTGACCGACAACGACCTGAACCGCTATTCGCTGAAGTTCAACGGCACGGTGACATCCGTGTCCGGCACGACAGTGTCATACGCGGGAACGTTCTCCCTCGTCTACAACGACGGCAACCTGTTCCCCACCGGACTGACCATTGAGACGGGCGACTTCACGCTGGTTGCGGACTACAACGAAGCCAGCACCGGCGCCGCCAAACTCACCGCCACCCTCGTCGCCAAGCCTGGCTTCTCGACCACGGAAGCCGCGTGGGCCAACACGGACTACGCCATCTTCAACCCCGCCACCTTCCACGGGACCTATGTTCCGGCCGCGGGCGGCAAAACCGGCATCGTTTCCGGCTCTCTCATCGGAGGCGTCCTGGGCTTCTCCGCCAGCATCGCCGAAGGCAATATCGTCAACACGGACTCGAACGGCAACGGTCGAGCGGACGTGGGCGAGCCCTTCAACGCCGGCGGTCCTCTGGCCGCCTACCTCGGCATCGGCGCTCCAGACCTGCAGGATCGCGATCTCAGCCGCTACAACCTGCTCCTGAGCGGATCCGTCGCCGCCGTTGACGGCGTTGTTGTTACTTACACCGGAACGTTCACGATCTCCTACGCCAATCCGGACCTCGGCGCCGCCATTGAAACGGGCACGTTTAGCGTGGTCGCCACGTACGATGCCTTTGGCAACGCCAGTCTCAAGGGCACGCTGAACGCCAAGCCCGGCGCCGAATCCGCCGTGGCGCCGTTTAACACAACCGACTACGCCCCGTTCAACCCGGCCACCTTCACCGGCCAGTACACTGTCGCCTCCGGCGGCGCCTCGGGCGCTCTCCGCGGCGGCCTGATTGGCGGCACGATGGTTCAGGCCATTCAGAGCCGCAAGCTCGGCGCCATGGTGGAAGGCTCGCCCACGGCGGCCACCCGCACCGATGACGCCCGGGTTGCCATCGCGGCTTCCGGCCAGACGCTCTTCGTCATCAACCCCGCCACCGGCAATGATATGCCGGGGTTCGAGTTGGGCAAGTTCCTGGATGGCAAGGTCATTGGCCGCGCCGCCGTGTTGAAGGACTTCGCTTACGTCGCCACCGACGGCGGTTCCATCTACCGGTTCAACCTCAAGACGGGCGAAACGATCTCCGGCAAGCCGTTCGCGGCCGGCGCGAAGATCTACACCGCTCCCGCCGTTGTTGACCACGCGATCTCCGGCCTCGCCGCCGATCAACTGGTGGTCTCCTACAGCCTGAACGGCGCCTCCAAGGTGGCTGTCGTTCCGGCCGACACCCTGGCCACGGTCACCAAGGAAGCCAGCCTCGGCTCTGGCATCACCACCTCCTCGCCGAGCGTCCCGTACGCCAACCGCGTGGTAGTGGGCTCCAACAGCGGCGTCTACACGCTGTCCTTCCCGGACCTCGTTCCGATCAACAGCGCCCCGGTGGCCGCGGTCACCTCCCCGCTGATGGTTGGCCCGGCCGCCTACCTGGGCACTGGCACCGGTCAGACGTTCAGCAAGGTGAACATCGTCAACGGCAACGTCAGCACGGTCGCCAACCTGGGCAGCCCGCTGATCGCCGGCGCCTTCTATGAGAAGCGCACCAACCTGATCCAGGCCGGCACCGCCGATGGCCGCATCGTTTCCTTCGATCCGGCCGGCGCCTCCGTAGGCCTGACCCTCCCCGGCCTGTTCAACGCCAGCAACACCGGCGGAAGCATGAGCATGCCCGTTGAGACCAACAACCTGCTCTACCGCGCCACGGAAAACCGCGAGATCCTCTCCGGTATCCCGCTGAACGGTGACGATCAGCAGATCATCTCCGTGATCACCCCGGTTCGCGGCGCCCTCGCCGCCACCGGTCAGATCCCGGGCGTTGACTTCGTGCTCGGCGCTTCCACAGACGGCATCCTGCATATGATCGCCGTTCGGTAACGCAATGCCATACCGGGCCCAGGCCCGGAACCGGCGCCGGAAAAGCCCGAAGCGGAACCCCGCTTCGGGCTTTTCCTCGTCCCGCCCCCGAACCCTAAACTGCATGGGCGGCGGCCCGCCGCCAGAGACCACTCACAGGAGCACAAGCCTCATGGACGGATTCAACGGGCTGGGCATCGGCCTGCACAACGTCTCGCGCCTTTCCAGAGCGCAATCGCGCAGCATCAGCGCGGAGAACTTCACCGGCGAGAAGGGCAAGGCCGGCATGGCCACCGAAGGCTCTGGGTCGCGCTGCGCCCGCGAACTGGGCCAGGGCTGGAAGGTATCTCCCTGCATCACAATCCCTCCCAACGAGACGGTCACCATCGCCGACATCGAGGGGCCAGGAGCCATCCAACATTTCTGGAACACGGTTCACCCGGATTTCTGGCGGCGCCTCGTGATCCGCGTCTACTGGGACGGCGAGGAGACCCCCAGCGTGGAGGTCCCGCTGGGCGATCTCTTCTGCAGCGGTTGGTGCAAACGGTGCAACGTTTCCAGCCTGCCCGTTGCGGTGAACCCGGCCGGCGGGTTCAACAGCTACTGGGAGATGCCGTTCCGCAAGAGCGCCCGGATCACGGTGGAGAACCTCTGGCATGAGCCGTGTGGCGGCTACTACTACCAGGTGGATTACACGCTGACGGAGGTTCCCGACGACGCAGCATACTTCCACGCTCAGTTCCGCCGCAGCAACCCGCTGCCGTACAAGACCGTTCACACCCTTCTGGATGGGGTGAAGGGCTGGGGGCAGTATGTGGGAACCTACCTGGCCTGGGGCGTGAACAACACGGGCTGGTGGGGCGAGGGCGAGATCAAGTTCTACCTGGATGGCGATACCGATTTCCCCACTATCTGCGGCACGGGCACCGAAGACTACTTCGGCGGCGCCTGGAATTTCGAGCACCCGCAAGGCGAGTACGGCGTCTTCAGCACCCCCTACCTCGGCTTGCCGCAGGTCATCAAGCCAGACGGCCTCTACCAGAGCCAGCAACGGTTCGGCCTCTATCGCTGGCACGTTCAGGACCCCATCCGCTTCCAGCAGGACCTGAGGGTGACCATCCAGGCGCTCGGCTGGCGCCCGGACGGCCGCTACCTTCCGATGCAGGACGACATCTCCAGCACATCGTTCTGGTATCAGGCCGAGCCGCACGCGCCCTTCCCAACCCTCCCAGACCGCGACGGCTTGGAAGTCATCTAGGAGTCTTCAGTCTTCAGTCTTCAGTCGTCAGTCATCAGTCATCAGTCCTCAGTCATCAGTCCGGAGGTCTCGACCATGCGGTAAGCGGCCTCATGGTCGAAGCCGCCGGACTGAAGACTGACGACTGATAACTGATGACTATCCGTGGTATCATTGGGTATGAAAACGCTTGCCCCCCTGCTGCTTGGCCTTGCCGCCACACTGGCCGCTTCCGCTCAGACCATGACTCCGTATGACGACTTCTCCGCGTCTACGCTCGATTCGGGGCGGTGGGCGGCGATCAATGAGGACGGCTCCGCCCTGGCCTCGGCGTCCACCGTGGGCGGCGGGCTGACCGTAACGGGCGCGCCGTACCGCAGCGGATTCGCGTCGTTCGCGCGGATCGGGCAGAAGGGCGTTGTGCAGGCGGAGGCCGATGGCTGGAGCGGCACGAACCAGATCCTTCAGCTCTATTGCGGCCCCACCGGGTTCAACCACTGGCTGGAGTTCGGCATGGAAGGCACGGACGCGGACGGCACGCCGATCCTGCATGTGTGGTTCCCCGGGCCGAACAACTACTCCGGCAGGTCGCCGGTTCCCGGCGCGGTCAGCCCCTCCAATCCCACCACGCTTCGCATTGAGCGCAACGGGAACAACTACACTTTCCTGGCGAACGGCGCCGTCGTATACACGCTGAACAGCGATTCCCTGAACGACGACGCCCGGGTGATGCTCTATGGCTGGAATAACAGCGTGAGCCGCTGGGACGACGTGTCTATGAGCGGACCGTCTGCCTCCATCACCGCTCCGGCGCCGAATGCATTCATCTCGGGATCCGTGAACGTGCACGGCTTCGTCGGCCCATCGGCGACGTCCTGGGCGCTGGAGGTTGGGGCCGGCCTCGCGCCCGCAACGTGGACGCAACTGGCGAGCGGGGTGACGCCGGGCGTGATCAACGCGCCGTGGTCGCTGGACGCGTCGGCGGCAGGCGGAACGTATACGCTACGCCTCTCGGCGACCGATGCCGGAGGCTACCGCAGGGCGTTCTGGGCCCCCGTGACCCTGGCGCGTCCCACCATTGTGCAGCCTTTCGAGGGGCAGATCGTTGGCCCGGCCTATACGGTTGTGCTGGGCCTGACGGATCCGTTCGTGCACGCCAAGTACCTGGATAACGGGGCGCCGTTCGCCGAGGGGGGCGCGCCTTTCACGGCCCGTCGAGTGTTCCCGGCCGGCAGCGACGGCCCGCACGCCATCAGCGCCGTGCTCACCGCGGCGGACGGCTCCACCGCGTCCACGCCTTCCGTGAACATCACCGTGAACCGCGACCTTTACGGGCGAAACGCGCGCGTGGCGGACGACGGCCGGGCCTTCGTGTTCCCGGACGGCAGCGTTACCGTGGCGATCGGCGAGAACGACGGATACGACTGGCCCGGCCTCACCGGCCTGTTCCGCAACGGAGATGTCGCCTCGGCCGATGCTTATGTGGCGATGCTGAAGGCCAACGGCGTGAACGTGATGCGCATCATGATGGAGTACGCTGAGAACCCCGTTCAGTACATGGAAACCCCGCTGGGAACCTGGGCGCCGCTGAACCAGAGGTTCTGGGACCAGTTCCTTCCCATTTGCGAGAAGTACGGCATGACCGTGCTGGCTACCCCGTGGGACACGTTCTGGATGAACCGCAACTGGGACCCGAATCCCTACAATGCGGTGAATCCGGGCGGCCTTGTGACCAATATGACGGACTTCATCACCAGCCCTGCCGTGCGCGCCTCGCAGAAGAACCGCTTCAAATACCTTATCGACCGGTACGGCAACAGCCGCGCCATCTTCGCCTGGGACCTGCTCAACGAGTTCGACATCTGGTGGAACGCTTCCGAGGCTCAACGCCAGGACTGGGTGAACGAGATGGCCGCTTACGTTCAGGACTACGAGTACGCCAAATGGGGACACCGGCATATGGTGACCGTGTCCACGGCGGCTTCCGAGCCGGGCGGGATCATCGGCGACGTGGCGTTGCGGCATCCGCGCTTTGAGTTCGCCAATACCCATCAGTACTACGGCGGTACGGTGAACAACCCGCAGAACATCATCGCCCCGGCGATCTCGGTGAACGGCGGCGTGAAGGCCAACCTCGCCGCCATCGCAGATGGCCGGCCGTATACCGATAGCGAATCCGGACCCATCGACCTCCCGTACCCGTGGCTCACCAACAACCCGACGTTCGATACGCAATACTTCCACCACATGGCATGGGCGCACCTGGCCTCCGGCGGGGCCGGCGGCGGGATGCGCTGGCCCTATCTGGACCCGCACTACCTGACCATGGCCATGCACGCGGTCCAGAAGGCCCAAGCGGCCGTGTGCAAGGGGCTGGACTGGTCCACCTTCCACGTGGCAAACGCCGACAACCGGGTGTCATCGAGCCGTGCCGGACTCATCACGATGGCCTCGGCCGACGCGCGCCAGGCGATGATGTGGGTGACCGAGGACGTTCGCTCCAGCGCCGCGCAGACGATCACGGGCGTGACCCTGACCGTCAGCGGCATGGCGGAAGGGCAGTACGTGCTGACGTGCTGGAACACGAACACCGGCGCCGTCCTGTCCACGGCCGCCGGCCGCCCGGTGAACGGTTCCCTGCGGATCGGGTTGCCGTCTCTGACGCTCGATATGGCGGTCACCGTGCGTCCCGCGCTGCCGGGCGATGCCAGCGGCGACGGGAAGCTGACGTCGCTGGATGCCTACCTGGCGCTGCGCGACGCGGCCGGCATGAGGAAGCCCAGCGCCGCCGAGGCCGCCGCTGCCGACTTCAACGCAGACGGCGTGCTGGACGTGGCCGACGTGGCGCAGATACTACAGGCGATAGCGCCATAGCCAGCGACAAAAGGGAACCGACGAATGGATTACGACGAGCAAGCGGAGGCCGAGGCGATTGTGGGGGAGGGGTTGCGGCGGCTTGGGTGGCCGGAGGGCGGCGTTGCGGGCGTTGAGACGCTGCACGGCGGCATCTCCGGCGCCCGGGCCTACCGCATTCGCTTCGACGATGGGCGTGAACTGGTGCTGAAAGCGCGCCTTCCCGACGCCGATGCCGACTCGCATGCGGGCGCCGCGCGCGAAGCGGAGTTCTACCGCCGTCTGGCCGCCCGCCTCCCGGTGCGTACCCCGCGCATCCACGGCGTCGAGCACGGGCCGGCCGTGGGGGTTTGGATGGTCATGGAAAGCCTGCGCCCTGCCCCGTCGCCGGCTGCCTGTTCCGCCGCGCACTTCGCTCGCGTGGCCGAGGATCTGGGCCGGCTGCACGCCGCGTTCTGGGGCCGGGCCGCCGAGCTGGATGCCTGTGAATTCCTGATCCGGCGACCGATCGCCGTGTCCGACGACGAACTCGCCCACGCCCGCGCCTCCTGGGCGCACGTCCGTGAGGAGCCCCGGTTCGCCCCTGTGTGGACGGAGGCGCGCGTGCGGTTCATCGAAGCGGCCATCGCGACCACGCCCGAAGCCCAGCGCCACCTTGCCGCGCTCCCCGAAACGCTGATCCAGGGCGATTGCCACATCGGCAACATCCTGCTCGACGCCGCCGGCGCCCTCGTTTGGGCGGATTGGCAGGGCGCCGCCATCGGCCGCGGCCCGGCGGACCTCTCCTTCCTCTACCAGCGCGCCGACGTTGCCGGCGCGACGGTGGATCTCGAGGCCCTTCTGGCGGCCTACCATCGCGGCCTCTCCGGCGCCCTCGGCGAGGACATCCCAATCGACGCCCTGCGCCGCGCCGCCCTCGCCTCGGAATGGACGGTGCGCCTCCTGGAATGGCCCCACTACCTGGACTACGCCACGCCGGAATCCCTCGCGGCCTTCATGGATCGCCTGGATGCCCTGGCGGCGGCGCTGAGCATCGACCTGCCGCCGGTTGCACCCGACGGAGTTCGAGGGCTGCGACCCCACGTATCGCGCTGATACGCAATGGAGATGACGAACCCCAACGCGGAACGCGAACGGATATACCAGGAGCCCGGACTCTACCTCTACACCGAGGAGCGCGCTCGCCTGGCCGATGATGGATCGATGCTCCCCGCGGACGAAGCACCCGACGATGGGCTCTGTCGGGTGATCGTGGATCAGCGCCTGCCGTTCGACTCCCCGCCGGCTCCAGAAGACCAGGCCGCGTGGATGCGGCGTCCCTTTGGATATCCCACGATCGTCGCGATGGCCGTTGCGGCATTGGCGGGGCGTCAGTCGCGCCTGTGGTATCTGGGCGAGGCTTGCTTGCCGGACATCGGCCTTGTTGAGGAGGCCCTTGGTCGCAGCGTGGCCCGCCTGGCGGATACGCGTCACTCGCGCTCCGTCTCGCCCTCAACCGGCCGCATTGTCCCGTGCCATTCGGTGGACGTCATCGCGTTTCGGATAGGCGGCGGCGATATCGGCCCACAGACGACGCTTCCCCTGTTCGCGAACACAGTGAGCCCGCGCGTCTTCGCCTTCGACCGGCCGGACACAGAGATGGAGGGCGAACTGGTCGAGATCGAGCGTGCATTCATCCAGGGAGACGATGCGGCGCTGGGCCACTGGGATGCCATCAACCGGATGGGTTTTCGCCGCGACGGCGTTCTCCGCTTTTGCCAAGACGCCATCGTAACCGTGATCCCGGGAGGGCCGCACGGCGACCATGCGGAGATATACTCCACGCGCCTCGACTTGCGCGCCATCGCCGCCGCCCTTCGCGCCGTCGGCGAGTCCGCCGGTTTGGCCTGTATCGAGATTCCGAACCTCGGCGATGAGTATGCGAAGCTCCACGCCTGACAGCCACGAACGGGCCAGTCCCGCTCACAGAAAGGTACGTCGCCATGACGCCGCAAGAACGCTCTAGCCGGATCGCCAAACGCATGCGCGCGCTGATCGCCACGGGGGAGGCGACCGCCGGCCCTCCGGTGAGCGAGGAGGCCATCGCGCGAGCCGAGGCGGAACTCGGCCACTCCCTCTCGCCCAGCTGCCGCTGGTTCCTCCTGGAGTTCGGGGCCGCCGTGCTCCCGGATCAGCGACAACGCATTGGACGACAGGACTATGGGCGCTCGCAGATACTCGCTCCGGAAGCTCCGGGTCGCGCCGGCCTCCTGCCGGCCGCCAGTGCCCTCCGGGCTGGGAAGCACGGCAGTCCGCCGCCCGCCAGCGTGTATCCCTTCGCGGTATGGGAGTGCCGGTTGGACCGGAAGCCGATGGAACTCGTCGGTCAACTGGACTCGGCGGATGTGGATGGCGACGGTGAGCACCAGCGCTCCTGGTTTCCGTCCGCCATCAAGCTCAGCGGAAGCCGCACGTTCTTCGACTACATCGAGGATGAAATCGACCTCGAGAGCGAGTGGATCGAAACGCCGGCGCCGTACGAGAGCACAGCCGAGCGCCTCTACTCGGATCTTGCTCGGGATGGCTTCCTCTACGGCCCGCCGGTCTCGCCCGACGCGATCGCGCAGGTGGAGAGTCGGTTGGGCTTCGCGTTTCCTGAGGCCTACCGCCGTTTCCTGATGGAGTTCGGGGAGGCCGAACTAGGTCCTCGCTTCCTGCCGCTCTCCCCGGACGCGGATGGCAGCCTTTTGGCCGTGATGGAGGAGCAGCGTCGCGCCACCCCGCCGATGCCGGAGGAACTTGTCCCCTTTGCGGTGGGGATCGGCGGTGTGGGGAATGGGCGGTTCGCGCCGTGTTTCTACTGTTTCGATCGCGGACGGTCGTTCCTCGGCGACGTGCGGGTCAGCACATGGACGCCTGAGGACGCCGAGGACCGCCGCCTGTCGCGATTGCCGCTGACCTTCCTCGGCTGGATCGATCAGAAAGCAAAGTCCTTGGAAGAGCACATCAGCCCTCCACGCGACTGGAACAACATCGCCGGATGGGACCGCTACTGGACGCGCAACATCGCCCATGAGAACTGGCGGAATACGTTCTGCTTCCCCTTCGTCTTCGGCATGCCGGGCGTAGATTGGCTCCGCGCGCATGGATGCCTGCGCATCCTGTTCGCCGGGAACGGCATTGCTCTGCACCCGCATGCCTATGCCTCCGTGGGCTTCGACGTAACGGCGCTGGACATCTCCACCGTGGCAACGCGCTTCCTAGACGGATACGAGTTCGAGCAGGGCGGAATGGACCGGCTCGTCTCCCATTACATCGTTCCCGGGCACAGCCGCGTGAACGGCCCTCTGCGTGACAGAACGGAGCGCGGCGGCGTCATGGGGGGCCGCTTGCATGCCGTGGCGGCAGACCTGTTCACCTACTCGCCGCCCGAGCCGTTCGATCTGATTTGCGCCAGTCGGCTGCTCCACGGTTTCGAAGGCTCAGAGCGGGCGCAATTGGTCGCGCGGTTGGCCGGCTGGCTGCGCCCGGGCGGCGTCTGCTACATCGACACGATCAATGCCGGCGAGGAGTTAAGGCGCGCCCAGGAGGCGGATTTCGTTGCCGCCGGGTTCCATATCGACAACGGCGAACCCGAGCGATGTGACGATAGGGCCACCGGAAGTGGATGGGGCTTGGGAGGGCGCAAGCGCCAGGATCGCGCCGAACGCGACCGACGGCATGATGAACTGCTTGCAAGGGGCGGAAAGCTCGCCATCTTCATCTACGGCTCCGGCTAATCGCTGTCGCGTCGCCCACTTGCTGGGGGCGCCGGAGGTTGTGCGAACCAGCGTGACAAGGACGTACGCTTTGCGTTTGGGCCTACTGATGAACGCCGTTACCCATACCGTGCGAGCGTTGGCCGACAGCCTGCCCTTTCGGGCGGCAGTGTGCCTGCTGGCGTTCGCGCTCGTGCAGGTGGACCGGCTGTTCGGCGGCCCTCGGTTTGCCGTGTGGTGGGCCAACGACCTTGTGAACATCTGGTCGTTCCTGCTCCCGGCTTTCAGCTTCGGTTATATGCGCCGATGCCTCCCAGGGTGGAGGAGGTCCGTGGCCCTCACCGTAATTGCCCCCATCACCGGCCTTTCCTTCGCGGCGTTCCTGCTGTCGTTGCTGTTCTTTCTGATGGGACTTGGCGTCAGTGGACCCAGCTACTCCAAGTCGAAGGCGCACGTAGGGCGGTCCACAATCCGGGGCTATCTGTCCAGCCCCGGGGCCTTTTCGAGCTTCAACCTGTCGGTGATAGAGGAGCGTCCGATCATCCCCGGCCTCGTCTGGGTGCGGGAACTGGATTACCAGCACAGCACGAATCAGTTCAGAGTCGAAGTGCTGGACCGAAACCACATCCGACTGACGTATCCATCGCATTCAATGAACGACCCCAAGCCCGTTCAGGTTGTCGTTCGCATCGGCGGATGAGGCGCCCCGTCTCGGATCTGCCGGCGCGCCCGCCACCGGCCCTCACTTCTTGTCCGAGCGGCGGAAGACGATGAGGGTGGGGTAGGGGTAGAAGGCGTCGTGGGGCGGAAGGGCCTTCTTTGGCCACGAGAGGCCCATAGCGGGCATTCGAGGCGACCACAGGCCTACCAGTTCATATCGGGCCACAACGTTGTTCCAGAGGCGGACTATGCGTTGCGCCTCCTCGGGCGAGGATGGGTCGATCTTCACGCGGTCGATCTGCGCCGCCCGCTCCACAACCGGCGCGCCCTGCAGGCGCATGGCGTCGCCGTACTCGTAGTCGGAAATCACAATGAGGTCCGGCCATTGGCTCCAGGCCGTCTCCCCCTCGGCGTCCGGCAACAGCAGAGGATAAGCCGGCGGCGTGGCTTCGTGCCCGAAGGCGCCGCGAGACTGCGGGCCCGCGTTGGCGGTGGTGAAGGGCGGCGTGTAGAACCAGGGGGCGGAGGCGAGACCCACCGTTCGGCCGGGCGGGACTGTCTGACGGAACCACTCCGCCACGGCGTCCCTCGGATCGCCTCTGTACGGCTGTCCGGTCATCTGAAGGTCGCCCGCGGGGGCGGCCATCGTGTTCTTGAGGCCGGTTGCCAGGACCATCGTGGCGATGATCGCCGCGGTGGAGACGTGCATCCAGCGCCCGCGTTCGCGGTCCATCAGCACGGCGGCGCCGGCCGCCAGCAGCGGAAGCAGCGGCATATCGTAGCGCTGGAAGCGAACGGCGGCGGCGGCGATCAGCGCGAAGTACGGAAGCCCGAACGCCAAGAGGGTGATGGTCGCGGGGTGCAACCGAACCGGCCGGCGGATATGGCGCAGGGCGATGAGCGCCGCGATGGGGAGGAACGGGCCGATCCCCTGCCAGAGGTTGACCCTCAGGTGATACAGCCAGCCGGGCCCCGTGTTCACGAACACCAGGCCGTGGCCGGTGCGCACGTGTTGCGCCTCATAGCCGAAATCGTGGAGGAACTGCGGCGTGTTGATGGCGACGCCCGGCGTGCTCAAGAGGAACGCCGCGGCGCAGGCGGCGGTTATCAGGCCGGCGGCCTGCCAGCGGGCCGATTTCGGAACCTCCCTCGCCATCGCCGCGGCGGCCCAGCTGGCCAGCAACACGAGGCCCGCGTTGTACTTCGTGCCGGCCGCGAGGCCCGCGAAGATGCCGCACCACAGCGCCGCGCGCCGTCCCGCCGGCCAGCGGAGGGCGTTGTAAAGCGCCGCGCTCACCCAGAACGTGGCAGGCACATCCACGGTTGCGAAGTGCGAGTGGACAACGTGCATCGGCAGCACGGCCATGATGATGGCCGCGATGAACCCCGCGCGCCGTCCCGCCAGGCGGTTGGCGATGAGGTACGTTGCGTAAACCGTGCCGACGCCGAAGGATGCGGCGAGCGCGCGCCCGACGAGCGTCATCCGGGCAAGCTCCTGCCACGGCTGCGAAAGCGGCGCCCAGGCATCCAGAACGTGCGTGACGGCGCTGATCAGGTAGATGTACAGGCTGCCGTAGTTGAAGAATCCAGGGTCAAGCTGCCCGGCGAACACGTTCACCTTGGCGGCGGCCAGCAGGATGAGGGCTTCGTCCGGGTGGTAGGAGAACCAGTGGTGGGCGTTCGGCAGGCCCCAGGCGAGCCCGGAAAAGCGCAGGTAGGCGGCGCCAAGGAGGATGGCGGCCAGAACGGCGCGCGGGAAGGGCGCGGCGGAAGCGGAAGGGGACGGTTGCCCGTTTCCCTCGCGCTCCGGCGCCGCGCCCTTCCCGCGCAATCTCACTGGGTGGGGGCTCCGGCCTTTTCGGCCAGGGCCGCCCTCACCGCGTCGCGGATGCCGTTCGCCTCTTCGTCGGACAGCGTGCGGTCATCGGAGCGAAGCGTCAGGCGGTAGGCCATGCTCTGCTTGTCGGCGCTCAGGCGTTCGCCGCGATAGAGGTCGAACAGCGTCAGGTCCGTCAGCAGCGGGCCGGCGGCCTCGCGGATGATGGCGGCGATGGTTGCCTGCTTCAGCGACCGGTCCACCACAAACGAGATGTCGCGGGTCGCGCCCGGGAAGCGGGGCAGGGCGGCGAATTTGGCCCCGGCGGCGGCATGGTGCAGCGCGGCGACATCCACCTCGAACATCACCAATCGCCCCGCGATATCCCATTTGGCCGCCAGGTCCGGGTGCAACTCGCCGATGAAGCCGATGCGGCGTCCGTTCAGAACCACGCCGGCGGTGCGGCCCGGGTGGAAGCCCTCATGGGTTTCGGCCGTGAACTCGGGGGCGCCGGCGCGCAGCGCGGCGAACGCGGATTCCAGCGAGCCTTTCAGCGTATAGAAATCAGCGACGGCGGGCTGGCCCGTCCAGCTCGGCGTCGCAACCGGGCCGATCACGGCGGCGGCCCAGCGCACGTCCTCGCGGGGGGCGCCGTCCACCATCTGATGCGCGCGGCCGATCTCGTAGAAACCCAGGCTCGTTCGCTGCTGGCGCAGGTTGCGGCGGATCGAATCCACCACGCCCGGCAGCAGGCTGGGGCGGATGACGTTCACTTCGCGGGAAAGCGGGTTCGAGAGCCGCGCCGTGGCCGTGAAGCCGAGGGCGCAGACGATCTCGTCGTCCGCCAGCGTGGGGTTTACGGCTTCCTGCCAGCCGCACGACAGCGCCACGGTATGGAGTTGGCGGCGGAAGCGCTCCGGCGCGCTCAGGCCGCCGTGCAGGTGCTCACCGTTCACCGGGTTGGCCGGGATCAGGTCGTAGCCCAGAATGCGGCCCACTTCCTCAGCCAGGTCATCCTCGCGCACGAGGTCCGGCCGGTAGGTGGGAATCGTGCACTGAATGGGGGACTCTCCCACGGGGCTCAGGTTCAGCGAGGCAAGGGCGTCCGTCATCTGCTCCGCCGAGAACTCCAAGCCGAGGATCGTGTTGCAGCGCTCGGGGCGCAACGAGAGCACGCGCGGACGCGACGGCGTCCAGTCGCGGTCGATGACGCCCTGGGCAACGGTTCCGCCCGCTACCCGCACGAGTAGCTGGGCGGCGCGGTCGATGGCGAGGACCACGCCGGCGGGATCCACGGTCCGTTCGAACCGGTAGCTGGCGTCGGTGCTCATGCCCAGCGCCTTGGCGGTGCGGCGGATACTGAGGGCATCGAAATGCGCGCTCTCCAGCAGCACGTTGGTCGTGCCGTCCGAGATTTCGGAGTCAACGCCGCCCATCACGCCGGCCACGGCCACGGCTTTATCCGCGTCCGCGATGACCAGCATATCGGGCGAGAGACTGCGCTCATCGCCGTCGATGGTGGTCAGCGTTTCGCCGGGTTTGGCGCGGCGCACCACGATGCGGTTCTCGGCCAGAAGGTCGTAATCGAAGGCGTGCAGGGGCTGCCCGAACTCCAGCATCACGTAGTTGGTGATGTCCACCACGTTGCTGATGGAGCGGAGGCCGGCCGCCTCAACGCGTTGGGCGAGCCATTCGGGCGACGGGCCGATCTTCACGCCCTGCACCACGCGGGCGGCGTATCGCGGGCAGAGGTCCTGGGCGTCCACGTCCACGCGGGCGAGGTCGAAGACGCTCACGGCGCCCTCGGGCACGGCGGTATCCGGGATGTGCACGTTCTGGCGCGACAGCGCGGCCACCTCGCGCGCCAGGCCGACCATGGAGAGCGTGTCGCCCCGGTTGGGGGTGACCTTCACTTCCATCACGCCGTCGCGCATGTGTTCCACTTCGGAGCCGCTCATCGTCAGCCGCTCCGCCACTACTTCCGCGCCCCAATCCACGGGCGCATATTCCAAAACCCACTCAAGAGGATATTTCATGGTTAGTTGTCAGTCGTCAGTCATCAGTCGTCAGTTGTCAGCCGGAGGCGCCGCACGTAGGCAAGGCCGCCTGATTGATCAAAGCCTTCGGGCTGATGACTGACGACTGATAACTGATGACTCGTAAGCCTAGAACTGCTCCAGGAAGCGCAGGTCGTTCTCCCAGAAGAGGCGCAGGTCGGGGATGCCGTACTGGATCATCGGCATGCGTTCGAGGCCGAGGCCGAAGGCGAAGCCGGTGTAGCGTTCGCTGTCGATGCCGAAATGCTCCAGGATGTTGGGGTGCACGAGGCCGGCGCCGCCCAATTCGAGGTAGCGCTCCTGGCCGTCGACTTCCCAACGGATGGCGATCTCCGCGCCGGGCTCCACGAACGGGAAGAAATCGGGGCGGAAGCGCACGGTAACGCCCTCGCCGAACATCTGGTTCACGAACTCCTGCAGCGTGCCGCGCAGGTCCGCCATGCTGATGCCCTCGCCCACGGCGAAGCAGTCCACCTGGTGGAACGTGTGACCGTGCGTGGCGTCCACGGCTTCGTAGCGGTAGCAGCGTCCAACGGTAGCGAAGCGGAAGGGCGGCTTCACCTTTTCGAGGATGTGTCCCTGGAAGGCCGTCGTCTGCGTGCGCAGCATATAGCGGCCGGCCGTGCCCTCCACGAAGAAGGACATCTGCTCATCCATCGCCGGGTGGTCTTCCGGGTAGTTCAGCGCGCCGAAATTGTAGGCCACGTCTTCCACGTCCGGCATATCCAGGAAGGTGAAGCCGAGTCCGCAGAAGATATCCTGCACGCGGTTGATGGTGGCGGTGAGGGGGTGAACGCGTCCCAAACGGCGCGGGGCGCCGGGCAGGGTAACGTCCAGGCGTTCCGCCTCAAGGCGTGCGGCGGTTTCGCCGGCCAGCAGTTCCGCGCGGCGGCTGGCGACGAGGGCTTCCACTTCGACGGCGGCGGCGTTAATGGCCTGGCCGAGGCGGGGCCGGTCTTCCGCGGCGGCCTGCCCGAGCGTTCGGCGCAGGGCCGTAACGCTGCCCTTACGGCCGAGGTACTCTGTGTCGAGAGCGTCAAGATCGACGCTGGTGTTTGCCGCGCCGATGCGGGCGCGGGCGTCTTTCAGTAGTTCGTCTATGTTCATGGGGCGATAATGCAGCAAGCCGCCTTCCGTGTCGGTTTTCACAGAAGGCGGCTTGAGAATCAACCAGATATGCGGTTTGCTCGTCTTACTGCGCGTTCAGGGATTGGACGAGGGCCGCAAAGCCGGCGGCGTCATTCACGGCCATATCGGCCAAGACCTTGCGGTCCAGTTCAATGCCGGCCTTGTCGAGCCGGGCGATGAAGACACTGTAGGTCATGTCATTCAGGCGGCAGGCGGCGTTGATGCGCGCGATCCACAAACGGCGGAAATCGCGCTTGCGCACGCGGCGGTCGCGGTAGGCGTACCGGAGGGCGTGGGCAACGGCTTCCTTGGCCTGCTTGATCTGATTGGAGTGCGACATCCGGTAGCCCTTGGACTGCTCCAGGATGTAATTGTGACGCTTGCGGGATGATACCCCGCGCTTAACTCGTGCCATATGTTTGGTTTCCTCTTAGGTCCGCGGATTCCATCGGCCCCTTGCCGGGGCCGCGTGTGTCCGGGGGGAATGGGGTGGGGCTGGAGGTTGGGGAATGCCCTGCCTCCTGGCCTCAGAACCCTAAAACTTGCCAGGCAGCAGCAAAGCGATGCGCTTGGCTGTCTTGCCGGTCACCACGGTTTCCTGGTCCAGCCGGCGATTGCGAGCTTGGCTCCGCTTGATCGCCTTATGGCTGTTGTTGCTGGCGCGGTGTGTGATCTTGCCGGTGCCGGTGATCTTGAAGGTCTTGGCGGCTCGGCGGTTTGTCTTGATCTTGTACTTGGCCATTGAATGGTCTCCTCAATAGGCGTCTGAGCAGGCGCGCAAACGCCTCCTCATGATAAGCGGAAGGGGCCGGGCAAGGCAAGCGCGGGTTGCACGCTCGCGCGGTTAGGGCTGGGAGGCCAACACGCGAGCGAACAAACCGTCCAGGGCCCGCTTCAGGAGCCCGTAGCAGGCGCGGCCTCCGTCGGCGTCGAGCTCGTACGGGTCTTCGATTTCCATCTGGTCCGCGTCGCCGCCGTCCGCGTAGGCGCCCAGGAAGCAGGCTTTGCCCTCGGCGCCGGGGAACCGCGACATCAGATCGCGCCAATTGTTGAGGTCCATCACGAAGATGGCGTCGGCGGCGTCTATGTCGGCCCTGCCCACAACGCGCGAGCGGTGAGCGCTCAGGTCCACTCCGCATTCCGCCGCGAGAAGGGCGATGCGAGCCGGCGTGGAGCGGTGGGGCTCCGGGATGAACCCCGCGGAGATGGCCTCCGGCATCGGGCGGGCGGCTTCTTGGGCCCTGGCGTTCCAATAGAGCTCGGCGAAGGGGCTGCGGCAGATGTTGCCGTAGCAGAGGAAGAGCAGGCGGCGAGGGGGCGGGTCGAAGTGATGCGGGCGAAGCTCGCGCGCCTCGTATTCCCGCGCCAATCGCCCCAGCAACCTGGCGTCGCGCCGATTGGCGAGCGGTTGGGCCAGCCGCCCCGCAGCCTTCGTCGAGACCAGGGCGGCGGCCTTCCCAAGCTGCACGAAGCCCGGCATCGGGTCCGACCGCCAGAGGTGGTCGTGGCGGATGGTGGGGTTCACCGAAAGGGCGGCGAACTCCAGCGCGCTTTTCGCGCGTGAGGGCGGCGGAGGATCGCCGGGGCGCGGATGGGCCTTCAAGATCGAGAACAGGTGCGATAGGTCGCCGGGATAGGTGTTGCGGCAGCGAACGCCGTCCGGGTAGTCGGTTGGGAGATTGGCCGGCGCGCCGTTCAGGCAGCATTCGAGGAGCGCATTCGGGAAGTCCAGCCCGCAGTGCAGCGCCAGGGCGAGCGAGCCCCATAGCCGCCCATTGGTCTCCAGGAAGAGCAACCGGCCATCCGCTGTGCGGCGGAACTCCACCATCGCCACGCCCTCATAGTCGATCGCCTCCAGCACCCTCCGGCCCAGGGCGACCAGTTCAACATCGTGGCAGCTTTCGCGGAACGACGAGTAGCCGCCCGTGTACGGCACCTCATGCAGACGGCGGTGCGCGAAACTCAAATGGACCTGGCCGCCGAAGCGCAGGAAGAAGGCCCCCGCGCCGCTGCCGGCGACCATCTGTTGCGCGAGGGCGCGGGTGGGCACGCGGGCCAGCTCGTGGAGCGTGGCCAGGGCCGAAGCCCGGTCTCCGGCCACATACTGCCCCCCCTTATGGTACGCTCCGCCGGGGGACAGGTAGTTGTCGGTCTTGAACAGGATGGGGAAGCCCAGCGCGTTGAGCGCGTCCCAATCGGGGTCGTCTTGGCACGCCGGCTCCAGGAAGACCGACTCCGGGCATGCGATGCCCGCTGCGATGGCGTTACGCGTGGAGTGGTACTTGCTGAGCGTGTAGTGAAGGGCCGCGGAGGGAGCCAGGAGGAGCAGTGGCCCTTCTGCCGCGTTCTCTGCGCGCACCGCGTCGAGCGCCGCCACGCAGGCTTCGGTGATCGGCAGGATAGCGTCGTACTTGCCGCTGCGCATCTGCTCACGGAGCCACTGGCGGAACTCCATCTGGTGAGCCCAGGGGTCGGGGTAGCGAACGGATTGGGCGCACCATCGAGACGATGCCGCCGCGGGAGCGCCTTCCCCCACGGGATAGCCGGCGGTTACGCGGCGCCCGGCTCGTCCCAGCGAGCGGATGGCGCCGAGACCGGCCAGTTCCTGGGCGTCCGTGACGAGGATGTTCAGCCGCCGGCTGCCGGCGCTCATGACGCTTCTCGCTTCAGCATACTGGAGGTGTGGTGGATGAGCATCTGGAACCCGGCGGAAGACAGGTCGGACCCGATGCCATACCGGCGCAACTCCAGGGGCGGGGTGAGGCGGTCGTTCGGCCCCTCAATGGTCGTGACGGCCGTCTCGATTCCAAGATCGGCCAGCGCGGCCATCGTCGGCGCATCATAGTCCTGGCTGCGACCGTTGGGATAGGCGAACGTGCTACATGGACGTCCGGCAAGGCGTTCCACCTCGGAAACAGACCGGGAGATCTCACCCCGGCGCTCTTCCGGCGGAACGCGGCTGAGGATGGCGTGGGTATGGGTGTGGGCGCCGAACGCGATGAGCCCGCCGGCCGCCATAGCCTGGATGCTGGGCGGATCGAGAAGGCGGAAGGGGGAGCCGGGCGGCGCGTGCCGGTCCACCGCAACCCCAAGCGCCCGAAGGATGCCGGCCAGTTCGCGCTCAAGCTCCGCGGGGGAACGCTCCTTTAGGGCGGCCTGCAACTCGGCGCAGGCGCGGGATTTGGCCGCCGGACCGGCGAGGTCCCATTCCCGGCCGTCCCACTCCAATCGCGTTTTGGAGGTTTCGCTCAACCCATCAATCAGCCGGCAGAACCAGATCGTCTCATCGGTTCCCACGGGAGCGGTTGTCAGGTACACGGTGGCGGGGAGGCCGAGCTCGCTGAGAATCGGCAGGCACACGTCGTGAACGCACTGGTAGCCGTCGTCGAACGTGATCGCCGCCGTCGGTTGCGAGATGCGCCCCTCTCGCAGGCGGCTGACCGCGTCTGACAGCGGCAAGACGTCGAAGTGGGCCTTCAGGTAATGCATTTGCTCGCGGAAGGCGGCCTCCTGGAGGAAGCACCAGTCCTCAATGGGAAGCGGGGAACGAACGACGCCATGGTACATCAAGATCGTCAGCCGGTCCGAAAACCGCGCCCGGTGAAGGCGGCGCGGGATGCCGAGCCGGGCAAACGCGTTGAGCACGAAGGATTTCAGAATCGTTCTCATCACCGCTCCGTTCATCTGGTCGCGAGCGCCGCCCGGCGGGGGTCACCAAAGGGGTGGGACGAAGCGACGGCAACCGCGGCCGGATGGAGTATGGGGGCGAAAGGCGCGGGGAACGCATGCGCCGGCAGGGGCAAGCGAGCAAGAGTCGGGGGCCACGCGTCGTACCATGGCCCCCTGCATTCAGCGCCGCCAGCTCTCAGGGCGGCCGCCCTTCAGCTTACGTGGTTGGCTTGGGGGCGAGAATCATGGTCATCTGGCGTCCCTCCAGAACAGGGGGGCGCTCCACGATGCCGACTTCCTTCACCTCATCCGCCATCCGGTCCATGGATCGTCGGGCGAATTCCGGGTGGGTAGCCTCGCGGCTTCGGAAGAGCATGGTGACCTTCACCTTGTCGCCGGCGGCAAGGAATTTCCGGGCGTTGTTGGCCTTGGTGACAAGGTCATGTTCGTCGATGCGCGGGCGCATGCGGATGCCTTTCAGCTCCGCCGCCTTCTGCTTCTTCTTTTGTTCGCCCTCTCGCTTGCTCTGCTCGTACTTGTACTTGCCGTAGTCAATGACGCGGCAGACGGGTGGATTGGCGTTGGGGGCCACCTCAACCAGGTCCAAATTCCGCTCGCGAGCGAGGTCGTTGGCCTGGCGGCTGGTCATGATGCCAAGTTGCTGGTTCATGTCGTCGATGACGCGAACCTGTGGCACCCGGATGCGCTCATTCAGCCGGGGCATGTCCCGGAAGTCTCGGGGGTCGCGACCCCTGTACCGATCGTTGATGTAGGTACCTCCAGAGGGAATGACGGCGGCTCAGCGCCGCTGTAAGACGGAGCAAGGATACCATGTTTTCGGGGTGAGTGTCAAATCAGCCGTCAGCGATCAGCCGTCAGCCATCAGCGGTCAGAAGTCAGTGGTCAGTGGTCGGTCGCCAGCGGGCGCGAGCAAGAGCCTCCGCTGGCACACGGGGCGCCTCCTCCCACGTCACCCATCGCTGCGCTCCGCCTCCGCCGGTACACGGGGCGCCTCCTCCCATGTCACGCTTCGCTTGGCTCAGCCTTCGCTGGTACACGCGATGCTTCCTCCCACGTCACCCTGAGCGAAGCGAAGGGTCTCGGCCTGACCTATCGTCGATGCCAGCGTGGCAAGCACCCAGGCCAGGCTGGGCCCGGGTGC
>DASXUL010000030.1:0-53407 GCA_036504855.1 Armatimonadota bacterium | reverse complement strand
TGGCAACCTGCCGCTTGAGGGGGCTCGCCGAACATGCGATGAGCCCCCTCGCACTTGCCCTATCAGAAATTCCGAAACACAGTTGCTACGCCTACCTGCTTCCATCCACCGAACGGTGGACGGCCGGGCCGACCGGTAGGGACACGGCTTGCCGTGTCCGCCCCCTACCTTTCATGAGGTATAGGTCCCTCTCGAGACCCACGCGGGCTCACTGACCGTTACCCCCGAACAGAGCGAGATGCTGGATGCTGATGGCTGAATGCTATCATCTGGATGGACAACGGCGTCCCCTTGCTTCGTAGCCGCTCTAGCCGGGACGGCGACTCATTGCCGCAACTTCCGACAGGCCCATGTTCGCCGCTCCACGCCGATGCGCAAAGCCTTCACTCTCATAGAGCTGTTGGTAGTGATCGCAGTCATCGCCATCCTGGCCGGGCTGTTGTTCCCCGTGCTGGCTAAGGCCAGGGAACGCGCCAAACGCACTCAGTGCATCAACAACCTTCACCAGTTGGGTACGGCGATCGGCATCTACCGCGAGGACTACGACAGCAAGTGGCCGTGGGCGCAACGAAATGACGCCATCTACTGGGGAGGAACGCCGTTCATGCCTGAGGTGATGAAGGGCTACGTCACCGATGAAAGCCTCTGGCGTTGCCCAAGCGACATCGGTGAGATCTTCCCGCATGACTCCAGCGGCTTCGGTGAGCAAACCGCCCCACTATGTACGATCTTCCCCAGCAGTTACGATTACCCAGGTATAGGATGGACCGCTGCTCGTGGGGCTCTAGCCGGAGAGAGGATTAGGCCGATACGGTCATCGGATCTAGCTGCGGTCCTTTTCGAGCTTCGTCCATGGCATGGGCCATACCTCGCGACGCAGCGTCGCGACACGAGCCCGGCGACCCGGAACGTCTTGTGCGGTGACGGCGGCGTGCGGGCCAAGTCCTGGAAGACTCTGTATGACGACCAGGCCGCCGCCGTGAAGTAACGACACAGGGAAGGGCTCTTCGCCCGACCGAACGCCCATGCGTACAGCCTTTACGCTAGCCTCTGGTGGTCGTCGCTATTATCGCGGCGCCGCTTCCTCTTGTCGATGGCGCCGGCGCGACGCGCGGCGATTTCGCTTGGCTGTTTTGACTAATCTGATGGGGATGGCGCGGCGGTCCGGCCGGAGCGGCCGTGGGCGCTTGCTTTCCCGCCCCGTCGCCGTCTGCCTGGCGGTCCGCACTGGAATCCGACGCTCGAGAGCCCCTTCGCAGTCTGGCGCCCGCTCAGTTTGAGGAGACCACGATCGTGCGTATTGTTGTGTTCCTCCTGGCCCTGTCGTGCCTCGTGGCCCCCGCGGCGGCCCAACTGCACGCGCCCACGGGCAATGCGCTGTATGACATGTCGAACGACGTTATCTTCCGCGATGACGCACTCGCAACCGTGCAGATCACCATGGCCCCGGCCGACCTCACGGCGATGCTGGCCGATCCGTGGGCGGACGTTGAGTACCCGTGCACGATGCGCTTCACCAACGCCGTCATCGACGAGACGGTGGGCGACGTTCACATCAAGATCCACGGCGCCACCTCGCGCAACTCATTGAAGAAGTCCTACCGCCTCGCCTTCAATGCCGTGGTGAAAGGGACCCGCTTCCACGGCGTGAAGAAGCTGAACGTCATCGGCGATCAGAACGACGTGGCCATCGTGCGGGCCAAACTGGCGCTGGACCTGCTGCGCGCCTACGGCTTGCCGTCGCAACGGGCCGTCACCATCCGCTTCCGCATCAACGACGGCGCGCGCGTGAACGACGTCTTCGAGGCCGAGGAGATCGTCAACGACGATTTCCTGGACGCATGGTTCGGCGCCTCCACCGGGAACCTCTACAAGTGCGCCTATCAGGGGGCGCGGGCCGATCTGCGCTACATAGACCCGGGCGACGCCGCAACCTACCAGAACCTCGGCGGCGGGCAAACATACGCGGAAGACATCAACGAAGACAACCCGAACTACGCGGACCTGGCGGAGTTCATCCGCTTTATCAACAAGTCCACCGACGCGGATTTCGAGGCGGGGCTGCCGCTGCGGCTGAACGTTGAGGGCTTCCTGCGCAACATCGCCGCCGACATTGCGCTTGGGCAGTGGGACAACATCTGGTACGGCGCCAACAACTACTACCTCTACCACAACCCAACGTCGGACAAGTTCGAGTACATCCCCTACGATTACGACAACACGCTGGGCATCGACTTCTTCAATACGGATTGGGCGCGCCGCCCCGTGAAGGATTGGGGAAGCGGCGGCTTCGGCTCCGGCCCGGACATCCCGCCCATCATGAGGCGCATCCTGAAGGTCCCCGCCTGGGAGGCGCAACTGCGGCGCTACGTCCGCCGGCTTGTGGGCGCCCCGGCGCGGCTTCCCTCAACCCCGTTCCCGGATACCGCCGGCGATACGTTCAACGCCGCAACCGATCCCCACTTCGACATCCTGAGAGCCGACGTCTCCAACGACGACGCCGCGCTCTACCTCACCGTCAGAGTCGCCGGCCCGATAGACTCCGGCGGGACCACGGACCAGGTCCGCTTCTGCTTCTTCCTCGATACGAAATCCGGCGGCGCGACAACCAATCCCTGGGGGCGCAGCATCAACAGCACGGCGGCCTCCGACTTCTTCATCGGAGCGTGGACGAACGGCGGCGGGGGCTTCACCGCCTACCGCGCGAACGCCAACGGGACCTGGAGCCAGGTGTACAACTCCAACTCGAACGGCGGCGGAATTGTGTGGGATCTGAGCGGGAAGGGGGGCGGCGTGGCCATGCTGTCGCTGCCGCTATCGTTCCTCGGCCTTTCCTCGGGCGCGGGCATCCAGTTCGACGTGGCCACCGCGAACATCCGCGGCACGACGGTTGAGCCATGCGTGGACCACCTCTCCAACCCGGCGCTCGCCACGCCGGATTACGAAACCGCCTCCACGCCCGGCCCCTTCGTGTCCTATACGCTGCAGACTACGCCCGGGCCAGACGACAACGCCCCGTTCTCTATCGGCAAGATGGGACCGCAGGCCGATCGCCAGCGGACCCTCGCGCTCCCGTATGCCTACCGGGGATCGTTCGCCGGCCCCACGATGGACTGGAACTGGACTCCCGCCGAGTTCGCCGCCTCGTTTGACAGCCCCACCAGCTACGTGAACCCCGGCCGGCCCTGGAACTGGGGCATTAAGCCCTACATCAGCGCCCGCGCGGCCTGGCTGGCCGCCAACACCCCCATGCCGGCCCCGCTGCCGCGCGTCACCGTCAACGAGGTCCTTTCCCTGAACTCCGCCGTGAACAGGGATGAGAACGGCGCCTACAGCGACTGGGTGGAGCTCTACAACGCCGAACCGGCCCCGGTGGACCTCGGCGGCATGTTCCTCACCGACACGCCGCTGATGCCCCGCAGATGGCGCATCCCGGATGGAACCGCCATCCCGGCCGGCGGCTTCCTCCTGTTCTGGGCAGATGGTCAACCGGGGCTCGGCGGCGCGCACGCCGGGTTCACCCTGTCCTCCGGCGGAGCCACCGTGGCGCTGTATGACAGGGATTCCGGGCATAACCTGCTAGTCGACTCGCTGGATTGCCCGGCCACCGACGCCAACGTCTCCTACGGCCGCTACCCGGACGGCTCCGCAACCGCCATGGCGTTCACAACCGTAACGCCCCGGGCGGCCAACAGCAACGTTCCCACGGTGATCACCCACAAGCCCGTCCCGAACATCGTCATCAACGAGTTCATGGCCAGCAACTCAACCACCATCGCCGATGAGAACGGCGACCACGATGACTGGATCGAGCTGTACAACGCCGGCGTGGACCCGGTGGATATGGGCGGACGCTACCTCACGGACAGCCTTGCCAACCGAACGAAGTTCCGGTTCCCGGCCGGCATCGTGATCCCGTCGGGCGGCTACCTCATCGTGTGGGCGGATGACGAACCGGCCCAGGGGCCGCTGCACGCGCCATACAAGCTGAGCGCATCCGGCGAGCAGATTGGCCTGTTCGACCGCGATGACAACGGCCAGGAGCCAATCGACACGACCGCGTTCGGCGCGATGGGCACGGACATCTCGATCGGCCGACCCTGCGACGGGGAGGGATCGTTCGTGGTCCAGCCCCATCCCACGCCAGGCGCCGCCAATGCCGGATCGTGCACGCCGGCGGCGCCGACGATCACGGAACAGCCGCGCGGGCGCCAGCTCATTATCGGCAATACGGCAGGCCTGAGCGTATCGGTCACCGGCGCCGTCCCCATGACCTTCCGCTGGCGCAAGGACAACAAAGACATCGCCATCGACGACGCTCACTTGCTCGGCGCCAACACGCGCACGCTCACCTTCTCGCCGGTGACCTACGGCGACGCCGGCCGCTATGATGTGGTCATTCAGAACGCCGGCGGGCCCGCCGTCAGCGACGGCGCCCAGGTGGCATTGCGCTCATATACCATGGGCGAAGCCTCCATCGCCCTCCAGATCGCCGCCGGCCTCACGGAACGCGACCTCGACGTGCCCGTCCTTGACGCCGACAACGACGGCCAGGTGACGGTAAGCGATGCCATCCGGATCGTTCGCCTCGCACAGTAGCATTCAGGATTCAGCATCCAGCATTCAGGCCGAAGGCCCCATTCCATGAGACAAGCATACTCATGGAATGGGGCCTTCGGCCTGAATGCTGGATGCTGAATCCTGAATGCTATCCAGCCGGCTCCGTATTGAACACCGGCGTGCTCAGGTAGCGTTCGCCGCTGTCCGGGAGGACAACCACGATCTGCTTGCCGGCGTTCTCGGGTCGCTTGGCGATTTGCACGGCGGCGTGCACGGCGGCGCCGCTGGAGATGCCGGCCAGGATGGCCTCCTCCTTGCCCAGGCGGCGGGCCATGGTGAACGCCTCCTCGTTGGTCACCTGGAACACCTCGTCGATGAGGGATGTGTCCAGAATCGAGGGGACGAACCCGGCGCCAAGGCCCTGGATCTTGTGCGGACCCGGCTTGCCGCCCGAGAGGATCGGGGAATCCACAGGCTCCACGGCGACGATCTGGAACTCCGGCTTCAGCGGCTTGATCACCTGACCAACGCCCGTGAGGGTGCCGCCGGTGCCGACGCCGCTCACGAGAATATCCACGGCGCCGTCCGTGTCCTCCCAGATCTCCACGGCGGTGGTTTCGCGGTGGGCGAGGGGATTGGCCAGGTTCTCGAACTGCTGGGGGATGAACGAATGCTCATGCTCCTCGGCCAGCTCCTTGGCCCGGGCGATGGCGCCCTTCATGCCCAGCGATCCGGGCGTAAGCACCAGCTCGGCCCCCAGAGCGCGCAACAGGTTCCGGCGCTCCACGCTCATCGTGTCCGGCATCGCCAGGATGATGCGGTAGCCCTTGGCCGCCGCGGCTCCGGCCAGCGCAATGCCGGTGTTGCCGCTGGTGGGCTCGATGATCACGGAGCCCGGCCCGATGAGCCCCAGGCGCTCCGCCTCCTGCAGCATGTAGACGCCGATGCGGCATTTCACGCTGCCCCACGGGTTTTCCTTCTCAATCTTGGCGATCACCTCGGCGCCCGCGCCATCAGTCACGCGGTGCAGACGAACCATCGGGGTGTCGCCGATGAACTCGGAGATCGAATCCCCGATCTTCGGCCTTCGGCGCCTCACAAGCGTCTGGCTGCTAACTGCTGCCTCACTCATCTCCGCATACCCCCTTTAAACGTGAGCTTTTACGTCAACTTACTCAAGTATAGCAAGGGCGCTGCCAAATGCGTCAACCTGCCTTCAGCTGGTGGAACGCCGGCTGCCGCGCATCGGTTTCCCCCACGCGCGAAACGTCCGTGGCGGATCCGTATGCTTCCGGCGATGCCGACGCCATGGCGCGCTCGCGTGCCATCATGAGAGGGATGATGAAACACGCACCTATCGATGGGGCCGCCGCGCGGCCGCCGGAAACCCGCGCCGGCCGCCATCTGGCCGGCTGGCTCGATGCGCTGAATTCCGGCGATCTCGACACCCTCCGCCGCTTCACGGAGCAGGCCTACGCGCCAAACACTCTGGCCATGAAGCATGCCCGCGTCCGCTCGCTGCGAGGCGCGCGGCTGTTTCAGGCCTCCCACGGGCTGGATTTCGCCGCACTCGAATCCGGCGACCTTGGCCACGTTCAGATGCTGCTCCGCTCGCGCGTCGGCGCCGATTGGTGGCGTGTGCGGGTGGAGGTGGAGCCGGATTCGCCCCACCGCATCCGGGAACTGGCGCTCTACCCCGTTCCCGAGCCGCGCGATGGCCGGAGCGCCCTCTCTTTGCCGGAAGCGGCCGCGCGCCTGGAAGCCTACCTGGAGGAGCTGTCTGCAGCGGGCGTTTTCTCCGGCGCCGCGCTGCTGGCGGAGGACGGCGTCCCCGTGATGCAACGCGCTTACGGATTCGCCAGCCAGGGGTTTGGAGCGCCGAACCGGGTGGACACGAAGTTCAACCTCGGTTCGATGAACAAGATGTTCACCGCCGTCGCCATCGCGCAACTGGTCGGGGAAGGGCGCCTCACGTTCGACACGACGGTGGGCGAAGCCGTTGCGGGCTACCCCAACCGCGAGGCGGCGCGCGCGGTGACCGTTCACCACCTTCTGAGCCACACCTCGGGGATGGGCAACTTCTTCACGCAGGAGTTCAATTCCGCCTCGCGAGAGCGTTTCCGCACGGTGCGCGACCTGGACCCTCTCTACGTAGACGCGCCGCTCCGCTTCCCCCCCGGCGAGCGCTACCACTACAGCAACGCCGGCTTCGCTCTGCTGGGCCGCATCGTTGAGGAAGCCAGCGGAGAGGACTACTTCGAGCGCGTCCGCCGCTGTATCTACGAGCCGGCCGGCATGCGGAACACCGATTCCTATGAGATGGATGTGGACACCCCAAACCGCGCCATCGGTTACACGAACCTCGACTTCCGCCTGCGCTACCGCCCCGGCCCGAAGCGCACCAATACCTTCATCCACATCGTGCGCGGCACCCCGGCCGGCGGCGGTTTCAGCACCGTGGGCGACATGCTGCGTTTCCACACCGCCCTGCGCGCCGGAAGCATCCTCGCTCCGGAACTGGTGGAGGCCCTGTGGACCCCGCGCGTTCAGGCCGATGCCGAGAGCGGCGTGTGGCACGGCTACGGCGCCTTTCTGGAGACCGTTAACGGAACGCGCATCGCCGGCCACGCGGGAGTGTTCGCCGGGCTCAACAGCCAGATCGATATGTACCGGGACCGGGGCCTCACCTGCGTGGTGATGTCGAACTTCGATCCGCCTCTCGCCCGACGCGTGTGCAACCGCGTCCGCGAGTGGCTGACGTAGAACGCCCGCCCCCGGTTGCCGGGCTGCCCGACAGATTAACACCCGTTGCCCTCGCCGAAGGCTGGGAGGAAACGCCCCAGCCAGGTTACCATACACGGCATCCCCGTCGAGCCGCGTGGCTTCGACTCCAGCAACCGCAAGGAGAGTCCCATGGCGAACGCCAGACTTCAGTTGGCTATCCGGGCGTTGCAGGCGTGGCAGCGCCAGAGGACCGTATCCCAGCGAACGGGTTGGTGCCTCGGAGCCACCCGCATCGCCGTTCAGGGGGCCGGCCTGCGCCTGCCGCCGCCGCAGCCGGCGCCCAACAACACGGCGCTCTGGAACAGTCAGATGATGCTCCGTGATCCCGGCGAATACGGCTGGCGCCGCGTTCTGCCGGACGCGGACCGTCTCACCCTTCAGTATTTCGGCGGCGTGGCCCGCCTGCGCGACGGACGCATCGCGGGGCACATCGGCATCGTGGACAGCGAGGCCGGCATCCTCTACAGCGCGGTGGATTTCCCGCTTACCGCCTTCTGGCAGAGCAAGCGCCTGGCCTGCTTCCTTCCCGCCGTATCCCCGGCCGGGCCGGCCGGCGATTTTGCGCCCGACGTTGAGCCCGCCGATGCCAGCCCAGACATCTCAGGCTCTGGGCTGGCGCTCCTCGGGGATGCCGACAACCTCGACAGCATCGACGCGCTTCTCGCGCCCCCCGAGGATTCCGACGCGGGTCAGTAGCCGCCTACCGTAGAACGTTGGTTGGGAGGTAACTATGTCCGTATCAGCTACCCCGGACGGGTTTGCATTCCGCCTTACCGCGCGTCCCGACCCCATCGATTTCCGGGACGCGATGTACGAGGCGACGCTCGTGGAAGTCCCCAAACGCCGCCCGCTCAGCGCCTATCGCGCCGCCGGCGTTCCCATCCTGGACCAGGGCGCAGAGGGCGCGTGCACGGGCTTCGGACTCGCCACGGTGGCCCATTACCTGCTCCTTTCGCGCCGAGACATTGAGGACAGCGACAAAATCCCGGTAAGCCCGCGCATGTTCTACGAAATGGCCAAGCGCTATGACGAATGGCCCGGGGCAGATTACTCCGGTTCCAGCGCGCGCGGCGCCATGAAGGGTTGGCACAAGCACGGGGTATGCAGCGAAGCGGCCTGGCCCTATACGCCGGCCGCGGAGGCTGTAAAGGGCGGCAACGTGCTCACCGCCGCCCGCGCCGCGGACGCGGCTTCCCGCCCCCTGGGCGCCTACTACCGCGTGAACCACCTGGATTTCGTGTGCCTGCACAGCGCGCTGGCGGAAGTGGGCGCGCTGTACGCTACATCCCAGGTCCACGATGGTTGGCGGCCCGAGAATGTACAGAAGGACGGGTCGATTCCGTTCATGCCGGACGTCATCGGCGGACACGCTTTCGCCGTGGTGGGCTACGACGAAGACGGGATCTGGATACAGAACTCATGGGGTGACGGCTGGGGTCTGGGCGGCTTTGGCCGCATCTCGTACGATGACTGGCTCAAGAACGCCACGGACGTCTGGGTGGCCCGCCTCGGCGCGCCCGTGCGCCTCACCTCGCCCCGCGCCACCGCCACAACCCAGTGGGCCCCCGCTCAGCCGTCCGAGGGCTATACGTTCCAGGACATCCGCCCCCACATCATCAGCCTGGGGAACGACGGCGTGTTGAAGACCAGCGGCACCTACGGCACCGGCCCGGACGATGTGGCCCATATCGTGGAGGATGAGGTGCGGGAAACGCTGGAGGGGTGGGGCACGAAGCGTTTGTTGCTCTACGCCCACGGCGGGCTCGTGCCGGAGCAGAGCATGGTGCAGCGCGTGGCCGACTACCGGACCGCCATGCTGGACGCCGAGGTCTACCCCCTGGCGTTTATCTGGCACACGGACTTCTGGACGGCCCTCACGGACACGCTGAAGGACGCCGTGCGCGGCATCCGCCCGGAGGGTTTCCTGGACTCCACCAAGGACTTCCTCCTGGACCGCCTTGATGACGCCATGGAGCCAATCGCCCGCGGCCTCACCGGCAAGCTGGTGTGGGACCAGATGAAGCAGAACGCCATTGCCGCCACCGAAGGCGACGGGGGCGGCGCCCTCATCACGCTCCAACACATCCGCGCCCTGAAGGCTGCTGTCCCAGATATGGAAATCCACCTCGCCGGGCACAGCGCCGGAGCGATCTTCCTGGCGCCGCTGGCGAAGGCGCTGGGGGAGGCGAGCATCCCCATCTCCTCGCTCACCCTCTGGGCGCCGGCCTGCACGCTGGAGGTTTTCCGGAAGTACTACCTGCCGCTTCTCGATGCCCATAGCATTGAGCGCTTCTCGCTCTTCACCCTCACCGACCGCGTTGAGCGCGACGACGATTGCGTGAACATCTACCACAAATCGCTGCTCTACCTGGTCAGTGACGCCTTCGAGGCTACCCAGCGCGTGCCGCTGCTGCACCCGGATGGAGAGCCCTTGCTCGGCATGGAGCGCTACGTCCGGAAGGACCCGGATCTGCGGCGCCTCTTCGGGCTGGACGGCAACGACCCAACGCGACCCCGGAACGGCTTCGAGTGGATCCTGGCGCCGAACCCAAACCCATCCGGATCGCCCAGCGCTTCCGCCGCGCGGCATCATGGGGATTTCGACGACGACGTGCCGACGCTTCTGGCCACGCTGGCCCGGATCGTTGGCGCGGAGTCGGAGCCCTCGTCTCTCTCGGTGAAGCGATCCGCGGTGTCTGTGGCCGAACGGCGCGGCCAGGTGGATATGCTGACGCGCGACCGCTCGAAGATGTGAGGGCCGGCCGGCCCCAATCGAACGAAGCGGGCGGACAAGGTCTCTCTTGCCCGCCCGCTTCTGTCGAAGACGCCCTGCGCCGTCGAAACAGCGTCTACATGTCGTAGACGGTCTGGCTCGGAACCACCGCCACATTGTTCGCGCAGAGCGCCTCCACCGCAAGGTCGATCTTCTCAACGCGGAAGATCACCATGGCGCTCCGTTCGTGCTTCTCGCAGAAAGCGTACAGGTATTCCACGTCGGCCCCGGCTTCGCCCAGCACTTCCAGTACGCGGGAGAGGCCGCCCGGCTCGTCCGGGATCTCCACCACAAGCACGTCAGTAAGCGCGGTGGCGAAATCCTCGTCTTTGAGCGCCTGGGCCGCGGCGACCGGGTCGCTGACGATAAAACGGGCCACGCCGAAATCCGCCGTGTCCGCGAGGCAAAGCGCCCGGATGTTGATTCCGCGCGCGCCGAGCGCTCGGGTGGCGGCGGCAAGGCGGCCCGACTTGTTCTGCAGAAAAACCGATAGTTGCTTGACGCGCATCTCTTCCTCCCCAATGCCCTGTCCGGGCGAGATCGGCTGTACGCCGCGCTCGCCCAACCCGTGAAAGACGAGTGATCGCCAGAACTCGCCGGAGGGCAGGCCAAGCCCAGCCCCTGCCCGTTCCGTGCCTCCATCCACCCGTCGGTGGACGGCCGGGCCTGCCGCCTGACAACTGACAACCGACAACCGATGACTGCCAGCTACATCTCCCGACGATCCACAACCCGCTTGGCCTTGCCCTCGCTGCGCGGGATGCTGCGGGGCTCCAGCAGGCGGACCTTCACGGAGATTCCCAGCGTGGCCGACACCTCTTTGCAGATGCGGCGCTCCAGGTCCTCGATGCGGCGGATTTCGTCGTTGAAGACGACGTCCGACATCTCCACCCACACCTCCAGGGAATCCATGTGCCCGGCGGCGCGATCCACCACCAGTTGGTAGTGCGGCTCCGTGTATCCCACATCCAGAAGCGCGGCTTCCACCTGCGACGGGAAGACGTTTACGCCCCGGATGATCAGCATATCGTCTGTGCGCCCCATGATGCGATCGATGCGGGCAACCGTGCGGCCGCATTCGCACTTCTCCACGTTGAGGCGGGAGAGGTCGCGCGTGCGGTAGCGGATCACCGGGGCGGCCTCCTTGGTGACCGTGGTGAACACCAGTTCTCCCGTGGCGCCCGGCGGAAGCGGTTCGCCCGTCTCCGGGTTCACAATCTCGGGGATGAAGTGGTCTTCCACCACGTGCAGGCCGCACTGATGCGGGCATTCGTAAGCGACGCCGGGACCGATGATCTCGGAGAGGCCGTAGATATCGAGCGCTTTGATGTTCAGCTTTGCCTCGATGTCGCGCCGCATGGCGTTCGACCACGGCTCGGCTCCGAAGAAGCCCACCTTCAGTTTCAGAGCGCCTGGCGGCAGATTCGCTTCGTGTATGGCCTCGGCCATGTACAGGGCGAATGACGGCGTGCATGCCAGGGCCGTGGCGCCGAAGTCGGTCAGTAAAGCCACCTGGCGCTTGGTGTTGCCGCCGGAGATCGGGACCACCGTGGCGCCCACCTTCTCCGCGCCGTAGTGAAGGCCGAGGCCGCCGGTGAACAGGCCGTAGCCGTAAGCGATCTGGATCACGTCGTAAGGTTGCACGCCGCCGGCCGAAAGCGTTCGCGCGATGCCCTCGGCCCATAGGTCCAGGTCACGGCGCGTGTAGCCCACCACTATTGGTTTGCCGGTTGTTCCAGACGAGGCATGCACGCGGACAACGTGCTCCATGCACGTGGCGAACAGGCCGAAGGGGTAATTGTCGCGCAGATCGTCCTTCATCGTGAAGGGGAGCTTCGACAGGTCATCCACCGACCGGATATCCTGCGGGTGCAGGCCGATGTTTTCGAAGGCCCGATGGTAGTGCAGCACGTTATCGTAGCAGCGCTGCACCATCTCGCGCAGGCGTTGGCCCTGGATCTCGCGAAGGCACCCGCGATCCATGCACTCAATTCTCTCATCCCAATACATTGCCACGACCGCCTCTCCGCGGAATTACTTGCTGCTCCAACCCGCGGCAAATGCCGCCTCATTCACTTCCAGATGTCGCGCCGGGATGACGTCTCTCAACGCCTGCTCCCAGAGGTCCCGCGAAAGGCCCAGGCCGCGCGCGAGACGTCCCAAAAGGACCACGTTTGACGCCTTGGAGTTGCCCACCGCGCAGGCCATCTCCAGAGCGTCCAGCGCCACCACGACGCCGCGCAGGGCCAGTTGCTCCAGCACGTCGGAGGGATACACGGCCACGCCCATGAGGACGGTGGCCGGGTCGATCCGCTGGGTGCTGACGATGATGGTCCCGCCGGGACGCAGCATGTGGGCCCAGCGCAAGCCCTCCAACTGCTCGAAAGCCAGCAGGAAATCCGCGCACGCCGGGTCGATGGTCGGAGAGTGGACGGCATCGCCGATGCGCACCTGCGTCACCACGCTGCCTCCGCGCTGCGCCATGCCATGGATCTCGGAGAACTTCACGTCCTTGCCGGAGAGCACGGCCACGCGAGCCAGGACCTTGCCGGCCAGGATCGTGCCCTGGCCGCCAACGCCAACAATCAGAACGTTTAGCGCATCAGCCACGGCTCGGTTCCACCTTCTTGATCGCGTCGAACAGACAGAGCGAAACGCAGAGCCCGCAACCATCGCACATCCCCACATCGAAGGCGGGATGGCCTTCCTCCCAGCGGATGGCCGGGCAGCCGGGCTCCGAGCACTGCTGACAGCCGGTGCAAAGGTCAACATCGAGTTCCACGTGGGAACCGTCCGGCCGGTGAAGCAGCACACAGGCGCGCCGGGCGATGATCACCGAAACTTCCGGCTGCTTCGTTTCCTCGCGGACGGCCACCTCCAACGCATCCACATCCAGGGCGTCCACAACGCGCACGCGGCGCACGCCGAGGCCGCGACACACCTGCTCCAGGTCCGCCTGGTAGGTCTCCGCTCCCTGAAGCGTCTTGCCGGTGGCGGGGTGGTCCTGATGCCCGGTCATGGCCGTAGTGCTGTTGTCCAGGATCAGCACGGTGCCGCGGCTCTGGTTGTAGACCATGTCCAACAGGCCGGTGAGGCCGGAGTGCAGGAACGTGGAATCCCCGATGACGGCCACGGACTGTTGGGCCATCGCCGGGTCCGCCTTCTCCATGCCAAGGGCCATTCCGATGCTGGCGCCCATGTCCATGAAGGCATCCATCGCGTTCAGCGGCGGCAGGGCGGCGAGGGTATAGCACCCAATATCGCCCCACACGCGGAGCTTGAGCTTCCCCAGCACGTGAAAAACGCCGCGATGCGGGCAGCCGGGGCAAAGCACCGGCGGCCTAACAGGAACGGCGGCCGGCGGGGCAAACGGCGCATCCACAGGTTCCCCGAGGATGCGCGCGATGGCTGCGCCTACAATGTCAGGAGACAACTCACCGATGCGCGGCAGGCCCGTGTCGGCGATCTCCACGCCGGCCAAGCGCACCGATTCCGCCAGGAAAGGTTCCAACTCCTCGATCACCGCCACCTGGTCAACCGTCTTTGCGAACTCGCGAACCAGGTTGGCCGGCAGGGGATAGGTGACGCCCAGCTTGAGGACGCTTACGTCCGGTCGGGCTTCCTTCACGTACTGGTAACAGACGCCGCTGGTGATGATCCCGAGGCGGCGGTCGCCGGGCTCCACGCGGTTCACGGGGGCGGATTCCGCCCAGACGACCATGCGGTCGAACCGCGCCAGCACTTCCGGCTGGCGGGCCCGCGCGTTGCCGGGGACCATCACATACTTCCGCGCGTTCTTCACGTAGGGGCGCAGCGGGCGCGAAACGCGCTCGCCGAGGGTCACCAGGCTCTTGGAGTGAGAGATGCGCGTGGTGGAGCGAAGCAGCACGACGGTGTCGAGTTGCTCCGACATCTCCAGCGCCACGCCCACGAAATCCTTGGCCTCCTGGCTGTCGGAGGGCTCCAGCACGGGGATGCGGGCGAACCGGCCGTAGAAACGGTTGTCCTGCTCGTTCTGACTGCTGTGGATGCCGGGGTCATCGGCGCTGACGAGCACGAGCCCGCCGTTTACGCCGGTGTAGGCGAGGGTGAGCAGGGGATCGGCCGCCACATTCACGCCCACGTGCTTCATGGCGGCGAGAGACCGCGCGCCGGCCAGCGAGGCTCCGATGGCCACCTCGAGGGCCACTTTCTCATTCGGCGACCACTGGGCGGCGATCTCCGGGTGGAGGGCGATATTCTCGAGGATCTCGGTGCTGGGGGTGCCCGGATACGCCGCCGCCACGGTGACCCCGTGCTCCCAGGCTCCGCGGGCGATCGCTTCGTTTCCGGACAGTAATTCCTTCACTTGCATGTGCATACTGTGTTAACGATGTGCGGCCCCCGCCCCCTTGTGTCAATGGTTGTGATGGGCTTGTTGCGCGCGCGGGGCTGCTAACATAAGCGCAAGCGGAGCCGGGCCGCGGACGATCCGGCCGCCCGGAAGACGAACCCTATGTGCCCACTTGATATCACCGTCCCGCCCGCCGATGATCGCATAACGCCCGCCTTCCGGAGCGTCCGGGATCTGGCGCAGCGGCGGAGCGCGGAGCTGTTCGGCGTCTTCGAGACGGACATCACGCCCGAAGAACGCGCCGCGCTGGAGTTCCTGTACGCCGGAATGCCGCTTTGCGACCTGGCGGACCGAAACGGCCCCTTCTTCCTGGAAGCGATTCGCGCCACGCTCGCGGCCCGGCGGAGCGTAGCCTGGGGGCCGTCGCTGCCGGAGGACGTCTTCCGCCATTTCGCGCTGCCCTTGCGCGTGAACACCGAGAACCTGGACACCTTCCGCACCCGGCTTTGGCCGGAACTCGTGGCCCGCGTGGCGGGCATGTTCATGCGCGAGGCCGCCCTGGAGATCAACCACTGGTGCCACGAAAAGGCCGTGTACCAGAGCACGGACGGGCGCACCAGCGCGCCGCTGGCCACCATGAAGACGGCCTTCGGGCGCTGCGGAGAGGAGTCTACCCTGGCCGTCTCGGCGCTGCGGGCGGTCTGCATTCCCGCCCGACAGGTCTACACGCCGCGCTGGGCGCATTGCGACGACAACCACGCATGGGTGGAGGTGTGGATCGACGGAGAGTGGCGCTACCTGGGCGCCTGCGAGCCGGAGCCGGACCTGGATCTCGGCTGGTTCCGTGAGCCGGCGCGGCGGGCCATGCTGGTCCACACGAAGGCGTACGGCCCCTACACGGGCGATGAGCCCGTGGTGCGCTCGACCGACCAGTTCGCCGAACTGAACCTCACCGCCCACTACGCCCCGGTACGCACCCTCTCCGCGCTCGTAACGGACGCGGAGGGACGCCCCGTGCCCGGCGCTTCCGTCGACTTCCGCCTCTTCAACATGGCCGAGTTCTTCAGCATCGCCACGCGCGAGACCGACGCATGCGGACGGGCCTCCCTGGAAACCGGCCGAGGCGACCTGCTTCTCTGGGCGCGCAAGGGGAATGCCTGCGGTTTCCGGCGCGGGCCGGGCGACGCGGCTGGAGAGATACCTATCCCGCTAGACTTCGACCCGGCCCAGGAGTTCGTTCTTGAGCTGGACCAGGCGCCGCCGCCCGAGCCGCCGCCGCTGCCCCCTCCCACTGCCGACGCCGCCGCCTGCGCCCATCGCATGGAGGAGGCCGAGGCCGGGCGCGCCGCGTACATCGCCGGCTTCATGGATGAGCCGGCGGCCCGCGCGTTAGCCGAAGAGACCGGCCTCGACGCCGGCCGGGTGTGGAGCCTCATTGGCAAGAGCCGGGGCAACTGGAGCGAGATCGCCGCCTTCCTGCGGGGCGTTGAGCCGCCCGCCCGGCGGTGGGCGCTGCCGTTGCTGGAATCGCTCTCGGAAAAGGATCTGCGCGACACGCCGGCCGCCGTGTTGGACGACCACCTGGTCCACGCCCTCGAAAACGCCGCCGGACTTGAGGCGGCGGACCCGGAGGCATTTGCGGCCTGCGTCCTCTGCCCGCGCGTGGCCAACGAAATGCTCGGCGCGTATCGGGGCTACCTGCGGGATCGCCTGGCGGGCGAGGGGATAAGCGCCCCCCGGGAACTGGCCGCCTGGGTGCGCCGGGAGATCCGCATCGACGACGCGGCCAACTACGCGCGCGCGCCGCTCACCCCGCGCGGCGTGTACGACCTGCGCGTATCCGACGCGCACTCGCGCGACATCTTCTTCGTGGCGGCCTGCCGTAGCCTGGGAACCCCGGCCCGGCTCGATCCGGCCACGCGCGCGCCGCAATTCATGAGCGATGGCCGGTGGGTAAGCGCCGACCTGGGCGGCGCCGGATCTACGACCGGAGCCGCCACGGCTGGCCTGACGCTCTATGGAGCGCGGCGGCCTGCCGCCGCTTTCGGTGAGGATGAACCGCGCGAAAGCGGCGGCGAGCCGCCGCACTCCATAGAGCCTCCGAGCGATCCGGTGTACGGGACGCACTTCACGCTGGCGCGGTTCACCGAGGGCCAATACGTCACCCTGGGTTACAAAGAGGGGATGCCGCTAAGCCGTTTCCCCGAACGCCTGGAGCTTCCCCACGGGCATTTCTGCGCCGTCACCGGGAGCCGCCAGCCAGATGGAACCGTGCTGGCGCGCCTCGCCTTCTTCACGGTTCAGGCCGGGGAGCATCGGCAGGTTCCCATCGTCGTGCGCTACCCGGAGGCCGGCGTCAAGCCGCTGGGCGCACTGGACCCCAACGCCGTCGTGCGGCAGGGCGGACGCTGTGAGCCATTGTCGGCAATCGCCGCCCCGAAGGGGGCGGTTCTCTGCTGGGCGGCGCCGGGGCAGGAGCCCACCAGGCACCTGATGGAGGATATCCGGTATCACCGTGAAGCGCTGGAGCGGTGGGGCGGGGCCGTCCGCTTCCTGCTTCCGCCTGGCGCTGATGCGACGCTCCTAGGCGCGGACTTCGAGGGGCTGCCGGCGCAAACGGTCACCGGCGCGGACGACGACGGCGCGGCGCTGGCGGCGGCATCGGCCGCCCTGGGGCGTACCATCGGGGCCTCCCTGCCCGCTATCCTTGTGGTGGATGCTCGGTGCGCCATCCGATTGGTCTCGGAGGGGTACCGCATCGGCATTGGAGAACAGATCGTGCGCGCCCTGGCGCAGATGAAATGAGGGGGAAGCGATGAGCAACGGAAACAGCGGGGGCGATACGGCGAACTACACCTGTCTCCGCGCGCCGGAACCCGTGCGCGTGGACGGACGGCTGAACAAACCCGCCTGGAGCGCGGCGCCGCGCTCCGGCCGCTTCGTGGACATCGTCACCGGCGACCCGGCCTTCTTCGATACCCGCATGGCCTCCCTCTGGGATGACCGCGCCCTCTACGTGGCCTTCTGGCTGGACGAGCCGGACGTGCGCGCCTCCTTTACCGAGCGCGACTCCTTCATCTGGTTCGACCACGACGCGGAACTGTTCATCGGGGGCGACGACTGCTACTACGAGTTCGAGATCAACGCCCACGGGACCGTGTATGAGGTCTTCTTCGTCTGGCAGGATGCCCTGAAGGCGGGCAGCCGCTTCGACACGCCGGAGTTCGACCTGCGCGCCCGAAACGTGGACGTGCTGGGCGGCTTCCAGGATCCCTCGCGCTACGGCAAGCACCCGCGCGGCAAGCGCTGGGCCTTCATGGACTGGGATTTCCCCGGCCTGGAGACCGGCGTGAGCGTGGACGGAACGCTCAATGACAGCTCGGACGTGGACAAAGGCTGGGTGGTAGAGATGGCGCTTCCGTGGGAGGGGTTCAAATCCCTGCTGCCGAGCCGGAGCTTCCCGCCGAAGGAAGGGGACACCCTGCGCATGCAGTTCTTCCGCTTCGAGGCCTTGCGCACGCTGGGCAAGACCATCGCGGAGAGCCCCGGCTGGAGCCTGAACGCCCACGGCGTCTACGATTCCCATCTCCCGGAGAAGTTCGCCACGGTCCACTTCACGGAGCGCACGGCCGGGCTTCCGTAACCGCCCGCCCGGGCCGCCGTCATCAGGCCGATTCCGACGGATCGGCGGCCGGCGGAAGTGGAGGCCGTTTCACCATCTCCGCGAACTGGCCTCGCATCACGCGCGATGTGCGCTCCAGGTAGTCGCGGATCAGCGCAAGTTCCTCTTCGCCGTACCCAGCGTACGCCGCCGTCATCGCTTCCCGCTCGGCCGCGCGGTGCTCCTCTATATCCGCCCTCACTTCTGGACGCAAGCGCACCAGAACCTTCCGACGGTCCGATCCGTCGCGGTCTCTGTACACCATCCCCGCCTTCTCCAGGCGGTCGATGGCGCCGGTGATGGCGCCCGTGGTTAGCCCCGCGTACTCCGCCAACTGCCCGGCGGTGACGGCGCCGTTGCGCCGAACAAGGTCAACGCACTTGAAGTCGGTCAGGTTGATGCCGAGGTCGTGCGCCGCCGCGGCGGCGTGTTGGACGGTCATCAGCACCTGCTCCCACGCCGTATCGAACACGGCATTCAGCAGATCCTCTCGGCAGAATTCATATTTCGGCATTGATATCCTACTTCTTTGAACGCCCATACTCCCTTAGTAACTGAGATGCTTTCTAGATAAGCATCTTAGGCAGCCGCCGGCAACATCAGTATACCACGTGAAGGCCGGGAAAGGCAGGCTCGTGAGGCGAACGGATTTCGCCGGACTCGCGTGAAGCCGGCCGGCGACGGGAGGGGCGGATGAAGGGCGCATCGGCGGAGGAATGTTTCTTCGGAGCCGTGGTCGTGGGAGAGCGAGGGCAAGTCGTGATCCCAGCGGAAATCCGAAGGTTGCTGCACATTGCCCCAGGCGAGCGGCTACTGGTCTTCCGCGACCGCGGCGGCCTGCGCATTGTGCTCTCGCGTATCGGCGACGCGGAGGACGTGCTCGATGTTATGAAGCGCGCCGAGCCCGACCGGAGGCCGGAGCCGGCTCCCCCGGGGACGCCAACACAGGAGGACGAGGACTGAGATGAAGCACCTTGCTCAACGAACTGCGGCGGCGATGGCGCTTGCCGGCATGTGCATGCCCGCTTGGGCCGAAGCCGGCGCCGCTCCCGCCAACGCCCCCGCCAGCGTGGCGGCGCCCACCGACGGCGCTGCCGCGGGAACGCTGACGCTGGACGATGCGGTGGCCCTGGCCCTACGACAGAACGAAACGGTGTCGCGCAGCGAAGCGGCTGTGGACAAAGCCCGGGCTCAGGCGCGCGCGACCTCGGCCAGTGGACTCCCCCAGGTGAGCGCGGCCGGAAGCGTGAATCGACAGAAGAAGAGCGCCGCGGCTCTCGGCGGGCAATCGATCGTTCTGACGCCCGGCACGAGCAAGGCGGCCTCCATTAGCGCCACGCAACTGGTGGACATCTTCGGGAAGGTGCGCCGCGCGCGCGACATCGCCGACGCCGCCACGCGCGTTCAGGAACTGAACGTGGCGCGGAGCAAGTCGGAGATCGTGTACCAAACCCGGGCGGCCTACTACAACGTGCTCCGCGCCGATGGCGCCGTGGGGGTGGCCCAGGCCGCCGTCGCCGACGCACAGGAACAGCTCCGGCTGGCCCAGGCAAACGAAACCGCCGGCACGTCGCCCGGATTCGACGTAATCCGCGCCCGCGTCACGCTGGCCCAACAACAGACGTCGCTGGTCACAGCGCAAGACAGCCTGGCCCTCGCCGCCTCCGACCTCAACAACCTGCTTGGCCTGCCGATCGACGCGCCTCTGCGCATCGCCAGCTTGTCCGAGACGCCAGATCGAACGGTGGACATCGCTGGGCAGACCGCCAGGGCAATGGAGGCGCGGCCGGAAATCCTGCAGGCGGATCTTGGCATCCGCTCCAACGAAGTGAACGTCGGACTACAGCGCCTGGGCCACTACCCCACATTCGCGGCGTCCGGCACGTACAGCTATAACTTCACGCCGACGGGCCTGAGCGCAAGCAAGGCGAATTGGGAGGCGGGCGTTAGCGTCCAGGCGCCCCTCTTCGACAGCGGCTCCACGCGGGCGCAGGTGCGGGCCGCGGAGGCGGACGTTCGATCCGCCAAGCTGCTGGGCCAGCAGGTCCGACGCTCCGTGGCGCTGCAAGTTCGCGCGGCGGGGCTGCAAGTGCAGGAAGCCGCCGACCGCTTCGTGGTTGCGGACGGGTCCGTTGGGCAGGCCGAAGAGGCCCTGCGCATCGCGCGTGTTCGCTACCAGAGCGGCGTCGCCACCCAGCTTGAGGTCACCGATGCGGAGACCCAGCTCGTTTCGGCCCGGCAGAGCCGCAACAGCGCCAGATACGACTACTACACGGCCCGGGCTGCTTTCGATGCGGCCGTTCTGGGACGGTTGAGCTAGATCGGGCTCCCCGGCATCCACCGGGAAGGCAGCCCGCGGTTGCGCTCCGGAGGCTCCTCAGATCCGGATTGAGGTATCGAAAACTATGAAAAGACCGGTTCTCTATATCGCGCCGATAGTGGCGCTCGCGCTGATCGGCGGATTCGCCAAACTCACCGGTTCGCGGCCGAAGCCAAAACCGGTCATCACGCAGTCGTCGCTTCAACGAAAGGCCGGCATACCGGTTACTGCCGTGAAGGTTCGCATGGCCGACGTAGACGATCAGTTGGAAGTCACGGGTCAGCTCGCGGCGGAGTCCGTGGTCAACTTATCCACCAAGGTCTCCGGCAAAGTGCTTTACGTCGCCGCACGCGAAGGCGACAACGTGCGGGCCGGGCAAGTGGTCATCCAGTTGGATGATGCCAATGCGCGAGGGCAACTGGAGCAGGCGGAAGCGGGCGTCCGCGAGGCGCGCGCGGCCATCCGTACGGCGCAGACGCGCCTGGCCTCGGCGCGCACCACGGCCAGCGTGGGCGACGTGCAGAACGCCTCGGCCGTTTCGCAGTCGGCGGCGGCGCTCCGTTCCGCCAAAGCGCAGATGGACCAGCTTCGCACCGGCGCCCGGCGGCAAGAGCGCGCCGAGGCGAAGGGGCAGGTAGACATCGCTCGCTGGAACCTCGAGAAGGCCGAATCAGACTATAAGCGCTACCAGGATCTCTACCGCGAGAAGGCTGTATCGGCGGCCACGCTGGACCAGTACCGTACCGCCATGAACGTCGCTCGGTCGCAACACGACAACGCCGTGCAGGCCGCCAGCCTTACCGAGGAAGGCTCCCGCACCGAGGAACTGCGCCGGGCGGACGCCGCGGTGCAGTCCGCCCAGGAACAGCTCCGATCGGCGAAAGCAGCCCAGGCCACGAGCCTCAACCGACGGCAGGACATCCGGTCCGCCCTGGCCGGGGTTGAGCAGGCGCAGGCCCAATATGCCTCCGCCCTCGCCGCACGCGACATCGCCCAGCAGAACGTGGCGGACTTTCGGATTCGCGCGCCCCGCTCCGGCTCTGTCACCGGCCGCAACCTGGAGCCCGGCCAGTACGTGCAGCCGGGAGGAACGCTGCTTACCATCGTGGATCTCGGCGGCGTCTACCTGAGCGCCGACGTTTCGGAAACGGATATCCGCCGAGTTCGGGCCGGGCAGGTTGTGAATGTGCACGTCGACGCGCTGGGGGACCGAACGTGGCAGGGACGCTTGACCACTGTGGTCGCCTCCGCCGATCCATCCAGCCGCAGCTTCACGGCCAAGGTGCGAATCGCCAACCAGGACCATACGCTTCGCCCCAACATGTTCGCCACCGCCGGCATCGTCACCGGACGGTTGCGCAATGCCCTGCTCGTGCCAAAGGCCGCCGTCTTCCAACAGGGGGGCAAGAAGGTCGTGGCCTGCATCGTCGATGGGGCAGCGCGAATCGCGCCTGTTAGCACGGGCATCGCCTCGGGGACCGACATAGTCGTGCAGTCAGACGCGCTGCACGCCTCTGACAGCGTTATCGTGTCCGGCCAGGAAAACCTGACCAACGGACAGAAGGTAAAAGCGGCCTAGCCGTTTGGGCTGTGGACCGCGCCTGTGCGCGGCCCGCGGCTCGCTCCCTGGAGGCAGTGAATGGGACTCACATTAGCAAGCATCCGGCGGCCGGTGTTCATCAGCATGTTTGTTTTGGTGCTGGTGATCCTGGGCATCCGCTCGCGGCAGGCCATGCCGAAAGAGCAGATGCCAGACACCGACGCGCCTTACATAACGATCTCCACAACTTATGCCGGAGCCGGGCCTGAGGAGATCGAAACGCTCGTCAGCAAGCCTATTGAGGATGCTGTGGCCAGCATCAATGGCCTGAAGCACGTCACCAGCACGTCCCGCGAGGGCATCAGCGTCGTTTCGATGGAATTGTACTTCGGCACGGATCTGGACGCCGCGGCGGCGGACGTGCGCGACAAGGTGAGCAGTGTTCGCGGCGAACTACCCTCGGAGGCGTCGGACCCCGCCGTCAGCAAGCTCAATATCTCCAGCGAGCCGGTCATCAAGGTCGGCATCAGCGGAACGCTGGACCCCCGTGAACTGCGCCGCCTTACGGACTCCACGATCAAAGACGACTTCGCCAAGACGCCGGGCGCGGCGGCCGTTTACATCCAGGGCGGCGAGCAGCGCGAGATCCAGGTGAACGTGAACAAGGCCCGGCTGCAAGCCTACGGCATGTCCATCAGCCAGGTCGCCGCGGCGATCAATGCGCGCAACCGCAACCAGCCGGGCGGCAGCATTAAGGAGACCACTCAGGAATACTCCGTGCGCACAGTGGGCGAATTCACCAGCCCAGACGAGATCCGCAACGTACGCCTCGCCGTGTCCAGCGCTAGCGGCAGAGGTTCCTCAACCGTCATGCTCAAAGATGTCGCCACCGTGCAAGACACGGTGGCGGAGCCAGACACGATCACGCGCCTTGGCATCGGCTCCGGCTCCCCCACGCCGGCCGTCATCGTGTCTGTCCAGAAGCAATCCGGCTCTAATACGCTGGATGTGGCGAACGGAATCAAGTCCGAAATGGCTCGCCTCCTCGGCAAGGTCTTCGACGAGTCCGCCGGGGCGATCCGTGACTACGACCCCGCCAGAGACCGTGGAGCCCCGCCCGAGCGCGTTCTCCCGGCCGGGCTGAACATGGTCGTCGCGTCCGACCAGTCGATCCGCGTCCGCGACAGCCTGAACGACGTGAACAAATCGCTGGTGGAGGGCATCCTCCTCGTTGTGGCGATCGTGTTCCTCTTCCTGCACAGCGGGCGAGCAACGTTCATCGTGGCGCTGGCGATCCCAACATCGATGTTCGCCACGTTCCTTCCCATCCACGCGATGGGACATACGCTCAACACCATGACCCTGCTGGCCCTCTCGCTGGCGGTCGGCATCTTGGTGGACGACAGCATCGTCGTGTTGGAGAATATCGAGCGTCACTTGAGGAAGGGCGAACCCCCAGAGGAAGCCGCGGCAAACGGCCGATCCGAGATCGGACTGGCGGCCATCGCGATCACGATGGTGGACGTGGCGGTTTTCCTCCCGATCGCCACGATGGGCGGAATGATGGGGCAGTTCTTCCGGCCGTTCGGCTGGACGGTGGCCATTGCCACGCTGTTCTCCCTGTTCATGTCGTTCACGCTCACGCCGATGCTGGCCAGCCGGTTCTTCGAGACCGGGCACGGCTCGACGAAGGAGACCGCCGCCGGGTTCTGGGCCGGCGTGTTCCGAGGGTTCGACCGCTTCTATGCCTCTCTGGACAATCTCTACGAAGGCATCCTCGCCTGGACGCTCGAAAACCGCGCCCTGACGATCGCCATCGGCTGGGCAACGCTGTTCACCGTGGTTGCCATGATGCTCTCCGCGCAGAGCAAGCCGCTCTTCGCCGTCATCATCACCGTCATCATGGCGATCGGCTTGGCGCTGAGCCGCGATCGCAAGGCCGGCGTCTTCATCGGCATCGTGATGATCGGCACGCTCTTCGTGACCCGTCTGCCGTTGGGATTCGAGTTCTTCCCTACAGCCGATCAAGGCGAGTTCTCCGTAAGCGTGGAGACGCGGGCGGGGCAGGCACTGGGCGTGACGAACGCCACCGTGGGGCAAGTGGGCGACATCGTTCGCTCTCTCAAAGACCCAAAGACCGGCAAGCCTATCGTTCAGTACACGATCCTCACCACGGGCGCGAGCAGTGCGAGCTCCGCGATGGGCGGAGGCGACTCCGGATCCCAGTACGGCGTGGTCTCGGCGAAGCTCGTGGGCAAGAGCGAACGCTCCGAGAGCCTCGATGACGTTATCCGGCGCGTAACGGAACTCACGGCCACGATACCAGGCGCTAAGCTGGAGGCGCGATCCTCCGGCGGCATAGGCGGCGGCAAGCCCATCACTGAGGAAATCACAGGGCCGGACCTGGCCCAGAACGTGAAAGTTGCCGACCAGTTGATGGGACGGATGCTGGCTATCCCCGGCATTGTGAACGCAGACACGTCCTGGAAGACCGGCTCCCCGGAAGTGAAGATCAAGGTCGACGACGCGCGCGCGGCGGATCGAGGGCTCACATCATCCGCCATCGCCAATGCGGCCTACTTGGCCTTCGAGGGCAGCGGGGGCGGATCCGCGGACACCAAGTACCGCGAAAGCGGCGATCAGTACACCATCCGGGTGCAGTACAGCAAGCGAAACCGGAACAACGTTGGCGAAGCGCGCAACCTCATCGTCGCCTCCGCCAATGGCCGTCCGGTTTACCTGAAGGACGTGGCTCAAGTGACCCTGGGGTCCGCGCCAAACCAGATTGAGCGGAAGGACCGACAGCGCCTGATCAAGGTGGACGCCAGCGTGGCGCAAGGCTATTCGCAAGGCAATCTGCAATCGGCGGTCAGCGAGGCGGCCAGCACTGTCGCCACAGGCTCCTCACGAATCGGCATGGGAGGAACGGGCGCCATTCAGCAGGAAGCCATGGGCTACATCGTTTCGGCGCTAGCGCTGGCGGTCGTTCTGGTCTACATGCTCATGGCCGCTCTGTTCGAGAGTCTCACAACGCCATTCGTGATCTGGCTGTCGCTTCCACAGGCGCTCGTGGGCGGCCTGCTAGGCCTGATGGTGGCCAACAAGACGTTCAGCATCGTTGCGATGATCGGCATCATCATGCTGATGGGCCTCGTGACGAAGAACGCCATCCTGCTGATCGACTACACCAACACGTTGCGCAGCCGAGGCAAAACTCGGCGAGAGGCCATCCTGGAAGCCGGCCCCACACGGCTGCGGCCGGTGATGATGACCACGCTCGCCATGGTTGGCGGCATGCTGCCCACCGCGCTGGCGATAAGCGAAGGTTCCGAACAACGCCAACCGATGGCCATCGTGGTGATTGGCGGCCTGATCCTGAGCACCATGCTCACGTTGCTGGTGATCCCGGTAACGTACACGCTGATGGATGACGTTGTGAGCGGCGCGCACAACCGGTGGCTGAGCCTCATGGGCCGGCGAGGTCGCAAGCCCGCGGCCGTCGAAGTGGAGGCTTCTTCCCTCCCCGGCAAGTAGGCGCTCTCGCCCCGCAATCCGAGAGGGCCGCGCCGCGATATCGCGCGGCTTTCTCGGATTGCAGGGCGGGTGCGCGCTCTATCCTGATAGCATGCCAACCGTTCGAGAACTGAGCCGGTTCCTCCGGCCGTACTGGAAATGGGCCGCGCTGGCGCCGGCGCTCATGGTGCTGGAGGTGACCGGCGACCTGCTGCAGCCGCGCCTCCTCCAACGCATCATCGACGAGGGGATCAGTCGGGGCAACCTGCCGCTCGTGCTCCACACGGGCCTCCTGATGGCAGGGCTCGCCGTCTGTGGAATCGCGGCCGGGATGGGTTGCACGGTATTCGCCGTAAAGGCATCCCAGGCGTTCGGCGCGGATCTGCGTCATGAGTCGTTCGCGCGCGTGCAGGCGCTCTCCTTCGGCAACCTCGATGTTCTGGAGACAGGCGCCCTCATCACCCGGCTGACCAACGACGTCACCCAGGTGCAGGACGTGGCGCTGATGCTGCTGCGCATCATGGTCCGGGTTCCGCTCCTCCTGGTGGGCAGCCTGATCATGGCCGTGCTCACCAGCCCCCGCCTGTCGCTTCTATTCATCCCTCTGATACCCATCGTGCTGGCGATCCTCGTTTGGATTACCGGACGCATGTATCCGCTATTCGGCGAGGTGCAGCGGCGTCTCGACGCCGTCAACACCGTGTTGCAGGAGAACCTATCGGGGGTGCGCGTGGTGAAGGCGTTCGCCCGCGCCCGGCATGAAGAGGGGCGATTCGGCGACGCCAACAAGCGCCTCGCGGACACCAACATCGCGGCGGCCCGCGTCGGCGCCGTGACCATGCCGCTGATGATGGCGTCGGTAAACCTCGGCGTCGTGGGCGTGGTGTGGTTCGGAGGCCGCAGCGTCGTCGCCGGCGGCATGGAAATCGGACAGGTTATCGCCTTCGTCAACTACCTGATGTTCACGATGTTCTCCCTGATGATGGTGAGCATGCTGGTGGTGCGCCTGTCGCGGGCCGAGGCATCCGGCGCCCGCATCACCGAAGTCCTGAACGCCAAGCCGCAGATTCCGGAGGCGGCCGGGGCGCCGCCCGCCGCCGCGTTGCGGGGCCGCGTGGCCTTCGAGAACGTCCGCTTCGATTACGCCGGCGATGGGGCCGATCCGGCGCTGAAGGGCATTTCCTTCGTCGCCGAGCCGGGGCAGACGGTGGCCATTCTGGGAGCCACTGGCTCCGGCAAATCCAGCCTCGTGCATCTTATCCCGCGCTTCTATGACGCGACCGACGGACGCGTAACGATCGACGGCGTGGACGTGCGCGAGATCGACGAGAAGACGCTACGGAAAACCGTGAGCATCGCCCTGCAGGAGTCCGTCCTGTTTTCCGGAACGATCGGCGACAACATCCGCTATGGCCGCCCGGACGCCACGGATGACGAGGTTCTCAGCGCCGCGAGGGCGGCGCAGGCCGACGCTTTCATCCGCCTCCTCCCGGACGGCTACAACTCCGTCGTGGGACAGCGCGGCGTGAACCTGTCCGGCGGGCAGAAACAGCGCATCGCCGTGGCGCGGGCGCTTCTGATGCGCGCGGCCGTGCTGATCCTGGATGACAGCACGAGCGCGGTGGACGTGGCAACGGAGGCCGCCATCCGGGCGGCGATGACGCGCGAGCACCCGGAGCAGACCCGGTTCATCGTCGCCCAACGGGTCAGCTCGGTGGCCGGAGCGGACCGCATCTTGGTTCTGGACGACGGAGAGCTGGCGGGGCAGGGGACGCACGAGGAACTGCTGGAAACCAGCGCGCTGTACCGGGAGATCAACGCGTCGCAGCGGGAAGGCGGGGTGATGACATATGGCGGTTAGGACAGGCCCCTCCGCCCAACGCGCGCCCGTGGGCCCGCCGCTGCCGGGTCCTCCGGGACGCGGCGGCTTCGCCCCCGGCGGCCGCCGCGCCGCCAATGCAGGAGCCACGGTGAGGCGGCTCTGGCGGTACCTGCGCCGTCAGAAGGCCGCGCTGATCGCTGGAAGCGCCGTGGTGGTGCTGACGTCGCTCCTCAATCTGCTGGGGCCGTACCTGATGAAGCAGGCGGTCGATGGCCCTATTGTGCATCGAGACGTGCCGGGGCTGCTGCGCGTCTGCCTCCTGATGCTGGCCGTCTATCTGCTGGCATCGGCGCTGACATATGTGCAAGGCTATGTGATGGCGCGGGCATCGCAACAGACCGTGCAAGCCATCCGGCGCGATCTGTTCGCGGCGCTTCAGCGGCTGCCTTTGCGGTTCTTCGACACCCGCTCCCACGGGGACCTGATGAGCCGCCTGACCAACGACGTGGAGAACGTCAGCCAGGTGCTCACCGACGCCGTTCCCAACATCGTCGCTGGGTTGCTCACTCTCGCCGGCTCCGCGGGCATGATGTTCTACCTGAACCCTCGCCTCGCCGCGGCGACCGTGACGGGGACCACGGCGCTGACGCTTCTGCTGGGGCGCGCCGTCGCTTCGCGCATACGCGCGGCCTTCCGCGCCCAGCAAGCCGCCCTTGGATCAATGAATGGGTACATTGAGGAAACCATCGGCGCGCAACGGGTAGTGAAAGCGTACGGCCGCGAGGCGGGAGCCCTGGAGCAGTTCGATTCCGCCAACCAGACCATGCGCGCGGCGGGAACCCGGGCGCAGATGCTCGGCGGTTTCATGGGCCCCTTCATGAACGGGGTGAACAACCTGGGGTTGGCGCTGGTTGCGGGCGCGGGCGGTTTCCTGGCGCTGCGCGGGTTGGCCACCGTGGGAGCCATTGCGGCTTTCATCACGTACGCTCGCCAGTTCGGGCGGCCGCTGGGCGATATCGCCAACCTGTATAGCTCCATCCAGAGCGCCATCGCCGGGGCCGAGCGAGTCTTCGAGATCATCGACGAAACGCCGGAAACCGATGCGCCGGACGCCGCGACCCCGCACGACCTGAAGGGCGACGTGGTGTTCGACGGCGTGAATTTCGCCTACGAGGCGGGATCTCCCATTTTGACCGACATCTCGCTGCACGCCCGGCCCGGCGAGACAGTGGCGCTGATCGGGCCCACCGGCGCCGGCAAGTCCACCATCGTAAACCTGCTCACGGCGTTCTACGACATCGATACCGGGCGCATCCTGGTGGACGGCGAGGATATCCGCCGCCTCCGCAAGGCCGACCTGCGCCGCCAGCTTGGCATCGTGTTGCAGGACACATTCCTCTTCGCCGGTTCGGTGATGGACAACATCCGCTACGGCCGCCTGGAGGCCACCGACGATGAGGTGATCGCCGCGGCGAAGATGGCGAACGCGCACGCGTTCATCCATCGCCTTCCGCGCGGCTACGATACGCCGCTCTCGGAGCGCGGCGAGAACCTGAGCCAGGGGCAGCGCCAACTGCTGGCCATCGCCCGCGCCATCCTGGCGGACCCGCGCATCCTCATCCTCGACGAGGCCACAAGTTCCGTGGACACGCGCACCGAGCGCCACATCCAGGAAGCCATGGCGCGCCTGATGGCCGGGCGCACGAGCTTTGTGATCGCCCACCGCCTGAGCACCATCCGGGCGGCCGATCAGATTCTGGTGCTGAACCACGGCCGCATCATCGAGCGCGGCACGCACGCCGAGCTGATGGAACAGCGCGGCTTCTACTACCGCCTCTCCACCGGCCAATATGGCGAGGTTGACGACGAAAGCGAGGCCCTGCCCGGGGCTTGAGGAAACCCGCCGCGCATTGGGGGCAAGCAACCATCCGCCGCCCGCGCAACGGACATCACGGCGCGAAGACGCGCACGTCACCCCGGAGGGCGAGATCGCCTTCTACAACGGGCTTGACGCGCTCGTCTTCCGGGCCCGCGAGGCGGCAGTCCCTTCACCCCCACGGGAGAACGCTCCTGTCCAGACAGCCCCCGCAGCCGTTGCCTTCCACGTCCTGACTATCTTCTCATGACGGACGTCTACACACGAGCGATTTGCGGACAGATTCGCTGAGCAACTGCAGTAACGCTACAGGGACACAACCGAATTCGAGGACTCAGTCAACGATCCCGACCCTGTTGCTCTTCGAGGCCGCCTTCGCCGGTACGTGCCCCGACGGGGACGTGCCGGAGGGCCGCAACTACGTGGACGCTCCGGAACCTGGGCACCGCCGCCTCTGCCAGCTACCCGCTCGTTTAGGTGCAAGTCCATGGCGTGATGCGCCAGCCCCTGGAGGCTGGAGCCTCCTGTGCCAGCGGAACCTGGCAATTCGTCTATGTGGAGCACATCCTGCACCGTCCGTGGCCACCGTCGTGCTCGTGACATCACGGCTAGGAGCGGTCCGAGGCACGCAGCAACGGGCTATCATGCGTTTACTGGCTATCTGTCATGTCGCAACACGGAGGTCCGCAATGGCTAAAGACAAAAGCCCGGTGATCCGGTGCCCGAAGTGCGGCGCGCCACACGGTGGCGTCTGTGGCAAGCTCTGCCCGGACTGCTACAATAAGCAACAGAGCGCTAACAAGTAGATCCGTTGGGGCGAATCCCGGTGCGAGATCTGGCGTTCCGCCCCGTCTTCTCGTTTCGGTCGCGGGCGGCCCGCATCGGAGATGCATGGCCGCATATAGGGACTGACATGCGTTGGCTGACTACTCATCGTCGCGTCTGGTCAGGGATCTTCCCACCGTTATTCGCTGTGGTTGTACTGAGCGGAGGGACGGTACTGGCACGCGGAGGCGGGCGTGGCATCCTAGGCGGGCCGGTGTATGTCCGCCCGCACGCGTCCAAAAGCGGCACCTACATCCCCGGCCACTATCGCAGCGCCCCGGACGGCAGCTTCTCCAATAACTGGAGCACCAAGGGCAATATCAACCCGTTCACCGGCCAGGAGGGGACGCGCGTCACCCCTCCGCAGCCACGCTACTCATCGCCCTCCACCCGGTATTTGGCGCCAAAGCTACCGCCATCGCCAGATGCAGCGCTGGGATCTGGCGCCAGCACCTACGTGAGTCCGACCATCAGGAAGGACGGAACGCCGGTCGTAGGGCATTTCAGAAGCGCACCGGATGGGCGCTTCGAGAACAACTGGAGCACGAAGGGGAACATCAATCCTTACACGGGCGCGGAAGGCACACGACTGACGCCGCCGTTGCCCTCAGTCACCGGCTCTGAGGCGTTTCCGCTTCGGCTCTCAGCGCCATCGCCCCCCTATGTTGGGCCACCCAGCGTACCCTTACCGCTTCCGATGGTTCGGCCACTCCGGGTTCCGCACATCCGTGCCACAACGCCCACGTCGAGGCTCCCAGCCCCGAAACCTTCGACCTCATACGGCTTCGACGATGCCGCGATGCGCCGGGTGAAGGCCTTGTCCCTCGCCCGACTGGGCGTCAAAGTGGACTGGCGGCATCACAGTTGGGTGGAGCTGAGTGACCAGGAAATGCGGGTGCGGAAGGCGGCCGATTTGGGGCGCCTAGGCATCAACGTCGATTGGCGGACGCACTCTTGGGCGGACATGAGCGACCAAGAGATGCGGATCCGCAAGGCCGGCGACCTTAGACGCCTTGGCGAGATCGTAGACTGGCGCCAGCTCTCGTGGGCCGATATGTCGGACCGCGAGATGCGGATCCGCAAGGCCCTCGACCTGAGGCGGCTAGGGATAAGCGTAGACTGGCACCAGCACTCGTGGATTGACATGATGGAGATGGAAAAGCGTGCACGCGGCAGGTGAGCCCGGCTTCCATCGGATCGGAGGAGTGTGCGGAAGAGCTTGCTCGATCCTCTGAATCGCGCTGGACTTGCTCTTCGACACTCCGCCTGATGCCTCGCACCGCCGCCTTGTTCCTAAGCCTCACGACGGCTGCCGGCAGCATCTACCTGATCCGGATCGACAAGAAACTCGTCCCCATGGGGGAACAAGCCTACGACTCTGAGGCGTTGCTGCAGAGCCTGCTTGCGGACTACCCCAATGCTCCGGAACTTGGGTGCCGCCGCCGAGTGTGGAGCGCCTTGCGCAGGCCGGCATCCTAGCAGAGGCCACTGGCAGGCGCCGCAATGGCGTTTGGCTCTGCGTGGACATCATCAGCATCGCAGAGTCGGATACGTCGCTGCCCGTATAGGACTTCCAGTCGCTCCCGCGCACCGCCCCTGCCGATGCGGGAGAACACGGGCCGCAAGCGAGGACATGGCAATGGCCGCCGGCAATATCTACCTGATCCAGAGCGACAAGACGCTGGTCCCCATGGCGGAACAAGCCTATGACTCTGAGGCGTTGCTGCAGAGCCTGCTCGCCGAATACCCCGACCTGCTTGCCGGGGAGCAGATGAATCGGGACGCGCCCCGCCGCTGGCTGCTCATCGCACGGGAGGCGCCTCTGGCCTCCGAACCCAATGGCGCGGGCCGCTGGTCAATTGACCATCTCTTCCTGGACCAGGACGCCGTTCCCACCATTGTGGAGGTGAAGCGCAGCGGCGACACCCGTATCCGCCGGGAGGTCGTGGGCCAAATGCTGGACTACGCCGCCAACGCCGTCGTGTACTGGCCCGTGGAGCGCCTCCGGGCGGAGTATGAGCGCACGTGCGACGCCGCGCGAAAAGACCCAGAGGAAGCGCTGGCCGATTTCCTCGGAGGCGACATGGAGCCAGACGCCTTCTGGCAGCGGCTCCAAACCAACTTGCAGGCCGGCAAGGTCCGTCTGGTATTCGTGGCCGACGAGATCCCAGCCGAACTGCTGCGGGTGGTGGAGTTCCTGAACACCCAGATGAACCCGGCCGAAGTGCTGGCCGTGGAGATCCGGCAGTTCGTGGGACATGGGCTCACATCGCTGGCCCCGCGCGTAGTCGGGCAGACACAGGAGGCCCAGCAAAAGGAAAACGTCGGCTCCGGGGAATCCCGGCAGTGGGACGAGAGGACCTTCTTCGCGGAGCTGGAGGCGCGGAAGGGCGCAGCGGTGGCCGGCGTCGCTAGCGACCTGCTGTCCTGGGCGCGGGATCGCGGCCTGCGCGTGTGGTGGGGCAAGGGAAAGCAGTCTGGCTCGTTCATCCCGGTGTTGGATTGGCACGGCAAGACCTTCCTCTCTATTGCCGTGTGGACGTACGGCTCCATCGAGATGCAGTTCCAGCACATGAGCCCGTGCCCGCCGTTCAACGATGAGACCAAGCGCCACGAACTGCGAAACCGGCTCAACCAGATCCTGAAGACCCACATCCCGGAGGACCGCGTCGCGCGCCGCCCACCGATTCCGATGGAGGAGTTGGTGGACCGGGACAGGCGGGCACAGTTCATCTCGGCGCTCGACTGGGCGATGGACCAGGTCCGGTCCGCACAAAGGGTGTGAAGCACATCTGATGAAGCGAGCTTCCCCCTGTCTCCGATGTGCTCCACGATCTCCAGCCCAAACAGCGGCGGCGGGGGGCCCGTCATCAGGGCGCGATGGCGCGGTTCGCCTCCTGGGGCCTGCCGCTCCTGGCCCCGCCCAGACAAGAGGCCACGCTGTTCCGGCGCGGCCTCCATTTCGCTTCGCCGACGGCGGCTACTTGCCACGTCGCGGCAGGGGCGCATCGCTGAGCAGGCCGGAGGCCGGCAGCGCTAAGGCTCTCGGTTCGGCGCCCGCCTGGGCGCCGGCTCCGCTGCCGTCGCGCCCAATGACAGCGTGGCAGCCTCCGGGTTCCGGCCTGAGCGGCGCATCAACGGCGGAGGCGGAGGAGTCCAGTTCTCCAGCGTGGCGTTCCACGTGCCCGGCACCCCGCCGGCATTCCTCACATCGAAAGCGCTTCCGCTGAGCCGGGACGGAAGTGACCGCCGATTGCCCTCTGCCTGGGCGTAAACGCGACATGGCTCCGGCGCCTCCGTTTTTGGCGGAGGCGCCGGAGCCGTGTTTCATCTTCAGAGTTGCGAGCCTGACGTCGGGTCGTTAGCCCGGCCTCAGACCCGAAACGCTACTGAGGCACAACCCGCACGCCCTGGCGCGCGATGGGGGTCCCATAGCGGGCGATCTTCGCCTTCATCTGGGGGGTTAGCTGCTTCACAAGCTCGGCGTTATAGGCGTGGGATGTCGTATCGGATAGCGCGATGAGGCCGAACACCCGCGCGGCGCCCACGGCATAGTCGAGCGATTTCCCCGCGACCGAGCCGGCTTCCACAACGGGATCGACGTCGGTCGTCACGATGGAGATGCTGTTGTCGGCGTTGCGACGGATATCGAAGGTGCGGAACTGGCGGGGGAATTCCCGCAGCGAAGAGGTTTCGACTTCCCAGAAGCCGTTCTCCGGATGGGCCGCATCGGGCGACGGCTGCGGCGTGATCGCGTTGATGTGTCGGTGCCCCGCCATCACCATGATGAGGTTCGGGTACCGGTGGAGCGTCGTCAGCATGGTCGCTTCGCTATACGGCGACTGCATGGCGAACTGCGGACGAACGGTCAGATCGTTGAGATCGCCCTGCGGGGCGATGGGGATGTGGCACGCAACGATCATGAGCTGGCCGGCGTCCTGCCCCTTCTGGAGTTCGCTGGTGAGCCAGTTGTACCGCGCCTGGTCGATCCATCCGCCGCCATAGTACAGCGGTCCGCCGGTGGGGCTTGTCGACTTGCAGGTATCGTCGAGGACGATCACCTTGATGGGCAGATTCGACTTAGGCATGAACGTATAGCAGGCCGAAGCGCTGGTCTTGCTGAATCCGTGCCCCGCCGGGGATGACGTGGAGTTGAAGAACTCGCGCATGTAGCCGGCGGGCGAGGAGTCATCCGTGGTGACGGAATGGCGGTTGGCATCGGGCGCCACCGTGGGAGGCGTGTCGAAGCTCGCCGTGGGCCCCCCCTTGATCACGTCGCCAAGAGGCGTCGCGCCATCGACAACGCCAACATAGAGGCCGGTCGCATCCGCGTTGTTGGCCGCCAGCATGTTCGGCCCGATGTTCAGCACCTCGCTGCCGACCATCGCGCTCTGGAGCTTGGCGTTCGGGTTCCCGATGCCCATCCAGAACTGGTCGTGGTTGCCGATCACCTGATACCAGGGGATCGAGCGGTCCAACCCGGCGGCCTGGAAGGGCTTCTGGTAGTCGATGGAGCCGGCTCCGGCATGGGCGCCGGAGCTGGGCTCGATGCGCTTGCCGTCCATCACGTCGATATACCATCGCAGCTCATTGTACTGGGAGCTGTTCGCCACGTCGCCAAGGGAGATCCCGAAGTCCAAGGGCGTCTGTCGGTTCAGAGCGTTCACCGTCCGGATGGCGGCGTCGAGGACCTGGGTTGTCGAGAGCATGATGGGCGAATAGGACGAGGAATAGAGCCCCTGCGCGTGGAAGGGCGCGCTCCACCCGAAATACGGCGCCTCGGCCGGGGATTCCTTGTCGGTGATATGGATATCGCTGATGGAGAAGAAGGACAGGAGGCGCGCGGCGTTGGGCGCTCCCCTGTACGCGGGCGCGAGATCAGCCCGCTTCACGTTCGGCAGGCCGGGCCCGAACTGCCACGCGGTGTAGCCGTACTTCGCATACCCCGGCAAGTCCGAGGGACGGATCGGCGGCGTGTCCGCGGGAAGTCCCACGGGGAGGATCTGCCGTTGGGCGGTCGTGAGAACCGCCGGGGCGGTTCGACTGCCAACGCGCACAACGCTCTGAGCGCTGGCGGTTGTCGCTGCGGCGGCCAGCGCAACGAGCGGGAGAACGAATAAACGAACACTGGGCGAGTTAATGGGAGGCTCCTTCATACATGCCGCAACCCTGGCGGGGTACGGCTTGCGGTATACAGATTCGCTTCCCGGCGCAAGGGACCTACTCATTCGGCGCATCCCGACCCGGAGACGCCTCTGTCGATCGCGCGAGGAGACTGCTTACCCAACGGCACTTGACGCGCTGGGCTTGACCCCTATCGAGCGGCCCCCCGCCGCGCCGCCTCTCCACCGGCCAATACGGCGAGGTGGACGACGAAATCGAGCCGTGAGGCCCGGCCGCTCAATCGTGCTATACGTTAGGTATTGACAAGTCCGGTCGCTTCACGGCATCGCCGGGAGGCAGCCGCGGACCGTACGTTTCGGAGTCAAACCATGCGCCATCGCCCAGTATCCGTAGCGCGGCTGTATGTCCTGTTCGCCTTTCTCTCACTCGCCCTCCCTGGCGCCGCCGCTCCACGAATCTACCACGAGTCCAGGGCAACGTACTTGGAGCGGGTCTCCCTCACCGGGTTCATCGGAATGGCGGCAAGATCGGGCCGGCGCGACTGGCCAAGCCCTCCGGAGCGACCCGGCACGCGCGTGCAGGTCGTCATGAGCCGCCGCGCGGCATCGGTCTCCATCATCGCGCCGCACGGATACGGCCATGAGCGGCTGGCCCGGCTCACCGAGCAAATCGTGCGGGATCTCCGCCTCCCGGCCGACATCCACGCCTACGAGGGTCGCCGCACCGTGGCCGCGGAGATCGACTTCTCGCGGTCCTTCCGCCGCTCGGGGTTCCGCCTCACCTACAACGTGCCCATGGGACGAATCGCGGAATCGCTGCGGTCCACGGACCTGCCGCGCCCGATCGTGGTTGGCCTGTGGCGAGTGGAGCAAGCGGGCCGCACTCGCTCCGACAGTGAGGCGTGGTTCGGCTCCCTGGCGGAAGCGGCGACGCGCGGCACGCTGCACTACGAAGCGGTCGCCACCTGGAAGGCCGTGCCCGCGGCGCTCATGCTATACGGCGGAGGGCTGATGTGCATCCTGCTGCCGTGGCTCGTCGCACTGCGGAAGCCAAAGGCGAATGCGTCCATCGCCGACCCCGACGAGATCCAGCGCCGCTACGACCGGCAGCCCTCGGCCTGGATCGCCATTGCCCTCGCTATGGCGATGATGGGAGGCATGCTTGTCATCATGATGGTCGCGACGGGCGGCATCGCGGAGGGGATGCAGTCTCTGGAGATCATCCTGCCCATTCCTTTTACCACGCTCATCCGAGGCCTCGCCTTCGCCTGGCCCGCTTCGTGGGCGGCATGCTGGCTGACAATGCGGAGGAGGCGCCCAGCGCCGCCGGCCGGCGAACAGCCCTTAGAGGAGGAGTGGATGGAGGAGAACCCAAGCCTGGTTCTCGCCAGGAGCTTAACGCTTCTGCTGCTGCCCGCGCTCCTGATGCTCGCTTTGCTGCTGGGATTGCTGCCCGTGTTGCTACGCGTTGTCACTAACCACCCGGAATGGAAAGGCGCGATCCGCACAGGGGTGCACGGCCTCAGGTACGCGCTTTTCGCTTCATTCGGGCTCGGCGCGTGGCTCTCCGCCCGGGGCGGAGTGGTAACCCTCACCTCCGGGCGCTGGTACGAGATGGTTCATGAGATGGCGCAGAAGGCCGGCGTGCGCGTTCGGAAGGTGGCCGTGCTCAAGGTCAAGGCTCCCAACGCGTTCGCGAACGCCTTTGGGCGCATCGCCCTCACCCAGGGCCTTCTGCGGCAGATGGAACCCGGTGAGGTGCGCGTCGTCGTCGCGCACGAGTTAGGTCACTTGAAACACGCCCACCCGCGCCGCACGCTTACGGTCCTGCTGGCGGTCTTGGGCGCCCTCTGGCTCGGCCTCCGCCAGTTGACCCCGTACATAGACAAACACGTCCCGTGCACCCCCGCAGCGATGGCGGTATTCACGGCTGCTGCCCTCGGGATCGTCTGCGTGGTCCCGCCCTTGCTCGTCGGCCCCCTCCAGCGGCGTCGAGAGCGCGAGGCCGATGCCGTTGCGGTGGAACTGACGGGCGATCCGGAGCTGGTGATCCGCGCGCTGACCCGGTTGCACTGCGCGGCCGGCCATCCCGGCCGACTGAAACCCGGCGACGAACTCCTCTCGGCGCACCCGTCGCTCAATCACCGCATCGACGCCATTCGCGCCGCCTTCCCCAGAGTCGAGGCCGCCGGACGGACCGGCGCCCACGGGGATGGCCGCTTCCAAGACGTGGACGATGGGATCGACGGATGAGCCAAGACTCGTAGTCCCGGCCCTTCGAGAGGACATGGCTGTGAGCCCCTCGCGGGTTCCGCAAGGGACCTTTGATCTACCAGAGCTATCGCTCGGTGACACCGCGGGCCCGTACCGCTCTCAGCGTTCGGGCCGGCCCAGATCGTACACATGCGCCTCGTAGGGCTTGAAACTGTCGGTGAGTTTCGCGCCGGCCACATCCATGGCGAAGCGCCCCTCGAACATGACGCTGACCTTGCCGTTCGGGACGTGCGGCAGCCCGAACGTGGCCTTGCACGGCGCGTTTCGGCCGTTCACGGCCATCAGATAGCGCTGCCCATCGAGATCGAAGAGCCGCGTTTCGATTCCCGCGTCGGCGGGCGCGCACGTGACCGGGCTGAGGACCTCCGCCTCCAAGAGGATGGGGGAAAGGGCTTTCACCTCGGAGGCGATCTTCTTCAGCCCGGCCCACATCTCGGGGTACTGGGGCAGAACGCGCATGTCGTAGTAGCAGTAGTACAGCAGCCCCTTCGCTCCGCGCGCGAGGGCCAGGTATGTCATGCACCGCTGCTCATCATAGGTGGGCGCCCGGCCCGCCGTTAGCTCCGCCTCCGTGGGAATCCTCCCCCGGTCCGGAAAAGCCGCGTCGTACTGGTACCAGCCGAAGGCCTGGATGACGGCCCATACCGGCTTGTGGTCCTTCACGGCGGCTTGCGCCACGTGCATCTCGTTTGACACTTCCGTGACGGGGTCCGACGGAACCGGGTAGCGATCGACGCCCATGATGTCCGTGGTGGCCGCGAAATACTTCACCTCCGGCATCTGGTAGATGACAATGAAACAGGGATGGTTCGGATCGTTGCGCCGTACACGCTGGTAGTAGGCTTCCAGCCTTGGGACCAACTCCTTCGGACGCTCATCGTTCAGGTACCAGGCGAGAACGGCCGGGTGGTTTCTGAAGGTCCGCACCACGGCATCCGCGATGTTGTCGTTCCCGGAAATGCCTTCCCAGCCCGATTTGTCCAGGTAGGTCGCGGTGGGATAGATGTCGTTCATGCAGTAGATCATCTTCATCCCGTGGGCCTGCATGAGGTCCAGATAGCGCTTCACGTACGCTTTCGACCGCGGGTTGACGCCGTAGGGGAGGATCGTGTTGAACGGGCTGCCGGCGATCTCCTCCAGTTGGTCCAGGTTCGCATTGCCGTACCAGCCGATGGGGAAGAACGGCTTTCCGCTGACGACAAGGTTGTTGCGCCCGTCGATGGTCACCTTAACGGACGCCGCTTCGGCCTTGGTCTGCTTGTGCAGCACCCACCTCTTCGCGGCGAGGATCCTCCCGCTATTTCGGCTGACGACACGGGCAACCACCGTAATGGGCCCGGCCGGGAGGCCCGAAACCGGAACGGAAACGGCGGCGCGGCTTGCCGAGGCGCGCGCCTGGGCCGACCTGGAGGCCTTGCCGCTCGACGCCGTAAGCGTCATCGTGAGGCCGGCGGGATCGATCCCGTACTCCTCGGTGGAGATCGCGGCGCCGGCCTTCACGCTGGAGGCGCTAGGTTGGATCGTGTCCCTGTAGTTCGGGTAGATCAGGTCGAACGCGGCCAGCGGCGGCTTCTGGCCGGGCAGGAGGCGGAAGTTGTCGAGGGTCACGGTGGTGTCGCGCTTGGGTCGGATGCCGTAGAAGGTGACGGACCGGATATCGCTCAGGTCCACCGCTTCGGCCGCATCGCCCAGCGGCAGCGCGAACGTGTTCTTCCGCCCCGGCTTCACGACAAGCTCTTTCGTGAACGGGCTCTGGTCCGGCCCGTTGCGGAGTTCCAGCGTCACATCCAGCGGCGTCTCGCCATCCGCCCACAGGTCGAACGTGGCGATGGCATAGTGCGACCAGTCACGGGTGGAATATCCGCGTCCGTCGGCCCACGCAATCGTTGCGGGAAGATACTGGTCGCCCTTCCCATCCCACTTCGGGTAGAGGATGGAGAGCGCCGACTTCCCCTCCGACACGGGTCTCGCCACGATATGGCGCTGCATGCCGGTCCACGCGTCGGCGGCATCCGGAGCCTCAAATCCTAGGAGTGTGAGCGGCGCCTTCGCGCGCGGCAGCCGGACCCTTTGCGCGGCCGCCGGGGAGATAAGCGCCGCGCAGATGGCCAACGCCGCGAGGAAACCCGAACACCGAAACAGATGACGTACGTGCATATTCTCTCCCCGCCTGGCAAGGTTGCCGGAAGTCACTCGCTGGACGAATCGCAGCGCATAGACCGGAGCCGAATCGATGCGGCTGGGCCTGCCAACCGAACGCGCCGCTTCACACTGAGTATAGGGTGAAGGGCAAAGGGCCCGCGCCGGCCTCATCCCAGATCCGGCGGCTGCCCCACGCCTATCTCTTCATAGATCGGGTTCGGGAACGGGGCGGCGTATGGCTCGACGCCATCCAGGCCGAGCGCGAAGAAGACGTAGCCCAACTGGCCGTTCTTCATGATGCAGTGCTGCAGGATATGGAAGATGAACCATCGCACGTTCAGCGGCGGCCCCTCTCCGAACTGCCGGCGAGGTTCCGCCATCTGTTCCGGCGTGAGATCGCGCAGAAGCGCCTCCCAGGCTTCTGTCTCCCGCGCCAATGCATCACACATCGCAATCGGATCGGCGGGCGGTTCCGGAATGAGGGCATGCCTGGCTACGTCCGGCTCCAAGATGTGCTGGCGGTCGCAGGCCAGCCATTGCCACGCGTGCGCGGCAATGGTCCTGGGCGTGGGGGCGGCCACGTGGAATGTGAAGTCCCACTTGTCCGGCGGCAGCAGCCGTAACCGCTGCGTCATCTGGTTCAGATGTCCGCAGAGAGCTTCTCTGTAGACCTCGTTCTCCGACTGCATACTGCATCCTCCTCTGTTGCGCTGGGTGCGCGGCATCCCGCGGGCTATGCAGCCATCTCCAGTATGCTCGCGGGCTATGATAGACATGGCGAGCGGGCTTGCCGCCGCCGTCCACGACGAGTATACCCGTTGGCCAAAGGTCATCCCTTCCCCAAAAGCCGCCGGAGCGCCGGATGATTGAGATCAAGCACAAGAAAACCCGCGCCGTGCTCTTTCGGCATGCGGGGGACCTCGCGGGCGCGGCCCTGCCGCGGGCCGACCTCCGGCACGGTCGGCTGCGCCGCGCCGCGATGACGGGCGCGGACCTCACCGATGCGGCCCTCTGCCACGCCGATTTGAGGGGCGCCGCCCTGAACGATGCTCGGCTGGATCGGGCGGACCTGCGCAACGCCAACCTGGAGAAGTCCACCCTGCGGGGCGCCTCCCTCCGCGGCGCGCGCCTCAGCCGCGCCCGCTTTCCGCGCGACATCAGCGAGGCCGATTTCACGGGCGCGGACATGAAGGGCCTTCACGCCCTCCGCGCCGACGGCTCCAGAGGCGAGGGGTTCCGGAACTGCACCTTCGCATCCGCCGATCTGCGGGGGGCCGACCTGCGCGGCATGGCCTTCGCCGACTGCTCATTCCGCGGCGCGGACCTGACCGGCGCACGGATGAACGGAGTGCACCGCACCCGCCTGCTCCTACTGAGCGTCGTGGCCGCGCTCCCGTCCGCCGTCAAGGGACTATCGAAATGGACGGAACGGCAAGCCTCAGCTATCAGCGCCCTTCACCGCCACGGCGCCGCGTTGAGCTTCGTGTTGGGGGCGCTTTGGTTGATCGCCGGCCTCCTGCCGCTCTTCATCGCGTTCTTGGCGCCGGTCGCTTCCTTTGCGAACTGCGACTTCGCCGGCGCTGTCTACGACGAGACCACCCGCTGGCCCGAGGGGTTCCAGCCGCCGGCGACAGACGAGAAGCCATCCTGATTGGCGGGCCGGCAGACGGCGCGGGCGAGGTAGCCAGGCGGACGTGTCTACCCGCCAATTCCCCTCTGCCTCAGGGGCCCGAGCATCGCTCGAAGGGCGCCACGGAGGCGAAGATGCCGCCTCTCCAGAGACAGGATCACGGCGAGCCGCCATCGCGCCGACCGAACGCTCTTTACATAGGTCGTCAGCGAGCTTTCGGCGCGGAGGCTCGCGGCGGAATCCTGACTCAGCGCGCGCAGGCGCTCCCTCGCCCGCAGGCGCATTCCCGTCAGCAGGGGCGGCCGCTTGGCCAGCACGCGCTTGCGCGGGGCGTCGCCAGCGCAGCGGGATAGCCACAAGCGATAGGGGAGCATGGCGAGCTTCTCGGTGACGGCGCCGGATTGGCTGGCGATGACCTGGCCGATCGGAAGCGGCTTCAGGTACAGGGCGCCTCGCGCGATGCCATCCTCCAGGACGTCTACCATACGCGGCGTCCGAGCCAGGACGATGCTCGTGCCTCGGCCGTCCCGAACGAACTCGGGAAGCCAGGCATCCATAAACACGATGTCGGCGGTCTCGGCGAAAACGTCGTCGCAGAACGAGCATGGGTTCAGCGAGAATTCGCCGCTGTGCCACGCCCGGCCGTAGAAGCCCTCCCATTCAGTTGTGCGGCTGCCGCCGGCGCCCACGGCCGTAAAGAGGTGGTTCGAGGCCGGTTTCGCCGTGTCCTTGGCGCGGAAGACGACGCGGTCCACATCGCTCGGCCGCATCCCGAGCGAGCTCACCAGGAAATCCGTGAAGCCGCGCCCCTTCGTCTGCCCGCAGACCAGCCCCGCCACAACGGCGATGCGGTTACGCAGACGCGTATCGGCGCGCGTCGCCAGGCGGAGGCCCTTGACGGTGCAGGGGAGGGCGATCACGGCGTACCGTCCCTCCTCCGACCGGATCATCTGGAGGGCGGAGGACAGCTCCACGGGGTAATAGGCGGATCTCGCCGCGCTCCGAACGCTTGCGCCGTCGGCCATCGCGTCATAGACGAACAGCCGGTCGGGATCATGATTGGGGCGGACGCATATGACGCAATCGACGTCTCCCCTCTCGAGCAGCGATGTCAGCACATAGCTCGCGATCCCGCCCGAGGCTCCGCGTTCGCGATACCCGGCGCCCGCTGACCCGACGAAGGACCGAAGGTGGAACCCCGTTTCCGCCGCGTGAGCGATGCCCGGAACGGCTCCGAACAGATCGGCCCCCAGTGAGTCCTCATCCTCAGCGTGATCTAGAAATGGGCAGACGTCCAGGCAGCGGCGGCATTTCGGCAGGCACTTGCCCAGATCGGCCGGCTGCAACGTCCCCTGGGGCGTCCACTGCATCGTCAGGTTGCCAGTGGTGCAGATGCCCGCGCACACGCCGCAGCCGATGCAGAGATCGCGCGCCACGGTTTCAGAGCAGACGTTCATCGTTGGGGTAGGGGTCCTCCAACTCCCATTCCGTTGGAGGTAACCGAGATGGATACCTGCGCGGAGCCCTCACTCCGCCTGGCCGCCCGGCGGTTACACCTTGTAGCGGTTCGCATGTTCCGCGCACAACCAGAGGTAATGCCCCTCCGGCGTGAGGACACGCTCCAGACCGCCCCATGCGTGGGGCTTGTCCACTTCGTCCAGCAACTGCCGCACCGCGCGGAGGTCGGCGCCGCCCACCTGGCGGGGCGTGCCATGACTGGCAAGGTCCCGCGCGAGACGCTCTCCCATGTCGTCGGCGCCATCCGGCAGCTTCTTGACAATCTCCTCCATCAGCTTGATGTTGGCGCCGAACTCATCCGTGAAGGCCTTGTCGATGACCATGCTCAGACCGGGGTTCACAAACGGGGCGGCGGTCTTCAGGATAGTGACCAACCCCCGAACGTACGGAGCAACCCTCGGAAGCCACTCGGCGGGCTGCGGGATGGAGTACCGGCCATTCTCGCCGGTGGGGTGCCAGCAGCCAGGCTCCTGACAGTAGAGCTGAAGCTCCAGCGACTGCCCGCCCAGCGCATGGGGGCCCCGGCGTTTCCCGCCGGCACGCAGAACGAAGACGTTGGGGCAGTAGGAATCGATCACAGCCTGTTCCCGCCGGAACGCGTCGGTGAACTCGCGTTGGGCGAGGGCGCGGAAGTCCTGCAGCTCCTCCAGCACTTCCCTCCTGCTCTGTTCCACCGCCGTCACCACGGCAGACTGCGCTTCGCTGATGCGCCGCATTACGGCATCTTGAGTGCTCCAGTGGATACCAAATAGCAACTGGGCCACAGCGACGTTCTCGAAGGAGACCGGACACTGAAGCTCCATCACCGGTGGGTTGCGCTTCACCGCAGCCTCCAGGTGCTTCAGATCGAACTCGTGCGGGCATGGTTGGCTGCCATGCCCGGGGCACGGCACTGTGCGGGTGACCTTGAGACCGGGGAACCGGCTCAGAGTCTCATCCATGCCGTCCCGCAGGAGGGCGAAGAAGTTCTGCGGGTTTGGGCCCCGGACGGCCAACTCCACGTAGCGGTCGTGCGGGAAGGCCCGTGCGAGAGCGGTGTGGCAACAGCCATCCCCCCTGTCCTCGAAGAGGGCGCCGAACCGCCAATGAACCCCGGTGCTGAACCGGTGGGACCGGGCGATGAACCACGTCGGGATGCCGGCGGGGAGCGTGTTCAGGCGGAACTTCATGGCGATCTCATTGGCCTCGCCGTCCGCGCGGGCCGCAACCCACCGGTCCTGAAACGCGGGCTCGTCGAGGGCCAGGCGCTCCACCACAAGGCTGATGTCCTTGTCTTCCAGCGTTCGGTAGGACAGGTCAAATCGCTCCATCAGGCGCAGGAAGAGGTTGCGCATGCCGGGCTCGATATCGGCCCACAACCGGTCCATCGCGGCGCGCTTGAAGACGCCGGCCTGCTCGGCCACTTCATCATCATCCAGCACGCGACTGATGTAGTGCGTCAGCCACTGCGGCTTGAGGATGACGAGGCTGTTGAGCTCGTCGTCGTCCTGGAAATAGAGGATGTCGCCGAGGTCGTGAAGCCACCGCGAAAGGACCCATTGGCTTTCCCCCTGCACGCCATGGCGCGACAGCACCTCCGACAATTCGTGCGGCGTGATGTGCTTGCATTCCATGCCGCGGATGGCTTCCGCCGCGGAGAGCCAGGCGGCGGGCCAGGGTTCTCCCATTAGGGGCAGGCCCGCCGCCAGGTCCTGGATGCGCTCGCGGAGAGCGTCGATGCCGGCGCCCGTGTCATTGCTCACCACGCACTGCCCGACGATCTGAGGGTACTTCCGCCGCAAGTCGGCCAGCGGTAGGTCCGGCTCCCTCTGATCGGCCCAGGTCGCCACCAGGAGGACGGGGGATTCCGGCGCCAGCGAGTTGATCGCGTCCAGCCAATAGTAGAGCTTCCCCTGCTCGTACCCCGCGCGAGCGTTCCAAACGACGAAGAACAGGCTGCGGTCCGTGAGGAAGAACTGGTGGATGGCGTGGTAGATCTCCTGCCCGCCGAAGTCCCACGCGTTGAGCTTCATTGTCACGCCCGGCTTGGCCGGGTGGGGGAGTTCCACCGCGTGAATCTGCACGCCGCGCGTGGTGTCCTCCTGCGGGTCGAATGCCTCACCGCGCAACCGGTGGAGTAGTGACGTCTTACCGACGCCGCCCTCCCCCACAAGCAGCAGCTTGGAGAGCCACTGTGGCGTGCTCTTCTCCTCACGCCCGCGGAAGTAGTTGCGTATGGCAGGCAGTCCCTGCTTCACGACCGACATCGGCGGCGTTTTCAGGGGGTTCCCAGCCAGATCAATCTGGAACAGATCTGGTAGCCGCGCGATCTCGGGGGGGAGAGCAGACAGCTTGTTATTCCTTAGGTCAAGCTTTTGGAGATTCCGGAGCCGCGCAATCACGGAGGAAAGACTGCTTAGTTGGTTACCGCTGAGGTCAAGCTCACGAAGGCTCGTTAGCTGGCCAATCTCGGGAGGCAGCGACGCGAGATCGTTGTCGCTTAGGTCAAGCTGCTGGAGGCACGTGAGCCGCACCATCTCGGGAGGAAGGGCGATCAGCCAGTTGTCGCTCAGGAGAAGAACTTCAAGACTTTCGAGTTGACCAATCTCGTGAGGAAGAGAGACTAACTGAGAGCGCCGCAGGCTCAACACCTTGGACCTATCGCGCACAGCCTTTTCGATCAGATCCAGCAAGTCCCAGTATGTCAATTGAGTGCCTCTTTGGTCAGGAACTCGGTCTTAGGGCAGCGTAGTGCGCTGATGCCAACGAATACAGGCCAGCCCAACTAAGGTCAACTGCGGCGCCACCAAAGAGCGGCCCAACTCATCGGGGGGTGACGCGACTACAGCGTCGCAGGGAAAACACACTGGCAATGGAAACATGCAACCGGCGGCACGATTCGCGCCTCTGGCGCCCCAGACAGGAATCGAACCTGTGACCCACTGCTTAGAAGGCAGTTGCTCTATCCTCTGAGCTACTGGGGCGCGCGACGTGCATTTCCATTATAACACAGACCGTTTGCGGCGGTCGGCTGGCGCTCGCCAAGACGCTGCACGTCTGTGCGGCGATGCTGGGCGCTCAGATATGGAGGCGCTAGGCGACCGAAAGCTCATCGCGGAGGACACGGAAAAACTCCGCGTGGGCGTGGCGCTCACGCCACGGCTCATGGCCGCACTGCGAAAGCAGATGAAAGCGAAACCCCGGAGCGTGAGCGGCGAACGGCTCTTTCACCCCCTCGGCGGGGTGAGGGTCGTAATCGCCATGGATGGCCGCCACCGGACACCGAACGGCCCTCACCGCCCGCACAAACCCTCCCTCGCTCCGCAGTTTCGCCGCTTCGGCCCAAACACGCTCGTGAACGCGCGGCTGGAAGGAAAGGTCCACGGCGCCATCGTCGGCGGGAGGCAGGCTGCCGTTATCCGCTTCGGGCAGAGACTCGTAGGTATCCGTGCAGCCCATCAGAACGCCCAGGCGATCGAGCTCGCTCTGCTGGAAGTCGCCGCTTGAGAGCCGGTCCATGAGGCGCCGCGCCTCGCCGCGGTCCGCCTCCGGTATGCGCGAAAGGCGGGTCGGCATGATCCCCTCCGCGTAATGGGACTCCATTGGTCCGCTGCCCACGAGGATCAGCTTCGCCACGCTGTTTGGGTGGCGCGCCGCGAAAAGCACGCCGAGCATCGCCCCCCAGGAGTGGCCGACGAGTGTTACCGGGGGATCGCCGTGCGCGTCGATCGTCAGCCGAAGCTCCTCGATCTGGCCCTCGACGGAATCACGCGTCTGGAGCGGCTCCAGCACGCCCATGTCGCGCGCCAACTCGCGTGCGACCGCGGCCGCCGAGCCCGGCGCGCCCGGGCCTCCGTGCAGCACCGCCACGCGGAATGGCCCGGCCCCATATCGTCTCAGATTCCGCACAGATCCCTCCTCGGTTGCGCCAACCCGAAAGCCCTCATTGCGGTTGCCGGGCACGGATGCGTTTCCCCGGCGCTGGAAGCGGCGGGGCGGCGATGCCGGAGGCCGCCAGAAGCTCGCTCACCGTCACGGCGCGCAAGCCCCGCTCGCGCAGGCCCGCCAGGATGGCGGGGATGGCCGCCACCGTTTCCGCGTGGTCCTCGTGCAGCAACACGATGTCGCCCGGTTGAACGTTGCTCAGCACCCGGTTCACCACCCAGCGCGGCGGCTTCGCGCGCCAGTCGCCCGTGTTGTTGGACCACAGCACGGTGGTCATCCCCTCGCGGGCGGCCTCCGCCGTCACGCGGCCGTCGAACTGGCCGCCGGGCGGGCGGAACAGGCGCACGCGCTTCCCCGTGGCGCGGGCTATCACGATGGTGTCGTCATTCAGCTCGTGGCGGATCTGGTCGTCTCTCAGGGGCGGCAGGCGCAGGTGCGTGCGTGTGTGGTTGGCCACCTCGTTCCCCTCGGCGGCGATGCGCCGCGCCAGGTCGGGGGCCTTCACCACGTTGGAGCCCACCAGGAAGAACGTGCCGTGCGCTCCGCCGGCTTTCAGCGCGTCCAACAGCGCCGGAGTGGTGGGGTGGGGGCCGTCATCAAACGTCAGCGCCACCATTGGAACCTTCGCGCTCCCCTGCCGTACCGTATGGTGTGCGGGGTCATAGCGATAGACGCCGCGCCAGTGGAGGACCCAATCCGTGGGTTTGAGATTGCGGAAGTAGTAGCCTTCCGCATACATGCGCCACGCCGCGCCGCCGCCAACCACCATCGCCAACACAACGAGGCTGAGAATGGCGCGCGCTGTTCGCCGCGCCCGCGATTGCTTGACAGTTCTGTTCATCCACACTGATTATACCATCAGACAACTGGACCACTCCGGGCCGCTTCGCGGCCCCCTGATCTCCGCCGAGGAGGCGTGATGCAACAGCCATCGTTCAACCCGCAAGGCCAGCAGTCCCCCTATAACGCGCCCCCGCCGAAGAAGAGCGGGCCGTCCTTCCTAGCGTGTTGCCTCGGCTGCCTCGGCCTGGGCGTGGTAGTCGCCATTATCCTTGGCGTTGTGACGTACATGAAGATGAACGCGGCCGCCGGCCCGCCCATCACGGCCGCGAACTACCGCGCCGTGATCCCCGCGGACATCCCGATCTACCCCGGCATGCAGTTCGACGAGAAGATGACCTCGGCCATGCGGCTCGCCGGCGGCGCCTTGGGCGTAGTCCCCGGCGCGAAGGGCGCGAAGATGCGCATGATGGCGTTCACGAGCGCCAAGGGCATCGATACGATCGGGCCATGGTACAAGGAGAAGCTTGTCCCGCTTGGCTATATCTACATGGGCGATCAGACCCGGGCGCCCATGCCCATCCCCGGCGCCCCCACATCGCACACCTTCATGTTCCATAGAGGATCCACCTTCGTCATGTTGGCCCAGGGCAGCGGAGGCCAGGCCCAGTTCATTACAATGGGCATTGGCACGAATATGCCGCAACCCCGCACGCCCCGAGGGCCGCGGTGACGCCGCCCTACGCCGCGCCGAACCCGCCGCGCCGTAAGGGGTGCGGCGGGTGCGCGGGCGCGTTTGCGGCCGGCTGCCTTCTGTTGCTTGTTGCCATCGCCATCGGCGGCTTCTTCCTCGTGCGCACCGGCAAACGGTGGATCGAAAACCCGCCCATCCCGCCGATGACGCAACAGGAAGCCGCCGCCATCCTGCCGCAGGGCATCCCGCTCTACCCAGGGCTGAAGCTGGCCGGCAAGCAATCCGCCCTGCTGAACAGCGGGAATGTCAGGTTCGACATCAACGGGCTTCCGAGGGCCACGCATCAGCAGTGGGTTTCCTACCAATGCGCCGAAGGCATTGAGCCCGTGGCCGCCTGGTACCGCGCGAAGCTTCCGAAGCTCGGTTGGAAGCCGGACGGCTCGGCGCGGGGCATCGTCTGCTTCCGGAAGGGCGACGTTGTGTTCACGGCGGCCGGCGCCGGCCCGGGTTTCGGCCCGCTGCCCGTTCTGAAGGGGCACATCTACCTCATGCGGGGAACGGCGAAAGGGACGTGGGTCCGATGACGTTCGAAACGGCGAACGCGGTGGAAACGTTTGGGCTTACGAAAGCGTACGATGGCCACCGCGTGGTGGATGACCTCACCTTCACCGTTCGGCGCGGCGAGTTCTTCGGCTTCCTGGGCCCGAACGGAGCCGGGAAGAGCACCACCATCAAGATGCTCACCGGCCTTTTGCGTCCCACTTCCGGCCGCGCGCTGGTTGCGGGATACGATATCACAACCCAACCGCTTCTCGCGAAAGCCAGCATCGGGGTCCTGCCCGAGGAATTGAACCTCTACGAACGCCTCACGGGACAGGAGTTCCTGGAGTTCGCCGGCCGCATGTACGGGCTTCCGGGCGCCGATGCGCGCAATCGCGCGGCAGAGCTATTGCATCTGCTGCAACTGGACGAAGACGCCGGCAAGATGATCGTGGACTACAGCCAGGGCATGAAGAAGAAGACCGCCCTGGCCGCCGCGATCATCCACAACCCTCCGGTCATCTTCCTCGACGAACCGTTCGAGGCCGTGGACGCCGTTTCGGGGCGCATCATCAAGGACACGCTGCACCGGCTCACAGAGCAAGGGGCCACGGTGTTCTTCAGCAGCCACATCCTGGAAGTGGTGGAACGCCTCTGCTCGCAGGTGGCCGTGATCCAGCATGGCAGACTGGTAGCGCAGGGGAATATGGCCGAACTGCGCTCCCGCCTGCACACGGGCGAGGATGCCACGCTGGAGGCCATGTTCATGGAGCTCGTGGGGGCGGCCCAGCAAACCGAGGGGCTCTCATGGCTCTCATAGGCGTGGAAGCAGCCATGCTCACGCCTGCTCGAAAAAAAAGTGCCTCATTAGTGAAATAACCGGAACCATGGGGCTGTTTGGTGTCGTCGGTAGAACAGACGCGATGCCCGGCAGGAGCGACTTTCCACCCCGCCCCGAACGGCGTCGCCGTGGTGAACCCGCCTTCCAAGTTGGAGGAAGGCGTGCCAAGCGGCTTCACCGAACAGGCTTTCCGCCGGTTCGATGAAGATGACCTGATGCCGGTGACCTTCATCGGACCCGGCGTGTGATAACCAGGCGTCGTGACCCTGTTAGGGGTCGCGGCGGGTTTGGAGCCTCTCTCCGGCAGCGAATGCCGCCGGCGAGAGGCGATGGCGCCCCGGCAACCTGGCCGGGGGTGGGGACGGAGGGCGGCTGCTGAAGGGAGCCAGTCCGAAGGAACCAGCCTCCAGGGAAACCGGGAACCATTGAACCGATGCTTCGCCGCAGTGTTATAATGGAATCGGCGTCGCGCGAGCGTCGCAGGGGCCGTTAGCTCAGCGGTAGAGCATCTCCCTTTTAAGGAGGGGGTCGTTGGTTCGAATCCAACACGGCTCACACGCGCCATAATCAACCCGTTGGCAAGCGCATTACTGAAGAGGCCTCCCGGCACACGCCGGGAGGCCATTTTTCGTGACAACGGACGAGCACGCCAATCTGCGTCCGCCCGTCATCGTATCCCCACCGAGGGCGCCGCATCGCCCGACATCGCTGGGGAGCGTCCGCCCAGGCGCATCAGCCACGCGGGCGCGCTCTGCCGCAGATAACACCTTAGCCACCCGAAGCCCGCCATCGGGGCGCACATGCCCGAAAGGACTGCCCACTGCGCCAGATCGTCCCCCGGAATCGCCAGCCAAGCAGCCGTCCCCCCGGCCACCGCGCAAGTGATGGCCGCCCAGTGGGCGCGGCGCAGACCGGCGACCGTTGGCGGATCGCCCCACGCCGCCGGGCGCGCGCTCAGAGTTTCCTGGTCGCCGATGAGGATTCCGCCCAGCAACAGGAACACACCGATGTAGCTGAACGCTACCAGCCAGGCGGGCATGGAGTGCCCCGTGTGGCGCACGGCATTGCCCGCCGCTATGCTGACGATCATGATCGGGAGCCCGACGCCCAGACAGACTTCGCTCCAAGCGCGAGGCCTTTGGCGGAGCCCCGAGGCAATGAGATGCCACCCAAAGAAGCCCGCCCCTGCCACCGCTATTGCCCACAGCGCATTGCGCATCGTTATCCTCCGGCGTCACGGGCATATCCGCCCGTGGGAAACGTCTGGATGCCTGCTCTCCATCAGTATACTTCAAGCATACCCGCCAGCGGAATCCGCAGTGGGGCGGCCTCATCGTTCCGCCGCCCGGTTGGCTGGCCGCGACGTTTGGTTTCCTACAATGGAAGGGTCATTGACCCCGCTTGTGACGGAAAGGACGGAAACCGTGGCTCACGAATTCGCGGCCGACCGGTATGATTCCATGCAGTACCGCCGCTGTGGCCGCAGCGGCCTCATGTTGCCCGCCATCTCCCTCGGCGCCTGGGAGACCTTCGGCGGCTATCGCGGCGAAGATGTGGCGCGCGCCTGCATCTACCGCGCCTTCGACCTCGGCATCACCCACTTCGACCTCGCCAACAACTACGGCACGCCCCCTGGAAACGCCGAAATCGTCTGCGGCCGCGTATTCCAGGACATGCCGCGCGACGAAATGATCATCTCCAGCAAGGCCGGCTACCGCATGTGGCCCGGCCCCTACGGCGAGTGGGGATCGCGCAAATACATCATCGCCAGTTGCGACCAGTCGTTGAAACGCCTCGGGCTGGAGTACGTGGACATCTTCTACTCCCACAGGCCCGACCCCGAAACCCCGCTGGAGGAGACCCTGGCGGCGCTGGATCAACTCGTGCGGTCCGGCAAAGCGCTGTACGCCGGCGTCAGCAGCTACAGCGGAGCGCAGTATGCCGACGCCGTCCGCATTGCCGAGCGCATGGGCCTCGCGCCCATCACGATCCACCAGCCCTACTACAACATGCTGGGCCGCGGCATTGAGGGCGACCTGCTGCCGCAAACCCAACGGTTCGGCTCCGGAGTCATCGCCTTCTGCCCGCTGGCCTCCGGCCTGCTGACCGACAAGTACCTGGGCGGCGACATCCCGGCCGAGAGCCGCGCCGCGCAGAAGTGGGGCGCCAAATGGGTGGAGGACAACCTCGGCCCGGCCCGCAAGGCGGCGCTCACTTCGCTGAATGACATGGCGCGCGAGCGCGGCCAGAGCCTGGCTCAGATGGCCCTGGCCTGGATCCTCCGCCTTCCCGGCCTCACCAGCGCACTGATCGGCGCCTCCAGCGTGAAGCAGGTGGAGGAGAACGTGGCCGCCCTGAACAACCTCGCCTTCAGCGACGATGAGCTGAAGCGAATCGACGAACTCACCGCGCGAAAGTGAGAAGGGGATCGGGTTCCGGATTCCGGAGTCCGGATTCACGACCACGAGGCGATAGGTTGCTCGATGAGAAGCCTATCGCGGGTCATCGGCGGAATCCGGAATCCGGACTCCGGACCCCGATCCCTCTTCAGAGGAAACACCCAATGCCCCGTGCCCCCCGTAACGCGGCCCGCGCCCTGGCGGCCGCCCTCGTCCTTGTCCTCACGCCCGGGCTGGCCCGCGCCAGTTACCGCGCCAAGGCCGAAGAGCAGACCGACTTCATCCAGGCGCGCTACTACGACTCAGACGCCCACCTGTATCGCCCCTGGCTGCCGGCGCTACCCGGCGACCTGGCTTACGACTACATGTGGGGCAACGGCGTGCAGTTCACCGTGCTGGTCAGCGGAACGCGCTACAACCCCGCCAAATATGGCCAGACGCTGAAAGACGTGTGCGCCTCGCTGCGCCGCTACTGGGACGGGGCCGGGCCAGTTCCCGGCTTCAAGGACACTTACCTGCCCACCAAGGACGCCGCGCGCTACTACGACGACAACGCGTGGGTCGTTCTGGGCTTCGTGGAAGCATACGAGGTCACGAAGGACGCGAGCTATCTAGACCGGGCGCGGGAAACGCAGCGGTTCTGTCTCAGCGGCTGGGACGGCAAGCTGGGCGGCGGCATCTACTGGCGCGAGGACAAGCAGACCAAGAACACTTGCTCCAACGCCCCCACGGCCGCCGCGGCGGCCCGCCTCTACCTCGTGGGGCACGACGCCGATCAGCTTCCCTGGGCGAAGCGCATCGTGGACTGGACCGACAAGACCCTCCAGGATTCAGATGGCCTGTTCTGCGACAACATCCGCCTGGACGGCCACATCAGCAAGTACAAGTGGACCTACAACAGCGCCCTCATGATCCGCTCCAACGTGCTGCTCTACCAGGCCACGAAGGACCGGAAGCGCCTCGCCGCCGCCCGCCGCATCGCCGACGCCGGCCTGAAGCGCTGGGTCGATCCCGACACCGGAGGCTTCACGAACAACGCCCGCTTCAACCACCTGTTCTCCGAATCGCTGCTCCGCCTGTACGACGTGACGAAAGACCTGCGCTACCTGAACGCCGTGCGGCGCGACGCCTCCTTCGGCTACCGCTACGTGCGTGACCCAGAGGGCGGCTACCACGACGCGTGGCGGAAGGACCATAAACCGGGCGAGCGGAAGGAACTCATCGAGAACGCCGCCGTGGCCCGCCTCTTCTGGCTGCTGACGCCGTACCCGGACGTGGACGAACTACAGGCCCAGGCCGAGAAGGCGGAGAAGCGCAAGGACTGGAAGCGCGCCGAATCCCTCCGCCGCCAGGCCGCCGAGAGCGACGCGCCGTAGGGCGCCCCGCGGGTGGGGTGTCATTAGATGAATTGTGCAAATGGCGCAGGACGAGGGGGAGTGTTCGTGGCAGCGTCTAGATGGCTGCCTGGCAGACGCGCAGGGGCGTCGTCTGGGTGCGCCGGTTCACGAGGCCGGCAACGACTCGGATCACGATTG
>DASXUL010000029.1:0-8484 GCA_036504855.1 Armatimonadota bacterium | reverse complement strand
CCTCACTACTTCAGGGGCGGGCTGGAGGCGGTGGCGTCGACGCCGCTCTCGCAGCGGATGACGCCGGTCTGGTCCACGTAGTAGCGGCGGTCGCCGGCGGCGCCGTCCGGCGCGGCGACGAAGGCATATTCGCTGGAAGATGGGGCAGCGGCGGCATGGAACGTGTAACCGCCCTTGGCGCCGGCGGCGACGAGGGGATCCAGCAGGCCGGCGTCGCGCAGTTCCTCCAGGGCGCCGAAGCGGGGAGGATTGGCCCGCACGTGGAAGACTTCCTCCGCGGAGGAAATGCGCCGCAGGCTGGCGATGGCGCTGATCTCATTGGCCGACTTGCGGTTGGTGATCATCTGCGGAAGGGCAAGGCCCATGAGGGTGATCACCACGGAGATGACGATGAGCAATTCCAGCAACGTAAAGCCGCGTGTTCCCGCTTCGTGGCTGTCTATCACCGCGCTGGTCCCTCCATTCCTCACCTCCCCTCTATTGTCCGCTACCGGGGCGTATCAATGAATCAGGGGCACGATGGAACCCTTCCCCGCCCCAGGCCGGACTTCGCCTCGGCCCGCGGACCGCCTGGCCTATACCGAACCACCGAGGGAGCGGCGTCGCCATCGGCGCCGGCGAGATCAGCAGAAGGGCCGGCCTCCCAGGTTGGGAGGCCGGCCCCTGTTGCGTTCCGCTATGCGGTTGCTAGCTCGCTTCGGCGGGCTGGTCTTCGTCCGGGGCGGCTACCGCCACGGGCTGAGGCGCCTCTTCGCCGCCACGGGCGAAGTGGACGTGGTTGTCGTCGTCCAGTTCGGCCACGATCGTGTCGCCTTCGCCGAACCGGCCCAGAAGGACCTCCTCGGAGAGCGGGTCCTCGATGAGGCGCTGCACGGCGCGGCGGATCGGCCGGGCGCCGTAGTGCGGGTCGTAGCCCTCGGTAGCGATGAGGTCGCGCACGGCCTCCGTGATGCTCAGCGTCATGCCGTGTGAGGCGAGCTGCTTCGTTACGCGGCTCACGTGCAGCTCCACAATCATGTGGATCTCCTCGCGGCTCAACTGGTGGAACACGATGACCTCGTCCACGCGGTTGAGGAACTCGGGACGGAACGTGCGCTTTAGCTCGTCTGTTACCCGGTTCTTCATGCTCTCGTAGCGCTTCGGCTCATCGCCCTCAACGGGGCGCGTGCCGCGGAAGCCGAGGCCGCGGCCTTCCACGATCTCCTGCGCGCCGACGTTGCTCGTCATGATCAGGACAACGTTCTTGAAGTCCACGCTGCGGCCCTGACTGTCGGTGAGCCGGCCATCCTCCATGATCTGGAGGAGGATGTTGAACACATCCGGGTGGGCCTTCTCGATTTCGTCCAGCAACACCACGCTGTACGGGTTGCGCCGCACGGCCTCGGTGAGCTGACCGCCCTCGTCGTATCCCACGTATCCGGGAGGCGCCCCCACCAGCCGTGAGACGGCGAAGCGCTCCATGTACTCGCTCATGTCGATGCGGATCAGCTTGTCTTCCGAATCGAACAGGAAGTGCGCCAGCGTTCGGGCCAGTTCCGTCTTGCCCACGCCGGTGGGGCCCAGGAAGATGAAGCTGCCGATGGGGCGCTTCGGATCCTTCAGGCCGCTGCGGCTGCGCCGGACGGCTTTCGACATCGACACGATGGCTTCGTGCTGTCCGATAACGCGCTCGTGGAGAACGTCCTCCATGCGCAGGAGCTTGGCCATCTCGGTTTCCACGAGACGGGTCACCGGGATGCCGGTCCAGCTCTGCACGATGGTGGCGATTTCGTCTTCACCCACCACTTGCGGGGCGTTCTGGCGGCGCTCGCGCCACGCGTCCTCCAGCAGGTCGATGCGCTCCTGGATTTCGGATTCCTGGCGGCGCAGTTCCGGATCGCGGTCGTAGGCGGCGTGCGACGGCAGGCTGGCGCGCTCCTTGCGAAGCGCCTCCAGTTCGTGCTTGGCCGCGCGGAGATCGGCGGGCGGCAGGCTTATCTGCAGGCGAACGCGGCTGCTGGCCTCGTCGATGAGGTCAATCGCCTTGTCCGGCAGGAAGCGATCCGAGATATAGCGGTCCGAGAGCTTGGCGGCGGCAATGAGGGCGTCGTCCCGGATGTCGACCTTGTGGTGCTGCTCGTAGCGGTCCTTGATGCCGCGCAGGATGTCGATGGTGTCCTCAATGGACGGCTCTTTCACCTGCACGGGCTGGAAACGGCGCTCCAGGGCGGCATCTTTTTCGATGTACTTCCGGTACTCGTCCATGGTCGTGGCGCCGATGCATTGCATCTCGCCTCGGGCCAGAGACGGCTTCAGGATGTTGGAGGCGTCGATGGCGCCTTCAGCCGCGCCGGCGCCCACGAGGGTATGCAACTCGTCGATGAAGAGGATCACCTCACCGCTTGCGCGGCGCACCTCTTCCATCACGCGCTTCATCCGCTCCTCGAACTCGCCGCGGTACTTGGTGCCCGCCACAAGTCCGGCCAGGTCCAGGCTAACAATGCGGCGGTCTTTCAGAGGCTCCGGGATATCGCCCGTAACGATGCGCTGGGCCAGCCCTTCGGCGACGGCGGTTTTGCCGACGCCGGGCTCGCCAATGAGCACAGGATTGTTCTTGGTGCGACGGGAAAGGATTTGGATGACGCGTTCGATTTCGGAGTTGCGGCCCACCACAGGGTCCAGCTTGTCCGATCGGGCCAATTCCGTCAGATCGCGGCCGAACTCATCCAGGGTGGGCGTTCGGCTGCGCGTTTTCCCCTGGGTCACCATCGTATCATTATCCTGCAGGGCCATCACCTCGCGGCGGGTACGGTCGAGATCCACGCCCAAACGGGCGAGAACGCGGCCAGCGATACCATCGCTTTCCCTGACAAGGCCAAGGAGCAAATGCTCCGTGCCGATGTAATTGTTGTTGAGCTGCCGCGCTTCCTCGTAGGCCAGGTCGATGACGCGTTTGGCGCGCGGGGTTAGCTGCATCTCCTGGCCGAGGCGGCCGTCGCCGCGGGCAACCTGACGCTCGATTTCCTGGCGCACGCGGCCGAGGTTCACGCCGAGGCGTTCCAGGATGCGCGCGGCCACGCTGTCATTTTCGCGGACGAGGCCAAGGAGGAGGTGCTCCGTTCCGACATAGTTCTCGCCGAGCCGGGCAGCTTCCTCCTGCGCGAAGAAAATCACGCGCCGCGTCCGTTCGGTAAATCGTTGCCACATAGTTTTGTTCTTCCTCCCTACGTATCGGAAGACGCGCCGCCCCAGGCGGCCGCCCGGCGATTGGGCTGGCTGGCGCGGCGGAGACTCTCCGCCCCGACACGCGTCCATTGCCCACACCGAACTCTCAGCCCCCAGCCAGCGTGGTGGTGATACTCTCTGCTACTTCTATTATACCGCCATGGGCCTATCGGCGCCGTCGACGGCATCCACGACATCCGTTATCGCGCGGCGTCGCCGCCCAGAGCGTGGCGAATCAGGTCTGCCCGGGCTCGGTCTCGAGCCTTGGGGTCCAGGGTGCGCCCAGACGCCGCCTGAAGCGACGCGGGCCGAACGGCCAGAAACAGGCTTTGCACTGTCTTCCGAGCCACAACGTTCAGCAGGTTCAGATCCAGGCCCAGTTTCAGCTTGGAGAGCAGGTCCAGCGCCTCGGCGGTTGTTAGCCGGCGGGCGTACATGAGTATTCCATACGCTCGCCACGCCGCATCGGCCAGAGAACCTTCCTCTTCATCCAACAACCGGCGGCGGGCCTGGCGTTCCGCGCCCACCAGGAATTTCGCCGTGGTGTCCACGCGGCCCACGATCTCCTCCTCGGCGGGCCCCAGGGCGAAACGGTTGCTCACCTGGAACAGGTCGCCCGCGCTCTGGCTGCCCTCGCCGTAGAGGCCGCGCACCGCCACGCCGAGGCTTGCCGCCGCGCGGAGGGTCTCATCGCGCCGCCCGGTGGTTTCCAGCGCCGGCAAGTGAACCATGGCGGAAGCCCGCAGGCCCGTGCCCAGGTTCGCCAGGTGTGTGGTGAGATAACCATAGCGCGGTGAGAAACACCAGGGTAGCGTGGCGGAGAGCCAGTCGTCCAGTCGGTCCAGGATGTTCCAGGCTCCCTTAATATCGCGGCCGGGAAGGAAGCACTGCATCCGGAGGTGGTCTTCCTCATTCACCATCACCGCCAGCGTGCCTGTAGGACTGAGGATGGCGTAGCGATGTTCCGGCGGCGACAGGAGCCGGGCGCTTACGAGGTGACGTTCGACGAGCGACCGGAGCGTTACGGGGTCCATGGCGGCAACGTCCAGCAACCGGAAATCACAGAAGTCCGCGGAGTCTTCGAACGGAGCGCGACACGCCTGCGCCACGCGCTCCAGGTCTTCGTCCGTGGCCTGTCCGGGGAACGGGGCAATGGCCACGTTGCGGGCGAGCCGCATACGCGTGCTCACCACCACATCGCCGTCCGTCCCGCGCGCGTGGCTCCACGCCGGCGCCATGGTGATCGCGTCGTCCTGGAAAAAGGGTTTCACCGGTTGCCGGGCCCCTCGGGGAACGGCGTTTTCGGGCGACCGTTGCGCCAGGCGGCGGGCCGCTTGCCCCCATGGTCCGGATGGGGCATCGCCTTGGCCAATAGTTCGCTCACCACGGCCTCAAAGGCGCCGTAACACTCGGGACAACCCACGCGACCCTGGCGCACCACATCCTCCAGGTCAAATCCGCAGCGCGGGCAGAGGAGCGCCTGCCGCCTGTCCGGCCGGGTGAGCGCGGCGATGAGCTCGCCGGCCCCCGCGGCCCAGGGGTGGCCGGCGGCCTCCCACTGCGCGGCGCATGGCGCGCAGAGGCGCGCCGGTTCGCCGTCCGCCGCGGCGATCTCCGCCACCGCCGGCCGCTCTCCACACCGTTCACACCATGTCGTTCCGTAGGATGCCATGCAATCGTCCCAACGCGCCCGCCGGGGCGCGCTTTCATGATAGGCATGATTTCGAACGAGCGCGGAATCCGGGCGCAACGCCGATGGGCGCCACCGCCGCGTCTTTCGGACCGAACCCCGCGCTCTACAGTGCGGGCGGTTGGATACCGTGCTGACTCATCGGCCAGATCGCCTGATCATGGTAGGCGGCTGACGCGATGGAAGGCGCCGAGGGCGAGTTTGGGCCCTTCGTATCCGGGGGGATACGGAGAGGCCACGTCTCCTGACCGCTCACCCCTCCACGTCATCAATGTAGATGGGTCCCTCAACGATCGCGCCGGCCTCACGGAGCAGTTGCTCGGCGTCAGACCGCGCGCAGTCCCAGTCCGCATATCGCACGGCCGTGTAGCCGTTCGCCGCCACTGCATTCACGTCTGCCCCGTGGGCAAGAAGAGCGCGGATCGCGTCAAGGCGGGCAAGCTTTGCTGCGGCCATCAGCGGCGTCTCACCGTCATCGTCTCGGCTGTTCGGATCTGCGCCAGCGTCCAGAAGCGTCTCGACGATGTCTGTAAGTCCGCGCCCGGAGGCAAGGCTAAGGGCCGTCTGCCCGTACCTGCCCCTCCGCGTTAGGTCGGCGCCACGCGCCAGAAGGAACCGCACTACCGGATCACCGGCGCTCCGGGAGGCCGCCGCCATCAGAATCGTCTCGCCGTCGTGGAGCGGCGCGCTGACGTCCATATAGCGCGCTGCGTTGACATCGCCGCCAGCATCCACCAGAACACGCGCCATGTCCTCGTCGGCCCGCTCGGCGGCGCACATGAGGGAAGTGCGCCCCGTAATATCGCGGGAATTCGGATCGGCTCCGCCGGCCAGCAGGAGCTTCGCCATCTCCATCCGCCCCATCAGCACGGCCCATTCCAGGGGCGTTGTTGCGTGTACGTCACGCTGGTTGACATCTGCCCCTTCGGCCAGAAGCAACCGTGCCACAGCCACCTCATTCAGCAGAACCGCCCGACTCAAAGCGGCGAGACGCTGGTCTGCCGCCGCAAGGATGCGAATCGCTCCAACCATGCAGCTTTCCGCAGCCTGGCGCAAGGGCGTCCAGCCGTCGTAACGCGATCGCGCGTAAAGGTCGGCGCCGCTGATTACGGATCTCAGCGTCTGTAGGTCACCCGACCCGACCGCCGCCGTCACAACGGACCACCCGTTGATGGCGGAGTTGGTGTCGGCGCCGCGCGCGATGAGGAGCTGGGCTATCTCGGACTGACAGTGCTGTGCCGCCATCAATAAGGGAGTCCATCCCTCCGTGTTCCGCCCGTTGACGTCGACTCCCCGATCGAGCAAGTCCTCCACGAACTGCCGCCGTCCGTCCTCAATGGCGGCCAATAGGACCCGCGCCAGCTTTGCCGGCGCTTCGACGCTGCCCATTTCCGCGAGCAGCGCACGGGCCTCCTCCATCTTCCCGATCCGGACGGCATTGAGCAGTTCCGACATAAGTGGAATCTTCTTCTTGCGAGACATAGTGCAGATCCAAACGTACATGCGCTTCCCGAACGCGCCGGCACGCCAACAGCATCGAACTCCTGCCCGAGATGAAGAGGCATCCCGAGAAGCTCCAGGATGCGGGCGGTTGGATACTGTGCTGATCCATCCGCCAGATCGCTTGTTCATGGTAGGCGGCTGACGCAGCCGCCGTGTGGCGACGCGCCGCTCGACGAGTCCCAGAGTGTAGACGACCGTTGATGCGCCGGCGGCGTCCTTCTCGACCAGAAGCCATCCTGATCAGCGGAAACAGCCGGCACACCAGTCTGGACATAGAGCGCCAGTGACTCTCCGGGCGGTTCCCTGCCCTCCCGCCGCGCACAGTGATCCGCCACGGCGGCGCGATCGGCATCGACCAACTCGGTCGCCGCATCGTATCGAGGCTACACCGGACCCTCCGGGTCGACGAGGCAGTTGTCGGGATTGCCTCGCCAAACCAAGCGGTCCCTGCGTTCCTGATACCAGGTGGCGTCTTCGATGCATCGGGTTGCCGCCGCTATGGCGGAGTCCAGGCGCGTGAACGCCGCGGGATCTCGTGAGAGCGCGTGGAAGCACCAGTTATCGCCCTCCGTGAAGACAACGCACTCGCTCGCGTTCAGCACCCAGTCCATCGCGGCCATCGACAGCATCTGCGTCTCCGGCAAAGCCACCGAAATCTCCCGAATGGGATCTCTGTCTCCGAGGAGGTAGAACGAGAGTGAATCGTACAGGAGCAAGTCATCCACTTCCGCGAAGCCCAAGTCGACTCCCGGGCAGACTCCCTCCGGCAAGATCAGCGCCGGCGGCCAGTCGGGCTTGATTGGATACAAGTCGCCCTGGTTGACTGTCCATGCCGAGGTGTCCCACTCGCGGGGTCGAAGTAGAATCTTGTCCAACGAATCGGCGATCCGAGAGTAGCCGTCGCACCCGAGATGCGCCGAGTGCCGGTTCGAACGGGCCAGTTCCGTGCAGAACGCAACGCGCGGGTCCATTTCCGCTGGGACGTCGACCTCATTCAGGGCGAAGATGCTCACGCCGAACACGTAGCGCGAGTAGACCCCGTCTCCGCCGACCTCGTCAAGCATACCAATAGGTTCGTGTAACGTGCACTCCTCCGTCCGCTATCGCTTGGCACTGCTCGGCTGAGAGGCGGTATCGGCATCGGCGCGCGAACGCCCGCCGGTTACGGCGCGGACACCCTCTGCAACGCCCGGTACAAGCCCTCTCTGTCAATGATAAGCGAGACAACTCACTTCCTTTCCTGTTAGGCCTCGAATGGAAGCGGAAAAGGAGACGGAGCGTGAGTGAGTCAACAGATCAGACAGGCATATCGGTCAACGGCAACGAGGCGGTGAAGTCGACGGGCGAGTGCTGGGCATGCGTGCCCGCCAGCCTTATTCATTCAGAGGACGCTCGTCGTTCGGCGACCAACGCCCGGGTTCCCCTAACACGGAGCTATATAGCAGAAGGCTGTGAAAGCGACATCACTAGGGTTGGCAGCTCACCCTTGACACTGCACCACACGCCGTTCACACACGCTCCCTCTAGGTTCCGCTCTACGTTGATAGCGGCCAACCTCTTTCCTCCGCGAGAGTAGAGCACGCAGCCGAAGCGCAGGTCTCTGGCGGTTGGTTTGGCAAGAGAACAGGTTGTCCGTGCGGTCGCTTTGCGCAAGGTCGTGCGCGGGCGACTGTCCACTGCAATGTCATAGCTCCTCGTCGCGCCCGCTCTCTCCAGGAGTTCTGGGCTAAGCCGGACGCGCAGGCACTCTCCTGGATCAACGTAGTAGGTTCTCACGACTCTGACTGCCTCGCCGTCCAGCATATGGCGGAACTGCTGGAAAGCAACTACCTCCGGTCCCGGCCTGGCCATTTTCGTAGCTGCGTGGGTCGGAGTCAGAGCCGGGTGCGAGCCCACGCTCAGTGCGACCAGGATTGCCGCAACTCTAGGCGTCACCATGTCTGTCCTGTCCTGGCGCGCGAGTGGATCTGACACATACGCATGGTTTTGTACGAGCGCGGAATCCGGGCCAAACGCCGATGGGCGCGGGCGATCCGGAGATCGCCCGCCCCCATCGGCTTCCGCGTGGAGGTCCGGCGGTTGGCCGT
>DASXUL010000028.1:0-44447 GCA_036504855.1 Armatimonadota bacterium | reverse complement strand
GGGGGCCCGCCGGCATGGCCGCAGCGCGGCCACGGATGCCCGCCCTTCGGGCGGATGCCGGCGGGCCGCCGGCAAGGCCGCAGACCGGCCACGGATGTCCGCCCTTCGGGCGGATGCCGACGGGCCGCCGGCGCTACTAGGCAAATCCGTGTTTCGCCGGCCGCCTGCTCAGTGCACGTAGCGCGGCAGGTCGATAAGGAGTTGGCGGGAGAAGGTCAGCACGGTCTGGAGCATCCATGGCCCGAACGCGATGAGGGCGCCGGCCATGGCGAGGATCTTCGGGATGAACGTCAGCGACGTTTCCTGAATCTGCGTGGCCGCCTGGAAGATGCTCACCAGAAGGCCCGCCAGCAGGCTGAGCCCGAGGATGGGGGCCGAAACCTTCAGCGCTACCAACAGCGCGTTCTGCGCTATCTGAAGTACCATTACGTCTGTCATGGGACCTTGTCTCGTTCTCTCAGCGGAAGCTCACAACCAGCGAGCGCGCAATTAGGTGCCAGCCGTCCACCATCACGAAGAGCAGGATCTTGATGGGCAGGCTCACCAGCACCGGCGGCAGCATCATCATGCCCATGCTCATCAAGGTCACCGCAACGACCATGTCGATGATCAGAAACGGGATGAAGATGATGAAGCCCATGGTGAAGGCCGTCTTCAACTCGCTGATGATGAAGGCTGGGATCAGCACGTGGATCGGGATGTCCGCCGGGCCCTTCGGGCGCGGCATGCCGGATAGCTTCACGAACAATCCCAGATCGCGCTGGCGCGTCTGCCGGAACATGAAGGCCCGAACCGGCTGTTGACCGCGGTCCAGGGCCACCTGCATCGAAATCTCCTTGCGCATGAAGGGCTGCAGCGCCGAGTCGTTCACCTTGTTGATCACCGGGGCCATCGTGAAGAACGTGAGGAACAGCGTGAGGCCGATGAGCACGGCGTTCGGCGGGACCTGCTGCGTGCCGAGGGCGCTGCGCGTGAATGACAGCACGATGATGATGCGCGTGAACGACGTGAGCATGATGAGCAGCGCCGGCGCCAGCGAGAGGATCGTTAGCAGAAACAGGATCTGCAGGCTCACGCTCACGTCTTGCGGGCTCTTCGCCGTATCCACGCCGATGTTGATCTTCGGCACGCCGAGCCCCTGCGCCACGGCGCGGTGGGCTAGAAGCAAGAACGGGGCCAGCCAGGCGAGGCGGCGCGCCTTGCGCGCCCATTCCTCCACGGCCAACGCCTTCCGGCGGCGCGCATCGCTGGCGGCCGGGGGCGCCATTTCGATCAGTGTGGCGCTCATTTGCGGTCTCCCCGAGGGCGCAGCCCGCGGATCTCCTGCACCTGACCCCAAAGGTGGCGGATGCCGCCCTGCACCTGCTCGGCCAGCGGCGCGGCCTCTCCAGACTCGGCCGCCGAGAGATGCTCGGCGAAGGCGCGTGGGGCATCTTTCGCCAGGTCGCTCAGGGTTTCGGGGTCATCCACCTCACCGATGGCGGTGATCTGGTCGTTGGTGCTGCCGACCACCAGGACCTTGCCGCCGACCTTCACCAGATGGATGGAGCGGTTGGGCCCTAGGCTGGCGCTCTCCAGGACCTTCAAATGTCCCTTGCGCCCCGGCATCACGCCCGGCCGCTGCAGGATGCCGCGGAGCATCCAGATGGAGCCGTAGGCGATGCCCAGAACGACCGCCAGCTTCCAGGCGAGGTCGAAGATCACGCGACCCAATGGCATATCCGGTTCGCGCTTGGGGTCCTGATAGTCGGGCAGGAATGTGGTAGCCGTTGGGGCTGGCTTCTTCACGGCGGTGCGGGCCGGCGTGGGCCTCACTGCGGGCGCCGCCGCGCGAACGGCGGGCGCCGGCTTGAGAGCGGGCTTCGGAGCGGGAGCCGGCCTGGATGCGGGCCTTGCCGCGGCGCGGGCCGGCTGGGCCCGGATGGCCCGGGGCGCCGGGCGAGCCGCAGTGGGCTTCGCCGGCGCGATTGCAGGCGGCGCGACGGGCTTTTCGGCGCCCGATTTCGGAGCCGCCGGTATGAACAACACCTGTCCGGCGCTGAGGCGTCCGCCTGAGAGGCGGTTGATGCTCTCCAGCGTGCGCCGATCGGTGTGAAATCGGCGGGCCACCGCGTTCAATCCTTCGCCGGGTTGAACGCGATAGGTGTTCAACTCGCCCTCGGCAAAGGCCGGGGCGAGGGAGGCGGCCAGCGCCGCGCACAGGATGGTTCGTTTCAGCAACAAGGCTTGTCCGTTCAAGTTGGGGCAGGTAACGTCCCCGTCATCGCAGCGTGTTGATGCGTTCCGCCGGCGAGAGGATCTCGGTGATGCGGATGCCGAAGTTTTCGTCGATGACCACAACCTCACCGCGGGCCAGGGGCCGTCCGTTGATCAGCAGGTCCGCCGGCTCGCCAGCGAGCTTGTCCAGTTCCACCACGGAGCCCGGGCCAAGGGCCAGGACGTCACGGATCAGCACTTTGCTGCGCCCCAATTCCACCGTGGCCTCCAACTGAACGTCCAGGATCAGGTCCAGGGCATTGTGATCGGTGGCGCGGGCGGAGGGCGCCATGGGCGCGAACTGGACGGGCTGAACCTGAGGCGTATGTTCGGCCTCCGCATCGGGCGCGGCCGTGGGGGCCATCGGCTCTTCGGTGGGGTTGGTTTCGTCCGCCATATCAATTCTCCTCGGTGACTACATGCGTGATCTGCAGGCCCAGCCGCCGGCCGACGAGGCCAGGTTGACCATGGAACTTCACGTGGTTTCCCAGCATAACGTTCAGCTCGGCGCCGGCTTTGTGGTCCAGGCACACCAGATCGCCGATCTGGAGTTCCAGAAGGTCCCGGATGCTGACGTTGGCGCGACCGAGCTCCAGCACCATCTCGAGGTCGGTGCGGTCCAGGGAATGCTCGATGGATTCCTTGAATGCCTGGTTGCTGGTTTGTCGTCCGGCTGAGAACCACTGCTGGGCGGTGAGCTTCGACAAGATGGGATCGAGCGCGGTGACAGGCACGCCGAAATGGAGGCTGCCCGAAACGGCGCCGGTTTTCACGGAGAAGGAGGCCAGCACCATGCGATCATCCGGCAGCGCCACCTGGCTGAAGAGCTGGCTGCCGAGGATGACATCGAGCCGCGGGGTGAGGGTTACCAGGGTGCCCCAGGCGTCGGCGATGCACCGCATGAGGCGGTCCACCACGCGGCCCATCAGGCCTTTCTCAATCTCAGTGAGCTCGCGGGATTCGGCCAGAATGGAGCCTGGGCCGCCCAGGAGGCGATCGATGAAGGCGAAGGTGATGTCTGGATCCATCTCCAGGAGGGCGCGGCCTACGAGGGGCTCAATGGTGAGCAGGGCGATGGCGGCGGAGCCGGCGGTGGTTTCGAAGAACGACTCGTAGGTCGTTTCCACGATGCTGGTGCTCTCCACCGCGGTGGCGGTGCGCATGAGGGTAGAGAGCTGCGTGCTCATGCTGCGCGCGGACGAGGCATAGATCATCTCGAGGGCGCGGATCTGCTCCTTGGAGAACTTGTCCGGGCGGGCGAAGTCGTAGGTTTTGACCTTCGGCTCGCTAACGTCACCGGGGGCGCCCACCTGGCCGGTTTGCACGGCGCTGATAAGCGCGTCGATCTCCTCATCGGAAATGGTTTTGTCCGCCATCGGTTCCTGCTTTCGGAGGCGGACAGACCAAGTGGAGCTGGCCGCGGCGATGCCCCCTTGGGGCGGCGCCGCGGCCAGTCTCCGCATGAGTGCGGTACTGCCGGGCTCCGGTGTTACTGCATGGCGAACGAGGTGAAGTACACCTCGTTGACCATGCCCGGGCCCAACGCCCGGTTGCCGTCGGCCTTTAGGGCCTCACGGAGGTCTTGTTTGCCGCCGGTTGTGAGAAGCTCATGAAAGGTGCGCTTCGTCATCGTAACGATCATGGCGTCTCGGATCTTCGGGGTGGCTTCCTTGATCTTATCGTCCAGCTTCGGGTCTTCCCCGACTTCCATCACCACCACCGCCTTGAGGTAGTGCGGGTCGCCTCCATCCGCGAGGTTCACGAGGAACTCATCCAGCGGAACGGCTGTGTACTTCTTCGCCACCTTAACCGGCGCTTTGTGCTTGCCGGAGAGCATTTTGGGAACGGCGACGCCGCCGATGGCCCCGAGCGCCGTGATGGCGCCAATGATGATGATGAGCAGCTTCTTGTTCATGAACTCCCGGTCCTCACGTCCTTGTGCGGGATGTCACGAGTACGCCGGCATCCTGCCGGCGGCGTGTTGTCGTGACGCCTAGTCCGGGGGCGATTCGTCGGTTTTCACGATGACGATGTCCACCCGCCGATTGTACGCGCGGTGCGCCTCGGTGTCATTGGGCACCAGTGGACGGCTGTCCGCAAAGCCCGCCGCGGAGATCCGCCGCGGGTCCATGCCGCAATGCTCGATGAGATATCGCACCACCACCACCGCTCGAGCGGTGGAAAGCTCCCAGTTCGAGGGATACTTCGGAGTACTTATCGGCAAAGAATCGGTGTGACCTTCAACGCGAACGTGACTTTTTGTGTTCTGGATGAGGCTGGAAACCTCTTCGAGGAGCTGCGCTGCTTGCGGCTTGACGTCGGCCTCTCCCTTCGGGAAGAGCATTTTATCGGTAACGATGCTGACGACGAGCCCACGCTCAGTATCGGTGAGGCGGAGCTCATTCTGGAGCTTCTTGTTGCTGATGTACTCCTTGAGCTCGTGCTTGATGTTGGACGCGTCCGCCATATCGAGCTCGGGGAGGATGCCAGGCTTACCGGCCATGCCGGGGGACGGGTTCAGCGGCGAATGCCCGCCGCCCTCCAGACTGCCGCCGAAGCCGCTCTTGATGGAGATGGCGAGCCGGCGGAACTTGCTCTGGTTCATCACGGACATGGAGTACAGCATGATGAAGAAGGCTACCAGCAGCGTGATCATATCGGCGTACGTCAACAGCCAACGCTCAGAGCTTCCGTGCCCTCCCGCGTGTCCCTTCTTCTTCTTTGGCATCAGGCGCCCCCATCGCTGCCGATGATGTCTGCCCGCATCTTCGGCGGGCAGAAGGCGGCCATCTTCGCCTCAACGATGCGCGGGTTATCGCCGGCCTGAATGGCCAGGATACCCTCAACCATCATCTCGTAGACGCCCACTTCCTCGGCGGAACGGCTCTTCAACTTCTCGGCCAGCGGCAGATACAGGAGGTTCGCGGTGCAAACGCCATAGAGCGTGGCGATGAAGGCGGCCGCGATCATCTCGCCCATCTTGTCGGGCTCGTTGAGGTTTTCCAGCATGTGGACGAGCCCCATCACCGTGCCGATGACGCCCAGGGTGGGCGCGTATCCGCCCATCGATTCGAGGATCTTGGCGCCGTCACGGTGGCGCTCCTGCATCGCGAGGATTTCGGTCTCCAGGATGCCGCGCACCACGTCCTCCGGGGTGCCGTCCACGATCAACTGGACTCCGGCCTTCATCACGCGGTTCTCCAGCTTGCGAGCTTCCTCTTCCAGAACCAGGATGCCTTCGCGGCGAGCCTTGCGCGTGAACTCCACTATCTGTTTCACGATTTCGCGCGGGTCTTCCTTCTTGCCGAAGAAGGCGACCTTGATGGTGCCGGCGAGGCCGATCATGCGGCTGAGAGGGACGCCGATGAGCGCGGCGCCGATGGTGCCGCCGATGACCAGGATGAAGGCCGACGGGTTCACGAGCGACGCGAGATTGCCGCCCTCGAGGATGAGGGAGGTGACCAGCGCGGTCCATGCCAGGATCAGACCGATGATAGTAGCGAGGTCCATCGTTTAGACTTCCGTGTCTCCTGCCGCAGCGTGGCTCCACACGCGTCGACGCTTCCCGCGCCAGTGTCCGATGCGGATCGCGCGTTCATACGCAACAACGCGCTTGATGATCTGGCTCACCGATTCCTTGGCCATCACGCGGTGCCCAGTTGTGAGGGTGATGACGGTATCCGGTCTGGCCTCGATGAACTCAATGAGGTCCGCGTTGATCGTGATCTCTTCACCATTCAGTCTGGTTACGCTGATCATGGTCGGTTAGGGGGCGTAATGGGCGATGGCATGTCATCTCCCATTACGCCCCCCTGGTCTCCTATTACCGTTTCATGGACATCAGGTCTTGCAGCATCTCATCTGAGGTGGTAACGATGCGCGAGTTCGCCTGGAATCCGCGCTGGGCCACGATCATGGATGTGAACTCGGTGGAGAGGTCAACGTTGGACATCTCAAGGTTGTTGGCGGTGAGCTTGCCGCGGCCGCCCGACATGGGCGTTCCCGCCTGAGGCAGTCCGGAGTTGGCGCTCTGTCCAAAGACGTTGCCGCCGAGCTTTTCGAGGCCGTTCGGGTTGGTGAAGTTGGCAACCGAGATCTGGGCGATGGCCTGCGTCATGCCGTTGCTGAAGGCGCCGGAGACGATGCCGGAGGTGTCGATGCTGTACCCGGTGAGGGTTCCAAGCGGCAGACCGTTCTGGGCGGTGGGCGTAATGGTGCTCTGCCCGTTCCCAGAAAGGGAGCTCAGGTTGGCCACGTTCAGGTCGATGGGGATCGTGGCGTTGGCGCCGCCGGGGGCGGTGAGCGTCATCGTGGTGGGCAGAACCCCGCTTCCCGTGATCTTGCCGTTGGTATCAAAGGTCACCGTGCCGGTTCCCGTGGCTCCGAATGTTCCGTCCGGGCTGGTGGCGGTGTAGGTCCATTCGCCAGGGTTGGCGGTCTTCGTGAAGCTGACCTGCAGCGTGTGGCTCGTGCCGAGGCTGTCGTAGATCTTATAGCTGGTGGCCACGGAGCCGCCGGTGGCGGTGGAGGAATCCAGGTTGCCGCCGAAGGTGACGGCGCTTGTCTGGCGGGCCAATGACCACTGGCCGACCGGCATCTTGATCTCCTGCAGTCCGCCGGTGGGGTCGATCTGGCCGGTGGTGGAGTTGGCGTTCCAGCCCATCACCCTGTAGCCAATGGCGCCGCTGGTGGTGAGGGTGCCGTCCGAGTTCACGGTGAGGGAGCCGTCGCGGGTGTAGAGCTGGTTGGAGCCATCGCTCAGAACGAGGAGGCCGTTGCCCTCAATGGCCACGTCCAAAGAGCGGCCGGTGTACTGGAGGGATCCCTGCGTCTGGAGGGTGCCGATGGCGCCCACGGTGACGCCGAGGCCAACCTGAAGGGGATCGGTGCCGCCGGATGAGCCCACGCCGGGCGCGGTGGCTCCGCGCATCGTTCGGGCCAGCGCCTGCTTGAACTCGGCCCGCGAGGACTTGAAGCCCACGGTGTTGATGTTGGCGATGTTGTTGCCAATGACATCCATCTGGGTCTGGTGCGCTCGAAGACCGGAAGCGCCGCTGAACATGCTCTGCAACATTTAACTGTGTGACCTTTCTTGGGGGGCCTGGGCTCCGAGCTCCGGGGGATGGGCGCCGGCGGGCATTTGCCCGATCCGGAACCCCAACCCCAGAACCCAGCTCCCAGAACCGCCTGGAGATGGCCGCGTCAATCGATCGGCGGCCGCGGGCCTCCTCGTAAGGTCCGGCCCGTTGGGTTACTTATCTGCTGTTCGCCGCGGCGTTGCCTCAGGCAATCACCGCGCTGTCGATGTTGGTGAAGACGCCGGACTTGGCTTTGCTGTCATCCAAGGCCGTTATCACCACCCGGTTGCGGACGCTGACCACCAGGGCCAGGTCATCCAACATCACCAGTGACTGGTTGGCGCCCTTCTGGTCCGCCCGGTTCACCGCATCGTCGAGCCGCGCTTGGTGCTGCTCCGTGAGATGGATGTTCCGGGATTCCAACCGTTCCCTGGCGTGCGCCGAGAATCGTACGTCGCCCTGTTTCTGGCTCTGTTGGGCCAGCACTTCGTCGAACGAAGTGTTTGGCTGCTGCGTTTTCCCCGGCTGCGTGGACCGACCCGGTCCCAAATCTGTCAGCGGGCCGATCTGTTTTAGCAATACGATCCCTCCCCTCCGCGGCTGGTTGCCGGGGCCTATACTGCAATCGCTGTGCCAGGGGCCCTGGGGCGCTGGGGAGCGCTGACTGGCGGCCTGGGGGTTGGGGAGAACCGCCCCGGGTGGGCGATTCTCCCGGCGCTGCAAACGAATGGGGGAGCGGCCCGCGGCACACAGGCGCCCGACGCGCGGCAGGGGTGGAGACGCTAAAGTGGCGCCGGGCGACTTATGCCAGGCGGCGCTCCGCGGAGCGCGAAACGTTACGAGGGGATGAGGGAAAGGGCATCCGAAATGGAGCCGTGCCAGCCGATGGCCTCGATCGTGAGGGACGGGTGCTCAACGAGGTCGATGTCCTGCGGCGGGACCCCGTCTTCCATCAGGCGCACGACGGGTCGGTCCAGGGCAGGCGGGGAAACGCGGGCCACCACGGTCTGCTGTCCGGTATTGAGAAGAAGCGGCGTTCCGACGGGATAGGGGGCCACTCTTGCGCGGAATTTGCCCACCATGCCGGCATCGAGCAGCGTGCCAGCCTCATCCAGGAGGCGCTGCATGGCCTGGTGCGGGAGCATGGGCGCCTTGCCGGAGACCAGGTTGTCATACCGGTCCGCCACCGCGCAGAGGGCGGCGAAGGGGTGGATCCTGTCGCCCTTGAGCGACTTGGGGTAGCCGGACCCATCCTGGCGCTCGTGGTGTTGGAGGCACACGATGGCCACCGTTGCGCTGAGGCGGCGCGCGCGCACAACCGCCTCGAAACCGAGGCTTGTGTGATCCGGCGCAATCAGATCCAGCGCGTCTGGCGAACCGCCTCCATCAGCGGCCTTGGAAAGCGCCTGGCCCAGGTCGTGCAGAAGGGCGCCGGCGGCGAGGTTGACCGCGGCGTCGCGGCCGAACTGGATCACCGAGCCGATGGCGGTCGCCGTGAGGCAGACCCGGACGGAGTGCGCCACGAGGGGGCTCTCCATGGGGCTGGCCTCCGGCGCGGGAATGAGCTCGCGCCGGTTGTCCAGCGCCTCGGTTACCAGGGAATCCAGGGCGCCGCCGCCGAGGACCTTCTTGACGGCGGTGCGATCGCCGGCCAACTCGGCGATGATCTCCGTGAGTCGCAACGAAACCTGCCCGCGTGTGCGGGCGCTGTAGAACTCCATCTCCATGACGTCCGAGAGCCGGTCGTCGTGGATCCAGACGCGCCGGATATCGAAGCTGCGGAGCCGCTCCAGGTAGGAGTCGGTGAGCACCGCGCCCTGGCCGAGCAGGAAGCGTCCGTCACCAGCCAGTGCGGGACGCGCCAGTCGCATCATCGGCTGCGCATCGTCCAGGCTCATTCTGATCATATCTGGGTATTCTAGCCCTACTCCTTCACGGACAGCACATCCGCGAGTTGGTATTCCTTGCCGCCGACCACCAGAACCGGAACGCCGGACTCGAACTTGATCGACTCCACTTTGCCTGTGATGTTGGCGCCGCCGCTCGCATTGTTCAACTCGACGGTTCTCCCCACGAGGGATAGAGCCTGATTCGTTAGCTGCATCTGGGACAGCGTTGTGAGGCCCTCGCTCATGTTGGTCATCTGTTCCAGAGAGGAGTACTGCGCCAACTGGCTGACAAACGCTGTGTCATCCAGCGGTTTCGTGGGGTCCTGATTCTGCAACTGCGTGACTAACAGCTTCAGGAATGCGTCGCGGTCCATGCCCGTCGATCCCGTGCTGCTGCTCGAGCTGCTCGAGCTGGTGGAACTGTTCGTGGTGTTCGTGGTTGCGGAAACGCTCATCTGCATGTGAATGCCCTTCCAGTGCGGCAAGCTGATCGCGCTTGCCAAATGACGTGTTACGCGAAGTAGTCGACCTCGGTGGCGGAGCGCCACGGGGCGGACGGGGCGGCATCCGCCAGTTCCGCCGTCGGTGCGGCGCTGGATGATGCAACCGGTTGTCGCGCCGGCGCTTGCTGCTGCCCGGGCTGATGGTTGAACTGATTGAACTGACTGAAATCGGAACCGGATGAGAGGTGGAACTGCTGCACCTGCACGCCGGCTTCGGCAAGGGCAGAGCGCAGCGCGGGCATGTTAGCCTCCAGGGCGGAACGCACGGCTTCCGATCCCGCATGGAAGCTGGCGGTGACGCCCTGCTCATCTGTGGTTAGCCGCACTTGCATGTGCCCGAGGCCGGCGGGGTCGAGCCGCAACGTCATTTCGCTGTGCCCATCCCGGACTTCCACGCGCACGGCGCGGACGACCTGCTCGATGATGCGGCGCGGCGAGACTTCGGCGGCGTTTTCGACCGGGGCCGCGGATGCCGCCTCCCGTACGGTGGGGGCAGCGCCCGCGGCCAGCGCGGCGGATGCCGCCGGCTCAGAACGGCGCGATCTCGGCTGCTCGCGCGTTTCGGGCGCGCCGATGACGGTTTCAACCGCCTCCGCCTGGACAGCGCCCATGCGGACCGGTTGGGAGGCCGTCGCCTGGTTGGCCTCCGGGGCGGCGGGGTTCACGGCGCCCAGAACGATCGGCTGAGCGGTTTCGGCCAGCGCGCGCGCATCGCCTCCCACGGGGACAATGCGGGGCGCGTCGGAGGCCTCAGCCGGCATCTCGGCGGCCTGCGTCGCTGGCCTTGTCTCAGCGGGCGTCGGCGCGGGCTGCGCTATGGCGGTGTCTGCTGCCGGAGCGATAGGGGCCTGACGGCTCTCCGGCGCGAAGGGCTGAGCCGGCGCCGAGGGCACGGCTGAAACAGACGGCGCGGCAGCGGCCCGGTTTTCAGCGCGCGCCGGCAGTCCGGCTTCCGGCGGCTGCGACGGGTGAGCGATGGTTGCGCGCGGCGCCGGCCCTGGGGTGACCACCGGGGCGAGCGGACGAGACCCTTCTGGCGTGTGTGATGGGGGCGTAGGACTGGCGGCGGGCCGATCATTCGGGCGCCCCTGGGGCGCGGCCGGCTGGTCAGTGGTCGCCGTGGCCGCGGTCTGCTGCGCGCCGGGGCCGGCGACCGGGGCGGGATCTTCCGGCAGGGAGACCGCGTGACTGGACGGGACGAGCGGTCTTACAAGCGGTTGAGCCGCTGGCGCCGATGCGACGACGGCTTCGGCGGCGAAGGCTGCCTCGCGCGGCGCCGCCGGCCGGGCCTGAGACGCCGTCTGCGGCTCGTCTTCGGCGGATGGGGCGGCGGCGACCCGAGTAAGGAGAGCTTCCGCACCCGCCTGCGTGAGGGCTTCGGCGGGGAGTTCGGCGAGGTCCGCGGCAGGTGCGGCCGCTGGCTGGACTTCCGCGCGGGGCGCTGCTGACGCGGCGACTGGACGCTGGTCCGGCTGCCGCGCGACGGTGACGGTCGATGTTGGGGCCGGGGTGGATATCGTCACGGGCGCGTCTTCGACCGCGATTGGCTGGCGCGCCGTGGGGGCCACGCGAGGCGCATCGACTGGCGGCGCCACCGTCGCAGGCGGTTCCGCGGCAACGGTAGCCGTTCGCTCCTCGGCGGCCGGGAATCGCTCCTGAACAATCGGCGCGGAAGCCCCGGCGGGTCTCGCATCAACGGCTGCCGGTTGCGCCGGATCGGCGGTCGGCGCGGACGAGGCGGTTGCCGGCCGCGCCGGCGCCATCGCTGGGTGTCCCGGGTTTGCGAACACGGTGGGCTGGTCCTCGGCGGCGGGTTGCGACGGGGCGGCGGATGAAACGCGTGCGGGCTCCGAAGCAACGCGTTGCGCCGGGGCCGGAACGCCGTCGCCGGGCTGCGCCATGGGCGCCGCCGCGGGCATCGCGGCCAATGGGGCCGGCGGATCAGACGCGGCGCGGGGCTCCGGAACAGAAGCGGCCGTCGCGAGACGCTGCGTGGAGCGGGTTGTGGCGGGCGGTTCCGGTGAGGCGTCAGTACCTGTAACAACCGGGCGGGCGGCGGAAGGCGTGGGTTCGGCAGCGGGACTGGGCGCAGTCGCGTCCGGGCGGTTGGTCAACCCGGTCGTCCGCGCGAGGTCCGCCGGTTCGGCGGCCGTCTGGGCGGCGCGGGCCGGTGACGTATGCGGCTTCGTGGTGACCGCTGGCGGCGCCGTCACCGCAGGCTGGCGGGAAATCGCGGCCGGGGCGGCGTAACCGGGGGCAGGCGCCGGCGCGGCATCTCGCTGCCGCGGCTCAGCGGGCTGGCCGGAAGGCGCGGTTGTGGCGGCGCCGATGGGCGCCGGAGACGGCTTCGCCTCCGCCGGCTCAGCGGCTTCTGGGGCTGCGGTCGCGGCCTGGCGCTGTGGCGCGGCGCCGGGCGTCAAGACATTTACCGGCCGCGCCGCGAATGCAGTCTGCTGTGCGGGAACCGGAGTCGCAGTATCCAGCGGTTCCGTGTGCGCGGCGGCTGGGGCCGCCGGGGGCCTCGTCGTCGGCGACAGCTCTCTGGCGTTCGGCGCTCCGGATGCGGCGGGCTGGGCGGCGGGCAATCCTGGCGCCGGCGCGGCGATGCGCGGTCCCATGGCATCCGGCGCTCTGTTGGCGGCGAGCGGTCGCGCGTCTACACTGTGGGGCTCCGCGCGGGGAGTGGACGCCTCGGCCGATGCGGCGGCGGTGTCCTCAGCGCCGTGGTTCGGCGCGCTGGGCGCGGCGGGCTCACCGGCTGTGGGAGTTGCGCCGACGCTGGGCGCGGATTTCGCCGGAGCGGCGACTCGATCTGTTGCGGCTTCGGCGACGCTTGGAGCATCAGACGGTTGGAGCCGGGGAGCGGCGCCGGCGGACGGGGCTGCGGCGGCGGGCCGTGCCGTGGCAGTGGCCGCTCGGTCTCCAGTCGGGATAGTGACTGTGCGAGCCTCAACGCGGGGGGCCCCGGCGGCTTCGCGGGGCGTCGCCGCCGTGACGGGCTCGGAGGCGACGGGCGTTGCCGGCGTGACCGCTCGGGCGGATGCGGGCTGAGCCGTCGGGGCGGCCTGGGCAGTTGTCGGCTGTCCGGGCTCCTCCGTTAGCGCGGGGTTCGGCGCGGGGAAAACCGCGGCGCGCGCGGGCGCCGCGAGATCGGCTCCCCCGGCGCGGGATGGGGCCGGCGTGCTAGAGGCGCCGATCCGCGCGGGTTGCGGCGCGACGGAGGGCTCCGCTTGCGCGAACCTCGGTTGAGTGAGCGTTACCGCTTGCGGGTCTGCGGTTTGAACAGGCGCGTCGAAGCGCGGTGCGGCGGCTTGAGCGGGGGCGTCAGTACGCGGGGCGGCGCTCTGAACCGAGGCTTCAAGGTCGGTGGAGGTCGGCGCCGTCGTGAGGGCGGAACCGGCGGCGGGCGCGGCCTCCGCCTGCGGGGGGCTGGCGGGGGCCGGAGCGGCGGCGATGGTGGGACCGGACGTGGCTACGGCGGTGGCCGTATTGGGTGATGCCGTCACGATCTCCGTTTGTTCCGCGCCGTCCGGCAGTTCCGGTCGGACGGTCGCGGGGCCCTTCGTTGGGGCCTGGGGCGGCTGCGCCGCCACCGGCATCTGCCGGGCGCGCAGCTTCGGCGTCCACACCGTAACGGTGCGGTCGCGAAGGATGTTGATGAACTCGCTCAGACGCTCGCCGATGGGGCGGCGCATAGTCGGGTTCGTTGTGGCCGTCGCTTCGCCGCGGGCGCTGGCGGCGGGCGTCCTGGGGTCGCCGGGCGAGGCGTCCACCAGCGGGTCCGTGCCGGCGTCCAGGGGATGCACGGGTCCGGGAACCGGGTCGCGGACGATCGGGACAACGGGGTCCAGGGCGCGCGGCATCCGGTTCCGGCCGGTGTAGGGCGAACGGTTGTCCACGGGCGCGGCGGATGAGGTTCGCGGCTCGGACGCGCTCACAGCCGCCGGCGCTGACGCGGAGGAACCCGCGACGGACGAGGGCGCCTCCTGCCTGCCGGACGGCTCCGAGGAACCGGTGGGCTGGGCTGCGGCGGAGACCGGCGGCGCGGCCTGGGTGGGCGGCGCGGCGATGGGGATGGCGATGCCGAGCGACGCCATCATCGCGGCGGCGGGGAGGTTCGAAGCGTCGGGCTGCTTCTCCTCGCTCGCCGGAGCGGGCTGGACATCGTCGGTCTCCCGGACGGGCGCGGCGGACTTGGCCGTGGGAGCAGCCGCGGCTGTCTGGGCGTATCCGGCCAGCAGCTTGGGGAAATCCGCCCCAACCGCTTCGGCCGCGGCTGTGGGCGGCGCGGCGGAGACGTTGATGAGTTGTGTAGCGGTTACGTTCACGGTCTCGAGGCTCCCAGGCCCATCTTGCGAGTGATGGCGGCCACGCGTTTGGGCTCCATCAGGGCGAGAATCTTGCCGGTCTGACGGTCATTCATGACGGAGAGGATGCGCACGGCTTCGTCGTCTGTCATCGTCTTCATAACTTCGGCGGCCTGTTGGGCGGGCATGGCGGCGTAGATCTTCCCGATCTTCTGAACGCGGGCGACGGATTCCGGACTGGGCTGCGCCGGCGTCCTGAGCATGGGCGGCGGAGGGGGCGCGAGGGCCGGCTGCGCCAGCGGGCTGGGGACAACGGGAGCGACGGCGGGCGTGGGCGCCGGCGCGGGAGCTGGCGTGGGAGTTGGAACGGCGGCCGCGGTTACGGGCTTGTTCACAGGCTTGTTGGGGTGGGTGAGACGAAACGTCAGGAAGCCCGCGCCCGCGGCGAGGACCACAGCCAACACGACGACGACGGCGAAGTTAGCCGCGCCGCGCTGAGCCCGAATCGTCGCTGTTGATAAGGCCCGTAACACGTTGAACATACTCCCTCGTTTCCGCGAAGGGCGGCACGCCGCCGTACTTTTCCACGCTGCCGGGGCCCGCGTTGTATGCGGCCACGGCCAGGGACGTATTGCCCCCAAACTTATCCAGGAGGTGGCGCAGGTAGCGCGCTCCGCCGTCTATGTTCTGCGCCGGGTCGAACGAGTCGGCCACTCCCAGCGCGCGGGCGGTGGCCGGCATCAACTGCATCAGGCCCTGCGCCCCGGCGCTGGAAACCGCTTTCGGGTTGAACCCGGATTCCGCCTTGATGACGGACCGCAGGATGGCCGGATCGACCCCGTGCCTGGCGGACGCGTCGGCGATCATCGGCTCGTAGGCCGCCGGGCCCGGCGCGCCCGTTTCGCTGAACGGCTGCAAGGGCGATGCGTCCGTCGGCAGCGCGGCCTGCAGTTTGCTGGCGAACAGGTGCGCGGCGACCGGCTCGTTCTGCTGCGGGAAGCGGCCCTTGATCTCGGCGATGCGGTCCATCACGTTTTGAACGTGGGGGATCACGCCTGGCTCTCTTTCTTGAGCTTGGCCAGCGCCGCGAGCAGCTCCCAGCGAATGGCTTCCGGGCGCTGGCGCTGGGGCGTGAGCCGCACAGCCCAATGGCGCATCAACCGTTCCGTCGCTTTTGTTGTCCGCGCATCTTCCATCATCAACTCCGCCGGCGCCGGCTATCGCGCCTGGTTCCGTTGTTACTGCAATTGGCGGACCAGGGTGCGGAATCGGTCGGAGCGAGTCTTCATTCAGGGATCGGAGGTTGAGGGAGGAGCCGGGCGTACCGGGGGGTTGGAAACCCCCGTCTACGGGCCATCGGCCATGATGGCCCTGAAGAGCCGGCCGGATGTGGGCCGGAGACGCCTTGCGGGGCGCTACCGCATTGAGCGGGCGGCCTTGATGGAGGCCAGTTCGTCCAGGAACTTCTGCTCTTCCTGGAGTTCCAGCTTGCGGTGGTCTTCCAGGTGGCGCTCGCGCAGCTTTTCGAGGGCGCGGGTCTCCTGGGTGGCGTGGACGACCTCGGCCATCTTGCGGTCCACTTCAGACTGGGTGAGCTCAACGAGGCGGGTTTGGGTTTCGATGCCGTCTTCCAGGTCCATGAGGTGGCGGGCGCGGGCGAAGGCCTGCTCCGCGACGATGGGGCCCACACGAGCCTGGGCGGCGCGTTCCATGGCATCGGCCTGGGCGATGTAGAGGTTGTCCAGCCGCTCCTTCTCCAGGCGCGCGCGTTCCTGTAGGCGCGCCAGTTCGGCGCGCAGCAGTTCCTCCTTGCGGCGGCGGAGGTCCAGGGCGGTCTGGAGTCGGAACACGAAACGTTTCATGGATGGGTCAATACTTCTTGGGGCGAGACGGGCCGGAGCCTATCGGGCAAGGCGCGGTTACGGCGGGGAAACGATGGCCGACATGCGGGCCACGCTTTCATCGAAGGGCGCGGGGTCCTCCACGCGTTGCCGCAGAAAGCCGTTGACCTCGTCGATCATGGCGCGGGCCTGGTCGATCTTGGGGTTGCTGCCGGGGCTGTAGGCGCCGATGTTGATCAGGTCTTCGGCCTGTTTGAAGGTGGAAAGGGTTTCGCGCATCACGCCGGCGGCGGCCTTGTGCTCCGGCGAGGCGACCTCGCTCATGAGGCGGCTGATGCTGGCGTTCACGTCGATGGCTGGGTAGTGGTTCTTGGCCACGAGATCGCGAGACAGAACGATATGGCCGTCCAGGATGCTGCGCACGGCGTCGGCGATGGGCTCGTTCATGTCATCGCCGTCCACCAGGACGGTATAGATGCCGGTGATGCTTCCCTTCTCCGCGGTGCCGGAGCGTTCCAGCAGGCGGGGGAGGGTGGCGAAGACGGAGGGCGTGTAGCCGCGGGTGGTTGGCGGCTCGCCGACGGCCAGGCCGATCTCTCGCTGGGCCCATGCGAAGCGGGTAACGCTGTCCATCATCAGCATCACGTTCAGGCCCTGGTCGCGGAAGTGCTCGGCAATGGTGGTGGCCACAACGGCGCCCTTCAGGCGGCAGATGGCGGGTTGGTCTGATGTGGCGACGACGACCACGGAACGCCGGAGCCCCTCCTCGCCGAGGTCGCGCTCAATGAAGTCTTTCACTTCGCGACCGCGCTCTCCGATGAGGGCGATGACGTTAATGTCCGCCTCGGTGTTGCGGGCGATCATGCCCAGCAGGGTGGATTTGCCCACGCCGGAGCCGGCGAAGATGCCCACGCGCTGTCCCTTGCCGCAAGTGAGGAGGCCGTCGATGGCGCGCACGCCGAAGGCCAGCGGTTCGGTGATGCGAGCCCGCGTCATGGGGTTCGGCGGCTGGCGGTTAACGGGCGCCTCATCGTCCAGATAGATGGGCCCGAGGCCATCGATGGGATTGCCAAGGCCGTCCAACACGCGGCCCAGCAGGGCATCGCCCACTTTCACGGTGAGGCTGCTGCCGGTGGCGCGAACCTCGTTGCCCTGGCTGATGTCGTGGATTTCGCCGAGCGGCATCAGGAGCACGCGGTCATCGCGGAAGCCCACCACCTCGGCGGGGACGGGCGGCTCATTGTGGTGCACGTGGATGGTGCAGATCTCGCCGATGTGCGCGGGCGGGCCATGGCTTTCGACCACGACGCCGATCACCTGCGCCACCTTGCCGTTCAGACGCATGGAATCCGTTCGGCTGACGATGCGGCGGTAACGGTCCAGGTCAATCCGTGTGGGGGGCATGGCCTTCCTCACACGCTTTCTCGAGGAGATCCCCGATGTGCTCCAACTGGGTTTCGAGGCGGGCATCCAGGCTGCCGCCCGGGGTTTCCACCACGCAACCGCCCTGCCCAACGCGGCGGTCGCTGACGATATCCATCTCGGCGGAGCCGCCGGTGATGGAGGCGAATGAGTCCCGCGCTCCGCGAACCACATCCAGGTCGTTGGGGTTGACGGAGATGCGCACTTGCTTGTCCTTAACGCGATGCATGGCGGCGCGCACGACGGTGAGCACGACCTCCGGGTTGGTAGCGAGCTCCTGCTTGAGCACTTTCCGGGCGATTTCCACGCTGAGGCGGGCGAGCTCAGGCTCGGCCTCGCGCATCATCTCCGTATGCTCTTGTGAGATGCGTTGGGCCTCTTCCTCCAGCCGGTGGAACTGGTGCAGCCAGCGGGCTTCGGCTTCCTTCAGGCCCTCCTCAAAGCCGCGGCGACGGGCGTCTTCCTCAATGCGGGCGACCTCGCGCTGTGCGGCGACGATGGTCAACTGAGCGCGTTCTTCGGCCGCGGCGATGGTCTGCGCGGCGATCTCCTCCGGCGAGGGGCCGAGGGCGATCGGCTCCGCGTCCGCTTCGGGCTCTGGTTCGGCCATACCGAAGTCGGAGGTCGCCAACACGAAGGGATCATCGGGGCGATCGTCGCACCGGCGTTCGCGGGTCTTGATGACGCTACTCAATGATCTCGTCCGCGCCTTCTCGGCGAAGCACGACATCGCCGGATTCTTCCAAGCGCCGGATCACGGCCACGATCTTCTTCTGGGCGGCTTCCACGTCGCGGAGACGCACTGGCCCCATGAGTTCGACGTCTTCCTTGAGGGTTTCGGCGGCGCGCTCCGAGATATTGCGATAGATGAGCTCGCGCACCGTTTCCCCGACGCCCTTGAGGGCCAGACGGAGGTCTTCCTGCTCCACTTCGCGCAGAACCGCTTGAACAGTGCGGTTGTCCAGGCCGGAGATGTCCTCGAAGACGAACATGCGCTCCTTGATGGAGTCGGCGAGGGCGGGGTTGGCGGTGGAGAGCCCTTCGAGGATGGTGCGCTCCGTGGCGCGGTCGACCTGGTTGAGGATATCCACGAGCGCGGTGGCGCCGCCCACCGAGGTGACGTTGGTGGCGCCCACGCTCAGCAGGCGCTCCAGGATGGCCTCTTCAACCTGCTGCACGACATCCGGGATGGTGGCGTCCATCGTGGCGATGCGGGTGGCCACGTCGGCCTGAATCTCCGGAGGGAGGCGGGAGAGCACGCTGGCGGCGGTGCCCGCCGAGAGATGCGAAAGCACCAGAGCGATGGTCTGCGGATGCTCTCCGGCGATGAACTGGAACAACTGGGACGGTTCCAGCCCGCGCAACGTCTCAAACGGGCGGGCGTTGGGGCGGCTGCCCAGGCGGCTGAGGATTTCGCGGGTCTTGTCCATGCCCACGGCTTTTTCCAGCACCTTGCGGACGAAGTCCATCCCCGCCCGCTCCATGTACTCCTCGGTGCCTACGCGATCCTTGAACTCCTCCACCACGGCCTGCATGACGTCCATGTCCACCTCTTTCAGGCGGGCAATCTCCCAGGTGACGCGCTCCACCTCATCCTGGTTCAGGTACTTCATGACCTCAGCGGAAACTTCGGTGCCGAGCGCCACCATGAGGACGCCGGCTTTGCGCACCCCGGTGAGCTGGATGCCGGACGGTGATTGCAGCAGGTTTGGTAATTCAGGCATGGGACTTACGAGTGAACGATTGGCGATAAACGGTAGATGATCGGGTTTGGGCTCGGCCGACTGACGGCTTTCTATCCTATGCTGCGTCGCTCTCGGCGAGCCAGGTGCGCACGAGATTGGCGACGCCCTCGGGGTTGCCCTGGGCGATCTCGGCCGGTCTCGGCCCGGCAAGCTTCTTCGGCTCGGCGGGCGCGTCGGAGATCATCTCCAGTGCCTCGGCCTGGGCCAGGGAAATCGGGTCCGCGTAACTGCGGGTGACGGTGGCTGGCCGCCAACTGCGGAGGAACCCGCGCATAAAGAGCAGGAAGGCGATGGCAAGGAGCAGGGCGGCGGCGTACTTTGCCAGCGACATCATCATCTCGGTGCGCGCGGCTTTCTGCATATCCGCGTCCTGCGCCTTCATGGCGGTGTTGTCAAACGGCACGCTGTCGACAGTGACCTGGTCGCCGCGCGTGGAATCGATTCCCACCGCGGTGGAGACGGCGTTGCGAATTGTGGCTGAGATCGCCGGGGTGACCTGTCCGTCCATAAGCACGGCCACGCTCATGCGTTCCACTTTGCCGGGCGCCTCGGTGATGTGCTCCACCCTCTTGCCCACGCTGTATTTGGCGTTGGTCTGCGTGCGCGAGTAGTTATCTCCGGTGGCGGCGGTGCGAGAGACGGCGCCGTTGGCTCCGCCGATGTTGGCGGCCAGGGCGGCTCCGCCGGGCATGTTCTTCGCGGCGCCGGAGTACGTCTCCTCGGTTTGATCCTGGCTCACCAACACGCCCTCGCCGCTGGCGTTGGGCTCGTAGATTTCGCGGTCCGTCTGTTTGGCGTCGAAGTTCATCCGAGCGTTCACGCGGACGATGGCCTTGCCGGGCCCAAGCACCTTCTCCAGCATCGCCTGCAGGTCCTTTGAGACTTGCTGTTCGTACTGCTTCTGCATGTCCATCTGGCTGGAGGAGAGGCGCAGGCCGTCGGCGGTGAGGCTGCCGGAGCCAGCATCGGAGAGCAGGTTGCCGGCGGTGTCGGACACGGCGACATCAGACGCCTTCATCCCTTCCACCGAGGCGGCGACGAGGTGAGTGACGGCGGCGACCTGGTCTGGCGCAAGCTGCCCGCCCGACTTCAGTTTCACCATAACGGAGGCGGTTGGGTCGTTCTGCTTGTCCGAGTAGAGGCTTTGCTCCGGCATCGCCAGGAGCACGCGCGCCTGGTCCACCCCGGAAAGCTGCCCGATGGTTTTGGCGAGCTCTCCCTGAAGGGCGCGCTGGTAGTTCAGCTTCTGGGTGAACTCCGTCATGCCGAACGCGGACTTGTCGAAGATCTCGAAGCCCACCGTGCCGCCGGCGGGGAGGCCGGCGCCCGCCATCGTGAGGCGGAGGTCATAGACCTTATCGCTGGGGACTTCAATCGCCGTGCCGCCTGCGCTAACCCTGTACTCGGTCTTCTGCTCTTTCAGCTTTTCGACGATCTGGTTGGCGTCGTTGGGCGCAAGGTTGGAGAACAGCACGCTGTACTCGGGCCGGCTGGCCATGGAGATGCCCACCACGAGCGCGATAAGCGCCACCAGGCCCATCAGGCTGGCCGCCGCTTTCTGAACCGGGTTCAGCCGCCCCCATCCTTCCATCAGGGGTCCGAATGTTTTCGCCAACTTGTCCATGTTGTGTTATCGGGTTTCGGGCGTAAGGGCTGAGGACTGGAACGCGCGAAGCGGAGCTTCGGCTCCGGATCGCGTCTCCATGTCCGCTTGCCCTAGACCTGCATTCGCATTATGTCTTGGTAGGCTTCCACGGCCTTGTTGCGCACCTGCACGGTGAGGCCGAAAGCGTTGCTGGCCTTGTTGAGGGCGAGCATCACCTGATGGATGTCTTGAACGTCGCCGGTGGCGAGCTTCTGAGAAAGGTCGTCCGCGGTCCCCTGCATCTGGTTCACGGAGCCGACGGCGTCTTTCAGGGTGTCGCCGAAGGACGGGCCGGCTGGCTGATCCAGGCCAGGAACGCTGGAGGCCGGGGCCGAGGGCTTCGTGGGGGCCGTGGGGGCGATATTGGGGAGCGATCCGAGGTTTGCGATGCGCATGTCCGGCTCCTAGCTTATCCCCGCCCCAGTTCCAGGGCCTTGGTGACCATGGATTTGCTGGCGTTCATTGCGGTGACGTTGGCTTCATAGGCGCGGGTGGCGGTGATCATGTCTGTCATCTCGCGCACGATGTTCACGTTGGGCATGGCTACGTAGCCCTGGGGGTTGGCGTCCGGGTGGCCGGGATCATAGACCATGCGGGGCGCTTGCCCGTCCGCCACGATCTCGGGGGTCTCCACGCCGGCCACGCGGGCCGGGCCGATGCCCGCGTCCTCGAGGTGTTCGGCGAAGACGGCTTCCTGGCGGCGGTAGGGGCCGCCCTCCGGGGTGCGCGTGGTGTTGGCGTTGGCGATGTTATTGGCGATGGCGTCCATGCGAGCGCGCTGGGCGGAAAGCCCCGACGCGCTGATGTCCATAGTGGTGAAAATCCCCATGGCTTACTTCTTACCTTCGTAAATGGCCGTCTTGAGCAACGCGTTCTTGCTGGTCATTGCTTCGATGATGGCCTGGTAGCGGAGGGTGTTTTCGGCGAGTTTCGCCATTTCGGCATCCGCGTCCACATTGTTGCCGTTCTCGCGGGCGGGGCTGGAGGCGTCATTGACGACGGCGGGGACGACGGTGGCGAGATCGGGCTGTTGCTCGGGGTCGTACTGGCCGGTATCGAGCGCGGTGCGCAGGGCGGCCTCGAAGGCGATGTCCTGGCGCTGGTAGCCGGGGGTTTCAACGTTGGCGATGTTGTTGTTGATGGCGCGTCCGCGGAGAGCAATGGCATCCATCGCGCTGGAGAGAACGTCCTGTGTGATATCGGTGAGCATGGCCCGGCCCCTTTCGTAGAATGATTGCGCCGGAGTAACTGCAACTGGCGTGCCAGCCCCTCCGGCGGCGCCGGGTGGTTTCCTTGGCGGCGCGGGGCGTACCATGGCGGTTATGGAATCGACGGAACACATCTCCGCGCTGGATCGGTTGCGGGCAGACCATCGGGAAGTGCTGAAACGGCTGGAGGAGTTCTCGGCCGTTCTGGAAGACCTGCCGGATGCGCCGGAGCCGGGGGCGCGCGAAGCCCTGAATGGGCTGCTGGCGTTCATACAGTTGGAGGTTTGGGCGCATTTCCGCGTGGAGGAGGAGGCGCTGTTCCCGCTGCTCGGCGGCCTGTTTCCCGGCAAGGACGCCCCGGTGGCGGGTGGCCCTGTGTATGTGCTGACCGAGGAACACGGCATCCTGCGCAAGCTCGTGGCGCGCGTTGCGAGCGAGACGCAGCGCTGGGAGGCGGGCGAGCCCCCGGCGGCCGACGCCCTGCGCCTGGTGGGCCGCCAGACCGTTCGCGCCTTCCAGAAGCACATCTACAAGGAAGACAACATCGTCTTCCGCCTCGCCGAAGTCTCCCTAACCCCCGCCGAACTGGCGGCCCTGGAGGAGGGATTTGAGCGGATGGGGCATCTGGGGTAGTCGTCAGTCATCAGTTGTCAGTCGACAGTGGAGAACACCCTTGGCTCCTGGAGCTTCGCCGAATGGCCAAGGACGAGTTCGCAGTTGACGCCTCGCGCCTGACATTCCCCGTGACGCCCTGGCATCCCGAGTGCATGGAAGTGTGCAGCAGCGCCGACCCATCGACGCACGTCACGCAAGCGGCGGTTAGGCGGAGGTGGTTCACGAAGGCGAAGGTCATCGATTCCAGCGGGAGGCGCTACACGCTGTCCGGAGCTCGGATCCTCCATGGGCTCCGGCTTTATGGAGGGTGGGGGATCTTCCTGGACCGGGATGTCCGCGTGGCCCTTCTGACCCGCGAGGAGCCTTGCGAGATCACGCAGAAGGAGTTCAAGGGTCTGGCGGATCAGGCCATGCCTGGGGACCCGGACTGGGGTGGGCTAAGCGAATACTGGCAGGTAGCTCGGGCCGTGAAGGGCGCCGCCACGGTCGGCGAGGCGCTGGCGGCGACGAACATCGGAGGATAGTTGAGCTACGGGCGGCCTTTGCGCCTGACTGAGGCTCCGTTCAAGAGGAAACTGCCCCTCTTGGTCGGAGCCTCCGGCTGATGGCTGACGGCTGAAAGCTGAAGGCTATTCGTAGTACTCCATCAGGCGCGCGTGGCTGCCGCGGAAGATGAGGCCGCACGACGGGCAGCGCAGCGTCAGGAGGTCGCCGCTCAGCGAGCCCGCCAAACACTCGGCGCAGCCCTCCCGCGGGCAACCCACGGAAGGCGCCCCCGTTCGCAGCCCGTGCGCCGCCTCCCGAATCCGCGTCAGGTAGGCGTCCTGGCTGCGCGCGCAATCAACGTTCAAATGCCGGCTCCGGCCCATCGGAACCTTCCCTCCCCGGCCGATCTCGGCCCCATCAGAAACGCCCAAGCGGCGTCCATGAGATTGGACTGATCTACTGGGTGTATAAGTTCCCATAGTGGGCCTAATATGATTCGGCGTTATGGCCGGCGCCGCCACGCTATGGATTCGGCGCCGCGTCCTTCTTCTCCGCGCTTTTGGCCGCGTTCACCGCATGCGGGGCCTCCAGGATCACCGGCGAGCCGGAGTTGTGCACGAAGATCTCCTGAGCGGTGCGCGCCTCCAAGTCGGATCGCAGCATGTTGTAGGTAACTGCCAATCCAAGGCGCTCGGAATCGTAGGCCCGAACCTTGCCTCCCCAGGTTTCCTGAACGGGGATGGGGTGGAGACTCGGGTGCAGCGAGCGGAACTCCTGGCTCGTTAGCCGCGCCATTCCCCCTTTGGTGGTGGTATAGGCGACGCTTTGCACGGCGATCTGGGCCACGCGGTTCTTAACGTAGAACACCTTCATCACGTTGCCAAAGCGGCCTTGGCCCAGCGAGTCCGTCTGATACGGCTCGATGGCGGCGCCCGATGAGCTGTCCAGCCACGCGCCGGGCGTTCCCTTGGCGGTAGGCATCATCGACTTGGCGCCCCACGTCTCCATGGCCTCATGGACCTGCGGCACCGTCATCCCCAGCTTGATGACGCCGATGCCCTCGCCCGGGCGCACGATGTGGTGGTCATCCGTCTCCACGGCGGCCGTAGCGGCGACCCCGGCCAGCAGAACCAATGCAACAAGGACCTTCATCATCTTGAGTCTTCCCATTCCCTGCGCGAGATACGCAGCAACGCTCTACATCCTATGACGACGCCCGGGGCGCAAAAGCTTCATAGCGATTCAGATGCCGGAACAAGATCGCGTCAGCGGGAGCTTACCAGCACGGCGCCCGTGAGGCCGGCCGAGAATGACTCGAAGCCGGGGAGGATATCCTCCAGAGAGAACCGATGCGAGATCAGCCGCTCCGGGCGAAGGCGGCTGCTGAGGACGAGGCTTTCGTTGCTGGAGAACTCGCGGATCGGGAAATACTCGCTGCCAACCACGGATTTCTCGCGCAGGCCGAGATCGGAATGCAGGGAAACCGAGAACGGAGCGTTGTTCTCACCCACAACCAGCAGCACGCCGCCATCGGCGATGTGCCGGAAGCCCTGATCGCGCAGATCCGGCTCGTTCGATACGTCGATCACCAGGTCAAACCCGTCCCGGGCGAAGGCGATCAGCGCGTGATCGGTGGCGCGTTCCAGAGGCGGAAACACGCTGGCCCCGTCGGCGCGGGCCAGCTCGCGGCGGTAGGGCGCGGCTTCCAGAACGGCGATGTTGGGCACGCCCACTGCGGCCAACACAGCCGCGGCGGCCAGGCCGGTAGGCGGCGCGCCCAGGATCAGGGCATTCCCGATCCGCTCTGGGTGGTTCCAGATGTGGGCGCGACGCAGCCCGTGCAAGGGCGACCCCACCGTTTCCAGCAGCATCAACCCCTGCTCCCACGAGATGCCGGGGTCCAGCGGGATAAGCTGCCGGATGTGAGCGGTGAGGAACTCCGCGTAGCCGCCATCGACGCCGACGCCGGTGTCCGGCCGGAGGCGATGCCGGCACAGGTTTGTGCGTCCCCGGAGGCACAGGGCGCATTCGCCGCACGCCGCATGCCGGTGCACGGCCACGCGCGCGCCCTCGGCGATGCCCATGCGGGCGGCATCGTCTCCCAGGGCCGCCACTACGCCCACCACTTCCGTACCGGGCGTGATCTCGGATCCCGTCCGAAAGGCGCGAACGTCCTGCGCGCTGATCGCGCAGGCCCGCACGCGCACGAGAGCATCCATGGGCCCCGGGTCCGGCGTGCGCCGGCGATCCAACCGTATCTTCCCATTCCCGCAAAACCGTGCAAATTGCATAGCGATTGGTCCAGACCTTGGTATTCTACACGATTTGCAGCGGCCATACGCGCCTGGGGCGCTCCAGCCGTTACGCGCGATAAAGGGGAAGGCGCCGGCGGTCCGGCGTCTCCCCCTTCGTGTCTCTGCGTTCGTGCGCGGGTTCGGAGCTATGCCGGCTCCGGCCGGAAACTGGGGTTCCGGACCGGGCCCTGGCGGCGCTCCGGCTCCGCGGGGGCAGCCGGCGGAGGCGGCGTTTCAACCGGCTTGTCCGGCAGCGTTCCGCCCGCCATCAGGATCTCGAACTCGTCCTTCTCAAGCGTCTCACGCTCCAGAAGAACGTCCTTCATGGTATCCATCTGCGCGCGGTGTTCCGTGAGGATGCGTTTCGCTTCGGCGTAACACTGGTCGATGATGTTGCGCACTTCCTTGTCGATGGCCGTGGCCACCTCCTCGCCGTAGTTGCGCTCCTCCATCATGTCGCGGCCCAGGAACGGATTGCCGTGCCGCCGCCCGAGGGACAGCGGGCCCAGCACGTCGCTCATGCCGTACTCCATGATCATCCGTCGGGCGATCTCGGTGGCGCGCTCCAGATCGTTCTGTCGACCGGTGCCCACCTCGTCAAACACGATCTCCTCGGCCACGCCGCCGCCCAACAGGCACGTGATCTGCGCCAGCAGCTCGCTTTTCCGGCCCAGGAACCTGTCTTCATCCGGAAGTTGCAGCGTATAGCCAAGCGCCATGCCGCGCGGCAGGATGCTGACTTTGTGCACCGGGTCCGCGTCCGGCAGAATGTGCCCCACAATCGCGTGGCCCAGCTCGTGATAGGCCACGGTCTCCTTGTCCTTATCCGTCAGGAGGCGCGATTTGCGTTGCGGGCCAGCGATGACGCGCTCAATGGACTCATGGAAGTCGCTCATGTCGATGCGCGTTTTGTCGTACCGCGCGGCGAACAGAGCCGCTTCGTTGACGAGGTTCGCCAGGTCCGCTCCGCTGAAGCCCGGGGTGCGCTTCGCCAGCATCTCCAGGTTGACGTCGTCCGACAGCGGTTTGTCCTTGGCGTGCACCTTGAGGATCTGGAGTCGGCCCACCTGGTCCGGCGTATCCACGGTGACGCGGCGGTCGAACCGGCCCGGGCGGAGCAGCGCTGGATCCAGAACATCGGGGCGGTTGGTGGCGGCGATGAGGATGACGCCCGCGTTGGGGTCGAATCCGTCCATCTCCACCAGAAGCTGGTTGAGTGTCTGCTCGCGCTCGTCGTGTCCGCCGCCCAGTCCGGCGCCGCGCTGGCGGCCCACGGCGTCGATTTCGTCGATGAACACCAGGGAAGGGCGGTTCGCCTTCGCGGTATCGAACAGGTCACGCACGCGCGATGCGCCCACGCCCACGAACATCTCCACGAAGTCGGAGCCGCTGATGTGGAAGAAGGGAACGCCGGCTTCGCCAGCCACGGCGCGCGCTAGAAGCGTTTTGCCGCACCCGGGAGGTCCCAAAAGCAGGACGCCCTTCGGGATCTTCGCGCCCAGCGCCTGGAACTTCTTGGCGTTCTTCAGGAACTCCACAACCTCGCCCAGTTCCTGCTTCGCTTCGTCCACGCCGGCGACATCGTTGAATGTCACCTTCGGCACGTTCTCGCCCAGACGCTTGGCGCGGCTGCGGCCGAAATTCATGGCCTGGTTGCCGCCGCTCTGCGCCTGGCGCAGGAAGAAAATCCACATGAAGCCGACCAACAGGACCGGCAGCAGCACGGTCATCAGCGCCGCCACCAGACCATCTGGGATGGGCGGATGCGCAACCTTGGTTTCCACGCCGGCTTTGCGCAACGCCGTGGAGATGTCGTTTTGCGTGCCTTGCCACTGCGGAACGTCGGTGACGATCAGCTTCGGCTCGCCATTGCGGGTTGTGCCCGTGATGGTCTTGCCGTCGGCGGAGATCTCCGCCGACTGCACGTTGTGCTTCTCCACTTCCGCAGTGAAGGCCGTAATCGTTACCATCTTCGGATGCTGTTGGCGGTTGTTCTGCTGAACCACCATCATCGCCGCGACGAAGAGCACGAGCAGGACGATCACCCAACTGCTTCTCGACTTCAAGATACTCCCTCCATCCACCGTCGCCCGGCACTTCCAGCAGACGGCGCGCAACAGGGTCGCGGCGTAGGCTAGAGCGCCCGCCGCATCACCCAATTATAGCATACCCTGTTCGCCGCCTCCGCCCGATCGGTTTTCCACTGTGAGCGTCTGCCGCCGGAAAACCGCGGCGCCTCCCAGACATTCAGCGCCGCCCAGCGAAACGGCCCTCGCCGTGACGAGCAAAGGCGGGTCGTCAAACCGGCGGGGCTTTCTTGCATGAACGAGCGAAGAGGCATTCGCGTTCCGCGCGGCTAGACGCGCACGCGCCGCCAGGCGCCCCTGCGCCATGCCGCGTAGATCATGATCCCCTGTACGGCAACCGACAGGCTCATGCTCCACCACGCCGCCGTCGCTCCATAGCCGAGCTTCAGCCCGAAGTACCAGGTGGGCGGCAGCCGCACGCCCCACATCGTGAAGATGACCACCAGCATCGGCAGCACCGTGGCGCCGGCCCCCTGCAGGGCCCCCGTGAGCGTCATCGAAACCGCCAGAAATGGCTCCGTGATGGCGGCGATGCGGAGGTAGGAGACGGCGTACGGCACGGCCTCCGGGGCGGCGAACATCCGGGCGATGGGCTCGGCGAACACAAAGAACACAATGCCCATCACGGTCATAACGTAGATCGCCATCTGCGTGGCGTTGCGCGCCGCCCGGACTGCGCGCTCCGGGTCCTTCGCTCCCAGGCTCTGCCCTACCAGCGCGGCGGCGGCCACGTTGAAGGCCATCCCTGGCATGAACGCAAGCCCCTCTGAGCGCAGTCCCACCGCAAGCGCCGCCACCACGGCGGGGCCGTGCGCCATGTGACCCAGCAAGCCGATGTAGGTGGCGCTGGCAATGGTTCGAAGGAACGCCTGCGCGGCGGCCGGCAGGCCGATGCGCATGAGGCGCTTCGCCCAGCCCAGGTCCAGCCGCCAGGTGTTCGAGCCCGTGATCAGGTTGTGGCGCGAGTAGCGCAGCGCCGTGAGGAAGATCACAGCGCCGGTGAACCGCGATATCAAGTTGCTCAGGCCGGCGCCGTTCACGCCCATCGCCCGGATGGGCCCTACGCCCCAGATCAGGGTCGCGTCCAGCGCCCCGGTCAGCACAACCAGTCCCAGCAAGAGCACCAGCGGAGTGCGCGTGTCGCCGGCCCCGCGGAATGCCGCGCCGGCCACGTTGATGAGGAAGAACGGGATGACGCCAGCCAGCAACCAGGTGTAGTAGGCCGTGGCGAGCGGCAGCGACCTCGCGTCGGCGCCCAGGGCCGTGAGGATGGGCAGTTCGAGGACGGTCAGGATGGCGGTGGTGAGTATGCCCAGCGCCAGGCCGAGCAGGAGGGATTGCCGGGTGGCGTCCGCGGCTGAGCGGCCGTCTTTGGCGCCGATCGAGCGGGCCACCAGCGCCGTGGTGCCCACGCTCACGCCCACCGCCACGCTGAAGACGAGGTTGATCATCTGCTCGCCCCACGTGACCGCGTTCATGGCGCGAACGCCCAGCCCATGCACGTAGTAGAGGTTCACCAGCGACCCGGCGTTCATCGCCACGTTGGCGATGATGGTGGGCCAGGCCAGCGCCCACACCGTTTGGCGCATGCGCTCGCGCGGCGGCTCCAACGGAGCAAACGCCTTGCCGGGAGCCCCCGTCAAGGCGTCATCGGAATCCTGTGATGCTATGGCCACGTCGTTACACCCCCTCGCGCTGCCAGATCATGCCATTCTGTCCCGGCGGCGCGGGCCGCATCAAGGGCGAAGAGGGCGCAGCCTGGCTGTAGGCCAGGGGATATGGAGTGCGGCGGTCACCCGCCCAACGTGAAGGAGAGCGCGAACAGGAGAGACACGATGACCAGCAGCGGGTTGATGCGGCGCCACTGGCCCTGCACCACGAGCATGAGCAGGTACGAGATGAAGCCGAAGCCGATGCCGCGCGCGATGCTGTAGGTAAAGGGGATCGTGATCATCGTGATGAAGGCTGGAACCCCCTCTTCCACGCGGTCAAACGGGATCTCCTTCACGTGGCCCAGCATCAGGAAGCCCACAATAATGAGGGCCGGCGCGGTGGCCTGCGCCGGCACAACGCTCACCAGCGGCGCGAAGAACAGCGCCAGCAGGAACAGCAGCCCCACCGTAACAGCCGTAAGGCCGGTGCGCCCGCCTTCCGCCACCCCGGAGGCGCTCTCTATATAGGTCGTCGTGCTGCTGGAGCCGCACAATCCGCCCCACGTCGCCGCGAGGCCGTCGATGAACAGGATTTCCCGCAGGCGCGGCAGCCGCCCGCGCTCATCCACCAACCCCGCTTGTTGTCCAACGCCGATGATGGTGCCCATTGCGTCGAAGAAATCGCTCATCACGAATGCCAGAATCGTGGCCCAGAGCGCGGGCTTCAGCGCGGCCATCACGTCCGCATGGAACATCGTGGTGAAAACCGGCGCCTGCATCACGGCCGTCGGCGGCTTGGAAACACCCACCATCAGAGCGAGGGCCGTGGTGCCCACAATGCCCAGCAACAGCGCGCTCTTCCACCTGAGCGCGAAGAAGGCCAGCGTCAGCCCGAGGCCGGCAGTGGCCACCAGGACCTTCGGATCGTGGAACGGGCCATACGTCAGAGGCGCCGCCGCCACTCCAATCTTCACGAGGCCGGCATCCACCATGCCGATGAGGGTGATGAAGAGGCCGATGCCAACGCTGATGGCGCGCTTGAGGGAGAGCGGGATGGCGTTCATAATCGCCTCCCGCGTGCGCGTGAGCACGAGCACGGCGATGAGAATGCCCTCCACCGCCACCACGCCCATGGCCGTCTGCCAGGGCACGCCCTGTTTCAGGCACACGGCATAGGTGAGCACGCTGTTGAGGCCCATGCCCGGCGCCAACGCGTAGGGCGTATTCGTGAACAGCCCCATCGCCAGCGTGGGTATCGCCGCGGCCAGGCACGTGGCCGCCACCAGCGCCGCCCGCTGGCCTTCGAGCCCCGGCACGTTGCTCAGGATCAGCGGGTTCACGAAGATGATGTAGGCCATCGTGAGGAAGGTGGTGATCCCCGCCTCTACCTCGGTGCGCGCGTTCGTTCCCCGCCCCGTCAATTGGAATACGCGTTCCAGCATGTTCGTTTATCAGCGGACTCGGGTGAGATACGGAGCCCTGCGGCCCCCGTTGGGGTGTGTAGCGTTGCAGGGTATCGATGGCGGCAGCGTCTTGCTCCGCGCCGAGCGCTCCCTCCCACGTCACCGTGAGGGAACCGAAGGGCCTTGGCCTTGCCTCTGAACCCAGGCTACGTTACAGGCGCCCAGGCGAACCCTGGCCCAGGCGCTATGAAGGCAGCCGATAAGACTCGGCAGATCTGCACGGTAGACGCCGGCGGCCCGCCGGCATCCGCCCGAAGGGCGGACACCCGTGGCCGCTTCGCGGCCATTCCGGCGGGCTGCCGGCGCTACTGAGGCGAAAGCCGACTGTCAACACCGAGCGCCTACTCAGTAACATTCCCTGGCCCGGCAGGCCAGGACGAGACCCTTCACGGCGTTCGGGGTGACGTTGGAGGGAGCGCTCCGTGTGAGCGAGACCGCGTGGCGCCCGATGCCCCCGGACCTTGTACCCCGCGCCGCTTGCCGCCGGTTCCGTTTGGCAGATCCCAACCGAAAGCGGCGGCAAGCGGTCGCACTCCAAAGAGCCCGCCCGAGCCGAACGGGCTGACGGCCGACCGCTGATGGCTGATGGCCCTCTACAACGTTCGGATCGCCAGGCGGGCCAGAACGTCTGCCACAGTCTGCACATCTCCGGAGCGCCGCAAGGTGACCGTCTTGCTCTTGCCGGCGCGCAGGTGGAAGTAGTTGTCGCTCCAGTCGCCGCCCGGCGTCCCGGCGGTCTCGCCGGTGAGGCGCAACCACACGAACGGCGCGAAACGCTTTGCCGACACTGTCACCTCAAACGACCCGTCGCCGGCCGTCTGCCGAACGTCCACACTCACGCATGGCGCCGCCATGCGCAAGTCCTTCGGTTCGGCCAGCAGATGGAAGGTCTCGATGGGCGCGGCGCCGCCGTCGGGGCGGAAGCGAGCGTACACATACACTTCGTCTTCCCGGCCCTCGGCGGGCACGATGTTCAGCGCGTCCACCTCCGCGGAGCTGTTCGGCTTCACATAGGCCACCGCATCGGACCGCTCCAGGTACTCGCCCTTGAACGATTCCAGGCGAAGGGTCACCTTGCCCTTCACTGGCTCGCCCGTATCGTTGGTGACGTGGGCGCGCACGATATCGCCGTCGCGCACCAGCGACAACAGCACCGGAGCATAGAACCGCTTTGCGGCATACCACGCCGCTTTCGGCTCTCCAGCAGCATCCACCACGCTCCAGCTCTGAACCGGCCAGCAGTCGTTGAACTGCCAGAAGATCGTGCCCCAGCAATGACCCTTGGATCGTCGCCAGTGTTCCACCCCGCAGGATAACGCCAACGCCTGATTGCACTGGCTGTAGTAGACCAGGTCCTCCAGGGTCTGCGGCTCCGGGAAATGCAAGGCCACGTAGCCCAGATAGGTGTCATAGCCCTTGCGCGTCTTGTCGTGCCATCGAACCGCCGCGGAGCGCGGCGAGCGATCGCTAGGCTCCAGGCACGAGTTCCACGCCGCCAGCCCGCACGAGGAGGCGAACCCGAACTCGCTCACGAAGCGGCTGTGGTCCTCCACGTAGTGGACCCAGTCGCCCTTCATGTGCCACACGTCCCAATCGTGGCGATCGCCGAATTCCTCGGAGTTGGGATCGCCGCCGAACGGTGAGGACGGCCAATAGGGGCGCGCGGGGTCCTCTTGAGAGAGAACCTGGGGCAACACCTCGTTGTAGATGGGTTCGCCCAGGTAACGCGCCGGCGTGTTTTCGCCGCCCCAGCGGTAGTGGTGCATCATCGAATTCTCGTTGTTGCCGCACCAGATGGCCAGGCTCGGGTGGTTGCGCAGCCGCCGGACGGCCTTCACGGCCTCGTCGCGCGCCGCGTCCGCATACTCATCCGTGTCGGGATAGTAGGCGCAGGCGTACGGGAAATCCTGCCATACGAGGATGCCGAGGCGGTCGCAGGCGTTGTAGAAGGCATCGCTCTCGTAAAGCCCGCCGCCCCACACGCGCAGCATATTGATGCCGGCGGCGGCCGCCCGTTCCACGAGGGCCGCGATGCGCGCCCCACCCTCGGGGGTCTCCAAGCGCGAGGCGAAAGAGTCTGCCGGGATCCAGTTGGCGCCGCGGATGAAGAGGTCCTCGCCGTTCACGCGGAACTTAAAGGATTCGCCCTTGCCGTCGGCATCGGGCTCGCGGATCAACTCGATCGCGCGCAGTCCGATGACCTCCTTGCGCGCGTCCACCAATTCCTCGCCTGCCGTCAACGCCAGGTCCAGTTCGTGCAACTTCCGCGGACCGGCTCCGTTCGGCCGCCACCGCTCGGCGTCGGCGATGTCCAATGAGAGGGCAACCCGAACGCGTCCCTCTCCGGGCGGCACGTCAGCGGATGTTTCCGCGCCGTTCTCCAGCCTCGCCGCCAGCGTCAACGGCTGGTCCGCCGACTCCGGAGCGCGCTCGACGAAGAACTCAAAGTCCACATGGGCGGCGCCGTCGCTGAGGAATTCCACCGCATGTCGCCAGTCCAGGAGGCGAGCCACGGGGGCCGTCACCAGTTCCACGGACTTCCAGATGCCGCAGGAGACGGGCTCCGGGCCCCAATCCCACCCGTACATGTACTGGGCCTTGCGCACGAATGAGCGCGGCCCCCAGAGGAACCAGTCCGGCGTGAGCGTATCATTGCCGTCCGCAACCCACTGTTCGCGGCGGCGGCGGCCCACCCGCAGCGCGGAGTGGATGGTCACGTTCAGCGCGTTGGGGCCCTTTCGCAACAGGCCATCTACCGGGAATTCGTGCTCAACGAGCATGTTGTCCGCGTGGCCCAGCGGTTCGCCGTTCAGCGTGATGTCCGCCACCGTGTCCAGTCCGTTGAAGCGAAGGACCCGGTGTCCGGTGGGGTCATCCACCGGGAACTCGATCTCGTAGACCCAATCCGCCTCGTCAACCCAACCGGCGGACCGCTCCATCATCCGATAGAATGGGTCGCCGATGACGCCGGCGCGCACAAGGTCGATATGAACGTGGCCAGGCACAGTGGCCGGTAGCCAGGGCAGTGCTGTGGCCGGTGATGTGTCCGGCTGGGGGATCTCGGTGACGCGCCACCCTGTGGAAATGCAGACGCTTTCGGTACGGTTCGACTTGCTCATGAGACCTACCAATGCTCCAGGTATTTAGCAGTTATCAGTCGTCAGTTATCAGTCGTCAGTTATCAGTCGTCAGTCATCAGATGGCAGGCTGACGACTGATAACTGACGACTGAAGACTTTCCTCAGTTCAGGCCCAACGCTCTGAGCCCCAGATAAGCCAGGGCGCCCACGGCGCCGGCCGCCGGCAGCGTGAGAACCCAGGCCACCAACATGCTCTGTGCAACGCCCCAGCGCACCGCGGAAAGCCGCTTGCTGGCCCCCACGCCGAAGATGCTGCCGGAGATAACGTGGGTGGTGGAAACCGGCATGCCGAAGTGGCTGGCCGCCGTAATCACGATGCTGGCCGAGGTCTCCGCCGCGAAGCCGTGAACCGGCTCCAGGCGGATGATGCGGTGCCCCATCGTCCGGATGATGCGGTAGCCGCCGGCCGACGTGCCCAACGCCATTGCCGTGGCGCAGCCGATAACCACCAGAATCGGCACGCCCTCCGACGGTTTGAGCACGCCGTGCGTCACCAGCGCCATGGTGATGATGCCCATGCTCTTCTGCGCGTCGTTGAGGCCGTGGCTATACGCCATGAACGCCGCGGAAACCACCTGGAGACGGTGGAATGCGCCGCCCACCCGGCCGGGGTGAACGTGGGCGAGCGTTTTGTAGAGCAGCGCCATCACGATGAAGCCGATGAGGAAACCTGCCAGCGGCGAGGCAACAAGCGGGATGGCAACCTTCTCGACGATGCCCTTCCACTTGACGATGTCGGCGCCGCCATGCACCATGGCGGCTCCCACGAGGCCGCCAATCAGCGCGTGGGAGGAGGAGGACGGGATACCCCATTTCCAGGTGATGAGGTTCCACACGATGCCCGCGATGACCGCGGCCAGCACCACTGTTTCGGTGGCGTTGGCTGGGTCCACGAGGCCCTTGGAGATCGTATGCGCGACCTTGGTAGAGACGAGTGCGCCCACGAAGTTGAGGCCGGCGGCCATGAGGATGGCCGCGCGCGGCGTCATCACGCGGGTGGACACCACGGTGGCGATGGCGTTCGCCGTGTCGTGGAAACCATTGATATAGTCGAAGAGCAGCGAGAAGACGATGACAAGCGAGACGAGGACGCCGACGGAACTCAGTACCGGCATGGCCTGTCCCTCCAGGTCAATGCCTCCAGATCGTCTGCTTCCGCAACGCCCTCCGTGGCCTCCGGCGGATGGCTGACGACCGATGACGAATGACTGCTATGCATACTTCACCACCACGCTCTCGACCATGTTCGCCACGTCCTCGCAGTTGTCCACGGCGCGTTCGATGCGGTCGTAGATCTCCTTCCACTTGATGACGAGGATCGGGTTCGCGTCCGGCGCGTTAAAGAGATGGCCCAGTGCGGTGCGGAAGGCCTCGTCTGCTTCGTTCTCGATCTCGTGGATGCGCACGAGGGTTTCGTGGATGCGGTCGCGGGCCTTGAGGTCTCGGAGGCAGTGCACGGCTTTGACCGTGGTGGCTGTTACCTCAACGAGGATGCGGACAAAGTTGACAAGGTCCTCACGAGGCTCCAGCAACTGGTAGATGCCGATACGGGCGGTACAAGCGTCGATATTGTCGGTGATGTTGTCCAGCTCGCCGGAAAGCGCGTGGAGGTCTTCCTTATCGAGCGGCGTGACGAAAGTAGAGTCGACACGGTTGGCCAACTGATGGGTAAGCGTGTCTCCATCGGACTCAATGCGGTCGATGGTCTCAATATGCTCGGCCAGGTGGCCGAAGTCCGCCGTGAGGGTCATGAAGGCCTCGGCGGCCCGGTGGGCAGTGGCGGCCTGCTGCTCCAGCAGGTCGAAGAAGACGCCGTCTTTACTGAAGAGTCCCAATATGTGCTCCAGGAGGCGGGCGCATAGGATGGCCCGCCGAGAGTTGGCGCCTTGCGGTTCGATCCGTTAACCAATGCATAAGGAACTTAAGACACCATGGTATTATTGACGGCGCTCACCCCAAATGTCTTCAGGTCTGGTGGCGGATGGTGCACGTCTTCGCGGGCTTCGCCGAGCCCTTTCACGGCCAGCCTCTGCCATGCGCGGTCGGGCCAGGCATGTTTCGCGCGCTGGCGGCGTGTTACACTGAAGGGCAGATGAACCGCTTGCTTCGGATGACCGTGTTCCTCCTCGCCGTTGGCGCCCTTCTGGACGGCGGCTGTCGCCGCCCGCCGCGCACGGAGGGCCCCGTCGTTACGATCCACGTGGCGGATTGGGGCGGCGCCAGCGCCGACGAGAAGTCGAACCAGATCAACGCGGATATCCTCCGCGAATTCCACCGCCTGCACCCCAACATCCGCGTCCAGATGGAGCATATGCCGGACGCCTACGTGCAGAAGGTGATGATGACCCTGCTCGCCGGTACCCAGCCGGATGTTATCGCCCTGGACGCCTCTTCCGCCGCCATCTTCATCAACAACAACGCCCTCCAGGATCTCACGCCCTTCATTGAGAAGGACAAGAGTATGGACCTCGGCGTCTTCTACCCCAACGTGCTCAACATCGCGCGCCGCGGCAAGGCGCTGTATGCCTTGCCCGCCAACTTCACCCCGATGATGATGTACTACAACCGCGCCTCCTTCCAGAAGGCCGGCGTGCCGGAGCCGAAGGATGGCTGGACGTGGGACGACTTCCGCCGGTCCGCGGATAGCCTCACCATCCGCAAGCGCGGCAAGCCCGTGCAGTACGGGTTCAACGTCACCAACTGGATGCCCGGCTGGATCACTTGGATCTGGCAGAACGGCGGCGACGTGCTCAGCCCGGACGGCAAGCGCGCACACGGCTACCTGGACAGCGAAAAGAGCATCGCGGCCATTACTTTCTACACGGATTTTGTGAAGAACGGCATGGCCCCCACCACCTCGGAGGCCCAGGCCATGGGGACCAGCAACTTCCAGGCGGGGCGCGTGGCCATGGACGTGAACGGACACTGGATGATCCCCTCCTACAGGGCGAACGAGATCTATCGCTTCGAGGATATCGGCGTTGTGGGCCTTCCCAGGCAGGCGAACCGCGTAACCGTGATGTACGAATCCGGCCCCGCCATGATGAAGGGCTGCAAACACCCGCAAGAGGCGTACGAGTACATCAAGTTCGTCACCGGCCCCTACGTGCAGCGCAAGACCAGCGAGCAGGGCCTGGGCATCTCGGCGAACCGGAAGATTGCGGAGGAGTTCCGCGGCGCCTCCCCGTTGGAGCCGATGTTCCTCGACAACATCCAGTACGCGCGCGGGCCGTGGGGCGCCCGCGTGGAGCAGTACGCCCTGGTGGAGGACATCGGCCGCGAAGCCATCGACGAGATCCTGCTGGGCAGATCCACCCCCACGGTGGCCCTCCGCAATGCAGCCCGGCGCATCGACATCCAGTTGGGGGAGGACTGAATGAGGCGCACCGACCGGCCCCGGCCCCCCTTACCGATCAGTCAAGGTCGGATGGCTGTGTGGGGTTGTCATCCCGAGCGGAGATGCCATGGCCCGCGGCCAACAGGAGGGATGAGAATGCCGAGCGCCGCGTTCGTCGGCCGTGCAGTCCGGTGCGCGAGACCACGTTCCATCAGCGGGCAAGGCGTGCCGTGCCCCACCAAGTCTGGTATCGCCGACCACCGAACGGTGGACGGCCGGGCCTACCGGGTAGGGGCAAGGCACGCCTTGCCCGCTGATTCGGACGGCGGATCGAACGGCAGGGCGAACCACACAGCCCCCCGAACTAGCGACGAACATACGTATTTCCTTGGGAGCGAAGGGGCTGGGCCGTGCGTTGCGCCTCAGACAGCGTACCAAGCGCCCGGGCAAACCTTTGCCCCGGTGCTTGTCACGGCGCCTGTGCCGATCGGTCAGGCCGAGCCCCTTCGCTTCGCTCAGGGTTACGTGGAGAGAGCCGATCGGGCGTGTACGGGCTTGCGGCGCGGCCGAACGACTTGCTGTGCGGGCCCGGGCCGCCGGCGGGCGTTCACCCTCATCGAACTCCTCGTGGTCATCGCGGTGATCGCCATATTGGCGGCGATGCTGTTCCCCGTGTTCGCGAAAGCGCGGGCGCGGGGACAGCAGGCGGCGTGCATGAGCAACCTGAGGCAGATCTGGACCGCGAACACGATGTACGCCCAGGACAACGATGGCTACTATGTGCCGGCGGCCATGCACTTCTATGAACATGACGACCAGCGGTGGTTTGGGAAGCGGGATGCCTCGGGGCGTTTCCGTCCCGAAGACGGCCCGCTCGTTCCGTACCTGCGAGACGGCGGCCAACTGCGCGAGTGCCCGTCGTTCCACACAACGGTGGGGTTCGATAAGGGGACCGGCGGATACGTGTACAACGCATTGGGGGTTGGAGCGCGCATCACGCGGCTTGGCTACACCGCGGAGGCCTACAACGGCTCCATGAGCCAGAGCGACCTCAAGCGGCCGGCCGCCACCGCCATGTTCGCGGATGGCGCCCTGGACATCGGCGTTGGGCTCGCCGAGTATGCGTTCCTGGAGCCGCCTCACGCGATCTCCGCGCTCTACGGCGGCTGGGACATGGATCCCTCCGTGCACTTCCGTCACAACGGTCGCGCCGACGTCTGTTTCGCCGACGGCCACGTGGGGTCGCTGCCGATGGCGGCCTCGGTTTCGTCCAGCCCCGGCTACCCGAAGGCCAGCCCTTCGGCCCGGGGCATGGGATGGTTCGCCCCCCTCGACGGCGAAACGGCCTACGACGGGAAGTGATCGGCGAAGCGGGATAGGAGTCGGGCTGACGGCGGCGAAAGCGGCCTTGCGGCGGCGCGTTTTGGGCCCGCCGATGACGCTCATCTCCCGCGTAACAAAGACTTAACGTTTGCCCGGCTCAGAATCCTGTAGGATGGAGGCGAACGCCGTTGTATATCAAGATGTGCGGTAGTTCGTCGCATACGCCCCAGGGCGGTTCCACGGGCGAGTTTCCTAACTCAGCGCTCGGCGCATCGGTTCGCGAACCGATAGCGCCGGGTTTCGCTTTGCCCGTGTCCCCGAAGGCGCCCCTGCTCCGGCCGGCCGGTTTGGCCTGCCTCTCAGACATCGCGAAACCTGGCAGTCGCAGCCTGGGCACTGCGCCAGGCGGTTTCGCCCGCGAAGGAGTTAGGATCTTATGAGAATCAGTACCTGCGCTCGCCCATGGTTGATAGCCATCGGGCTGGCGCTCACCCTCGCGCCAACGCGCGCGGCGGTGATGACGACATCGGCAAGCGTTAGCAGCGGTCTCGCCCCCTACAAAATCGCCTACATCCTCGCGCAGGATGCCCAGACGATGACCGTGAAGATCCACAAGGCCAGCGACAAGACCGTGATCCGCACTTTCACCGCCAGCGGGGCCGGCCTCACGAAGGGCGTCCACACCGGCGACGTGACCTGGGACGGGAAGACAGACGGCGGCGCCACGGCCGCCGCGGCCGACTATTACGCTGAAATTGTTACCACCGGCGCTCCAAATTCCACGCTGACAGCGCTTGCGGGGCCTGTCGCGCCCGTGGATCCGCTGGACCCCACCATCAACAACGGCCGGTTCCAGTACAACAGCGCCGTGAACCGCAATGCAGACAGCCCCTACCACAACTACATCTACGCGGGTTCGGGCAGAGCCGGCGCGGGAAACCTCACCCAGATCTCGGGCGTTTGGATGCTGGGCGCGGACCTCTCCGTGGTGAAGACCGTTCATACTTCCACGCTGCTTGGCTCGGGCGACGGCAATGCCAATGACTGGCTCGCCGTGTCGGCCACGCCGGACGGCGCCATCATCGCCAGCGGACAGACTTCGGGCAAAGTTGTGCAGCTCAACCCCGACCTGACCCTGAACAAGATCTACCCGGCCGGCGGCACGGTCACCAAGATCACCACGCGCGCCAATCAGGCGTTTGGCACGGCCGCCGCCCCGAAGCTCTATTACGTGGATACGGCGACAACCGGCGTGGCTAACGTGGGCGGCGTCAACGTTGCCGACCTCAGCCCCGCCGTTACCCCGGTACCCGCCAAAGTGGTGGACACCAACCTGTTCAACGGCGCTGGGCGGGCCTTTGCGTTCAACAAGGCCGAGACCTCGGTCTGGTTGGCCGAAGACGGCGCCGGCGCCGGCTATACGACCGTCCAGAAATGGGATAAGCCCACGGATGGCACAACCCTGTGGGTGCAGGACACTTCCTTCGTGCCGGCCATGCCGGATTTCATCCCCACCACATCGCGCATGCGCGGCCTGGTTTTGTCGCCGGATGAGGCCACCGTCTGGTACTCGGTCTTCGACACGGTCAGCACAACCCCCTCCAACCAGAACGTCATCGTGGGCATTGACGCCAAGACCGGCGCTTCCAAAGGCGCCGCCTATATGCTGGATTCCACTCAGTTGGACTTCGGCTACCCGCTTGGCATGGGCATCTCGGACAGCGGCAACCTCGTGGTCTACGGGTACCCCGGGACCTATGTTGGGCAGACGTCCGGCAACTCCGTCATGCTCCTCGCGCCGCCGGATTCCGGCAGCACGGATACCACGATCTCCACCAACTTCACCGTGGCGGCCGATACTTCCGTCCGGTTCACCGCCGGTCCGACCCTGAGCAACACTACGTTCCAGGGCGCCACGTTTACGTGGGATACGAACTTCCCGGCGGATTCCGTTATCAAGTACGGCGCCTCGGCCGATAACCTGAACCAGACGTTCTCCCAGGATACGACGCCTACCGTGTTGCATCACGCCGTCATTCTGACTGGTCTCGAGAAGAACACCCCGTACTTCTACCAGGTGGTCTCCAACGCCGCGGGGCTCACATCGGCCACATCCTCGGTGGGAACGTTCACCACGCTGCCGCTGACGATCTCCAACGTCCAGGTTGTTCCCGGCGACACGTTCGCCATCGTGAACTGGACCACCAACGACGCGTCCACCAGCATCGTGCATTACGGCGTGGCCTCCGGCACGCTGGACCAAACGGCAACCGCCGCCGGGATGGTGACGAACCACTCCGTGACGATCACCGGCCTCGCAGCCACCACGCCGTACTTCTACTCGGTTGAGTCCGGCGCGGCAACCGCCCCGCCAACCCCCACGGTTACCGCCGAAGCCTCGTTCACCACGGTCGTGGCCGGCAAGGTCATCGCCGAAGACGTTGCCGTGACAACGACCAGCGCTGTGGTGAGCTTCACCACTGACGTAGCCGCTACGGGCGAGGTGAAGTGGGGGACCGCCCCCGGCGCGTTGACCAACACGATTGCCGCCGGAAGCGGCACCACGCATTCCGCACCCATCTCCGGGCTCTCCGCCGGAACCACCTACTACTACAACATCAGCATCGGCACAACCGTGGCGCCGTTCACCAGCCTCACCGCGCCGTTTACAACGGCCGGCGTTACCAGCGCCGCCGTTTCCGTGACGCACTCCTCGGCGGCGGACTTCGGGCCGACGCTGCGCACGAACGTCCTGTTGGGCGCCGCCGGCGGCATCAGCCTGCAGAAGCAGGGCTCTCCGTCTCCGGCCCAATACCTAACCGATCTGCCGAGCCCCCGCTACTACGAGGCGGTTACCGCGCACAACGGCTACCTCTACGTTCTGGGCGGGCGCGACAGCGTTCCAGCGGCCCAGACGACGGTCTTCGTCTCCAAGATTAACACGGATGGGACCGTCGGCGCCTGGTCCGAAACCACCGCGCTGCCGGAGACCCGCGCGTTCATCTGCAACCACGCCTTTGGCTACAACGGCTATCTGTACCTCATTGGCGGCGCCGGCGGCGCCAACGGTGACACGATGCCCACCGCTTACTACGCCAAGCAGAATGCCGACGGCACGCTGGGCGCGTGGAACACGACGACCCCGCTTCCCAGCGAGCGCGATCTCGCCGCCGTCACCGTCGTGGACGGCTACGCAGTGGTCTCCGGCGGCGAGGATAACGCCGGTACTCAGTACGCCACCAACTACATGGCCCAGATCCATCCGGACGGCACGCTGGGCGCGTGGATCACCGGTAAGCCGATGGAGCATCCGAAGTGGATGTTGCGCTCGGCCTCGAACAACCATACGCTCTACTCGATCGGCGGCTTCCAGACCGCCGTTGACTTCTGGAGCTACGCGGCCAAGTCCTTCGTTCAGCCGGACAGCAGCCTGCAGGGCTTCACTCAGGGCGGCGCGATGGACGCGGCGCACTACGGCATGGCCTGCGCTCTGGTGGGCGGCAAGATCATCACCGCCGGCGGACGCCTTGGCGGCGACTCCCCTCACATGCTCGTGTCGACCACCAAGATCGGCGCGGACGACGCGACTCAGGATTGGGTCAACATCTACAGCGACAGCGACCTCTCTGCTCTGCCCGTTCCGGTCTGCGACCTGGACGGCACGGCCTACCAGGACAACTTCTATGCCGTGGGCGGCCGCCAGACCTTCGGACAGGCGGACTGCGTTCCCAGCGTGACCATGTTCCACATGGCCGCCGACCCCAGCGACTCCGGCTATGTCTACGCCGGCACGCTGGAATCCAAGGTCGTCGACTTCGGCGCGGTCCAGAACCTGAAGCGCCTCACCGTGGTCGGATCGGGAGCGAACACCTCCAACGTGGAAGTCCGCTATCGCAGCGCCCTCGCGGCGGGCGGCCCGTTCACGGACTGGTTCACGCTGGGCAGCCTGGACGGCGACATCTCGGGCGCCGCACGGTTCGTGCAGTACCAGTTGTCGCTGAAGGCCAGCGGCGGCGCCAACGGCAACGACGCCGCCCCATCGATCACCTCGGTCACCGTGTCAACCGCCGCGGCGGCCGGACTGGCGGGCGACGTGAACAAGGACGGCGCTGTGACCAGCGACGACGTGAAGGCCGCGTTGCGGATCGTGGGCGGCCTCACGAACGCCAATGACGCCAGCGTTTCCAAGCCGAACGCGGACGTCGTTGCGGACGGAAAGGTCACCGTGGAGGACGCCGTGAAGATCCTGCGGATCGTCACCGGCAAATAGGCGATCAGCCGACAGCACGCTGAGGAACGCCGGGTTTTGCCCTGCTCCGCGGGGCAAAACCCGGCCACCTCAGCCGGCACGCCATGACCGGCGCGCCGGGTGTATAATGGAGTCAGCACTTATGCGGATGGGCATTACCAGCCGCCTAGAAACGAGGTTCGCCTATGAAGGGTCGTAAAGGGTTTACCCTGATCGAGCTGCTGGTGGTCATCGCTATCATCGCCATCCTGGCAGCCATTCTCTTTCCCGTGTTCGCCAAGGCCCGCAACCGGGCAAAACAGACCACCTGCATCAGTAACCTGAAGCAGTTGGGGACCGCCATCAGCATGTATGGCGGCGACAACGACAGTTTCCTGTACCCCGAGGTTTGCTGGGGGCCAAGGACGCTAACGGATCCGACGTGGACGAACGCCATCAACGTCGTTCGCGCGTACAACCCCTACATCAAGACGACCGCCGTCTTCAGGTGTGCCGCAGATGGTTCCAACGGTGAGCCGTCGAACTACAGGTACAAAATCGATGACGCCTGGGTCACTGCGCCGACTGTGCCGGCCGCTGCCTCGGCGGCGACCATCTCGTACATAGTGCTCGGCCGTGACCTGTGGAAGAATACCGGGAAGGCGGGCAAACTCGCCTATCCAGTGTATAAGCTGGAGAACTCCCGCTCGCATGAGTATGTGGAGGGCGGCAAGGTCGTCTACAAAGACGCCGGTTGGGTGGCCCGGGATATTGACTGGGAGTACAAGACCGGTTACTACGCCACCAACCATGGCAAGGGCACGCGGCCCTGGGTGCAGGACACGGACGGTGATTTCCCGTCCGCCTGTCTCTTCCTGGACGGCTCTGTTCTCTGGGAGCCGATCTGGAAGGGCTGATTCTGCCGGCGGGTTACATCCACTGGGCCGGAGGGAGCGTCCCTGACGCCTTTCCTCCGGCCCACAGAATTGGTCGGCGCCGAGGACAATGCCATGACGCAAATGCGACGCATGACGCCTCTGTTGGATGTGATTGGAGCGGCGGCCATCGCGGCCGCGCTCATTTCTACGGTGCACCCGGTTCTTCTCCACGCCACCGAGCGTGACAAGCAGACCGCTTGCATCAGCAACCTCAAACGCATCGGCGTGGCCGTTGCGATGTACGCCGACGACTACGCCGACGTGATCTATCCCCAAGTCTACAGCGAGTATTGGGGGATGCCGGCCGGCGTCGCCCCGCCGTCCTCCTCCGCCTTCCCCGACCCGAAGCTGTGGGCCACCGCCTACCTGCCGTATACGCGGAGCGCGGATGTCTTCCGCTGCCCGTATGACGGAGACCGCTTAAAGCACACCAACATCGGCGACATCTCCTTCCGGTTCGGCCCCACCGTGCCGCCCGCCACCCCCGAGAGCGCCATGCGGGTGAGTTACGCCTACGTGGGCCTGGATATCTGGAACGCCTCCGGCGCCGCCAACACGCGGGATCCGGTGATGGCATTCCGGTACATCCGTCATCTGCGGCACAGCGCGTATCCGATGGCGACTCCCAGCGGCATGGTCGGCTGGATCGCCCGCGACAAGGACTTCACCGTTACGGTTAACGGAACGCAACGCCTCGCCACGGCGCATAGCGTTTCCCCGAATGGGATGACCGGCTCCACCGGGCTCGTGGGCGTGCTCTCCAACGTGCTCTTCCCCGACGGCTCCGTGAAGACCCTGAAGGATTGGGAAGGCTAAGCGGCGTGTTCGATAGGATCCGTCAGTGAGCACGCTTGCGGATCCCATGCAGGACTTTTCGGCTCTGGAAGCGAGGGGGCGGACACGGCAAGCCGTGTCCCTATCGGTCAGCCCGGCCGTCCACCTTCGGTGGATGTAACTAGCGACGCGCAGGGACACGGCTTGCCGTGTCCG
>DASXUL010000027.1:0-28784 GCA_036504855.1 Armatimonadota bacterium | reverse complement strand
GCGACCGGCAGGTACTCCCGGCCGCCCTGCACCGTGATCAGGTGCTTCTTCACGTCAAATGCCATTTCGCTCCTCCTGGCGCCGGTTGGGGCGGCGCCGCAGCGTCCGGCCTTGTCCGGCGTGGCCGAACAGCAAGGCGCTGTCTCAACTCGAGCGCTATACTCACATCGACCTCCTTCAGCCCTTCGGGGTCAGGTCCTCATTGAGGCAGAAGGTGGGGAAGACGCGCGCCGCCTCCTCGAGGATCGCCCGCAGGCGGTAGAGGGCCTGAAGCCCCTCCTCTGGGTCGGCGTAGTACTGCTTCACGTCCACGGTGATGACCCCCTTTACCGAGGTAGACACCCCCACCGAGTGGGGGCACTCGCGATTGCTGCCCTGTGTCTCCGGCATTTCCGTCTCCTTTCGCGCTCCATGGGTGACGGCCCGCACTCCAAGCGGAATGCGGGCCGTCTGGTGCTCCGGCGTCCGGCATTGCGCCTTAAGCGGCGCTCGCAATCTCGCGGATCTCGGATTCCGGCAGGAAAAGCAACCTCCCGCCGAGCGCCTCAAGATCCGTACTGCGGTCGTAGTCCTTCACGGCACTCGCCGTGGCGGTGATCGCGTTGGAAAGGCCCCAGAGCGAGAGGTCCGCCCCCTCGATGAGGGACCGCAGCACCGCCTCCTTCTCCGACTGGAGGAGCCCGAGCTTCTTGGCGGTCAGATCCACCGTCTTTTCGATGCCCCCCGTGAGGGGAACGTCCGCCGCCTGCTGCATGCGGGCGACGGTCTCCAGAAAGACGGTCTCGTCGAGCGCGGCCTGGATGTGATCCCGCACCTTCAGGAGCCGCGCCCGGGCGTCCGCGAGACGCGTGTCGCTCCGGTAGATGCCGCCGGATTCGTCCGATTCCAGGGACCGGCCGACATGCCGCTGGCGGTAGGCGTCCTCCCGGATCCACAGGTTGGTACACATCAGCTTCATCACGAGCTGCTGGACGGAAAGGGATCCGAGGCCGGTCTCCGAATTGGTGAGCAGGAAGCCGGCCTGCACGACCTGGGGTTCCTTCAGATAGCCGTGTCCGTCCCGCACGTTGCCGGGGCGGATGGTTGCCTCCAGGCGGGGCGAGACGACCTTCAGGTAGAGCCGGCGCTCCGTGACCTCGGCCGAGACGACATGGTCCGGCCCCAGGCCGGCCTCCGTGATGACTTTCGCGGCCATCAGGAAGACGTCGTGGTTGTCCAGGTCGACGCTGAATCCATCGGAGAGGAATGCCCGTGCCTCGCCATCTAGCGTGCGGACAAGGCGCCGGTCTCCGGCCCTCTCGGCAAGCAGGCAGTTCACGACGACATCGAACAGGAGCGATCCTGTGGGGTTGGCGGAGGCTTCCCCGCCCGCGTTTTCCTCACCGGGCACGGGAATGGTAAGGCTGGTGTCCTCGCGCAGCCGGTTGTAGAAGGCGCGCGGGATGGACAGGTAGTCGGCGAGTTGGTCATGGGCGATGGGACGTATGGGGTACGTGTCGCCAAGCATCAGGCTGGTATGGCCGTTGCTGCGGACAGAGAGTTCTCCAGCGTCCACCAGCAGGTCCTTCTTCGCGTTGACCTGGCGTCCCAGCTCTGTCGCCAGATCGGGGAGCGGTCGGCCCTCCTTCATCGTACATGCTCCTTGTCAAAGGGCGGGGACAGGGGTTCGGAAGTGCCCGGACCCGTGGCAAGCCCTCTCGCGAGCAGCGTACTCCGGTAAGGGAGACGTCGCAACAGGCGTTGCGCGCACGCAACGAGTCGCGTCCGGCGATCCCGCGAGGTCCGGGCGTTACAATCGCCGTCGCGCCTATCCGTGCGGCCGGCGCGGGGCATCCTTCCGGCACCGTCCTTCAGCGCAGACCGTGCTTCGCCGCATGAGTTCCGCCGGGCGATCCTCGTCCCGTCCGCACTGACCGCTCAGACGCCCAGGACCGCCGTACCGAGAGTGCCGGCGGGCGCGTGTCGACATAGGGACGGCATGGGCCGCAGCCGGATAGAGCAACGCCATCGCGCGCCGCCCTGTGGAGAGCACGCTTCCCCCCGCTTGGCTCTGGTCCGCCGCCAGACGGATCATGGACCGCGTGCAGCGAATCCGAGCGGCGCTTCGTCGCTCGACACGACCGTTCCCTTCGGGATGCCCCATGAACGAGAAGTTGGCTTCGGCGCCCAGGCCCGAAGCCGAAGGCGGCGAGGAGCCGGAACGAATGTCCTCGCACCCCGCGAGCCGGCAATGCGCGGGAAACGCCTCCAGGGTCAGAGTGCACCCCGTTTCCACACTGGAGGCTCGCCTCATGGGATCTGCGCAACCGGACTCCGCCGCCGGCGGAGACCACAGGGTGCTCGGCTCGTGTGCCTGGATGGACGTGTACGGCGCAGCAGCTTCGCTCCTGTGCGTGCCGCTCCTCACGATCGACCTGTGCGTCGTACGTATGCCATCTCCGCCGATCGCGCAGGTGCTTTACGGCGTAGTCGCCAGTGCCTTCCTTGGCGGCCTGGTGCTGCCGCTACTGGGCGACAGGTGGCGAAGCGGTGAGACCGGCCGCCCGTTCTCCTTCGTCTTGGGATCGATTGCCGGTCTCATGGCGGTCGCCGGCGCGTGCGCCATGCTCGCGTTGTCCGCCTGGAGGCTCCACTCCATCCCCCTCGGCCTCGCCGGCGTCGGTCTTTTCGCCGTCGTAACGGCCGCGCTCAGACCGATTGTGGACCTTGCCCGGGCGGTCAAGACGCAGCGACTTCACCGACACAGCCAGAACGCGATCTTCCCCGGTCGGTTCCGCACACGCATGCCGCTGCCGCCCGCGGTCAGCATCACCCACCACGACGGCCGCTCCGCCAATGGATTCCTGATCGGCGCCGACGGCCTCATCGCGACGGCGCACCACGTCGTCCACGGCCAGGACAGCGTCTGGGTGACGCTCCTCAACGGCGATGTCTTCGAAGGGCGCATCGTCGCGCGCCGTCCGGAATGGGACCTGGGCCTGGTCCGGATCGAGGCGCCGTAACGCTTGCCCGTGATGCGCCTTGGGAGCAACAGCCGGACGCGCTTGGGCCAACGCGTCAACGTCGTAGGCTGGGAGCTTCCCGATGCGCGGGACGTTTCCTACACCCGCCCAGGGATCGCGGCCCTCTTGGTCCGGTTCATGGAGCCGTCCGTGGCGCCATTATCGATCACCGCGATCAACGAAGCCGGGCTCGGCGACTTTGCCGTCATGAGGGCAACGGGCTCGACCGTCGTGTGCCCCGGATACAGCGGATCGGCCCTGTGTCATGCGTGGTCGGCCCTGGTCCTCGGCGTGACGTGCTGGCGTTCCTACCACACCGACGAATCCATATAGGTCCCCGTCGAGGTGCTGAGGCATTCACTGCGTGCGGCACGTCGACGTCCGCGAGCCTCGTGGCTCTGGCAGCTGCATACGGTCCCGGGTAGCGAGGAGGGGCCGTGGTGCCAGCGCCACTCCGCCCTGATAACTTGTGTCAACCTCGGGAAGTTCACAGGCTTCGGCGATCCGGTGGGCATGCGGCAGTGGCCACCAGAGGCGCTGGCGGATTTCCGCCGGGCGCTCGACGGCTACATAGAACTGACTCCGGCGATCCCCCCGGGTCTGGGTCTGCCGGGCGATGGTCCGCTACGCCCAAGGCGATCCGGCAGGAGCGGACGAGGAAACGCGACGCGCTCTGGACGCCAGCGGCGACGTGCAGGCTCAGATGCTCCTGCTCCAGTGCCTGGCCGATCCCGCCCGTTGGGAGCAAGTCATCAAGGCGGCGCAGAGCTTCCTGGGGAGCCTCTGCCGCGCTTGATCTCTGAGTCTCAGACGGGGTCGCTGGCACTCTATGACCGTGTGGGGCAGGCGCTGCTGCAGACGGGCCGGTTGTCAGAGGCGGTCGCGGCCTGCGAAGCAGGGCTGGCGCTGGCGCGTCCGCACGGTCTCTCGGCCTGGATCCTCCAGTTCCGCATCACCGAAGGCCGGGCCCTTGCCGCCGCGGGCCGGGTCGCCGACGCCGCCGGGTGTTACCGCGAAGTCTTGACCTTGCCCGAGTGTACTGGAGCAAATCTGGTGTCCGTTATCGAAGCGCTCGCGTCGCTGGGCGGGGAAGCGGACTGGCGGGAGGCCATCGCAGTGGGACTGGCGCGGATGGGAGCCGAAGGCCGTGTTCCGGCGGGGGCCTGCCGTGCCCTCAGCGGGGCCTACCGGAAGCTGGGCCTTCCTAGCCTTGCAGCGTGGGCCGAGGATATGGAGCGGGCCTGCTCCGGAGTTCCCGCATGCGAGGAAGCATCGGGTGCGCAGGATCCCGTCCGAACCGCTGCTACAGCGGAGGATCCGGCGCGCGGGCCGAACTGATGGCAACGCATTGATGAGAGATGGGGTGCGTCCTGTGACCGGGGAGCCACCCATTGCACGTTTTCCGGCTGCATGGGCGGGAACGGAGGATGGCCCGCGCAGGGCGAATCGCCTCTGTCCCGAATCGGGCCGAGGGGCTCGTTGGCCCACAGAAAACGGGACCGGCATGGATGTCGGTCCCGGATAGTGAGCCTTACGGCCCCAGGAGGGCCGCGAGCTGACGTTTGGCCGCTTCAAGGGCTTCGGGGCCGAGATAGAGGAGGCCGGTCTCCATCTCCTTGGCCTCCCGCAGGATCGCTTGCTGACGCCTCGCCTCCAGCAGCCAGCGGGCCTGTCGCAAGTGCGTGAGAGGCGTCGCCCCTTCTTCCGCGAGCACCCGATCGCGAAGGGACCGGAGCTCCGTCTCCAGAGCCGGGTCGGCGTCGCTTCGCTCGATCGCATCGGAGAGGCGTTGCCACCAGCTATCCAGCGCATCGAGGAAGAGCCGCTGCACGGAGAGCCCCAAGGCGAAGTCCCACTTGGCGTCCCGATCCTCGTGCGCCCAGTCGGAGGGGCCCGGGCCGGATTCGGACAAGCGCTCCTCGATGCGGCCTAGGTCCTCGCGCAACTGATCGAACGGGCTATCGCCGTGCCCTGCCCCGTTTGGGGCAGGGGGAGTGACGAGCGAGAGGGTATAGGCGGCCCAGATCGGGGCGGCATCCAGCATGACGGTGAGGAGAAGGAACCACCAGTCGGCGGGCCGGGGTGCATGCAGCAGCCGATAGAAGGACCGGTTGATTGGGTCGGCGGCGCCGGCCGCGGCCTCATCGTATCCGGAGACCGGGCGGGCCGGCACCGCGGGCAAGGGGACCTCCGTGCGGAGATACCGCCGTGTGCGCCCCCAGGCAACCATCAGCCGGCCGTAGGCGGCGTTCAAATGTTGCCAACCCGCCTCGGAGCTTTCGGCGGCGGCGAGACCGGGGTCCAGGGGAAGCGCCTGCCACTCCGCCTCCAGGGTGTCGAGGTAGCGCCGCTGTACTTGGGCTTCCGTAGCCGTCGCCGTGGCCGTGGGCGGAGGGGCTGTGGGAGCCTCCGGCGCTGACGGGACCGCAGGCGTCGCTCCCTGAGTCGGGGCCGGTGTCCCGGTAGGTGGCACCTCCTCGACGGTGATCCGCCCCTTTGGCGGCGTCGCCGGAGGGGGATGAGCGGTTGTGCCGGCCGTTCCGGCGCGGCCGAGCCAGGCGCGGGCGTTGGCGATGTTGGTGAGGACCTGGCCCCGGACGGTGTTCCCTTCTGCGACGAAACGGGCGGTCGCTGTCTGAAGGGCGTGCGCCTCCAGGGCGCCGGCCCCGGCGGCGTCGGCGCGCTTCGCGTTTCCCGCCAGGATTGCGACCCAAGAGAAGGGGACGGAGAGACAGAGGGCGAAGCCTGACAACGCCAGGAGCAGCGGAAGCCGGGCAGAGCGGGTCCGGGCGTTCACGAGGAGGATGGAGAAGAACAGGATGAAGCCCTGGACGCCTCCTCCAACACCGTAGGCCAAGGCGCGGGGCAGCAGGCCGGTCCAGCCGGCAATCGAGGTCACCATGCTCGCCGCCATCAAGCAGAGGGCGCAAACCGCGAAGGCCGAGCCGTGGTGGTGTGAGGAGACTGTGCTCCAGAGCCGCCTGAGGCGACGGTGCTGGTATCGCGCGTGCAAGGCAAGCCACGCCATATCGGGATCTCCTTTCAAGTGGTAGGGTGGCAAAAGGAAAGGGCAAGAAGAGTCCGGTACCGCGTTAAGGCCGCCTTGCTGCCCGGTAGCCATAGCCCGGAGACATGAGCGATGGCATGGCGCTTCCAGGATGGCTGCCGTGGGCGCAAGGAAGCCGCGATACCGGTCCGGGATGGCCCGTCACACGCATCCCCGGTCGCCAGGAGGGGCGGAAGGCGCAACGGACCGGCGCTGAGGACCGGCCGGCGGTAAGGCGGGAGAGGATGAGAGAGGGCGGAATCCGGCATGGTACAACCGGACTGGCACCGTGCGGACACGAGCGGATTCAACAGGCGCCCGCTGCCGTGTCAAGGGACGTGAACGACGTCGGTCCAGGGGACGGCCGTCGTTTGCGAGGGAGCTTACAGGCTCAAAATGGAAGGCACAACTACCGTTGCGCGGGAGGAACGGTTTCGGATGAAAAGTACCGGGAAGCGCCGCCCGGGACGCGCGGACATCGCGGCCCGAGGTTCAAACTTTGCCCGGTCGCGGCCGTTTCAGACCGACATCCGCGGAGCGGTCGTTTAGGTCCTTTGCCCTTGCGCGAAGCGAACGAGGCGCTCAGGGTCGCGGGCCAGTGTGCGGCCGAAGTCGGCCATCCGCCCGAAAACGTCCTCTCCCAATCGCTTTCGCAATGGTTCAGAAAGGCGCTCTTCCAGCTCGCTCGTGGTGAAAGGATCGCCCCGGAGGGTCTGCATGGCGCCGAGGAGGATGGCAGCGCTGCGCAAATGGCCCTTTTCCGCTTCGAGGCGGATCAGCACGCGGAGGGGATACGCGTACTGGCGCGTGGCTCCGAGTTCGCGGTAAATGGCAAGGCTGTCCGTCACGTCCCGCTTGGCCTGAGGGTGATGGGCGGACGCGAGGAAGATCGCCCGCCGGGTGAGGGTCAGCGCTTCTCCGTGGCGGTCCCCGCCGGCTCGCCAGTTCTCCAACGATTGGTCGAAGAGCTCCAGGGCGCGCTTCGTCTTCCCGAGCTTGCCCAGACTATACGCTTTGTTCGCGAGTATCGAAGCGGCGCCATTTCGTTCGTTCAGCGCGAACGCGATGGGTAGGGCCCGGTTGAAGTACGAAAACGCCTGCCTGAACTCGCCACGCCCCTCGTACACAAAGCCGAGGAGGGACGCGGCCCTCAGGCGGACGGCGAGATGATCGGATGCCTCGGAGCTAATATACGCTTCGGTCGCGAGCGCGAGCGCCTCCTCCATGCGGTGCTGTCGAACGGCCAGCGCCCCGGCCTGGTAGAGCGTCATGGGCAGGGCCGGATGGCCTCCCTGCTTCCGTGCCGCATCGGCCGCTGCCAGCAGGCGCCGTTGTCCCTCGCGGTAAAGCCCGCGCGACGCCCAATAAAGGGTTAGCCCTCCGGCGCACGTGAGCCACCCGTCCAGGTCGTCATCCCGCTCCTCGTACCAGTCGAGAGCGGCGAGCACATTTTCGTATTCGACATCTAGGCGAAGGAGCCATAGCGTCTGATCCGGACCGGACAGGTGCGGAGCCGCCGTGCCGACAAGGTCGTGAAGGCTCGCGCGATGGCGGTTCCGGGTCTCCAGAAACTCCGGCGACGTTTCACCGAGCCGGTGGGCGGCGTAGGATTGCACCGAGGAAAGCAGTCCGTACCGCATGCGACGATTACGGTCCGCTTCGCCGACTATCAGGGATTTGCTCCAGAGTTCGACGAGGCAGCGGATGACCGTTTGACGATCGACCGTCCGGTCAGAGCAGACGCTGGCACCGGCTTCCATATCCCATCCGCCACGGAACACCGACAGCCGTTGGAGAACGCTGCGCTCCGCATCGGAAAGCCGTTCATACCTCCAGTCCATTGTCTTCCAAACATGGACCGGTCGCACCAGGGACGGCGGCCGTCCACTGATGTCGCAGAGGGCATCGATCAGAATGCTCAGCTCTTCCGGCGATCCGACACCCCGCAGCGCGCCGGCCGCGATCTGTATCTCTCCGGGGATGCCGTTGCACGAACGGCAGACGGCATCGACGCCGCGGGCGTTGACTGCCGTGAGAACGAGGTCGTGCGCTTCCCGCAGAAAGAGGCGCACCACCGGCCATCGTCGGAAGTAAGCCAGGTCTTCCCAGGCATAGTCCGGTGGCAGCGGGAGCGGGTCGAGGTCGTGCCGGGCGTCCGATAGGCTCAGGGCGATCTGACTCGTCGCGAGGATTTTCAGTCCTTCGCACCGCAGGAGTGCGTCAACGAGCCGTCGGCAGGCGCCAACAAGAGGCTCACAGCCATCGAGCACGAGGAGCACGTCCATGCCGTGGAGAGCCGCGATCAGGTGTGGCAGTGGATCCTCGTCCGGCGGCACACGGACGGAAAATCGGGAAGCCAGTTCCCGGGCCAAGCGCTCTACGTCCGAGTCAATGCTCATGCCAGGCTCCATGGGGGACAGGTCCACGATGCGGGCTCCCCCGGCATAGTTCGGCCACGTGTCGATCGCAACCAGTGCGGCCAGGGCGGTCTTGCCGACCCTGGCCGGCCCTGTGAGTGTCACGAGAGCGTTCCGGCGCAGCTTTTCCACAAGCGCGATCAAATCCACCTCCCGGCCAATCAGGTCCGGACGCCGCCACGGCAGCCCCACGCCGGTAAGCCCACGCCTTCGTCGTTCCCACTTCGAAGCGATATTGCGGAGCAGCTTGATCACGGCGGAGGGTATGGCGTCTCCGCCTTCGGCCTGTAGGGCGAGGCCGATCTCATGGCCTTTTTCGTACGCGCCCAGTTCGTCGTAGAGATCCAGCAAGCGGAACCGGGCGGCCCTGCCACAGGCAGGTTCGAGGTCTGCGCCGGCCTCGAGGTAGCGCACTTGGCCGACAAGGTCGCCGGCTGCCTCGGCCAGGTCGGCCAGCCACAGTGCGGCCGCGTGGCGCTCCTGGTCCAGGCGAGCCCGCAGGTCAGTGACCCACGGGTCGTTCCAGGTCCCCAGCGCCTCCCGATATCTGGCCAGGGCACCGGAGATCTCTGGTGCCCGCCCTGCGTCTCTGGAGCGCACAAGATCTTCCCATTCCCAGAGATCCACGCGCACGCAGCGCAACCGAACGCTCTTGCCCGTGACCTGGGCGAAATAATCTCCTCCCAGCTTCTGCTTCAGGCTCCTGCGATAGCCTCGGAAATGATCTGTGGTCTCCTGCCCAAGCACCATTTTGCTGAGGTCGCTCGTCAAGATTCCGTCCGGCCTCACGGCGCCCGTGGCGGCGAGAAGGCCCTGCAGGACGCGTTCGCCCTCCAGTTCGGGAACGGGGTAACCGTCGCGACGCACCTCGAAGCGGCCGAGGAGATAGACATCCAGCGGGGGCAGGGAGCCGTCCGAGCCCCTGGAGTCGATTCCCACGCTTTCGTCGGAAGTATCCACGGTTTTTGCCATTTCGTACAGCGTCCGAGGGAGTATTCTGGAGTCCGTGGGGACGCCGACGAAAGACGCGGGCGTCAGGTCTCGCGATCACCGGCCGGCACGACATTTTCCCACGGCTCGTACGGCAAGTATACGGAGGCAGGCGGTTGCCAGGCCACGCTGGGTGAGGTCCCGAAATCGACCACGGGGAGCGCGAGCCCGGTGGCCGCATGTGGTGAGGCCAATGCAGGTGAGACGAGATCGGAATCGAACCTCCCCGGGATGGGCGGAGGCGGCGGGATGACCGGAGCGAAGGCGGCGCGGCTGCGGGCGGGGATGACCCTGGAACAGGCGGCGCGAAGGCTTCGGTGGAGCGTCGGGTACCTGCGCGAGATCGAGCGCAGGGGCGCGCCGTGGACGGCCGCCGTGCGGCTCGCGGCGCTCTACAACGAGCGGGTGGAATGCTTCCGGCAACAGCGTGCCGATTCCTGGTTGGGCAGCCAGGGAGAGGGGACCGGGCCGGGCAACTGACCCGGTCCCTGACATATAGGATGGCACTGGAACAGATGAACGACCGGACCCGGGCGGTGAAATCCGGGGCCGGCGGGTCGTAGGAGACGGGAATGACGGGATATACTGAGGACAGCGGTAAGATGTGGGAGGAGGCGATTTCGGCCTCTGGCACGCTCGAAAGACGTGCCCTGAAAGCACAGCTTCCCGTCTGACACCCAGGGCAGCTTGCCAGGCGAATTTCACGCTCAAAATCGGCGGAAATCGAACGCAAATTCGAGCATCTGGGATTTTCCTTGACACGGAAGAGGTCACAGGTTCAAATCCTGTACCGCCCACCAGATCAGACACGCGACGTCGCCTTGGCGACGGTCACGCAACATCCGGCTCGCGCCCCTTTCCTTCGGGAACGGGGCTTCTTTGCATTTCGACGGCTGCTCGCTACAGTGGCAGGCGGAGGCGTCTGTGCGGTTCGTGCCGAGGCCTAACCTTGTTCTCTTGGCGGTTTGCGTCGCCCTCACTGGCGCGGGCGCCTGGAATGCGGCAACCCCCGCGCCCGGCGCCACCGGCCCCCACTGGCCCCTTGGGCTTGCGGGCAATGCCCTGCTGTTCGTGGCGTTTGCATCCCAGGCCGTGATCGCCCTCAGGGGGTATCCCTTCCGGGCGCTTGGCGCGCGCTGGACGTCCCGCTTCGTGGCCGCTCCCCATCGGACTCTTTCCGTCGGACCGCTGCGCGGCCTCGTCGCCCGCGCCCTGCTCGACGGGATCTGCCTCGACCCCGGCTTTCCCGCGCAACCGTCCTTCCGCCTCGCCCTTCCAGGATGCTTGCGCATCCGCTATCGACTGGACCTGCATCGCCCGAGAAGGGCGGCTCTGGTCACGGAAGGCCCCCGTCGCGCCCGCCGACCCTCCGAGCGACGGGCTTCCCCTGATGGTCACTCTTGGCGTTGGCGCGCGCCTTCCGGTTCGGCCGGTCTCTGCCCTCCATCTGCGGCGCGGTCCTGGCGGATCTCCGCGAACTCAGCCGGGGCGCTCCCTGACGGCTCTCATCGGGCCTTGCTGTGGGGATGCGTCGTCTTGGGGTGACATCGAGCCCGCGCCCCCGTTCTCCTGGTAGAAGCAGGGAGGCGCACGAGCGATGTTCTGGATGGTCGTCTATTTCGTCGTCGCGTATGTATCGGCCGGGCTGGCGCTGGGCAGCGTCATCCTGGAGCGACGGCGGCGCGAGAGGTTGTGGGCCGGCGATCCTCGGCGAGGCCCGCGCCGGCGCCCTCCGTATCGCCTTGCCGTAGCCCTCTTCCTGATTCCCCTTATCCCATACGCGGCGGTGGCCCTGCAAACGGCCGCGTTCCTCCCCACGCTCCGGCCCGCCCTCAATCGGGCCATGACCGAGGACTACGGCCTGGTCGTCAGTCCGCGCATCGTCCGCGTGCTCCGTGTGGCGCCCGCGCCGGTGGTGTACGCGGTGCTCCCCTGTACCGGCATGGGGGCGCGCGGCGAGTCGGGAGTCCTCTACACATTCCACCGCGTGCGAGGACAATGGCAGTGGGACGGAGTCCCGGAGTGCGCGTGGTCGGAGTGCGGGAGCGCCCAGGGCAACACGTTCCCGCCGTACCCCGAAGCGAATGAGTTCTAGCCTCACGGCGAAACGGTTCGGGCCGCCGTCTTGGTGAACGCCCGCCGTGGGCGATTCGCCGGGAACAACGCCTGCTCGAGATGCGTCCAAAACCGGAGATCCCGAATACCTTTCGCAAGGAGACCCCCATCCTATGAAATGCGCTCTGCTCTGCCTCGCCGTCGCCGCGATGGCTGTCTTCCCCGCCCGGGCCGATGAGGCCTATCGCCTGCGCTACATCGACGCCGCCGGCCTCCAGAACCGACTGAAGTCCCACCACGAGTTGGATGGCGTCGTCGTGTCCCCGACCTCCAACCCCGAGGTCATCCTCCGGGGGACCGAGGATCAGGTGGCGCGAGCGAAAACGGCCATCGCCGCGCTGGACGTTCCGTGCGCCCAGTACGCCATCAAGGTTGAGGTCATCCACTGCGTCGTGGATGCGGACGGAAAGGCCGCCGAGCGAACCATCCTAGCGCCGCTCTTGAGCTTGCTGGACGGCGTTCCCGCGAAGATGGCCACCGGTGATCTCCAAATGGACGTGACCCCGATCTCAAACGAGGACGGCACGGTCACTCTGGACGCCGAGTTCCGCCAACAAGACAGCCCCGACGACATCGGCCGCTGGGCCGCGACTTCACGCCGCATGGCCCTCGGCAAGAAGGAACGCCTCCTCGGCCTCACGGACAGCCCGGAAAAGGCGCTTCGCAAGGCCGTCCGCAACGGCGAAATCGTCCGCGATCGCGGCGCCTACGTCGCAGACTACTTCGACGTGACGATCACAAAGGTCGATAGCTGACACCGCGCTCCGCGGCGTCCGCCGAGCGCAATCGGGCATTTCCGTAATCGGGCGCGCCATGGACGCCAGGCCGCGCGCCCGCTAGAATGACTGCCAGGTCTGGGCTGCTTTCCGATGAAGGGGGCAGGCGATGAAACGGCTGGCTATCGCGTGTGCGGCGGTCTGGGCGCTGCTGGCTCTCCCATTCAACGTCGCGGGCGCCGCGCTTTCGCGGCGCACGGGGCATCCCCAGGTCCTTCCCGGCCTATCGCGCGCTCCGCTTCTGGGCCGTCTCCCCGGCGAAACCCGGCTGGGGGTCGCCGTCGTCCTCGCCGCGCGGAACCCGGCCGGCCTGAGTCGCCTCATTGCGGCTCAGGGCGATCCTGCCTCTCCCGAGTACCTGAGATACCTCACCCCCGAGGAGTTCGGCCGCCGGTTCGGAGCCTCCGAGGCGGATTGCCAGGCGCTAACCGACTACCTGCGCCTCGAGGGCCTTCAGGTGACTCAAGCGTCCCCAAGCCGCCTCTGCATACTCGCGCACGGCACGGCGAGCCAGATGGAGCGCGCCTTCGACGTGCGCTTGAACCGCTACCAATGGGATGGGCGCGAGGCCTTCGCCAACGACCGGACGCCAAGCCTGCCCGCCAGCCTCGGCGCGGAACTGCTCTCCGTTGAGGGCCTCACGAACGCGCTCCGCTTGCACAGCTTCGACGGAGGAAACCCTCCCTTCACGCCGAGGGCCATCAGCCGCATCTACAACCTGCGCGCGCTCCACGACGCTGGCTTCAACGGCGCCGGCCAGGCCATCGCCATCTACTCGCTGTGCGATTACAGCGACGCGAACCTGGCCTACTATGCCGCCCATGTGAATGACTATGCCAACCCGCCGGGCGGCGTCTACGACGTTTCGCATATCACCCGCGTGCCCATTGATAACGGCGACGGGACTTTCGGCGCCTCCGAGGTGGGCGGCGAGGCCGATCTGGATACGGAGATCTGCCTGGGCGCCATGCCCGGCGCCAACGTCCAGGTCTGGCTGGCCCGGAACGCCTCGGCTGGTTGCTTCAACATGTACGTCCAGTTCGCCAACCAGACCGCCGTGAAGGTGATGACGTGTAGCTGGGGCATGAACGAAAGCTCCTACCTGCCGGACAACGTCGCTTCCCTGGATGCCAGCCATCAGGTGTTCGCCCAGGCCGCTTCGGAAGGGCTGAGCATCTTTCAGGCCAGCGGAGATGAGGGATCGCGCCCCGGCGGCATCTTCACCGTCTGTTACTCCGCGTCGGACCCGTATATCGTGGCGGTCGGCGGAACGACGCTCACGGCCACGAGTTCGGATGACTACGCCGGCGAAACGGGGTGGGGCTCCGCCATCCCCCCGAACGGCAGCGGCGGGGGCTTGAGCGCCTACTTCAACCGGCCGGAGTGGCAAGCCGGCTTGGGGGTAAGCAACCCGAGCAGCAACGGGAAGCGCCAGGTCCCGGACGTATCGCTGGACGCCGACGTAAACACCGGCTACCTCGCGCCGATTACCGACCAGCCGGGCTGGTTCTGGCTGAACGGCGGAACCAGCGCCTCGGCGCCGCAATTCGCCAGCGGGATGGTCCTGCTGGAGCAGGCCATAGGAAAGGCCTTCTTCGCCCCGCCCTTCCTGTACCAGGTCTACCGCAACGTCAACGCCGGCGCGCCCTTCCACGATATCGTCGCGGGCACGAACGGCGACTACGTCTGCGCGGCGGGTTGGGACTACGTGACGGGCCTCGGTTCGGTCGATTTCGGCGCCCTGCTGGCGCCGTTGAAGGCGCTGGTCCTCGGAACATTGGGCGACATCAACGGAGACGGCGCGGTGGACCTGCGGGATGCGGCGCTGGCGCTGCGCCTCGTCGGCGGCCTCGATGCGGCCGCCGCCCCCCAGTTCGCCCGCGGCGACGTCGTTGCCGACGGCCGCCTCACCCTGGAAGACGCGGTTGCCATCGCCCGAATGGCCGCCGCCCGCTGAGAGCCTCGCGCGCTCACGAAGCATCGCCCCGGCTGTTGGTACAGCCGGGGCGATGCTTCGCATGCGCGACGGGCGGATTCGCCCCTATAGGCCGGGGAAGCGGTACAGGTTACCGTCCACGGCGGTGAGGAACACGCGATGCGTGGCGGGATCAACCGCCGGGCTGGCCGACGTGCCGTCCAGCATCGTGTAGGAGTGGTAGGCGGCTGGGTTGTCCAGCGGCACGGCGTAGAGGTAGCCGTCGCTGCTGCCGGCGTAGAGGGCGCCCGCGCCGTTGTTGGCGCGCGGGTCAACCACCAGGCCGGGGATGCTGCCCACGGTGACGGTTTGGAGGAACAACGGGGACCCGCCGGGTCCCGCTCCGGCGCCGGTGGCGGCGTCCAGAGCGAACACGTTGTTGCTGGAGTTGGCGATGTACACCTTGCCGGCCCAGCCGAACAGGTTGCTCTGCGCGGCGGACGGGTTCGGCAGTTGCACCATGCCGCTAGCGCCGAACCCGGCCACCGGGGCGGCCGTGTTCAGGTTCAGGGCATAGACCTTGCCCACGCTGCTTCCCAGGTAGAGCACCGGGGCGCCGCTGGCGTTCTGCATGATGTAGGGGGAGCCATTGGCGGTTTCGCTGGTGGGGCCGGCCGAGACGGATGGCGTGAAGTCGGTGTTGAGCGTTACCACCGGGCCGAGGCCGGTGTACGGGTTGCTGATGCCTACGCAGACCTTGCCGGCGGCAATCGCCGGGCTGGAGATGGACACGAGGACCGTGGTCGACTTGCCCAGCACCGGCGATGTGGCCACGATGGCGCCCGTTAGGGCATCCACCTTGATCAGGCGCGATTCGGTGTCTGCGGCGGCCTTCTTGCCGATGCCGCCCACGAAGATGAAGTCGCCGGCATCCAGGTGGATGAGGGCGGGTGTCGATGAAGAAGCGAAGCCGAAGGCGGTGTAGCCCGTTGACCAGCCGGCCTTGGTGAGATCGCAGAACCAGCGGCGCGAGCCGTCCAGGTTCACGGCGTGCATTTTGCAGTCCAGCGTGGTGAAGAAGATGGTGGGCTGGGTTTCGCCGTTCAGGAAGTAGAGGGCCGGACGGCTGTAGATGCCGCTCACGGATTTCGGCGAGCCGGCCATGGCGTCGTAGGGGAAGCCGGCGGGCGCCAGGCCGGTGGCATTGTCCATTGCGTACAGCTTGCCGTCGGCGGCGCCGAAGTACGTGACGTTGTTCCAAACAACCGGGGACGACTGCGTGGTGGAGTAGGCGCGCACCTTCATGTCGGAGGAGAATGGGGCGTCCTTGCTGGTAGTCTGGTAACCCGGCGCCCATGCGAGCACGCCGCCCACGAAGGGCTGGCCGGGCAGCACGGAAACGCTGCCCACGATGCCCTCATGCTGGGTGTTGAGGGCGTAATTGCCGTTGGCGTCCGGCACGTTCACCAGGTCGCTGGAGCCCACGCCCTGGGGAACGAAGGGGCCGGCCTGGGCGCGCTGGGTGGCGGGCACGCTGGTGGTCCAGCGGGCCAGCACGCTTTGAGAACTGGTGGAACAGATCACCTCCGGGTTGGAGATGCCGATGGTGGGCAGAGCGGGGTTCATCGGAGCCGCGGCGATGTCCAGGTAGGCGTAGGTAGAGCGGCCCTGGTTCTTCGAGAGGTCCTGCACGGCGGCGTTGACGAACAACTGGCCGTTGAAGAGGCCGTTGGCGTCGGTCATCGCCTGGGTGTAGAGCAGTCCGTTGGAGGCAGCGTTCGGCTGAGTGCCCTGGCCGCCGCTGAGGTCGGTGAGGGTGCGCAGCACGGAGTCCTGCATGGAAGTATCAGCGTGGTAAGCGCCGTTGCCGAAGGTGTCTTCCACGGTGGCGTCGATGTACGGGCCCCCGTTCGCCGTGCCCACAAGCGGGTCCGCGGCTGTGGGGTTCAGCGGAGTGAGGACGGCGCGGGCGATGGCCTTGCCATACACGGAGGCGCCGTTGTAGGAAACGAACAGACCCTGGTTCACGCCGTCGGTGAACCACTCGGTGTTCTGGATGCTGCTGTAGTTGGTCTGCCAGCCGTACGGCGTCTGGAGGCCGGCGGGCTCGCGGATCACCACGGGGATTCCCACGTTGGCGGACGTGGTGGTTCCGCCGTTGTTGCCGCCCATGGCGCGGTCATCCACGTCCAGGAGGGTCCCTTCGGCAACGTCGGCCGGGCGGGAACCGGGGAAGCGCCAAACGCGTCCGTAGTTAGCGTTCTGCTGGCCCACGTAGCAATTGCCGGCGGCGTCCACGGCCACGCCGTTGATGCCGTTGCCGTCTTTGCGGCCGAGGCCGAGCGTGCGCACATCCACCGTGTCAACGGCGGGGATCACCTTGGTGGCGTATTCGATGTAGGCCGTCTGGTTGGCCCAATCGTACTTCCACACTTGCAGGTGGTTGCCGCCCGCCAGGTAGACGGTGCTGACGTTCCCGACGGTGCGGACGCCGATGCCGCGCGTGCTGTTTGGCGTGGCGGAGCTGCCGTCGTCCTTCGTCAGGCCGAGGAGCGGGGGAGTGGTGAAGCGCCAGTTGGCGGCGTTGTTGATCTTGGTGGGGTCTCCGCCGTTCGGCGAGCCGCCCACGACGCCGCCGTCAATGGTGAACACGCTGGCGAGCGGGGCGGCGGCCGTGCCGAAGTTCAGGCCGCTCCACAGCCAAACCTTGTCGGTGACGGCATCGTAGGTGAGGTCCTGAACCCAGGTGATCTGCTGCGACTTGTCCGCGCTCGTCTGGGTGGCGGAAAGGATGAGACCCGTGTCTGTGTAGTTGGAGCCGTTGTAGGGGGTTAGCTTTACCGCGGCGATGGCTGCGGTGGCGTTGGAGTCCGCGCCGTGCGCGTCACCGGTGCTCACGCCGCCGCGCGCGTTGTAGATGATGACGGGGTCCGTGCCCTTCGCCGGCCGCACGGCGATGCCGCGCTCCTGACCGGCGGTGAGCCCGATGTACTTGTCATCCATCGTCGGGTTGTTCGCCTTGTCCAGCGCAACGTAGCCGTTCTTGTAGGCGAAGGTGGATCCGGCGGAGATGGTGATCGGCGTGCTGCGGAGGGTGGTTACCGGGAACCCGTCCTTCAATACGTCGGCCCGCACCGTGAAGACTCCGGTAAACCCGGCGGGCGGGGTGAACGTGTTAGAGCCGGCGGTAACGTGCGCGTTCGCGGGCACGGCGATGCCGTGGATGTCCGGCGCGGGTGCGGCGGGGCCGTGGCTCGCGTCTTCCAGCCCGAAGTTGATCACGTCGTAGGAGGCATCCGTGGAAGCGGTGCTGTTCAGCAGAATGGTTGCGGTGAACGGCGCTCCGGAGGCGGGCTGATTGTTGTCGATGGTGATGCCGCCCATCACGGATTCCGGCGCGGCGTAGGACACCACGGGGATTCCGTCATCCACGATGTAGTACTGCTTGTAGTTCAGCGTGGCGGCGCCGGGGATGCTGTTGAACAGCGGCTCCACCTGGAAACGGTCGCTGCCGAAGTAGAGCTTGTTCACCGAAACGCCGTTCTGGCTGAAGGCTTTTTGTGCGGCCAGGTCCCACGTGATGGCGTTCGTGACGCCGGACGGGTTGGAGAAGGCCATCCAGCCTTCGGTGAGCTCCGGGCGCGGCGCGGTTCCGGCGGGGGCGGAGCCCCACCAGGTATTGGCCTGAGGCAGTTCGAGGCCGGCGGCGCTCTTGGCGGTGACGAGGTCCGGGTACGGCGTTGTGCCGGCGGGCGTGGCGTAGAAAATCGATTCCGCGCCGTTGCTGGGGTCCACGGGCGTCCATGCCGTGGCGCTCGAATTGGCGAAGCTGAACGCCTCCTCCAGGTACTTGGAGGCATCCCGCAGGCGCAGGATCTTCGTGACGCTGAACGACGGTAGACCGGTTCCGGCGTTGATGGTTTCGGCGACCTTTAGCGACTGCTTCGCGGGGCCGTCATCGGCATCCGGGTTGGCCGTGAGAGTCACGGTTCCGCTGGTTCCCGCCTGGTTCACGCGATCCAGCGTGGGGTAACCGTAGCTGGATTGCGTAACGTTGGCGCTAGGGGCGGTCTTCTTGTAGACGAAGTAGACCTTGCCGTTCGTAGCGTGGACGACCACCTTGAGGTAGTCGTTCTCCATCACGTAGCAGCTCGTGGTGGCGGTGGGCTTGGTGGGGTCCAGGGCCACACTGGCCAGGACCATGGTGACGGCGGCGCGGGAGGCGCCGCCAACGCTCGCGGCGGCCAGGAGTACCAGGCCGGCGCGGAGCAACCGGGAAGAGAGATTCATAGAGTGCCTCAAGACGTTAGTAGTGTTGGGATAGCAGTCCGAAAGCGCGCACCGGACGTGGTGGAAGTAAGGGCCGGAGAAGGGTCCGACGTGGGCATACATGCGTCATCCTTTTCGGCTCGGTTGGCGGATGGCTTGAGCGAGGCGGCGAGGATGGCATTACGCCAGCTTGCTTATTATTGTGGAGCAAAAAGCGCGCCACATGCATCCTGCGGTCCTCTTCCGGCGGCGGATGCGGCGGGCGAATGGGAAGAAGGATCGGGGCTCAGCGCCCGCGGAGCGCCGGGGTCCCGCCGCCGGAAACAGCCGCCTCGCTGGGCCTAGCCAGCCGGCTGGGCGATCTCTGTGAGGGCGAAACTGGGGGTTGGCCGACCCCATGAGAAGCCTCTGATTCCCAGAAGAAGGGGGCGGACACGCCAAGCCGAGTCCATACGCGTCACTGGTTCCATCCACCGAACGGTGGACGGGGACACCGAACTGTAGGGACACGGCTTGCCGTGTCCGCCCCCTACCTTTCATCGGGTATAGGTCCCTCACGAGACCCGCGAGGGGCTGACTGACCGTTTCCTCCGGACAGAGCGCTAAGGGATATCCGCCGGCCGCTTGCGCCCGAGGCGCCGGCGATAGGCGAGCCGTTCCGCGCGCGATGAATCGATGCAACTCCATACGGATGACTCCTCGAAGGGGGTTGGCGCCGGATTGCTCGTGTGGTATGATGGGGGAAGCCAAACAACCGCCTACGCCAGCCCCGTCTGCGGGTCACGGACGGGCTTGGGCGCGATATCCGCGGGGGGTAGGGGGCTATGCAAACCCAATCTCCAGACTTCGCCAAGATCCTGTTCGATGCATTCCTGCAAACCGTACGCTCTTTCGTGACCACTCCCGCGGGGCGGCTGGCCATTGCTATCGTCTTGGCAGTCCCCCTCCTCAAGTGGCTGTTCCATTGGCTGGAGCGCCGGCGTCTCGCCGCGGCCGGCATGGACCAGGTGGACCGCATGTCCGGCCTGGACTTCGAGAAGTTCGTCGAGGTGATGTTTCAGCGCCTCGGCTACCGCGTGGAGCGCACGCCATACATCGGCGACTATGGGGGCGACGTCGTGCTGTCGAAGGACGGCGTGCGAACCGTGGTGCAGGCCAAGCGCTGGAACAGGAAGGTCGGCCTCAAGGCCGTTCAGGAGGTCGTCGCCGCCAAGGGGAAATACGGGTGTTCGGAGGCGATGGTCGTCACCAATAGCTCCTACACCCAGCAGGCGCGGGAGTTGGCTCGCGCCAACGGGGTTCGCCTCTGGAGCCGCGAGGACCTCATCGCGGCGCGCCTGGAGATGCGCCATGAGCCGGCGGCGAACCCGCCCGCGGTGACCGCTCATTCAAGCGCCGCAATGGCTGTTTCGCTGGATTCGCCGCCGCCGGGCGCCGCCGCGCAAGCGGTCTGCGCGACGTGCGGCAAACCGGTCTCCGACAAAGTGCGCCAGTATTGCGACGACCACCCGGACCGTTTCGCCGGCCAGGTCCTCTGCTTCGAACACCAGCGGCGCGCGCACTAGCGAACACTCGGCGAGCCGCGCGCTCAGGTTCGGGTCGCGATGGTCGCCCTCTGCCGAGTTCAATTGCGGCGCGCATTACGTCACACGTCCACCATCTCGCCGGAAACGGGGCGGAGGGCGTCCAGGGCGTCGCGGCCGAGGGTGAACTCCTGCTCCGTTAGCTGGATGCGGCCGGCCGCATCCCGGCGCGCGATGCAAAGCCGGATGCGAGGGGCCGTCGCGTCGTTCAACAACACGCATAGCCGCTCCTCAGTCCGCGCCGCCACCAACGGCTCTAACACCGTCCCTCGCCGCATCACCGTGCTGTCTGGCATGGCCGCTCACCCCCTCTCAACCGGGCTCTTCGTTTGCCCTATGTTGAGTTAGACGATCGGGATGTTGCAGGTTCGTGACGGCTGTATGGACGTTGTGTGACGATGCCGACGCTGATATGACGCGCCTCGGGCGGTTGATGGGCGCGCGCGGGCGATCGGCGCCGCCGCTCGGTCAAACAGGGTCGCTGGCCATGCGTCTGAACTGCGCGCGCGCCGCCCACGCCGCCCAATACGCTTCGCCGATGCCGACCGACGCTTCCAACGAGATGGCGAAGCCATCCTCGCGCTGGATGGTCAGCGAATCCGCGTGAAGTCGCCGGCGCGCGGGCCGGCGGCGGCGGATATGAGCGTGGCGTCGTGCAGGGTGTCCCAGAGCGAAATCATGGCCATGCTATGGGGAAGCCTCGGCAAATGGATCCGGATGCACCGGCAAACAGCATTCCGGCCCGAACTCCCCAGGGAGTTCGGGCCGGAGCGTGAGATGGCGCCGCTGGCGCCGGGCTAGCTGCCGGTCTTGCGGTGAACGGCGCCTCGCTTAACGGGCGCCGGGATGGGGCCAACGTTCTGGGCCGGCGAGCTGCGTTGCTGGTTGCGGAAGTCGTGCAGCTTGTCGGGGGAGCCGCCCTGCTTCGCCAGGTGGCGCCGTTCGGCGCGGTTCATCGGCGCCGCCTCCGGCGTCTCTGGCGTTTCTTGCGTCTCTTGTTTATCGCTCATGGGTTCCTCCTTCTCTGAATCAGGTTCCATGATCTCTATCGCGGCACGCCCATTGCCTGCTCAATCGACGCAGCATCAATGATAGCACGGGAAGGACGATAGTCATCAGTCGTCAGTCATCAGTAATCAGTCCCAAGGGCCTATCAGCCGCGCGGCAACCAACCGCATGGATAGAGGGCATCCGAACTGAAAACTGATGACTGACAACTGACGACTATCCGAAGTACTTCACCGCGTCCGCGGGGGCGGGCGGCACGTCCATGGGCTGGCTGTCGGAGCGGATGCTCTCGGTGGCCTTCACGCCGGCCGCCACCGAGTAGCGGGCGGCGATGGGGGACGTGTCCGTCTTTCCGCCCTCGCGCAGATAGCGGATGAACTCGTCCACGATGCGCGCGTCGGAGCCGCCGTGCGAGCCGGATTCCTCCACGATGGGGTATTCCTTGTCGCCCTTCGCCTCGAAGTGATGGCGCTTGTTCCACAGGCGGATGATCAGCTCGCCGTTGGCGTCCCCGAAGTTTTCCAGGCGGCCCTCGGTGCCGATGATGGTGTAGTTGCGCCAGCCGTCCGGCGCGAAGTGGCACTGCTGGTAGCTGGCGTAGGCGCCGTTGTCGAGATGCATCAGCATCATGCTGATGTCCTCAACGTCGATCACCGGGTTCAGGCCCTTCAGCGACAGCGGCGGCCAGTTGTCGAACGACCACGTGGCGTCCCCCCGCTCTTCCGGAGCGTGGCGATCCGTGATCTGGTTGTAAACCGTGAGGCCGCCCATGGCGGTAACGCGCGTGGTGTAGCCGCCCAACAGCCAGTGAAGGATGTCGATGTCGTGCGCGCCCTTCTGTAGCAGCAGGCCGGTCGACTTTGTGCGGTCCGCGTGCCAGTCCTTGAAGTAGGCGTCGCCTCCGTAGCAAACGAAGTGGCGGCACCATCCCGCCTTCACCTCGCCAATCTTCCCGGCGTCGATGAGTTCTTTCATCTTGCGCACGGTGGCGAAGTGCCGCATGTTGTGGCCAAGGTACAGCTTGCGGCCGAGGCGCACGGCGGTTTCGAGGATGTGATCGCACCCCTCAATGGTGATGGACATCGGCTTCTCGAGGTACACGTCCTTGCCGGCCTCCAGCGCCGCCACGGCGTGTTCCTCATGGAGGAAGTCCGGGGAGGTGACGAAAACGGCGTCGATATCGGGCCTGGAAATCACGTCGCGGTAATCGTGGCTTGTGAACGTCTCGGGGCCGTACTTCTCGCGGAAGGTGTTAAGGGCGGCGTCCGAAACGTCGGCGCCGGCCACGAGGCGCACGCCCTCATCGGGCTTGTGGGCGTTGGCGGCGAGCCCGCCGCGCCCGCCCACTCCGATGACGCCGATGCGTAGTTCCTGATTGCTCAAAACGAAAAGCTCCTGTTTTGCCGGGCGGCGGCCACCGCCCGTTTTCCTCATGATGGCGAACATACGAGGGCGGAGGGAAGCCTTGCGGCACATGCGGCCATCGTCGCGGCCATGAATGGTCGCTTGTTTGTTCCGCCCTTCGCGCGGCCACGATAACCCCATATGGTGGAACAAACCCTAGACGCCCGCGCGCCGCGCGAGGACCGGCGCACGGCGGCCGCGGTGGCCGGTTACTACTTCTTCAGCCTGGTGGGCCTGGCCATCGCCACGCCGTACCTTCCGCTTTACTGGAAGTCGCTCGGCTTCGGGCGCCTCGCGCTCGGCGCGCTGCTCACCGCGCAGGGCCTCGGCGGGCTTCTGGCGCAGGGGCCGATCGGTTACTTGTCGGACCGCGGCGGACGCCGTAAGGACATCGTGTTCGGGCTGTTCATCGGCGCGGCGCTGCTGATGGCGGTCTACCCGGTGTGGCAGAGTTTCTGGGCGCTGTTTGTCGTGACGCTGGCCATCAGCGCGGCGTTCAACAGCGGGAATGCCCTCGTGCAGGCGATGGTGGCCGATTGGGCGGCCGGAACCCGTATGGCCTCCACCTATGGGCGCCTGCGCATGGCCGGCTCCATCGGTTGGGTGCTTTGCCTCCTGCTCGCCGGTCGCGTGGCGTTCATGACCGATATGCGCCCGATGAAGGCCCTGCCATGGGCGGCGCCCATCTTCCTGGTGGTCGCGGCGGGATACGCGGCGGCGGCCTGCTTTGCGCTTCTCGCAACGCCGGCTGCCGGAGTTCACCGGCTGCGCCTGGGCCCGTTCACCGCGCTGAAGACGGTGGCCCGCGCGCCGGAGGTGGGACGCTTCCTGGTGGCCCTGGCGCTATTCTGGACGGGCCTCCAGTCCATCAACGCGTTCCTGAGCCTGTTCCTGAAGCAGATGGGCGCCGGGCGGCCGACGGTTAGCCTGGCGTTCGTCATCAGCGCCGTGGCCGAGATCCCGTTCATCTTCCTGGCCGGCCGGCTCGCCGATAAGTATGGTGAGCGGAAGCTGCTGATGGTGGCCTTCGGCGCGCTGCCCATCCGGCTGCTGCTCTACGCCGTCGCGCCGGGCCCCTGGCTCTGCCTCGTGGCGCAGACGTTCCACAGCGTTACTTATGGCCTGTCCATGGTCGGAAGCGTAACCTACATGAGCCACCGGCTGCCCGCTTCGCTGAGGGCGTCCGGGCAGGGCGCGCTGGGCGTTGTGATGTGCCTCAGCTCCACGGCCGGACCGTCGCTGGGCGCCATGGCGGCCTACAGCGGAAGCTACCGCTGGGCCTTCGCGGCCATGGCGGCCATCGCCCTCGCCGGCTTCGTCGTACTGAAAGGATTGCCGAATGGGATCGCGGAAACCGAGTAAGGGGTTGGGGCTGCGCGAACGCGCCACCCGCCCGTTGCCGATGGGGGACGAATACGGCGGCTTCCTGCTGCTGAATATCTTCGACCTGTTCCTCACCGGCCACATCTTCCACCACGGCGGCCGCGAAGTGAACCCGGTCGGCATCCGCGTGATGGACCACTACGGCATGTCCGGCTTCGTGCTCTTCAAGTTCGCCAGCGTCGCCATTGTGGTTCTCATCTCCGAGGCCGTCTTCCACATCAAGCCCTCCCGCGCCCGCAGCCTGATGACCGCCGCCAACCTCATCTACTTCGGCGTCATCCTCTGGGAGTGCGTGCTCCTGCTGATGCGGTGATGCCGCCTCCCCAAAACGGAGAAGGGGCCGGCGCTCCGAAAAGCGCCGGCCCCTTCTCTTGCGAACGTTCACCGCTCCGGCTCCGCACGGAACGGAGCGGTGAATGTCGCTGTCAGCTTACCAACCGCTGTTGCGGCTGCCGCCACTGCGGGAGCTGCCGCCGTATTCCATTCGGCTGCCGCCGTAACCGCCGCCGCTGCCGCCACGGCTTCCGCCGCCGCTGCCGCCACGACCACCGCCGCCACCGCTGCGCTCTTCGCGCGGCTTGGCTTCGTTAACGGTCAGGCTGCGGCCGCCGAGGTCCTTGCCTTCCCAGGCGCTGATAGCTTCCTGGGCCTGGCTGTCTTCCACGGTGACGAAGGCGAAACCGCGCGGGCGGCCGGACATGCTGTCGGTCGGCATGTGAATGTCGGAGACGCCGTACGGCGCGAAGGCCGCCTGCAGGTCAGATTCCTGCGTGTTGTAGGAGAGGTTTCCCACGAAAAGTCGCTTGCTCATAGTTTCTGGTTTCCTTCCCGGATAATCCGAGATCGAGCCCCCTTGAAGGGGCGAGTACAGCGTGGTGGTGCGTCGCAAACTCGGACGGGAAGGGAACGTGAACCCAGTGAGGGGACAGGACCGTGAGCCCGGAGAGTAAGTCTCGCTCAACAGCAGTGCGTGCGGGCTGGGTCAGTGTAAAGGGAACCAGGGGACCGAAACGAACCAATGTAGACGCGTACCACGCGTACACCTAGTATACCACAAAGCGCGGATATCAACCACTTTTTTTCCAGCCGTCTTCCTGGCCGGCTCGGCTGTGTCTCTTCCGCGCCGGCCGGCGCCCTCCGAGAAGGCCTGTAACGCGTGCGGATGGATCTGGCTCGCCTCAACGCGCCCGCTCACTGTTCACAAAGTGTCCACAGTCCCGCCATTTGGGCGTCAACTGGCATGGGTAAAATGATGGTGGAGAAACGATAGACGCGCGGCCGGGTCCGGCCGGAAGGAGGGCGCCGCCATGTTTGCACTCTGGTGTGTGCTGGGCGCTGTTGGTCTGACGGTTGCGCTGGTTGGCGCGGTATGCGCCGTCTGGGCCCCGATTCTCGGAACGGTCATGCTGGTTCGCGATCTCGTATCGCCCCCGAGAGCGGGACGACGACCGCGGGCCGCCGGTTGGACAGGCCACAACAACGTCGCCCATCCCTCCACTTAAGTGCTCCGCTCGGGTGGTCCTGTGAGTTGGTCGCGTCCGTAGGGAGCATCTTCTGTATGTGAGAGGTCGGCGGGCAGGGCAAGCCCAGCCCTACCCGGTAGGCCCGGCCGTCCACCGATCGGTGGTCGGCGATACCAGACTTGGTGGGGCAAGGCGCGCCTTGCCCGCGGATGGACCGTGGTCTCGCGCCTCGGACTGCACGGCCGCCGAACGCAGCGCTCGGCATTTTCATCCCTCCTGGTGGCCGCGGCATGACATCTCCGCTCGGGATGGCAACCCCACATAGCCATCCTATGTTGACGGAACACCAGCCGATGGCTGAGGACTGACGACTGAATACTGACGACTGACAACTTTTCCCTATCTTGGCGCTCAGCGTCAGAAAGGATCCACCATGTCATCTCGCGTCACCCGTCTCCCGCGAACGTCGCCTGAGGCCGCGGGCATCTCTTCCGCCGCCGTTCAGGCGTTCCTCAATGCACTGGAAACGAAGGTTGGCGGGCTGCATAGCTTCATGCTCTTGCGCCACGGCCAGGTTGCGGCGGAGGGATGGTGGGCGCCCTATGCGCCGCACCTCCCGCACGCCCTCTTCTCGCTGAGCAAGAGCTTCACCTCCACGGCTGTTGGCCTCGCTGTCTCGGAAGGCCTGCTGACGGTGGACGACCCCGTTGTCTCCTTCTTCCCCGATCGTCTTCCCCCTAACGTGCCGGAGCATCTGCAGGCGATGCGCGTGCGCCACCTGCTCTCCATGTCCACGGGACACGATGAGGATGCGACCAACCGCTCCACGGCTGCGCCGGACGGCGATTGGGTCCGCGCCTTCCTGGCGCTTCCGGTGGAACACCCTCCGGGCAGCAAGTTCGTCTACAATAGCGCCGCGACTTACATGTGTTCGGCCATCGTCCAAGCGCTGACGGGCCATACGGTGCTCGATTATCTCACGCCGCGCCTGTTCGATCCCCTTGGCATCGAGGGTCCCACTTGGGAGAGCTGCCCGAGAGGCATCAACGCCGGCGGATGGGGCCTCAGCCTGACCACGGAGGACATCGCCCGTTTCGGCCAGTGCTACCTGCAGAAGGGAATCTGGAATGCACGCCAGGTTGTACCGGCCGGCTGGGTGAGCGAGGCAACGACGAAGCAGATCTCGAACGGGGACGGAGGCGAGAGCGACTGGACGCAGGGATATGGCTATCAGTTCTGGCGCTGCCGTCACAATGCGTTTCGCGGCGATGGCGCGTTCGGGCAGTACTGCGTGGTGATGCCCGAGCAGGACGCGGCGCTGGTTATGACCGGCGGCGTTGTAGACCTCCAGGCCGCGCTTGCCGCTGCATGGGACCACCTGCTTCCGGGGATGCAGCCCGCTTCGACAGCGCCTGCTGACCCGGACCTCCCGCGGCGGCTTGCCGGGTTGGCGGTTCCCGCGCCGGCGGGTTGCTACACTACTGCTCTCGCCCCACAGGTCTCCGGCAGGACGTACCGGTTGGAGCCAAACGAATTGAACCTTGTGTCTGCGACGTTCGTCTTCTCGCCGGCAGGCGCCACGGCTACGTTTCGTGAGGACGCTGGCGAGCAGGCATTTGTGAGCGGCCACGAAACCTGGGTTGAAGGCCTATCGCCTGCGCCTCATGGGTATACGAGGGCAGGCGCGCCGGACATGTGGCAGAGCGCCGTGCGCGGCTCCTGGACGGCCGCCGACACATACACGATGGCCATCTGCTATACCCGCACGCCCTTCATCGAGACCGTCAATTGCCGGTTCTCTGGAGATGATGTGGCCATCGCCCGGCAGATGAATGTTGGGTTTGGTCCCACCGAGCGTCCCATGATCGCCGGCCATGCGGAACCGGCCTGAACCGGTTTACGGCGACAGCGCACGGCGTACGTTCGTCCGGCCTGGGGGCCTGCCGCGATGGACTATGGCGTTCGGATTCAGTATCAGGGAATGGTCACCCCGCGCGCCAGGGCCAGTTCTGACGGTACGCGAGGCGTCGGCGGAGAAGGGGCTGAAGGCCGATCGCTTCAGCCCCTCCTCGCGTACCCCGCCTCCCCCCAAGTTCGCTACCCGCCTGGTTCTCCCCCGTCTAAGTAGGCGCCCGGTGAAACTCGGAACATTTGCACGGTAGATACTGTGTTGTCAAGCGGCTGGAATGTAGCCAGATGGAGAGAAGGGGCGGCGGTGATTGAGAACTCCGTAGGCGATCATGAGGAGTTTTCGCATAGAGGCGCCGAGGACGACCATGGCGGGTTTGCCAGCCAGGAGGAGCCTCTGGGCGAAGGCGGCGACGAGGGGGTTGTGCCTGGCGGCGGTCAGGGCCGGGAAGTAGAGAGCCTTTCTCAGTCGGGCGTTGCCGGTCTTGGCGAGTCGGGTCTTCTTGTGGACGCTGGAGCCAGACCGGAATTGCCGGGGGTTGAGCCCGCAGAACGCGGCGGCCGCTTCGGCGGATTCGAACTGCGCGGGGTCGGGGAGTTCCGCGAGGAAGATCCAGGCCGTGGTCTCGCCGATGCCGGGGATGCTCAGAAGGAGGTCACGGTCCCGTTTGAGGTCGGGGTGCTTGCGGATATGGTCCCGGATCTGTCGTTCGATGCGTTCCCGCTCTTTGGAGAGCTGGCGGATCGTTATCTTCAGAGACCGCTCGATCTCCTTTTGCAGGTTCGGGACCTTGGCGCGGTTCTCCTCCTGTCCCAACAGATCGATGATGCTTTCCAGCCGACGGGACAGAGCGGTGAGGAGCCTCACTTCGGGGGCCGCGGGGCGCCACAGGGAAGGATTCTGGGTCCGACAGAAGTCGGCCAGCAGGCGGGCATCCGCTTGGTCCGTCTTGTTGGAAGGCCCCTTTGACTGGCCGTGGTGCTTGGCTCTGTAGGGGTTGATGACGCTGACCCACTGTTCTTCTTCCGCAAGGAAGAAGGCGATCCCGTCGCTGTAGGAGCCGGTGGCTTCCAGACAGAAGCGCATCGCGGCGTTGGGGGCGTAGCGGTTCGCCCAGTCGAGGAGTTGCCGATACCCGGACTTCCTGTTTGGGAAGGTACGGAGGCGGTCTTTGCAGCCTTCGGTCATCAGGCAGACATCAAGAGTGTCCTTGGAGACATCGATTCCGATATACGCGTCCATGCATTTGCTCCTGAGCGCGTCCTTATGATGCAGCCTTGTACATACGAGATGTTCCTGGCGGCCGGGGGATCCCGTTTCTGGCGATCCCGCCGGCGCTGGCGGACTCTCAAGATACTGTTCGCATTCGAGAAGGACGCTTCTGGTCGGGGCGCTATCTACTCACCGAGGTCATTGCCTCCAGCGCCGGCTCGCGCTCTATCCGACCAGGGCGTTGTGGTCTTACACCCTCCATCCTAACATACAAGCGCCGGCGGCCCCCCCG
>DASXUL010000026.1:0-55536 GCA_036504855.1 Armatimonadota bacterium | reverse complement strand
GGAATGCTGGCCCCGCTCTCCACGTGAAAGCCGCAGTTGCCATTGAACGCGAGAACGTTGTTGGCCAGGGTTGCTGTGCTGGAGTAGACCCCCACGCCATCCTCGCCATTCGCGGAGATCGTGTTGTTTGTCAGAGTTGCCTGGCCAAGGATACAGACGCCCATCTCACCGTTGTCGGCGATGGTGTTGTTCGCGAGGGTTGCCGTGCCCGACATGATGGCCACGCCTGCTCTGTTAGCGGCGATGTTGTTGCCAAGTATGTCCGCCGCGCCAGACTCGATCAGCACGCCGACGCCATTGTCATAGATGGTGTTGTTGGCGATCGTGGCGGCTCCCGAGGTGACGTCAACGCTGGGACCGCCATTTTGAAGGGTGAAGCCGTCTAGGACGATGTTCGGGTACTGGCAGGTCACGATAACCCCCTCGCCATCACTTCCGCTCAGCACCGCCGCGTTCGCGCGGAAGTTCCTCTGACCCCGCTGTGTCTCACCGCCAGTGAATCCGCCGTACAGCGCTACCCCTGCTCCCGGCGAGATCGGGGCTTCGGTATAGAAACCCCTAGATACCCACACCTCATCGCCACTAGCGGCGGCAGCCACGCCACCCGTTACTGTTAGGTACGCCGTTGACCAAGACGCGCCGTCGTGGACCGTGCCGGGGGCGGCTTGGTCCACATAAACCACCTCTGCCCAGGCCGGTGAAACGGCGAAAAGCAAGGAGGCGACGAGGTAGAGCAGGTAGGGACGGCGCACGGTTTATCTCCTCTTACGACTCACCAACAACAGGGGACGGCGATCCATAGAAGCGCGGTCCAGGCCGGGAACTGCATTCGCATCCGGTGGAAAGCTCGCTTTGAACGGTCTCGCCGAGGGCTTCCTCTCACGATTGGAGTGGACGGATGATTCTCTCCCCGCCAGCGCCGAGCACACGGAGAGTCGAGCCGTCCGGCTGTGTGGTTCACTGTCGGAAATTGTGCAACCAAGCCGCAGTCGCGGCGGCCACCGGAGCGAGCGCGAGAGTGGGTACAAACGTAAGACGGTAGCGCAACCCCAAGATCTCTTTGAGGAATGCACCTTCGGAGGCCAGCGAACTGGGGCGCGGAGCTAGGACTTCGGAGAGCGAGCCAGACGCCTCTATCTGAATGGTAGCATCCCAGGAATCCAGAGTGGTAGGGGGTTCGGCAGACCGAGGTGTCGCTCTCGGCGCATGGCAGCGGCACCCTTGTTCTCTGAAGACGCCCGCTCCCCCTGTCGAGGTAATCCTGCCGCGCGTACCGATCAGGGAACCTCCTATCCGTGGCTGAAGAGCTTCAACTTCTCTCGTGATATCGCCGCCGGAGTTCGTCAGCGACCACTCTGGCTGATAGCAGTGAACATAGCAAAACGCCGTGCACCCGAGATTTGCAGTAACCTGGCGCTCAGTCCGAAAAGGCCTTCTTGAGTTCGTCCAGATAGCCGGAACCGAAGCGCGTGCCCGGCAGTATGGCGCCGCCCTCGGTCCATTCGTTCCACGAGTTCACCGTCACGGCCGGCGGATGCTTGGCGCTGGTCTCGGCGAAGGCCCTTGCCTTGCTGCACAGCGCGCCGAATTTGGCGGGCGTGTTGTTGATGGCCAAAGGCGTATAGGGATAACCGTCGACGGCCGGCGGCCACGGCGCCTTCGGGTCCCAGCGCGGCGTAACGTCCCAACCGGCGGTGACGACCGGGCTGTACGGCAGGCGCGAGCTGTCTCCGCTCTTCCACATGTCCTCGTGGCGCGCCGCCATGCGATCGTATTCCTCCGTTGGCTGATCCGGCAGATGGCCCGCCGCCGCGCAGTTGTAGGACGTGAGGCTGTCGAAGCCGGCCTGTTCGCAAAGCCTGGCAGTTTCCGCATCCCACACGAACCCCGCGAAATGCACTTCCCCCAGGCCCGCCTTTCGCACCTGCGCCCGCGCGGCATCCAGCACCGCTTTCGCCTTCTCCGCGCCGCCGAGCTGGTTGATGAACTCAGCGGGCTGGAACAGCGAGAAGTAGAGCGCGCCGTTTACGCGCCAGTAGTTGGGCTGGCGGAAATGGACCTTGATGCAATGCGCCATCATCCGCTGGAAGTCCGCGGCGGAGTGCCGAATCGTCAGCATCGGCATTTGAGGCTGGTTGTAGCCCAAAGGAAAGATGTTCATCCAGGTGTGGTTGGCCCACATCAACGCGTATTTGATTCGCTTACGGTTGGGCGTCTTGGGCAGGGTCTCCTCCACCGGCCGCTGGAGGATCTGAACGCCGTTGTACCAGTACCAGTCGAATATGAACACCGTGATGCCGTGGTCAGCGGCGGCGTCGATCTGCCGGGCCATCCACTTCGGATCGGCTTCGTCAAATGCGCCCCACTCCGGCCGGTTGATTTCGTGGCCGGGGAAGCGCGGCTTGTCCTCGTTCAGCAGCGTCCATTCGTTCCAGCCCTCTCCAAACCAGGTGGAATAGTGGTCGTCGCTGTGCCAGCTTGGGAAGTAGATGGCGGCGACGTCGATCCGCGAGTGTCCCGCGCCGTAGGCGGCGGCTGACACGAGCGCGGCCAGCGCCGCGGCAAGGATGTAATTCGTCACGATTGGCCTCCTGATTACGCGCCGACGGTATCCCCTTCGGCTACGCCCAAGATAGCACGGCTGCGAATGGAAACAGCGATAGGCGCGCGCGACCTCCTTCGAGACTTCGCCCCGCCGGTCGCCATTCCCCTACCAGCCGCGTGGGATGCAGCGGGCTCTTCCCCGCCCTATCGCCAATCGGGCGCGATGAACGGCGGATGCCGTCACGGGCGCAACCCCATCCACGATCTGTAGCGCAGAACCATAGTAGCGCCCTTCTCATAACCTGACATATCGTCATGCAAATGAGCCGCCCGCCAAGCCCGAAGGCCGGGTCGTAGACGTGGGGCCACCCGTATTCTGGCGGCGGCGAAGGAGCGAAACTGAGCGTCAGGCAGCCGGTAGATGGCGCAGTTCCCGGCGGGCCGAGAAGCAGTGAATGGTCCGGGCGCGGAAACCGTAGGCCCGCCTGCCAAAATTTTAAGCAAGTTTTCCGCGGAAAACCCTGGGAATCTGGGTAGACACACCGGCAAGGCGAGCTCATTTGATCGTGAATCGAGGCTTTCACGAATGCCGATCTCCATTGACCCCATCGGTTGTCCGGGATTGGGAGATAGCACAATGTATCTGCCATCCGTTCTCAACGGATACCCGGCAGCGCGAGAAGATCGGCGCGGGCGACCAAGCTCTCTACCGGTGAGACGGCTGCCCGATCAAAATCGCCTCTGTCGCGTCAGCGCGTCGGTTGCCGTCGCCTGTCTGATTGCTGGGTTGGCTACAGCGCAGACCGACAGGAAGGTCCGGGGAGTTGCGGCTGTACAGCCGCTTCAATACGGGCCGCCTGCGAAGACCACCATCAATCCGTGCCGCGTCGCCCCCATGTCGCATACCCGTTCGGTATCTCAATTCCGCACAGAGAATCCGCTCATCGTCCCGGGGTTCGACCCAACGGAACTCGCGACACCATCCCGCGCCGGTCACATTCACGTGACTGTCGACCAATCGCCCTCGCACTGGCCAAGCGTCGGCGGCGAGCGGCCAATCAGTACCAGCCTCACCCCAAGGACGCACAGGATCCTCATCGGGCTCTTCAATGCATAACACGAGGCGCCAGATAACGGGGTCCTCAACACAGAAAGCCCCGTGGGGTCGCCCCGGCTCCCGATCCTAAGGCCGACGCTGCTCCGTTTGAACCGGGCAAGTCGGCCAGGCCCAAGTAGCGACACAACACCGCTCTCGGAAAACTCAAGTCAGTACGGCATCATCTGCAAACCAAGGAGACCAGACCATGTCACGGCTTAAGATAGTCCTGTTTCCCTCGAAACCCCACACAACAGGGGCTGGCCGGCGCGGCGTATCGCGCGGCGACGACGATCCAGTTGGCGTGAGGCGCGCAGATTGGGACGCTGCGGGCGCCATTCGTCTCTCTATCCGGCTCCCGCCCTTCTTGATCGCCCTAGGTGCTGCATTCTGCGCCTCAAGTTCGGCGCCGGCGCAGACGCAAACCGTGGCGCCCGGTCTAGATAAACCAACAGCCGTTGGCGAGCAGCCCGCTGTCATCAGCAAGGAGTCAACCATGACCGAATTAGCAGCTGCGCCGCCGCGCGCGGCGGCCGATGATACGGCCATCCGTCCGTTCCGCGTCCACTTTTCGGACGAGGCGCTGGCCGACCTGAAACAACGCATCACGGCGACACGGTGGCCGGATCGGGAGACGGTGGCAGACCAATCTCAGGGGGTACAGCTCGCAACGGTTCAGAAACTCGCGCGGTACTGGGCGACGGATTACAACTGGCGCAGGGTAGAGGCGAAGCTCAATAGCTATCCGCAATTCGTCACCAACATCGACGGCGTCGACATCCATTTCATCCACGTCCGCTCGAAGAACCAAAACGCTTTGCCGATGATCATCACGCACGGATGGCCCGGGTCGGTCATCGAGCAGTTGAAGGTCATCGACCCGCTGACGAATCCCACGGCCTATGGCGGCAGCGCATCGGACGCATTCGATGTCGTGATCCCGTCGCTTCCGGGCTACGGGTTTTCGGGGAAGCCCACAGCACCCGGCTGGGACCCCATCCGCATCGCCCATGCGTGGATCGCGCTGATGAAGCGCCTCGGATACACACGGTTCGTGGCGCAAGGGGGCGATTGGGGGAACGCAGTGACGGAACAGATGGCGTTGATCGCCCCTCCGGAGTTGATCGGTATCCACACCAACATGCCTGCAACCGTGCCGCCCGATATCGACGCGGCGGCCCTTTCCGGCGCCCCGGCCCCGTCGAATCTCTCCGCCGATGAGAGGCACGCGTACGATCAGCTCAGCTACTTCTACAAGCACGGCCTTGGCTACGCCCAGGAGATGGCGAACCGCCCGCAGACGCTTTACGCGATCGGGGATTCCCCAGTCGGGCTGGCCGCCTGGATGATCGACCACGACGCGCTCAGCCACGCCCTCATCGCCCGCGTTTTCGACGGTCAGCGTGAGGGCCTGACGCGAGACGACATCCTCGACAACGTCACGCTCTACTGGCTGACGAACACGGCCGTCTCTTCGGCGCGTTTGTACTGGGAGAGCAAGCTCGCCTTCTTTGCGCCAAAACACATCGCCATCCCGGTTGCGGTCACCGCTTACCCGGATGAGCTCTATCAAGCGCCGCGCAGTTGGACGGAGCAGGCGTATCCCAAGCTGATCTACTACAACAAGGTGAACAAGGGCGGACACTTCGCGGCGTGGGAGCAACCGGAGATCTTCACCGAGGAGATGCGCGCGGCGTTCAAATCACTGCGCGCCAGTTCAACGTCCACCAACTGATCTGACGGGCCATCTTTGCGTCGTTGGCCAATCGAACGCGGGGCATGTGGAGCGTAGCGGTGAGCAAGAGCAGCCGTCACGCTCTGCATGCCTCACGCCCGGTTCTTCCGCCGGTCCGGCCCGTCACGTGTTCCATAGCGAGGCCGGCCGGCCACCACCGATTGATCCGCAACACCGTTTCGCATATAAGGAAGAGGTAAATGCCTGATACACCTATGTATGACCGCCGCCGCTTTCTGAGTAACGCAGCCTCGGCCATAGCGGCCACGCAACTTGGCGCGATCGGCCTGGCGACCGCGCAGACCAGCAAGGCAGGCCCTGGCGATTTGCCCACGCTCAAACCGCGGAGCAATACGTCGTTTGACTCGCTGAAGCAGATCAATGCAGGCGTTCTGAGCGTTGGATACGCTGAGGCCGGCCCCGCCGATGGTCCCTCCGTCCTTCTGCTGCACGGCTGGCCGTATGACATTCACAGTTTCGTCGATGTTGCGCCTTTGCTGGCAGCGGCAGGCTACCGGGTCATCGTTCCGTATCTGCGCGGTTACGGCGCCACACGCTTTCTTTCCAGCGAGACGTTTCGGAATGGCCAGCCATCGGCGGTGGCGGTTGACATCGTCGCGTTGATGGATGCCCTCAAGATCGAGAACGCGATTCTCGCCGGCTTTGATTGGGGAGCGAGGACCGCCAACATCATCGCGGCGCTCTGGCCGGAGCGATGCAAAGCCATGGTGTCGGTCAGCGGCTATCTGATCGGCAGCCAGGAAGCGGGCAAGGCGCCGCTTCCCCCACCGGCCGAACTTGCATGGTGGTACCAATTCTATTTCGCCACCGAGCGGGGCCGCGCTGGCTACGGCAAATACCGGCGTGACTTCGCGAAGCTCATCTGGCAGCTTGCTTCGCCGAAATGGCATTTCGATGATGCGACATTCGATCGTAGTGCAGCAGCATTCGATAATCCAGATCACGTTGACATTGTGATCCACAACTACAGGTGGCGGCTCGCGCTCGCTGAAGGCGAACCTGGTTTGGCCGGCCTGGAAAAGCGCCTGGCCGGCGGTCCGGTCATCACCGTGCCCACCATCACCCTCGAAGGCGATGCCAATGGCGCGCCCCACCCGGAAGCCAGTGCCTATGCCGGCAAGTTCTCGGGCAAGTATTCGCACAGGGTAATCAAGGGCGGGATCGGGCACAATCTGCCACAGGAAGCTCCACAGGCCTTTGCTGAGGCTGTCGTCGACATCGGCAGTTCCTGATCGGCGTTCTCCAGCGAAGTCGCTGACGGGTGCCGCGCGCTGCCGCTGAACGCTGCCATCGCTTCGGAATATGGGAACGATCCTTCTCTCTATGATACCCTGTGATCTCACCCGGTGAGTGAGCCGCCCGCCGGGCCCGAAAGGCGGCTCGTTGACGTGGAACCATCCATCGTTCGGCGAGGTTCGAGGGCAAACTACGCCTGGCTAGCACCGACCTCGATCGACATCCCGCCTACTCGCCCATTGAGACCACCGTTGTCGGCATTGCCGTCTGGCAGCTCCGCCTGGCTCGCCCGTTGTTGCCGCGGATACGCCTCCCCTCACTTTTCCCCCCTCTCTGTCTGTATAGGGGAAGAAAACAGTCCGCCCGCCCTTGCGCTATCGCCCGCAAGGTCGCCGGCGGCGCCCGCTCCCAGAAGCGTTCAGCCACCAAGATGGTCCTGGCGAGCTTCTTTGGCGCCTGGCAGGCCGGAGGTCAGGATCTCCTCCCCTCTCTGCCAGTAGTGAAAGGCACATTACGCTAGCGTTCCTGTTAGGCTTCAAGAAGGCGCGGAGCAGGAGTTCGTGAGATACCTCTGATTTCCAGTTTCATCCTACGGAGCACTCCGTAGGTCAGTCGCGGTCTGTATGTCAGTCCAATCCTGCCGCTCTGCGTGCGATGCGGAGGGCGTCCACGATGTCGATGACGTTCGTCCCCGTCTCCGAAGCGACTGCGTTCAGACTCCCGAACGGTGGAGCGTCTGTGCCAGCCAGGCCGCCAGCGACCCGGAGCGCCGTCGGCACGTCGGCAAAAGAGAACGCCCCTGCCGGCCCGGAGAAGGGGCCTCGCTCGAATACATCGTTGGCGCCGTTGGTGTCGTTCGGAACGAGGTTCGCGGCCAGCGAATCGAACCCCACATAGCGTCCATCTCCGCTGATGGCTTCGTCACCGCTATCCCCGTCGGATGGCCCCCCGTCCGTGGCCTGGCTCACCAGCGCGATCTTCTCCGTGGCGCGCTCCCAGAGGTAGACGTTGTGACGGCTGTTGGCGCCGCCCGCCACGAGGTTCGTTGCGGATGACACGAACGCCACGGTCTGCCCATCGGCGCTGATGGAGGGATGGATCGACGAATCACTGGGGTAATCGCCGCCCGGCGGCCGGCTTACCCACGTGATATCGCCCGTCGCCAGGTCCTCCAGAAAGATTCCGTCCTTCCACTGCCCATTCGGCGGAGCCGGGGTCACCACGGTGGCGAAGACCATCGATTTCCCATCGGCGCTGATCTGGCAATCGAACGACCCGTTCGTGGCGGCAGCGGAGTCCAGGGGTGCGCTCACCTGCCGGGTGGTTGTGTTCGCCACGCGGTCCCGGATGACGGCGTTGATCGTGGATACGCCGTTGTCCGGCCCGAAGAGGTCGGAAGGACCGGCAAAGACCACGTACCGTCCGTCGGCGCTGATGGAGGGCACGGCGCCCCCCGCTCCCTCCCGGCTTTCGGAACCGTCCGCCCTCACGTCAACACGCTCCGTGATGCCGGCCACCGTGTCCCGCAGGAAAACATCCGCGGCGTTGTTGGCGTCATTGGGCACAAGGTTCGAGGCGGAGGTTACGAAGCCGACATACCGGCCGGTGGCGCTGATGCCGCAACTCGAATAGGGTGTACGGTTGGCGTCGCTGTTCGCCGGCGTACCATCGCTCGAAACGCTGACCCGAACCGTGGTGTGCGCCACTCGGTCACGGACGAACACATCCGGCGCGCCGTTGGTGTCGTTCGCCACGAGGTTGTCGGCGCTGGACACAAAGGCCACGTACCGCCCATCGGCGCTGATGGCTGGGCCGCCGTTCGAGGAACGGCTCGCTCCGTTGGACTGCGCGCCGTCCGTCGCCACGCTCACTCGCTCCGTTGTGTTCGTCCAGGTGTCCCGAACGAAAACGTCTTCCACGCCACTGGTGTCACCCGGCACGAGATTGTCTGCCAGCGAGTAGAAGGCGACGTAACGCCCGTCGCCGCTGACGGAGGCAAAGTAGCTTTCCCCATTGGAGGGGGCCAGCGATCCCCGGGTTGCCACGCTGGCGATGTCCGTCGTCCCCGCCGCACGGTCACGCACGAAGATGTCACGCGTTCCATTAACGTCGCCGGGCACGAGGTTGGACGCTTCGGAGACGAAGGCCACAGAGCCTCCGTCCGCGCTCATTGCCTCATTGAAGCTCTGGCCACCCGCCTGTAGGCCGCCGGCGGCCACGCTCACGCGCTCCGTGGTGTTTGCCGTCGTATCCCGAACGAAGACATCCCTCACGCCATTGGTATCGCCGCTCACCAGGTTCGTGGCGTCCGAGATGAACGCCACGAACCGGCCGTCCGCGCTGATGGAGGGGATGAAACCGCCCATGGCGGCCTCGCCGCCGTCATTAGCCACGCTCACTCGGGTTGTGGTGTTCGTATCCAGATCGCGCTCGAAGACGTCGAATGTCCCATTGCCGTCGCCTGAGACGAGGTTGTCCGCGCGAGACTGAAAGGCGATGTGCCGTCCATCGGCGCTGAGCGCCGCGCTGGAACTGCTGTTGTCGGCGGCCACCCCACCCGGCCCCACCGAGACCATGGCCGTCGTCTTCGCGACGGTGTCGCGCACGAAGATGTCGTTGGCGCCGTTCTCGTCACCGAGCACGAAGTTGCCGTCGCCGGCCACAAAAGCCACGTAGCGTCCATCGCCGCTAACGGAGGCGCCGGACGAGCTTGTGTTGGACGAACCGCCATCGGACGCCACGGAGACGAGCGTGGTGGTGTTGGCTGTGGTGTCGAACAAGAGGATGTCTTGCTCGTCGTTGGTGTCGCCTTCCACGATGTTGCTGGACGTGGACTGAAACGCCACGTACCGCCCGTTCGCGCTGATGGCGGGAAAGAGGCTGTCGCCGACGCCGGCCGAGCCGTCCGCGGCCAGTGACACGCAGCGGGTGGTGCGGGCCGTCATGTCGCGGACATACACGTTGAATGCTCCGGTCGTCGCGCCGGCCGCCAGGTTGGTGGCGTTGGAGTGAAAGGCCACGTAACGTCCATCACCGCTGATGGACGGCCTGTCGCTGTTCGCGTTAGCGGGTGCGCCGTCCGGGGCCACACTCACCAGCGTCGTGGCCTTTGTCGCGCGGTCGCGAACGTAAACGGCGTTTCGCCCCAACACGCTGCCCGATGTCATGTTCTCCGCCATCGACGTGAAGGCCACGTACCGGCCGTCCGCGCTGATCGAGGGCAGGTCGCTCGCTCCATCGGCCACCCCCGCCGGAAGAGGCGCGCCAAGGCTCGCCCGCACCGTCGTCTGCGCAAGGACCGGGGCGACCAGCCCTCCAAGACAAAGGAGACCGGCGATGGCGCGGCAAGTATGCCATCGTGCCGCCCGGCACGGCGGGCGGCGTCCCTTTCGTGGCGTCCAAGTATCCATCGTTCCTCGCTCCCTGGTTGGCGTCCCGAGCACCGGGACAGGACTACCGGTCAAGGCCGCTCCTCTGGCGGAGCAGCCGGATCGCGTCCAGCAGATCCACCCGCGACGCCGACGATCCCGTGGTGACGACGTTCAGCACAACCATGTCCAGGGCCGTGGCGGTTTGCAGCCCGCCGGCGATCTTCAGCGCCACATCCGGGCCCGGCGGTTCGCCCAGGCAGCCGATGAGGTAGTCCCGGTCAGTCTCTTCCGGAGTCTCGGGCTGGAGTTCGCCGTCGTCGTAATAGATCGAGGCTTGGAAGTTGTAGACCAGGTTTGACCAGTCGTCATGCCCCATGAGAGTCTGGTCGGGGCTCGCCGGAAGAGACGGCTTGCTCGAAAGGAAGTTCACATCCTCGCGCAAATCGAGCTCGTTCGCTACGCCGGAATCGTTCCAGTCGATCGCCCCGGAGGAGGGGCCGATGCGTCGGTTCCCAAGGTAGCCGTAGAGCGTCCGCTGCCCCGCGGAACCGCCGATGCCTTCGGGCTCATCAAGGCTGATCTCCTCCAGGGTTCGGAGCGCTGTCCGTGAATAATCGAGCGGGCGCTGCTGCCGTACCCAAGTTCCGTTGGCCACGCCCGGCAGAAACTGGGCGGCGCCGGCCTCGTTGAACTGGCGCCCGTAGCGCATCACGCTGAGGTAGTTCGGCTTGCCGTTGATCGCTCGGTTTGCCGCCTGGGCGTCCGGAATGCCCCGGCCGCCCCCGTGTTCCAGTCCGAGGTTGTGCCCTAGCTCATGCATGAACGTGCCCGCCACAAGGTCCGCCCACTCCGCGTCAAACGTCGTCCCCCATGCCGAGGAGATGGTGTTGGCGTCGTCCTCGTAGTCGTTATTCGGGCCGGGATCGTGGGCGCGAAGCGTCACCATCAGGTCATTTCCGCCGATCTCGGAGATGCCGCTGGAGCCGATGCTTTCGGCGCAGTTGTGTCCGAAGATGCAGTAATGGAAGGCAAGGCGATGAGCGCCGATGATGTTCGCCGCGTTGGTCGAAGCCCGATCCGCCGCGGAACCGACGTGGCCGTTCGCGATGCTCGCCGGATTCCCCAACTTCAGGTCGTCGAAATCGTCGGCGGCGCCGGGCCCGCGGGAATCGAAAAGGAGTGGGGTCACTTCCGTAATGGACTCGTCCACCATGGCGTGCAGGTTGATGCCGGTCACGCCGTCCGGGTTCACGACCGGGGAGGCGGCGAACGCCGCCGTCACCGCCGCCAGCGGGTCGATAGAGAGAGCCGATTTGTCTGGCCGAAGGGTGGGTTTGTGGGTGTGGTCGGCCGCCTCCATGTAGTCGATCTCCACGAAGATGTCCTTGTGGCGGGAGTCGGCAGCCAGCGCGTGCAGGTCCAGGTCGATCGTCCCATCGCCGTCGAAGTCGATGCCCTTCGTCTCCCACTCGTCGGGCAGGCCGTCGCCGTCGGAATCCACGCTGCCGTCGCCATCGGGATCGCCGTAGGTAGGGCCGAACTCGGAGGTGTTGCCAAGCGCGTCCGTGGACGTGGCGCCGAGGAAGGGGAGACCTGCGGGAAGACGCCCCGGAACAACGAGTCGGAACGTGCCGGACACCACCGGCTTCACGCTTCCCACATACTGCTCGCCCTCTCCGAAGCCGCTGGGATCAACGGTACGGCTCACGTAGATATCCACGATGCACTTGTCGGGGTCGGGCCGGGGGAGGATGCCGCTGATGATGGTGTTGTTCGCGTTCGCGTCGTACCATGCCGTCACGCCGACAGGGAAATTCGTCAGGTCATTCGGGCCTGCGTCGCTGTCATCTACGTCATTGGGGGTGACGTGGTCTCCCAGGGCGCGGTCATTGGCGGAAAGGTCGATGCCGAGCGCTCCGTTGCCGCGAATCTCGTTGCCCCGGATCGAGTTGCCGGTCGCCGTGCCCACCACCTTCACGCCGGCTCCCGCATTCCCGACGATGCGGTTACCGAGGAACCCATCGAACGCTCCCGTTAGTCCGTTGCCGATGACGTTGTTGCTGGCGCCGTCCTGGATCTGGATGCCCGCGCCGCCGTTGGGGAAGCGCGTCACGCCGGAGACGTCCGTCCCAATGAGGTTGCCCATCACCTTGTTTCCGGTGGAACCGGCATAGCGCATCCCCAGGCCGGCGCCTGTATTGCCGCTGATGAGGTTGCCCGCGCCGCCCGCGAGCGAGAGGCGGATTCCGCCGATAATGTTGTTCGCCGCGCCCCGGCCCACGAAAAACGCCGTGGACTGGCTGGCTCCGCCGTTGGGCACGGCTTTCGTGCCGGTGGGGTCCAGGCCAATGAAGTTGCCCTGCACGGTGTTCCCGGTCGTCCCCGGTCCGATGACTTCCAGGCCGTTGCCGTCATTGCCGCTGATGACGTTGCCGGGATTGCTGGAGACCGTGCGGACGCCTCCAATCGTGTTGTTGGGCGCGGCCTCCGTGTTGGCGCCCACGATCAGCCCGAGATCGTTCGGCAGGGCGGCGCCGTTGATGTCCACTCCCACCCGGCAGCCTTGCACGGTATTGTCGTGCGCGTTCAGGTGGATGAAGATCCCCACGGCGCTCGATCCCGACGAGGATCCGCCGAGGTTGCCGGAAGCGATACAGCCCGTCACGGCGTTATTGTGGGCGCTGTCCCGGATCTCCAGACCGTCGCCGAACACCGGGAGACGGGTCCGGCCGTCCACGTCCACCCCCAGATAGCAGCCGGATATCTGGCAGTCGTGGGCCGCGTCTGTGTCCACGAGAAGGCCCCCAATGGACAGGTTCCGGAGGACGACGTGGTCTGTCTCAATGGCAATTGAAACCTGGAAGATGCCCGACGGCGTGTTGTAGACGGCGATATCCGGCAGCCCGTCTCCGTCCACGTCGCCGTCGATGGTCGTGTTGTGCGCCGTGATGATGTAGGAGGCGGCGCCGGTCTGAAGGGTGGAACCGTGCGGGAGGTTGAAGCCGATGGTGAAGCCCGGCCCGCTGTTGTCCACGGCGGTGACGGCTTCAGGGAAGGAGATCTTGCCGTCGGCGCCCGGATGGTTGGCCAGCGTCACGACGTTGGTCGTGTCGCCATCCATAGTCATCGCCGCGGTATTTACGGTTATGGTCGCCCCACCTTGCGCTCGCGCCGGGGGCGGTACGAGAACCCAGATCAGCGCCACTGCGGCAAGGAGGCGGATTCTGCCCCGAGCCGATGGGATCACCATTGCCACGTTCCGCTGCCTTTCCGCGGAAAGGCAGTACATCCATATGCGCCGCCACCCCGCATGGCTTATAAATATAGCCACGCAAGACGAATAAATCACTCCCACTCCGCTCGAACACGGGTCGGCGGAATCCGTCGGCGCGCCGCAAGGCGACGCCAGGACGGATGGCTGGTCCGCTTCCGCCGGTCGACGTGAGGCGACAGGCGCCGGCCGGAAACCGATGATTTCTACCGTTTCGTCGACCTGAATTGCACCGTTCAGAGCAAGACCGCGTTCCCCGTTCCACCCCCTTCCCGATACCAACGTGGAGCCCATGCCGCTTGACGAGTATGTCGATGGGCTTGACAGCCAGCCCGGTACCTGTCAGCAGGAATGAGGCAGGGCGCTACCGTTCTCAGTGGGCTTCAAGGAGATGCGGACGAGGCGACGGTAAGTGTAGGAATCTACCAAGCAGACGGAGACAGCGTTGGATGGCAACGAGGTGGTGTACGCGACGGGCAGGCGCCATTTCACGGATGCCTATCGGATCCAGGTCGTCGAGGAGGCGAAGCGCTCTACCAGACCCGGTGAGCTCGCGGCGCCGATGCGCCGGGACGGTCTGTACTCCTTGCACGCAAACTACGCGTTTGCCTGGACTGGGCCATGGGCCGCTGACTGACCAACGTCCTACAGGGTGATTGGCATCGCCGAAATGGGTGGTCGGCTTCCACCGAAACGGCTGGTCGGCATGGACCGTGATACGCAGTTACATTGACGATGCTGGCCGCGTTGGAGACGGTGGCACTGAATCACAGGATGATGAAGACGCCAATCGAAGCCTGGAGGAGTCACTCGGTACGGGCGGACGCCGACGATAGTAATCCTCAACATATGGCCGGAAGATCCGAGTCGCGGATGTGGGCGGTCGTCACCTGAATGTGCGCGCCGCCGTACACAATCGTAATGGGGATGCAGGGTGGATACCATCATCGAGCCTGTGACGGCCACTTTCAACATCGGTCGGGTCTGATTGCTGCATCACCGGCTGTGCGGTGGCGTCGGTTCCGTTCGGCTATCCGCGTTCCGACTGGAAGGCGTTGCGGCCACCTTAGCGCTACCGTCCGGCGACAAGTGGATGCCGGAGAACTCCGCCCACTGAAACTGCCGTGTCTCCAGACGCATCGCGGTGACGCCGTCCAGGTGGAACCTCCAGTCCAGCATGCGCTTCCCGGCATCGGTGCAGAGAAAGCCATGCGTGCGGACGCGGCTCCCTGGGTACGAGGTAACGAACGCCTGAAGGGGGAATTCGCGTCCGCGGCGGTCCACTACAACGATGCGGCGGTCCACGTCGCCGAGGTCGTCCACGACCGAGAAGCAGGGCCGCCAGACCGTCCGCATCGGGGGAGTCTTGGTATAGGCCACACCGATGATGGGTACGCTGTCCTTCAGGTCGGCCAGACGCGTGAAAACGATCCGACCGCTGCCGTCAGTACGCGATGTCCCCAATCCTGGTCCAACCTCCGCGGCCGTGTGCCACGGCCCGGCAGCCACGGCATACCGAAGCGTTAGCCGACGTTCCCACCACCCGAAAATGCCACCGACCACGCGGTTGTCTTCGGTTGCGGTTTCCGAGCGACGGACCGGATCCATTGGGGATGCAAAGAGCCTCGCATTCCACTCGCATCTTAAGGCCGGGTTCGGCGCCAGCTCCGCCTTTGTGGATATATCCGCGTCCGTGGCGTGCGTCAACTGGACAACGGTCTCGCGCGGGAACCTCCACCGACTGGGCGAGCCCGCAAGGGGAGTGCCCATCGGGCTCCAGTCTATGGCGACGGGCTCGGCGGACATGGGGCGGCCGTCCGCAGACCACCATGACCGCCCACTCGCCTTCGCGTCAGATATCCCAGCGAGTGTCACGGTGACGCCGTTCGGCAGAGCTGCGGTCCCGTTCACGGCTCGGACGACGGTGGTTTTGGGCAGGCCAGATATGTAGGCGTCACCCACCATCAGCATTGGCCCCATGGCGGCGACGGGGATCAGAATCGCGGAGACCGCCACCGCTGCCCCGAGAAGAGCCCGGCGGGTGGCGGGGTTGTGCGGGATGCCGCGATCCAGTACCGCTCGAAGTCGGCTCTCGATGCGCGGGCGGCGTACCATATTCATCGCCACCGTGGCGGGGGAGGCGGCGCACCGACCGCGAATGCCTCGCGCCGTTTCCACGAGGATGCCGGCGTAATCTGGCGCGGAGATGCCCGCGGCAATGACGCGGTCGTCGCTCGACTGTTCGCTCTCGGTCCGCATCCGGTCATGCGCCCACCAGACGAGGGGGTGGAACCAGTACAGAGCGCACGTCATCTGCGTCAGCATCTGTGTGAGCCAGTCTCTCCGACGGATGTGCGCCATCTCGTGCAGCAGGGTGGATGTCACGCGCTCCTCCGGCCACCCGCCCGCCTCCGCCGGCAGGAACACAACGGGGCGCCGGAAGCCCCACGTCATCGGCGGAATGCCCGCCATGTCCGGCGCGCCGCGCACGAGACGGATGGGCTGGCGCAGGCCCAGCATTCCCGCAACGCGAACCGCCGACTCGGTAAGGGGCCCATCCTCGATCGGCACGCACAGGCGCGCCATGCGCCCTATGGCCCTCAGCCCCGCCGCGGTCCGCCCCAGCGCCAGGACTGTCCCGCCAAGCCACGCTATGACGACGCCCGCGATCCACCAAGGCGCGCGGGGTTTCGGCGCGGCCTGCTCTGGTCGGTCGGGAAGTCCAACCATGAGGCGTTGGAAGTCGAACGGCAAGGCCGGTCTACCGGGGGAAGCGGGTGCGTTCTCAGCAGTCAAGGTGAAGTCCGGCGATTCCAGCAGGCGGTCCATGATGGCCGCCGAGAGACGCGGGGGCACCGGCACGTTCAGCGGCGGGAACCAACGAGCGAAAAGCGGGAGGAGGAGAAGGCTCGTAAGGGCGACGAGCCAGACCGCATGGCGCACCGCCGCCGGCGCCCGTCGCAGAACGAGGTTCAGCAGGGCCGCGGCAACCAGCAGAAGCGTGCCCCGTACGGCGGCGTTCATCAGGAACGGCAGGAATGATCCAAGTTTCAGCGACATCTCAGTCTCTCCTCTAGCCTATGAGACCGGGCAGACGATGATGAGCTGGCTGGAGTCGCCGGGGAGCATCTGGTCTCCATACGCATCCAGCACATTGCCGTGCCCCAGAAGGACGTGCGCCACCTTACCATTCGAGTGGTTGGTTTCTGGGTGGCCGGGGGCAGTTCGGCTGATTTGCCAGCCGAGGACGACGGTCTGACGAGGGCGACCCGTAGCGGAATCGTCCTCCGCCATCTCGTCAATGGCGCTGAGGAGCGTCACGGATCCATTCACCTGCTGGCTCTGGTCAACGTTGAGCTGAACGTCCGTGCGCATGCCAAGCATACGGAGACCGCTACCCACATCTCTCGGCGGCGTGCTGAACCGCAAACCGATCTGGCCTGCGGCATCTGGCCGGGCGACGCCCGTAGTGATCTGTGCGAAGCGGAAGGCCGGATAGCTTCGTCGCAGGGCCGCGAGGTAGGCCGATGGTCCATCCGCCAGAGTCCTCTGGAAGGCAGCGCTCCTTTCGTCACCCATCAAGGCGTCGTCCGCCAGGTCGTTCGTCAAACTGGGGTCCGTCGGTGTGACGTCCACGCACAGATAGTAGACCGCGCGCACCTCTGCCGGCGGGGCGGCCGCGGGCTGCGGAGGGATGCCACCCTTCGGGTCCAGCGCGATATCCGCGAACCGGGCCCAACGGAACGGGCGCACCTGGAGGCGCAATTCGCGCACATCCTTCAACAGAGAGTCCTTCAGGTACGACTCGGTGTTCAGCTCGACCGTTGTGCGAACGCGGGAGCCTATGTAGCCTGTTTCAATCGTAGAGGTGGGCGTCTCGCGGCCGTGGCGGTTCACCGCCACCACCCTCCGGTCGACATCACCCTCCCCGTCGATGACGGAGAGCACTGAATGGCGCACTGTCCGGTATTGCACCGGGCTCGCCTGAGTGGAATCTTTCGCGGGCACAGCCTCCCGATCCAGTGTCTCCCACTCGCGAAGGAATGTTACATCGCCGTTGGCGGTGCGGACCGTCCCCAGCGTCGATTTCGCGGACGCCACGGTGCGCCATGGCCCAGCGGCCACGCCGTACAGGAGGTCGGTCCTTTGCTGCCGGCATTCGAAACGCCCGGAGATCGCCCGCCACTCGGATCGGAACCCGCCATGGACCTCCGCCGGGAGGGGCGGCGCGATGGAGCGGTCCACCTCGGTCTCCGTCACGGCGCCCGCAGAGCGGTTCACTTCGGTCACCACGGTTGCATCCGTGCCACGTACCGATTCCGCGCGGGTCACTGGCTGAATGGCGGCCGGATACGTAACGCGCAGACCGATCTCCCGCTCCTTACCGCCCTCGGAGTGCCAGCCTCGCGAGGGATAGGGGGCCGCGGACAGGGGGTCGCCCTTTGCGCTCCACCACGCCTGGCGACGCAGCCCATTGTCCGCCACGCCGGCCAGTTCCACCGTCACTCCGTTATCCAGCTTTGCGCGACCGTTCAGGGCTGTAACGACACCTTCTCTGGGGCGCGCCGGGGGGGCTGAGTGGGTCAACCGGAGGATCGGCTCGAAAGCCGCCAGCGGGGCAAGCAGAACGGAGGCGACGACCATGATGGCAGAACCGGCTCGGCGAGTAGCGGGATTGCGCGGCACGCCCTTGGCGAGCACGGCGAGCAATCGGCCTTCGATACGGGGTCTGCGCACCATCGTGAGCGCCACCGCCACCGGCGAGGCGGCGCAGCGCATTGAGCGCGCCACGTCCAGCAGCAGGCCAGCGTAGTCTGCCGCGCGCATCCCGTGGGTCAGCGCCGAATCGTCACATGCCTTTTCGCTTTCCACGCGCATCCGTTCCGCCGCCCACCACACCAGGGGATGGCACCAGTACATGGCGCACGAGATCGCGCTAACCATCTGCCAGAGGAAATCGTGGCGCCGCACGTGCGCCAGTTCGTGGAGCAGCGTGGCACGCACGCGGTCGGCGGGCCATTCGTCCGAGCCGGACGGGAGAAGGATAACCGGCCGGCGAAGCCCCCAGGTCATCGGCGGGAGGCCCGGAAGGCCGGCGCCTGCCAGGAGGAGCCGCACGCGCCTTCGATATCCAAGGTCGCTCGCCACACTCGATAGCGATCGGGCCAAAGGGCCCCCGGTCACTTCAACGCACGCTGACCGCAGCCGTGTGAGTCCCCACAGGCCCACCGTTGTGCGCGCAAGGACGACGACAGCGCCGACCAGCCAGACCGCGACGAAGATCAGCGGGATCGGACTGGGCCGCTGGTGCGGACCTCTAGCGAGAGCCATGGACTGCTGCGGGCTCCCCAAGATGATAACCGGAGTGGAGGTAAGCGGAACATCGGGCCATCCCCCCCAGTTCCGAGCGGCCCGGGAGAGCGGCGTTTCACGTCGCAACGTGTCGAGGGCGGACTCATCCCTGGCGGGACGCCGAACGAAGACGGCGGTGAACCGCGGCGGGAGCGGCGCATTGAGGGACGGAAGCCATTCCGTCAGGAATGGAAGGAGAACCAATCCGCAGAGGCCCAGCGCCCACAACATGTGGCGGGTCGATGCGGAGGCGCGGCGTAACGCGAGCGTGGTCGCGGCAATCATGAGGAGGAGGATTGTACCGCGCCCGATGGCGCTGGAGAACCGGAGCAAGAAGATCCAGTTCAGGTGGTCGTTCATCGTTCCTCTCCTTTCGGCTCCCCGTTTTCCTCGGTCGTCCGCGCCTCCTCAATGAGGGCCTCCAGACGGGCCAGATCGTCGTCGGAGAGGTCCGTTTCGTTGTCGGAGAGGAGTGTGGCGACTGCCTGAGTAAGGCTGCCGCCGAAGAACGTGTGAAGCACGTTTCGAAGCGCGCCCCGGGCGGCGGAGGTCCGCGCCTGCGTGGGCCGGTAGAGGTAGCGCTTTCCGTCCTCCTCGTGGCGGGCGTGCCCCTTCTCCTCCAGAATTCTAAGCAGCGTGCGGACGGAGGAATAGCTGGGTGGATCCGGCAGGGCCTCCAACACTTCCGAGGCTGAGGCTTTCTCCCGCTGGAAGAGGATATCCAGGATCTGCCGCTCGCGGCGGCTGAGTTCCGGCCCGGTGGACTTACGCATCACTTGCCTCCCTGATGCGAAGATATGCTAAGGTTTTAGCACATTTTCGAAGATATGCTAAACTATTAGCATATCGCGTCAGGGGCGTCAAGGGTTTGTGCTAATATTTTCGCATTTATTTCCACAGCACAAAGATCATGGCCTGCGACCGCCAAGAAGCACAGAACGGGTCTGTAGGAGGAGGTCTTCAATGACAGGCTGCAGAGGGACGAGGCGCGAGTGCTTCGCCGGCGGCGGCGGGCCGAGCAGAGTGAAAAGAGTCACCTCGTTCGGCAGCCGGTGTTCCTTGTCCAGAGAGCGGCGGCGGTTGGCGAAGACGTGACTGTCACGGCACGCGCGATAGGCGAGGATCGCCAGCAATGGCCCGCTCGGACTGCCCCTGTTCTCAGGCGGCAGAGGACATCGGTGATGTGTGGCGCGGCGAGTCGCTCCATGTGCTCCTCCCGCCAGCAGTGTGGTGGAGGAAGCGGGCGGGGCCACCGAAAGAGACCGGGGTAGTATCGATCGCAACCCGATTGGGTGACGCCCTTCTCAACGCGAACAGGGGGCGCCACCCCAATATGGCAGACCACCGGGTGGTTCCCACCCGGTGGTCTGAGCGCATCTGCCTGGCTGCAGGAATCTGAGTCGTTCGGACTCCCTCTGCCCTGCCATTCACATCACAGTTCCTTGGTAACAATGCGAAGCGGGCCGTATCCCGTTGCAGTCGTCATCTCCAAGGCGGGTTGTTGTCGAGGCCGGTGATGTGACGCATGAGCCGGATGCCATCCTGAAGGTCCATGCGTGCGTTGCCAAAACCAGCCGGTCTTGCAGATGGGAAAGGCGCTACGTCACCGAGGATCACATAGCCACTCCCTTTTTCCATCCCGGCCGAGGCCCGCAGGATCCTGACAACGTCGGCTGTATCTACGGTCCCGTCCGTGTTCGCATCGCCATAGAGGGATACCGCCAGAGTAGCCGACCTGCTCGTCGTGGAAGTCACTCCATCTGAGACGACCACGCTATATGCTCCGGCGTCCGCCTTCCGCGCCAATCCGATCTGCAGGGTAGCGCTCCTGGCGCCGGTGATGTTCGTCGTGTCGTTAATATCGGCGCCGTTCTTCTGCCACCGATAGGTCAGAGGCTTTGCCGCCGTCGCGGTGACGGAGAACGACGCGTTTGATAACTCAACGACCGACAGGTCGGACGGTTGCTGGTTGATGATCACCTCGCATTCGTCGGGGATGCCGTTGTGATTGACGTCCGGCACGAGACCGGAGGCGATCTCGCACTCGTCCGGGATGCCATCGGCGTTGCAGTCATGCAACGTTCCGGCGGCGATCTCGCAGGAGTCGAGGACCCCATTCCCGTTGCAGTCTCCGAAGCCGCCCGCCCGGATGACGGCGCGGAAGATCGCCATAGCCAGATCTGAGCCCGGATCGGTGGTGTGGAAGGCCGTCCCCCCGCTGCAGGACGCGAGGTCCTGCATCAGTTGCCACGTGCAGGTCTGGTCGTTCCCGCCGGGGGTCCCGAGGACCGGACAGACGACAACCTCGTTGCCTTTGGCGTTGGCGCAGGCGTTGGTGATGGCATCCCGATCGAGTCCGGGGTCGTCGCACGGGTCCCCCTCGTAGGCGCCTTCGTCGCTGATTGGGACGATCACACGGGTAACTCCCTGGCGCCATCCGTAGAGGGCGGCGACGATCGATGTCGCCGGTCCCCAACTCTCGTAGTTCCTCAGTGTCAGGGTCGTACTGCCCGGCACCGTGGACCCGAACAGAGATCTCACGTTGCCGGTGAGGCACGCAAATCTGGCCTTCGGCCCTTCGGTAATGCCGTAGAACTGCGCGTTGACCTGGATGCCAACGGAGGCCAGGTCGGCCAAAACGTCGCTGATGTGGCCGCACAGGGCACTGGCCTCATCGTCCATTGACGGGGAGGTGTCCACGATGAACACGAGATCAACGTTTTTGGCTTTCCGGATCTCACATTCGTCGGGGATACCGTTTCCATTGCAGTCCTTGCTTCGACCGGAGGCAATGTCGTCGAAGTCGCATAGACCGTTGCCATTGCAGTCGGGGACAGTGACCGTGACGCGGAACTGACACGTGGCCTTGTTGCCGGAAGTGTCAATCGCGGTTGCGGTGACCGTGGTAGTGCCTGGGCCGAAGACCGATCCGGGCGGTGGGGTGATGGTAGACAGGGGCGGGTTGTCGCAGTTATCCGTCGCCAACACGGCAAAGTTCACCTTTGCCGTGCACTTTCCCGGCTCAGAGGGAACCGTAATGTCCCCGGGGCAGCTGATGACCGGCTTCTCCGTGTCGTTGATTGTGACCGTGAAGGGGCGCGAGGACGAGTTGCCGTGCACATCCGTCGCGGTGCACGTTACCGTATTCAGCCCCTTCAAGAAGACGGACCCGGACGGGGGAGTGAAGACGATTCTAGCGACACCGCAGTTATCGGTTGCGATTGCGGTATAGGACACAATCGCGGAGCACTTGCCCGGGTCGTTCCCAATGACGACCGGGTCATGGGGAGCGATGACCGGCGGCTCGTTGTCCACAACCTGGACTGTGAACGTCCGGCTGGCGCTCTGACCGCACGTGTCGTGTGCCGTGCACGTTACCCCCGTTGATCCCACCGGGAACGGGCCCTTTGGTGAATAGGAGATGGTGATCGGAGGGCACCCTCCGTGGGTTGTAGGCACGGGGAGCGCAACCGTGGCGTTGCACTGGCCGGGTGTGTTGGGGATGCCGAGCATGTCCGGGAGCGGGTCAATCGTGAGGATCTCGCCGCCGATGCGGAGTATCCTGTTGTTCGCGATCTCCGGCACGTACATGGCGCCATCTGGGCCGAAAGAGAGGCTGGGGCTCTCGCCGAAGCCCGATCCGATTATCGGGGCTCCGCCCCCAGTGAGCCGGCGAAGCGTGTTGTACCCGTCGAGGGCGTAGACATCGGTACCGAAGAATCCGCCAGGGGCGCGGGCGATGTTGATAGGAGGGTGCAGCCCCGTGACGAGTGTGCGGATTACGTTGCCGCTGTAGTCGTAGAGAGCCACAACACCGCGTGTGTCGCCCGCGTAAATGCCCTCCGGCGCGACAGCCATGTCAAGGAAGCGGTGGTTCGGAGCGTTCGGTGCTTTAAAGAGGGTCGTCATGGTGACGGCGCCTGTGCCGCTGTTCTTGTCGATCCTGACGATTTTGCTCGCTGCGGACGAGAAGTTACCTGCGGTGTCACACACGAGAAGCCTGCCCGCGCTGTCAAAGGCCATCGCCGACGGGTCCCATAGGCCGTTCGGTGTGGCCAGCACGGTCTTCAGAGTTCCGTTCGGTTGGATGGCCGTGATCTTGGAACCCTGATCATCGCGCGAAACGGCTGGGACGCGTCCGCCAACCAGAACGGATCCAGCCGCAGCGAACTTGCCGGCCGTGTCCACGCAGACAGCGTCCGGGTCGCCAATTGCCGTTGAGCTGCTTGGGTAAGGGCTAAAGGAGCCGGTGATATCACTTGAGGTGATCTTGCCAATGTACGTGGCGGCGAGAGGGTTCGTTCCGGTGGGGCAATACCGGATGTCACGACCGCAGTATGCGAGAGAAGGAGAAGCCCAGGCGATAGTGGTCGGGCATAGTCCGGAGCCGTCGCCCGAACTGCAGGACTTGCTGACGAATACGGAAACGAAGTAGCCCGGCACGGATGGCAGTTGGCCGAACGCGGGAGAGGCGAGGCAGGCCGAGAGAACAATGGCGCTGCACGAGAGGGAATGCAGGAATCGTGTCATTTTCATCTCCTCGGGCAAGGCAGTAGGAGGTTGTGCGCGCACTGGACAGGGAGAGGCGTGACTCGGTTGCTGGAGCGCCACGGAGGGGGAACCGGCCAATGTGCCGGCTAGAGAGCCGCCGCGAGATGGTTCGGTCTCGGCGGTGGCGGGGAGCACGCCGGTTTCAGGGTCTCGAGGTCGGGCGAAGGGTGTTCCCTCCAGTATGCAGGACGGGCGGTGATTGGAGCCGATGCCGAGCGGCGGGGTCTTCACGAAGAGTCCTCCGAGACGACGATGGTGGCGGCCGCAGGATGACTTGGGGGCGCTTCCAGGATCCGCACGGCCTGGAGTTGTAATGGCGATGTTAGCGCGCCTGCTATAGGCCGTCAAGCGGGCGAACGGGTACCTGTTCACGGCTTTCGCCTCTTGTTGCAGGGGGCAACCCTCTGCGTCACAGATTCGACCATCCGTGGGGTGGATGGGCGCGACACAGCCTGGTGGGCAATGGGTAGGCGGGAGGGCGCCATCGCTCCGCCCTCCCGCTTCGCCAGGGACCTAGGGCAAGGCGGCGCGGACCGCGCGTAGCACGTTTACGCGTCCTCCACCGATGCGGCCCCAGTAGGGGCGATACGGGTCGGTGTTCCGTAATATCCAGCCGGTTACATGGCCGTTTCCGGTCACGTTCTCGGACCACAACAGCGCCGCTTCGCCAGCAACCAGGGGGCAGGCCATCGACGTACCGGACAGCGTGGCGTAGTTGCTCGGATAGCCGTAGTCGTTGAGTGTGCAATGATACGTCGGCATTGTGCTGACGATGCTGTCGCCCGGCGCCGCGGTGGCGACCCACGACCCAAACGTGGAGTACGGAGCCAGCGTGTCCGTTGCGTCTGTGGCGGCAACCGAGAGGACGTTGGTGCAGGCCGCCGGGTACTGGCGAGACGAGTCCCAGCTGTTACCTGCCGCTGCCACCACGACGCAGTCATGGGCGTTCCACGCGAAGTCGACGGCCCGCTGGAGAGTGGACGATGGGTTCGGCCCGCCGAGGCTGAGGCTAATGACGTTGGCCCCGAGATGGGCTGCTGTCGCGATGCCGTCCGCGACGCTGGCGTCGGATCCCTGGCCGTTCCGGTCCAGTGCCTTGATGGGCATGATCTTGGTCCAGTAACTGTCCGACCCGCTGCCCGTCCAGCCCGCGATGCCAGCGACACCGGTCCGGTTATTCACCTGGGCCGCGGCAATTCCCGCACAGTGGGTTCCGTGTCCGTAGTCGTCTTTCGCGTCGCCGAATCGCCCGGTCAAAGCGTTGTAGCCTATCACCTGGCCGTTGCCGCCTCGGAGGATCTTGTCCTTGAGATCCGGGTGCGTCGAATCCACCCCAGTGTCCACGATGGCGATGATGGCTCGGCGGAGTGGTTTCCAGACCGACCAGGCGCTGTCGGCCTGGGTCTTCCTAGGCGCGTACTGCTGAGCGAAATAGGGATCGTTAGGTTGCACAAAAGCGTGGAGATAGTGGTTTGGCTCGACGAACTCCACGCCGGGCGCCATCCGCAAGCGGGACATCGCCTGCGATGCCGATATCCTCGCGCCCAGGCGAACCCGGCCTACGTGCAGCGTGAAGCTGTGCCCCTGCTCCGCCCCGATGCCAAGCGCCTCCACGATCCGGGCCGAACGGCCCGGAACATCGGCGGTGGGACGCATTCCGACGAGGATCTCTCCGGGAACGATGGTTCCCTCGGTGGAGCGCTGGGCGCGAGCAGGATGCGGCGCCACTAGGGCCGAAACAAGACTGACCGCGACTGCGAGGGCGGACAGACATCGGACGAACGGCTGTAGCTTCTTCATGGGTTCCTCCTGGTCCGGCGGATCGCGCCAGACCGTTGGTGGTTGGTTCTCTGCCGATACTGAGTGTCTCGGTCAACGCCAGGCTGGTTGCTTGATGCCTACCGGCGTCCACGTCGCCCAGATGCACGTGGGATGTTCGGTGTCACCTCCTGGTCCCGCCGGGGATCTGGGGTCAGGCTGACAGCCTTGCGGATTGACTTGACTGGTGATACAGAGGGCCGGGGCAGAGGAACATGGCTATGGTTCAGAAAATATCCAAAGGAAGCTGACTCTGTCAGCGGGTGGCTGCCGCCAGGCTCAGCTGGGTCCGCGCTCCGTTGGCCGCGGAGGAAGCGGCCAACGCGTTCCGGGCCCGCCGACATGGGGTGGCCGCTGGGTCCGGTCGTTTGGTAGAATGGGTCTCGGCAGGTTGCCGGCACACCGAGAGAGTTCGTCCGCCCCTCCCCATGCCTTCAACCCCGTTTGTTTTCGGTTCCGTGGGTTTGTGTCGGAGACCGAAGGCAGGGTCGTTCAATCCGTAGTGCTCCCACTCAGGGAACATGCCATGGGCTTCCCCAGATCCGTGCCGCGGTTTGGCTGGAAACGACGAAGGCCGGACGCCAACGAACCGGCGGCCGGCAGCATGGATCCGTCCAAGAACGAGGCGGAATCGCTGTTGTGCGCCTATCTCACAGCCCCGGACGAGAGCCTGGGCGCGTCCTGTCTGAATGCCCTGACCCGCCGTTACCTAGAGCCGACCGTCCGCAGAGTAGTCCGCCGCCACTTCGGCTACGACGCCGAAGGCGGCGCCTGGGGTAGGCGGGCACAGGAGGACGCCGAGGATGTCGCTCGCGACGCGCTGTCCTCCGTGCTGACCCATCTGGATCATTGCCGACGCGACCCGTCGCGAGAGCGTCCACGAGATGTGCTCGCCTACACCGCCGCGACCGCCGAACACGCTTTTGCGAGTTATCTACGGCGGACACACCCCGCCATGGGCAGCCTGATCCGCCGATTGCGGCATCTGCTGGCAAGCGATCCCGCCTTCGCGACGTGGTTCGACGGCGAGACGCTTTGCGGCGTAACCGGCTGGAGGGGCCTGCCGGCCACGCGAAAGAGCCTGGTGCGCATCAAGGCCATCGCCACAGACCCCGCTTCCTTTCTGGGCTCAAGCCTGAACGGGGACGATCCGCAGGGCCTGGACCTCGTTACCCTCGTGCACCATATCTTTGACTGGGTGCAGGACCCCATCCCGCTGGCTCATCTATTCCCCGCGATGGCGAAGTTGTGGTCCATCGAGGACGAGACGGTGGTCAGCCTTGACGACGAGAGGCATAATCTCTCGGAAGTGGCTTCCCCGGCCCCGGATCCTCAGCACGCTGCGATCGAGAAGGTCGATCTGCAGGAGCATCTGCGGGAGCTCTGGAATGAGATAGGGCAACTGCCTCCCGGTCAATGCGGAGCTCTACTCCTCAACCTCCGCGCGACAGGGGACCTTTCCGGCATCGAGATCTTCGAGTTAACAGGAATCGCCACCCTCGAAGAGATGGCGGCTGCCATGGGGGTAACGGGGGAGGATCTGGCGCGCGTGTATTTCGACCTCCCTCTGAAGGACGTGGTGGTGGCGGGCATCTTGCATGTCTCCGTGAAGAATGTCACGAGCATGCGCTTCGACGCTCGAGAGAAGCTTCGCAAACGCCTCTCCCTCTCGCGAGATTTCCCATCATGAGATCCGCCAAGCCCGGCCATGTTTCCTCAGGGCGAACCTCCATCCTTCAATGGGATGGCTCGCGCGGCGCCGCTCCGATCTCGCAATCGCGGCGGCCGGGCACTCGCGCTCCGGTTCCGCGGCTGGTCACATGCCACTGCGACAACAGGATTCGGTAACACGATGCAGGACCACATCACGGCGACAACCAGGGAACGGTATTTGCGGCACACACTGGACGCGGCGGAGCTGCTGGATCTTGACGGTCACATTGCCGTCTGCGAACAGTGCCGCGAAGGTCTACGCTCCGCGCGGATCCTGCCGGGCGATATATCGGCTCTTCTCGCCGCATTCGCGCTGGAAGAAAGTGCCATCGTGCACCCGGAGATCGAGACGTGGTCCGCCTTCGTTCGCGAGACGTTGATGCCTGGAGAGCGTCTTGCGCTGGATGCCCACCTCGCGAAGTGCCCGGGCTGCAAGGCTGATGTCGAGGATCTTCGCGCTTTTGACCGCGAGATGGCCGTCCACCGGAACAAGACCCTGGAGCCAGACGGCTCGCCGGCCGGACCTGCCGGATCTACTGGTTCCGTTCGGGAGAACCGCGATCGCCGGGGCCGGGCCGAGAGGCGGGCGACTATGTGGTGGGCCCCGGCCGCCTCCCACTTGAGCTGGGCCGTTGTACCGGCGACCGTGGTGGCCCTTATTATCGGGCTTCCTGCGTGGCGGCTTGCTGACTCGAAGCGGGCGGATGCTCGGCGGATCGCCCGCCTGGAGCAGCAGGCCGGCGAGGCTGCGCAGCGGACGGAAGCGCTCGATGGCGCCGTGCGCCGGGCTAGGGCCGAGAACGCAGCGCTCCACCAGCAGTTGAACGGTCTGAAGAAGCGTCCTTCCTTCGCGTCCCCACCCACCACCCAATCCGGCCCGCCGCGACCGGCGCCGCCGATCAGCCTTGGAGAAGCGATTGGCAATGCCACGGCGGCGATCACCGCCACACTCAGCCCGACGACCGAAGCCCAGGTGGGTCGTGGAGCGGCATCCGCCCGTGTAACAACTTCCCCCCTCCAACCGTCCGGCACCGCCATCCTCTCGGTGAGACCCATACTGACCTGGAACCGTCCGCCCGGCGCCACCTTCTGCGAGCTCGAACTGAAGCCCGTCCATGGCGCAGGGAAGCCACTCGTTACTCGGACCACTGATACGCACTGGCGGGTGCCTCGCCCGCTATCGCGCGGACGCATCTACGAGTGGACGGCTATTCCCTGCACGGACGATGGGCCTTTACCGAACATTACGGTCGTCCATGCCCGCTTCCGTGTTCTCGGGACGAAGCAGGCGGACGCCGTCCGCCGGGAACGGCTGTCCGTCGTGAGGCGATACGTAGATGCCGGGCTCATGCGTGATGCCACACGGGAAGTGGACTCCATGCTGGAGTCCGATCCCGAGGAGCCCGCCCTTCTGGGCTTGCGCGAACGGCTCCGCAGGACCACACAGCGTATGAGTGCCGACAGATAGTCCCACGGCCCCTCCGTTCAACGAATCGCGTAAAGTGGCGATCCCTCGGCCGGCCGTGTTCTCTGCCAGCGGACCTCCTGTATCCGTGATCGGAGCTAGATAAGGGGGAGACAGATGGGGAAGAGCATTCCGTTGGTGGTAGGGGTTGCTGCCACCGCCGCAGCGCTGGCCGATCCGGCCGAGGCGGGGGTCCAGCTGGACTCCCCCTTTTGGGCACAAGGACCGGAAGTCGAAGCACGGGGGGTGATCGACTGGAGGCGGCGAAACCGGGGCCGTACAAGGGACCCAAGCGGCGCCTAGCGTGGTGAAGGAAGCACCCACCGCAACGGTGGTACTGATGCTGGAATTCGTCGACATGGCCACAGGCGAGACCGTTGGCTCCGTCCAGGCGATCGGCGAATGCCAGGGCGGCGGGATCAACATCGGCGCGACGGACTACAAGAACGGCCCCAGCTTCAACATGGTCACGGACAGCAGCAGGCCTCTGGGAAAGGCCACACAGTTGTCGATCGACGATGCGGCGCCGAAGATAACCAGTTGGATGGTCCATCCACCGCACCGAACGGAGGCGAAAGCCGTGCGGGTCGATGTAGAAGGGGGCGTCACGCAAGCCGACATCAACCGCGGCAGTTCGCTCGGCGTGGAGGTTGGCGAGGAAATGAGCCTGGCGCATCCCGGCGAGCCGATCCGCGACTTGGATGCCCGGGAGATGCTGGGCACAAAAGCGGTGATTCGCCTTGGCGGGGCCGCATCGAGTCCGTGCAGGACCCCTGGCCGTGGTACGGGTCACCTCCGGCAACGGGGTGGCCGCAAAGGACGTGGCGCGCTTCCTCGCCTCTGTCTCGGTTACCTCCGTTGACGCCGAGCTCTGATAGTCGGCGCGCCCTACATCGCCCCGGCATCTACGCGGGATGCCGGAGCGTTCTGCGCCGGGCGGGTGGCGCGGCGTCGAGTGGGACGAACGAGTTCTCCAGGGACCTTGAGGCCGATCGCGGGCCTTTTGGGGCGGCAACCGTCACTATGGAGCTCACCATGCAGTTGTGCCCTTGCGCTTGGCGGCGCTGTCATCGCCCCGAACCATTGGGCGGGCCTTCTGCCCGCAATCCACTCGTGACGAAGGAGGCTATCCAGCCATGATTCGTAGAATCCCGTCGGTGATCTGCGTACTCCTAGTTGTCGTCCTGACTGCGGGGAACACCAAAGCGCTCCCTTCCAGCCTCTCTCCCGAGCAGTTTGCTTGGCTCCAGTCCCTGGGATCTGCGCCTGACGCCACTCCGATCCTGGATCAGTCGCCCGATTGGGTAACCGGGATGCCGCTTCGAACCATCGCTTCCGGGCTGGCGACCGAGAGATCGGCCGACCAACGGAACCTAGCCGCCATCCGTGGCCTGATCCGCGTCGCCGATCGGAAGGACGAAGGCGGGGCCCGCGGCTGGACCCGCTACTGGTGCGCGAGGTTGGAGGAGACGCTCAAAGCGCCAGATGCGGCCACAGCGCTGTACAACGAAGCAATCGCCATATTCGAGGCAGCCAAGGACGCCGAAACCGCCGGCATCTGCGCCTATGATGTGGGTCTCGTCGCATGGAATCGCCAGCGCCCGGACGATGCCATGCCCGCGTTCGTTCGGGCCCGCTCGATTTTCGCCGGGGCCAACCTCACGTGGCGGGTGGCCGGCATCGACCGCCAGATCGGCATCGTGAAGCACTCCCGCTCCGATCATCCCGATGATGCGGGAGCCATCCAGTCTCTGGAGCAGGCGGCCAAAGAGTACGAATCTGTGGAAGCCTGGGCTTTGGCAGGCGACTCATTCAACAACGCCGGAGCCTGCCTGCAGAGCCTCTACCGCATGGATGATGCCATGGCCTCTCTGCATCGGGGGCACGAGGATTTCACCCGAGCGCAGGATTGGGCCGGCGCCGCCAAGTGCATGGCGAACATGGGCAACGTCTACATGCAGGATTGGCATTACACGGAGGCGATCGAGGCTTACGAAAGCTCGCGCGACGAACTCCTCAAGGCGAAGGACCCGGGCGCGGCGGCCACCTGCGAGATGAACATCGGCATCCTGTTCCGGGAAATGGGGCACTCCCAGGAGGCGCTGACGCGGTTCCGGGAAGCGCTGGATCGCTTCGACGACGCGGAGGCGGCACACGGCTACCGTGACCAGGAGGATCTGGACTACGCCCGATGTTTGCTTAATGCCGGCGATGCTTGCCACGACCTGGGAGACGTCAAGGGCGCCGGAGGTTTCCTGGAGCAAGCCCTCATCCGGTTCCGGAAGCGGACCGACGTGGAAGGCCGCATCGGCATGGCGACCTGCTTGACCGCTCGGGCCACGCTCCTGGCAGACCAGAGAAAGTGGGATTCGGCGCTCCAACAGCTCGACGAAGCGCGCACGATCGCCACGCAAGCCCAGTACAGCCGCGGAGTCCTCGATGCCTGTCTGCTGAAAGGCACGATCGACGACCGCCGAGGTCGCCTGTCCCTGCCGGCCTTCCAGGAGGCGGAACGGCTCTCCAAGGAGTCAGACGACCAGCGTTCCCTAGCTCTGTCTCAATGTCACATCGGCAACAGCTACCGACATCAGAGGCGCCTGGCGCTGGCGCTGGCCGCGTACACCTCTGCATTCGTCACTCTGGAAAGCCTGCGGTACGCGTTCGCCGACCCTGCCCTGGCTGCAGACGCCAACGACCTGCGGGACATCCCGGCGGCGCTCGTAGCGCTCACGGTCGAAATGGGGCAGCCACAGAAGGCGTTCCAACTCGCGCAGAGAGGGAAGGCCACACGGGTTCGCCATTCCCTCCTGAGCCCGCCGTCGGCCGCCACCCTCCCGCCGGAGGCCGCTTCGCGGTGGCGCGCTGAGATGGGTGCATACATCGACACGCTGGGTAGGCGCCCTCCGGGCCCGAACGCCGCGACCGCCCTGAAGGAGCTTCACGCGCTCGATCTCGACCTTCGCTTGCGCTATCCACGTTGGAAAACGGCCAGCGCGTCACCGGCTCCTCTCAATGACGTCGCCCGCGCGCTAGGGCCGACAACCGCTGTCATCGAGATGCTCCTGGACCAGGACCGCGTCTGCCTGATCGTGGTTACCGGGCTGCACGGCCGGGCGCAGGTAGCCGCAGTGAACAAGCCCGTCTCCCGCGATAGGCTGGAGAGGACCATCAGCGCGTACGTGCATGCCCTGCCCTTCCCGCTCGAATCGACGGCTCCAGAGAACGTGCAGAGGAGCAAAGCTCTCTACGCGGACCTGATACTCCCGCTTCTGCCTCGGTTGACAGGGATCCGATCACTCGTCATCTGCCCGGATCGTGCTCTTTACAGCATCCCGTTCGCCGCACTACAGGACCGGGCCGGCCATTACCTGGTGGAGCGCTTCGCCATTTCGATGGCGCCCTCGGCGTCTGTGTGGGAGGCGTGCGTGCGACGCACCCGGCAGAACAGACGGTCCGGAGGACCCGCCGTGATGGTTGCGATCTCTCGCTTCCGCGCGGCGGGCTCCGCCAGCAAAGCGACAAAACGGGGCGCCAATACCGCCGAGTCCCTGCCGGACCTCGTCCACGTTGCTGACGAAGTCCGCATCTTCCAAAGGACATTCCCGAGGCGCGCCCGCGTACTGGCCGATGAGGCGGCGAGCGTGGCACGGGTCAAGACAGAATCGAGCGGCGCTGGTGTTCTCCATTTTGCCACTCATGCCCAGTCCGACGACGACTCGCCCATGCTCGGTTTTCTGGCCCTCTCGCCGGACGCCGGCGATCGATCTGGCCGCCTCTATGCCCGCGACATCTACGATTCGAATCTTAGCGCGAACCTCGTAGTTCTCTCCGCATGTTCGACCACGGGAAAGCAGGCGACCGGTGAGGGCCTGATGGGCCTCAGTTGGGCGTTTCTCGTAGCCGGGTGCCCCTCTGTGGTGGCTACACGCTGGCCGGTGCTGGACACGTCTTCCGCAGTCTGGTCGAACGCGTTCTACAAGGCGTATGGGGGAAAGAAGGGAAACGCAGAGAGTGTCCGACAGGCGTGTCTTTGGCTGCTCCACACTCGTGGCCAGTCTCGAGACTACTCTTCGCCGCGGAACTGGGCCGGATGGGCGCTGATTGGCGGATGACCCATGCCGGCGCTGTGCTGAGTTCCTTGGTCAAGCTAGGCCAACCACTTCATGCCCGCCCTGAAACGACACACGGATGGGGGCCTTGAGTGCGCTCTCGAATGACGCCAGGAAGGGAAACCAGGCGTGAAGCGGACATTCAGCCGGGAGTACGAGCTTCCTATCGTGAAGGAGATCCTGTGGGGCGAGCAGCCCGTGTTGCGGATCCGCCGGGACAAAAACGTGGGGCAATACGCGGTGCGCCGCTGGAAGCGGGAGTATGAGGAATCAGGGATGCGGTCTGGCAAGACGCGCCCCCGGACGGCCAACGGCCGAGAGCTTCTTTCGCATGCTGAAGGTGGGATGGTTGTATCTCCAGGAGTGTGAGAGCTTCTGGGAGGCGGACGCCAGGATTGAGCATATCATCGAGGCGGCGTACTCCCTCGAGCGGCTGCTCTGTTCCTTGGACTACATGCTGCCGGTGGAGATTCGAGGATGCGTGGCGGGCGCAGCAGGGCCAGGCGCAGGACACACCTGTGTCGCAGGAGCCTCGCGAAAGCAGCGGCGGCCTGGAGGCGTGCAATCCAAGCTCGACCGCCGGCGCCCGGGCTCCCACGGAGGCCCCAAGCGCTCTGCGGCCGCCATACCAAAGACCCTCACCGACCACCATGGGTGTGCAAGGCATGGGAGGACGCCTCAGTGATCGGCCAGGTGAAGACCCGCCAGAGGAGCAACGAGACCACGGCGATACCCGCGTTTCTGGACCTCTTGGACGTGGCCGGTTGTGTCATGACGATTGATGCGATGGGTTGTCAGAAGGCGATGGGTGCCCGGATCCGCGACAAGGGGGCGGACTGCTTGCTGGTCCTGAAAGGGAACCACGCCTATGAGTGCGATGAAGTGTGGGTCTGCCTCGCGGACGCCAGGGAACGTGGGAATGCCCCCGGGCCCATCAGCCGCCCCGAGACCCGCGACTACGAGCAGGGTAGGCGGGAGATGTCGCGCACCACGGTCACTTCCGAGATGGAGTGGCTGACAGGATGAGACGCGGAGGGCGACTGGAACTGGCTGCGGAGTCTGGCGATGGTGGAAACGGGACGCACGGTTGGCGCGAGAACGTAGCGGCAGACCCGTTACACCATCGCCAGCCTGGACGCGGATGCCGAGCGGATCGGCGAGGCGGTTCGCGCGCACTGGACCATTGAGAGCCGGCTCCACTGGGCCCTAGATGTCTCATTCCGGGAGGACCAGTGTCGTGTCCGCAAGGACAACGCTCCCGAGAACCTGGCCGTCATGAGACACACGGCCCTGAATCTCCTCAAGCAGGAGACCACCGCTAAGGTCGGCCTCAACGCCGAGCGGGACAACGATTACCTCCTCACTCTTCTTGCCGGTTAGGACGCGATGGCGATGGCACGAGCCATCCGGACCGATTGACGTGACCGGTCAGCCTAACGTGCCACGCTTCTGACCAGCACCGTACGAGACGTTCGGCATTCCCGATACCGGTGGTCGCTATTGCCGGAATCCGCACCACTGTATCTGCGCGGCAAAAGCTCCTGACGCAGCCTCGCTAGTCGATGTTCATCGCAAGCGTCGTCATTCCCGAGTCCCGGAAGCCACAGCTCCTCGCCTCAGCAACGGAGAACGGCTCTTCACGCTCACTTAACCTCTGATTTCGCCCGGCGAATGAGCCGGCCGCCGAGCCCTATGAGCGGGTCGTTGGCGTGGAACCATCGATCATTCGGCGCCGAAAGGGCGGGACTGAGCGGCCACTAGCCGGCAGGTTGGCGCTCCTCCCGGCCGGCATAGAAGGGGTGAATGGTCCACGGGCGGAAAAGGAGCCCCGTTGGTCGCGTCGGGGAGACGCGGCCAACGCGGCGCCGTTCGAAATGGAACCTAACCGCTCCCATCCGCAGTGGGCATCTCTTCGACGATCACGGACCCGTCCGGTTGCTGGCGCGCAACGCTCTCCGGGAGCCCCTGCATCCGGCGCATCTCATTGTACTCGGTAAGCGGCATCCAGCCCCGTTTCCCGCGCAGATGCCTCAGCCGGGCAATCTGCTGCTTACTGAGCCCGAGGTCGCAGAGCCGGGAGTACCCCTCCAACGCCTCAACCCGAGCGAAAGGGTCACGCACGGGCGCCATCCTGTTTCATCTCCAGCGTGGCGAGGCGATCCGTTAGCTCGACGGACTGCCGCAGCGGGATCGCTGTGTCGAGGATCTTACTGGCGGCAGCGATACGAAACTGGGGCTTCTGAACCTCGTTCGTCATCATGCCCGCGAGCATGTCCAGCGCCTCCCCGACGAGGCCCCCCATGCGTGCCATGTTCTGCCGAAACGCGTCGTCGCGCCGTCGTACCAGGAGGGCCTGCACCTCGGGGTCCTTCATGTAGCGATAGGCCGTCGCCTCCGAGATGCCGGCCTTCCGGGCGGCCGCGGCGATCGACTTCTCGGTCATCGTGGCCATCACGAAGGGCTCCGCCTTCACCGACAGCCGTGAGCCGTGCCCTCTAGATGAGAGCAGCTGATCGGTTTCGATCGGTTCTCCAAAAGCACACCCGCCATCCAGCAATGCGTTCAACTCGATTCCCCTTCCGACATAGCATCATCTTCGTCATCCATGCCCATGGCTTTTCGCATCGCAGGCTTGTCCCGAAGGGCCTCAACCATGCGGGCGTGGCGCTGCTCCGGCGTCATCGCGCGGATTCTCTCCGCCGACTTCCGGCGGTCCACTTCGTTGATTACCGTCACCAGCTTGAGCGCCCTCATGACGGTCGCTTGACGAGCAGAGTTGACGCGGGATCCTACGATATTCCCTTTCCGGTCTATGCGAACATCGACGAGTTCATCCCATCCGGCCCTTGCGATGGCGCTGATCCGGAGCTTGATCTCCGTCGGTCCCATGGGACCGTCTGAAGCGACGGTCTCAGTGCTCTCGGTCTCCCTATCCAATCCAGTCATACGCGCCTCCCATATCGTCTTGATTCAAGGGGATTGATCTCCCAACGACCTATAGGCGAGCGGATTCGCTACGGCACGCCCAATTCCACTCGTTAACACTTTCTGCGGAAATTGGCAGTCAGCCTCCGATCGCCACGCCGGTCCCATTGCGCGGTGGTCTGGACGTTGCCCTGGCCGGAAGCCTGGCGGGCCAGGGACACCGACGATAGCCGCCGCTGCAGCGTGCTCGTCTTCAGGGTCTCGGCGCGCTCGGTGAGATAGATGGCCATCGTCTCTGGGGGCGGCGGGCAGCCGTCAGGTGGCGCACCAGCCAGTGAAATTGCGCCAGTCCGAACGGTATGCCTACTTCGTTGCGTCCGCCTTTCCCTGGCCGATCTACTTGCCAGCTATCCCCTCTCAGGCGGCGCGATCCGCCGGCGGCGGGGGACGATGTCGGTGTTCATGGTCGGTCCTCCGTGTTCGCGCGATCATTGGGCAGCAGGTCGTGGTCGCCCACCAAGAGCAGTCGGTTGGAGGGGTCGTTCGCCAGGGTGACGAGGTCCGGGGCGAAGCCGCCCAGGGCGAAGAGGACATACCGGGCGCCGTCCCGCCACCTCACTTCCGGCAGGCCCGCCACCTTCGCTCGCAGGTCGGCGTACACGCCCGTTCCCAATGGCCGCCCCTCGTTCCACTTGCATTCCCCGAACAGGAAGCCGCCGCCCGCAATCCCGCCCACCAGGTCGATCTCCACGCGCCCGTCGCGGCTCCAGTAGCGCGCGATGCTCTCCAGGGAAACCCCCAGCCGGTCCCGACCGTACCGCTGCAGCCACTGGGCGCAGATGCCCTCGAAGGCAGACAGGCCCATGTGGTCCGCCAGGTACGGCTCCACGCGCTCCCGATACACAGCGTCGGCGTCGCTGAACTGCAGCGCGCTCCCCAGCGGCGCGACGAAACGGTACCAGAAGGCAAGGAACGGGTCCGCGAAGCGGTAGAGCGCCCGCCGGTCCGTCGTCTCGCCGAACGAGATCTCACGCCGCAACCATCTGAGGTCCATCAGGGTGCGGAGGTAGAACGACAGGCTGCCCCGCTCGACGCCGGTGATCTGCTGGATTCGGCCGAACTGGGTGGCGCCGGCGGCGATAGCCCCTAGCACTGCGTTGTACGGCGCCGGATCCCGCACCGACTGGCTGCCCAGCAGGAACCGCACCTCGTTCTCCAGGGGGGCGCCGGGGCGCATCACCAGGTCTGCGATCTCCTCGCCCATGGGCCGCGCCGTGTCCACCATCGCATGGTACCGAGGCGTGCCGCCGAACACGCCGTACATGGCCAGAGCCTCGCGCAGGCCGTATAGCGGGCCGTCCCGGTAGAAGCACGCCGCCTCGTAGTAACGGAGGGGCTGCAGGTGATGAACGCCGGCGTTGAAGCGGCCGAAGAGCGGCTCCGACTCGGCGACCAGCGCCGCCATCGCGGACATCTGCGAGCCGCACAGGACGACGAACACCTGGGCATGAACGCCTTCGCGGTCCCACCAGGACTGCACGATGGAGGGCAGCTCCGGCGTCTGGTCCACGAGATACGGGAACTCGTCCAGCACCAGGCCGAAGCGCTCCCCGTCCCGGCAGCGGGCGCTGACGTGGCGCAGGATCGCGTTGTAGGAGACGGCCAGCTCATCCACGGAAATGCCGGGATCGGGCAGGGCGGCGAGGATCTGCTCGGCGAGGGCGGCCCGCTGGACTGGCGCGGTGCTCTGCTCGGCCAGGAAGTAGGCGTGGGGCTTTGCCGGCTCCGTGCCGGATGCGCCGGCGGTGAAGAAGCGCTGTAGGAGGTAAGTCTTGCCGATGCGCCGGCGGCCATACAGCAGTGACATCTGCCCGCCGGGAGCGGGACGGCGCCATGCGCGGTCGAGGGCGCGCAGCTCGTGGGTGCGGTTGAAGAACGGATCGGGGGTGAGAGTCAGGGGTGGCACGGCAGCCTCCAAGTCAGTTTGTCTTATCATACTCTGTCAAGTTACGCCAAGACAACGGCTCGGCCGCCGAAGCGATGCTTCCTCGAAAGGCCCTCAGGGGTCTCCGGATCGGATTGGCGGCTACCGGGGCCGCCACGGCCCACCAGGCGGCCACGCTTCTTCGAAAGGCGTCCCCAATCGAACCGAATCGATCACCGGCATCAGGAAGCTCGCCAGCACTTCAATCAGAGCGGATAGCGACGGGACGTTTCCGTCCTCGATCTGCCGCGTGACGAACGCCAGCCACTGCGCCTGCTTGGCGGTATCTTCGTGGAAGGCGGGCGTAAACGCAACCGGCGTTGCCGCCGATACAGGAGTCTTGCGCCGCGCAAACGTCGCGGCCACAGCCTCGCAGAGCGAGGGCCCGTCGAACGCAAATGCGCGGGAGAGCGACCACAGGTCGTAGAAGTCCTTCATGCGGCTGTTATCCTGGCCAAGGGCCACGAGGGCTTCCAGCTTCTCCGCGACCGCCGTCTGGCGGGGGTATGCCAGGAGCCGCGGAGCCGGCAGGTCCAGTAGGGTCGGGAATTCGACTTCCACCGGGGCCGGCGTGACGGCATCCCCGAACCCCACGTCGATCTGAACCGGGATCCGCGCTGTGCCGAGCGTCGCCGTCAGGGTCACCCGGATGCCGCCGTACACCGCATCCTCCCGGATCTGGTGGGCCCGCACAGAGTCGAGGTCGAAGTGAACCCCATCCTCCGGCATCACCACGCGGCAGATCTCCCGGACCACAGTTTCCATCCGTTCGGTGGTCGGTTCTCCACGCCCCAGAAGGTCGAGATCGCGCGTCCTCCGATGCGGCTCCGACTGCCACACCGTGAACAGCAGGGCGCCTTTGAGGATGAACTGGGGTCACGTCCCGAAACGGATAAAATCACACGCTAAGGAGATCCTCCGACACACTCGCCCGGAAGTCCATATAAGATCGACACTGCGATGCCCGGTTCGAATCCGTAGGTTTCCCCAACAGACGTGCTCACCCCCTCGTCACCGGCACCGGTTTCCCCTCGTGTTAGCCTATACTTGGTCCTGCCGAGCGACCATTGAGGGAATTCCCGGTTGGTTCTTTCTGACGGCATCAAAACCATAACCGTGTTCACCGACCAGTCACCATACTCCATCTGTTTCGAGCAAGGCCCTGCTGGCCTGGCGGCACTGCGGCCCGGCGTGGATGCCGTTGTCATTGTCGACGTGCTCTCCTTCACCACATGCGTTGACGTGGCTCTGGCGCGCCGCGCATTCGTGGTCCCATGTGCCTCCCGCGAGGAGGCCGCCGCCCTCACCCAAACCCGTGGCGCCATCCTCGCCGGTGCGCGGGACACCGGCGGATACTCGCTATCCCCATCGTCCCTGCTGGCCTTACCCGAAGGCACGCGCCTTATTCTCACTTCGCCGAACGGCGCTGTCCTCAGCCTGGCTGCCCGAGACATACCGTGCTTCGCCGGCTGCTTTCGCAACGCGGAGTCCGTAGCCCGAGCGGCGAGCTCCGTAGGGCCGAGAGTCGCCGTCATCGCGGCGGGCGAGCGCTGGCCCGACGGCAGCCTTCGCCCGGCCGTGGAGGACATGCTCGGCGCCGGCGCCGTCATCCACCACCTGCTTGGCCCGAAGTCACCCGAGGCCGAACTGGCCGAGTCGGCCTTCTTACGCTTCCGCGATCGCCTGGCGGACACCCTACATGACTGCTCCAGCGGCCGGTATCTCGTGGAGCGCGGCTACGCACGCGACGTGGATATCGCCGCAGCCTATAACGTGAGCGCCACCGCCCCACGCCTGCTCAGCGGCGCCTTCGTGTCTACCGACGACTAATCGGATAGCCCACCAGTGCAGGCGGGCCTTGCCCTTCGCCTCCAGTGAATAGTAAGGAGACCTGTATGCTGGGAATCCCGGTCTATCACCCAGCGTGGCGTGCGCATCTCCTTCGTGAAGGAGAACCTCACCTTCACCGGCGAGGACTCCCCGATGGCCACCCTGATGCTCTCCGTGATGGGCGCCTTCGCCGAGTTCGAGCGGGCCCTGATCCGCGAGCGCCAGCGGGAGGGCATCGCCCTGGCCCGGCAGCGGGGCGCGTACCGTGGACGCCGCAAGGTCCTCTCGCCGGAGCAGGTGACGGAGCTGCGGGAGCGGGCCGGCGCCGGCGTCCCCAAGGCGAAGCTCGCCCGCGAGTTCGGCATCAGCCGCGACACCCTCTACGAGTAACTGCGAAGCGAGGACTGACCCACGCCGCGCCGTGCCCTCCTGACCGCCAGTGAACGCGACTCGCTCCTCACCTTCCCCACCGACGAGGAAGACCTGATCCGCCACTACACGCTGGGCGAGCCGGACATCTCCGTAATCCGCCAGCACCGCGGCGACCAGAACCGGCTGGGCTTCGCCATCCAGCTCTGCGCCCTCCGCTACCCCGGCTGTCCCCTGGACACGGACACCATCGTTCCCGACACGGTCCTCTGCTTCATCGCCCGCCAGCTCCACCTCGACCCGGCCGTGTGGTCGCTGTACGCCCAGCGGACGGAGACCCGGCGCGAACACCTGCGGGAGCTGCAAGCGTACCTGGGCCTGACGCCGTTTGGCGCCCGCCACTTCCGGCAGTTCGTCCGCCATCTCACGGACCTGGCCCAGCAGACCGACAAGGGCATCGTCCTGGCCACGGCGCTCGTGGAGGCGCTGCGCAAGGGGAGGGTCATGGCGCCGGTGGTCGAGGTCATCGAGCGCGCCTGCGCCGAGGCGCTCGCCCGCGGCACGCGCAAGGTGTACGAGGCCCTCACCGGCCTGGTGCCCACGGAGCACCGGGAGCGGCTGGACGGACTGCTCGTCCCGCGGGAGACGGCGTCCACCAGCGCGCTCTCCTGGCTGCGGCAGCCGCCCGGCGTCCCGAACGCCAAGCACATATCGAGCGGCTTGCGGCCGTGCGGTCGGTCGGTCTTCCCGATGCCCTGGAACAGGCGGTCCACCAGAACCGCCTCCTGAAGCTCGCCCGCGAGGGTGGCCAGATGACGGGCCAGCACCTGCGGGATCTGGAGGGAACGCGCCGGTACGCCACCCTCGCGGCCGTCGTCCTGGAGACCCGTGCCACGCTGATCGACGAGACGATCGACATGCTGGACCGGCTGCTCGGCGCGCTGTTCAGCCGCGCCAAGCGCCACCACGCGGAGCGGTTCCAGCGGTCCGGCAAGGCGATCAACCACCAGGTCTGGCTCTACTCCCGCATCGGCCGGGCGCTCCTGGAGGCCAAGCAGACCGGCGCCGACCCGTTCGCCGCCATTGAGGCGATCGTGCCGTGGGAGGTCTTCACCGAGAGCATCACGGAGGCGGAGCGGCTGGCGCTTCCGGCCGACTTCGACTACCTGCCCCTCCTGAACGAGGGCTACACCCAGCTCCACCGCTGCGCCCCGGCCGTCCTGGAGGCGCTGGAGCAGACGGCCGCGCCGGCGGCGAAAGACATCCTGGAAGGCGTGGAGATCCTGAAGGACATGCACCGGCGGCAGGCGCGCAAGGTGCCGGACGACGCGCCAACCGGGTTCGTGCGCCGACGGTGGGAGAGCGTGGTCCTCACGGAGAACGGCATCGACCGCCGCTTCTACGAGCTGTGCCTGCTCTCCGAGCTGAAGAACGCGCTGCGTTCCGGCGACGTCTGGGTGAAGGGCTCGCGGCAGTTCAAGGACTTCGAGGCGTACCTGCTGGCGCCAGCGCGCTTCGCCGACCAGCGGCAACAGGGCACGCTGGGGCTTGCCGTGGAGACCGACGCGGAGCGGTACCTGGACGGGCGGCTGGCGGTCCTGGAGCGGGAACTCTCCCGGGTGGAGCGGCTCGCCTCGCGCAACGACCTGCCGGACGCGGTGATCACGGACAGCGGCTTGAAGGTGACCCCGCTTGCGAACGCCGTGCCCCTGGCGGCGGATGCCCTGATGCCCCAGGCGTACGCGCTACTGCCGCATCTCAAGATCACCGAGCTTCTGATGGAGGTGGACGGCTGGACGGGGTTCTCGCGCCACTTCACGCACCTGAAGACGAACCAGCCCGCCCCGGACCGGAGCCTCTTGCTCACGGCCGTGCTTGCCGATGGGATCAACCTGGGGCTTGCGAAGATGGCGGAGTCCTGCACGGGCGTCACCTATGCCCGGCTCTCCTGGTTGCAGGCGTGGCATATTCGGGACGAGACCTACTCGTCGGCGCTCGCGGAGGTGGTGAACGCGCAGTTCCGGCACCCCTTCGCGGCGTACTGGGGCGCCGGCACGACGTCCTCCTCGGACGGGCAGCGGTTCCGCGCCGGCGGGACCGGGGAAGCGATGGGCCAGGTGAACGCCCGGTACGGCAGTGAGCCGGGGGCGCTCTTCTACACCCACATCTCCGACCAGTACGCGCCCTTCCACACGCAGGTGGTGAACGCCACCGTGCGGGACGCCACCTACGTCCTGGACGGGCTCCTGCACCACGAGTCGGACCTGCGCATCGAGGAGCACTACACCGACACCGCCGGCTTCACGGACCACGTCTTCGCGCTGATGTATCTGCTCGGCTTCCGGTTCGCGCCGCGCATTCGTGACCTGGCCGACAAGCGCCTCTACATCTCCGGGGAGCCGAAAGCCTACCCAACGCTCTGCGGCCTCATCGGCGGCATGGTGGACGCGAAGCGGATCCGAGCCCACTGGGACGAAATCATGCGGCTGGCCGCCTCGATTCGGCAGGGCACGACGACCGCGTCCCTGATGCTCCGCAAGCTCGGGAGCTACCCGCGCCAGAACGGGCTCGCGGTGGCTTTGCGGGAGCTGGGACGGATCGAGCGGACGCTATTTACCCTGGAGTGGCTGCAAGACGTGGAGTTGCGCCGGCGAGTGCAGGTGGGCTTGAACAAAGGGGAGGCGAAGAACGCCTTGGCGCGGGCGGTGTTCTTCAACCGGCTGGGGGAGTTGCGGGACCGCAGCTTCGAGAACCAGCGGTACCGGGCCTCGGGGCTGAACCTGGTGGTCGCGGCCATCGTGCTGTGGAACACGGTCTACCTGGGCCGGGCGGTGAACGCGCTCAGGGAGAGCGGGCAGAACGTGGACGACGACCTGCTGCCCCACCTGTCGCCTCTGGGCTGGGAGCACGTCAACCTGACCGGCGACTACGTCTGGGAGCAGAGCCAGCCGCTACGACCCGGAGAGTTTCGGCCCCTTCGGACGAGCCGCGTGAGGTAGACCCGCGGGATGCCTGCCGCCTCCAGATCGCGGGGACGGACCAAGCCAAGCCGGCCAGCCAGCGTGAGGACGCGCTCCGCCGAGGCGCCGGGACCTTCCGTTGAACGGTTGTGTTCCATGTTGTCGTATATTACCATCAATGTCGCACGTTATGCAACAAAAAACCACAGTCCTCGCGGCCCTGCCAGGTGGGCCGAGCCGAGGACGGGCATCGCACCAGTTGGTCCAGACGCGTCGGCCGGTCACCGATTTCGTTGCCTCATCAGTGGCCTCATCCGATATCGAGCAGGCCCGCCGCATGGCGCTTAGCGTCCTCGCCGCGCCGGTCGTATTTCGCGGTGGTCTGAACGTTGGTATGGCCGGCAAGCTTCTGGACGGTCACGATGTCCACGCCCGCGTCGAGCAGGTCCGAGATCATCGTGCGGCGCAGGTCTCGCGAATGGGCCGACGGCCCAGAGCGAAGTGCGCTCATCCGGCGCTATAGCGTTGACCACCCACCAGCTTCCCACCGGCCTGGTTGCGCCGCGCCCGAGCGAAGCGATTGCGCAACTGGCATGAGGAACGCCTCAATCTGAGCGCACACTGCGCCAAGCGACCACTCCGCGGCCGGAATCCGGATCTTCCGCAGAAGCGCCGTCCAGTCACGCATATGGATGGGGTCCGCGTAGTAGGCCTGCGTGAGGGCCGGCGGGATCTCCAGAGGCAGCCGCGTCTGGCGACGGTCAAACGTGGCCTGTAGCGCTTCCGCCAGCGTTGCGCCCGGGAATGGGAATCGCCGGCACAGGAAGGCGATATCGTAATAGTCCTTCAGGCGGCTGTTGACCTCGCCAAGCGCCACCATGGCCTGGAACTTCTCGGCGATGACGCTCTCCGCCGGATACGGACGGATCAGCGGAGCTGGAAACGGCAACAGGGTTGGGTAGGCAACCGGACGAGGCGGCGCGACGACCGCATCTCCGAATCCGATGTCAACAACTATGGGGATGACCGATCTGCCGAGGGAAGCGCGCATACGCACGCGGATACCCCCATAAGGGGCCTCCCGGCGGATCTCCTCAACCCGTACAGTGTCAGCTCGAAACTCGAGGCCATCGTCCTCGACATCGACGATGCATATCCCGGTGATGGCAGCCCGCAGCGATTCGGCATCGCTTGGACCAAAGCCAAGAAGGTCCAGATCGCGCGTGGGGCGCTGCGAGTCTCCGGCCCACAGCGGGAACAGCATGCCTCCCTTCACCAGAAAGCTGTCGGCGTAGCCGCTGCGGGTGAGCCGGTAAAGGAACCGCTCCAGAGCGAACCGGATCAGGAGCGTCTGATAGTCGTCATGCGAGTCCGCGCGAAGGCCGCGCAGGCGGGCGTGCACAGAGGCGGCTACGTTTCGGATGTCTGGGTGGTTCACGCCAGCGCCTCCAGGTAGGGCCGCATCACATTGGCGACCCGATCGACAGACGCGTAACGCAGGATGTCAGAGGCGGTGGCCTTGTTCTGCTGCAGCGCGTCGCGCAGAGCCTCTAGCGCGGTCTCCATCCCGAGCTTCCCGCGCCACTTCCAGCAGTCGGCGATGGTTTTCGCCGCGCTATACACGCGAATCTCACCAGCGCCCGTACCGTGCGCCTCAATGCCCGCCTGGTAGCCCACCCCGGAGAGCTGAACCACGTGCAGGCGCTCCTCGCCTGCTACCGGCCGCCAGGCTCCGCGGGGCACTGCTATCCAGATCCCAAGCGGGTTCTGCGTCCCGATATCGTGGAACCGGAGGGCCGACAAGAGGCAGATGACGCCGTTGGGCACGCGCTGGCAAGCGACGGCAAGATCAGCCACGCTCCAGTCGATATCTTCCGGGTGCGAGTATACCCCGCGTCCAACCCGGATGAGACGCCCCTCCTTCTCCAGCCGGGCAAGTTCCTGCGACGCGACCCCCCACTCCCGCGCATCTCGGGCGCGGACGAGGCCACGTTGCCTCACATCACGCAGAAATTGATGAAGCCGTGATGTTTCGTTCATAGCGCCATGATACCTACAATTCCTCGTCATATTCCAATATGTGGGCATGTCTAGTATGTCCGCAGCCATGGGATGGGGCACGGATGCGCAGCACAAGGGCGGAGATCGACAGGCGCCCCATTCGTTGCCTTTGGCGTGAGGCCTCATCCGATATCGAGCAGGCCCGCCGCATGGCGCTTGGCGTCCTCGCCGCGCCGGTCGTATTTCGCGGTGGTCTGAACGTTGGTATGGCCGGCGAGCTTCTGGACGGTCACGATGTCCACGCCCGCGTCGAGCAGGTCTGAGATCATCGTGCGGCGCAGGTCGTGCGGGGTGAATGGAGGCACGCCGGCCTGCTTGGCCCGACGCCGGAGCGCCATCATCAGGGACTGATCGCTCAGCGCGCGGTCGACAATGTGGCCGTACCGGTCCACCGGCAGGAAGAGCGGCCCCGGCGCATCCCCGCGCGCGATCAGCCAGGCATCCATAGCCTTCGCCGCCCCGTTGGCCACATACACGATGCGCGCCTTGTTCCCCTTCCCTCTGCGGACCGTAAGCGCGCCGGATTGCCGCTCGTAGTCCGAGAGCATCAGGTGGACGGCCTCCGAACGGCGGAGACCCGCGTTGTAGAGCAGGGCCAGCATGGCGGAGTCCCGGGCCCCCCATGCCCTGGGGTCGCCGTTGCAGACGGCCATCAGCGCGGCAAGCTCCCCGCGGGTCAACGCTCGGCCCCGCGGGAGGCTCGTGCCTCCCACAACGCCCACATCCGCCGCCCGCTGGTGGTCTTCCGCCGTGAGGTAGCCGAGCCTCCATGCTTCCTTCAGCGCGCCGCGCAACGCGGCAAGCGTTTTGTTGGCCGTCGCCGGAGCATACCGCTCCGCAAGCGCCGTTCGCAGCGCGGCGGTGTGCTGGTAGCGGAGGAGGCCCCACGGCATCGATTCGGCATTGCACGCGCCCGAGGTCAGCATCCGGGCCGCCGCATCGAGGGCGCAACGCATGGTCCTTCGGCTCCCCGGCGCCAAACGGGCCAGGTACACCAAGGCTGGGTTCCGGTCGGCGGGGCAGGCGGCGGTTGGAGCCAAGGCGGATGGGCCGGCTGCTGGAATAGCGATGGAGCTCACGGCATTCCTTTCATTGATCGGTCTATCGCATGAGGTCGCGGAGGCGCCGGAGGTCCTCAGGCCCACCGTCCAGGGCGTTGTCGTACGCGAGCGCGTCCGGGCGATCCGGACCCTTCGCCCTCTCCAGGATGTCGACAGCAGTGCATTGCCGGCTCATCGCCTTGTCTGTCCGTCGGCCCAAATGGAAGAGGCACATCAGGAAGCCATGCAGGCGCGCAGTCTCAACGCTCTCTTCCCCGTAATGCGTTTCCACATGGGCGAGCGCCTTCTTCGCCCACCGCTCCGCCGCCTCCAAACTCGGCCTCATGGCCCACTGTGCCGGAGGTCTCCGCCAGCCGGCGCCATCCTCCTCGGCCTCCTCGGCGATCGTCATTGCGTCATGTCCGTAGAATCGCGCGATCGCCTCCTCAATTTCGGCCGCGAAGAGCGCGTCCGGCCCGTCCAGGCGCCGCGCGATCCGAAGGGCGCGACGGAAGGACAAGATCGCCATGCCGGGCTCGCCCGCCCCTTCCTCGATCACGGCGCGAGCGCAGAGGATTCCGGCCATTCGATGGGTCCAGGGGCCTTCTTCCTTTACATACAGGTCCTGCGCCCGCTGGACAGCGCCGAGGGCTTCATGTACGCGCCGCTGCCGAAAGAGATGCCGGACCTGCGCGAGCAGGGCATCGCCCAAAAGCCCGTCGGGGATATCGCCGGAGGGGTCTTCCAGCCAGGGGATAGCGCGCACATGCACGCCATCCGCCTGCTCCATCTCACCCAGAGCGCGGAGCGCTTCCGCCCGGCAGATGCACGCCTGCGCCATCGTCCGCGCGGGCGGCGCGACGGCGATAGCCAGCGCCGGCAGCGCCGAGGCCAGGATCTCGCCGATCTCGCTTGCGCGCTCCTCCCCAATCCGCAGCCAGGCCCATTCGACGCGAACGATCGCCGCCTCAACGCTGACGGGCCCCTCAACCTGCTCAACAGCCCCAAGCGCCTCTTGGAGTAACTCCTCCGCTTCGTCGAGGCGCCCCTGGAATGCATGGAAGTTCGCCAGGTTCACCAGCGGCTCGCCCAAAGCCCAGCCTTCCGACTCGAACTCCCGCGCGCGGCGAAGCGCCTGTTTCACGTGGCGCCCGTATCCATCCCAGAACGGGTCGTCCACCGGCGGAACCGCGGGGGATCCGCCGCCCGCGCCTTTTGATCGAGACATCATCCGACCTCCTCATGCGTGGTGTAGCCGTCAATCCAATGCGGCGCAGCCGCGGGGATGCGCGCGGTTGTAGCGGGCGACGGCCTTCCAGAGCACGCGTCCGCGCTCGATATCCGTGATGGGCCGGCCGATGCGCTGCTCGAGCCGGGCGATGTGGCGGCCCAGCTCCTCATCGGCGCTGGACAGGATGAAATCCCGGAACTCGTCCTCTTCGGCCTGCATATCGAGGGTCCTTTCCGCCGTGATGCTCGGGAGCAAGGCGCCTGCGGCATCGAGGCGACCCCCTCCCCACGTTCATGGTAGCGTGCAGGCAGTGCGGATGTCAATAGTTTCCGCGGCATCTATTGTTGATTCCACGGATCGTCTCCGCTCAGAATTACGGGTGTTGCGCGAAGCGGAATTGGTCTGGAGGGCGTATGGAACCGGGTGAACTCGACGCGGCGCGCGCGGAATGGCGCTGGCAGCGGAATGGGCTGGAGTCCACGCGACGTCACGAAGCGGAGATCCAACGATGTATGCGCCGCGAGCGCTCGGAGATGGAGCGGGAGCGCGAGGGGCCGTTGCCCGACCCCGCCATTGAGCGCCGGATCGATGAGTTACGGCGACACCGAGCGGCGCTGCACCGCGAGTTCCTCGAGGTCGCCGAATGGACCGCCGCCGCCGCGCGAAAGCTCTCCGCGCAGAGCCGCGCAGACGCCTGGGAGGCGGTCCTGGCAGCCGAGGCGAGCGAGCCGGCGGCGGCCATCTACCGCTGGCATGAGGCGAGGGAGCGCCTGCTGGACGGGCTGCCCGAGCGCCTGGCAGCCCTGGTTGAGGACGAGGGGCTTCGCCCGGTGGCCCAGAGATGCGGCATCAGCCACACGTATGTCGCCCGCCTGATGCGCGGGCGCCGGCCCACCGACGCCCCGTTGCGCGCGCTCGGGGCGGCCTACCCCGACGCCTTTCCGGAGATTCCGCGGATCCTCGCCGCCATCCCGCAGGCGGCGCGGCCTCCGGGCCGGCCCCTGAAGGATCGCGACGCTGAGGCACCCGCCGTCGCCGGAATCGCCGAGATGTCGAAGCGCCCGCAGTTCCGCGTCGACGAGGACGGCAGAACCCACCGCGTTGCCGGAGCATTGGATGAATTGGTCCGCCCCTTCGCCCAGAGCGGCGTTGATTACCTCCTGCGGGTGGAGGGTGACTGGCTGGCGCCGGACATCCGCCGCGGAGATATCGCCTTCGTGAGCGTGAACGCGATCCCCCACCCCGGCAGCATCCTCCTCGTGGAAGATGCCAGGAAGCGCTCCTCGCTCCGCCGCATGGCTTCCGACCCAGCCGGACAGACCGTGTACGCCAGTTCGTCGCCGGAGCGGTTCCCATCCCTAACGCCGGCCGACGCCCGGATCACCGGCGTCATCCCCGGCCTGCTCCGTTCGGAACCGGCGCCCTGACGAGGACGTAGGCGAAATCCACGGCTCTCTCCGCCAGTGTTCGGCAATCGGGCGATACTCCTCCGAGTGGCCGCTTCGATGAAAGCCGGGGGCTTTTGAGGGGGAAGGCAATAGACAGTCAGGCCTCCACATGCGTATTTCGGCGCAAGCCGACCACTCGCTTCGGAAATAGCCGACCAGCCATTTCGGTGGCAGGCGACCACCCATTTCGGCGATGCCGACCACCTGTTTCAGTGAAGCCGACCACCCTGTAGGATGCTGGTCAGTCAGCGGCCTTTAGCCCATTCCCGGCGAACGCATAGTTCGCTTGGAGGCGCCAGATGCCGCACAACGGACTGACCATGCACACTATCCGCGAGATCCTGCGCCTGCGTTTTGGACAACGCCTGTCCGTTCGAGAGACGGCGAGAGCCTGCCACCTATCCCACAGCACCGTCCTCGACTACCTGAAGCGCGCCCGAGAAGCGAACCTCACGTGGCCGCTTCCCGACGAGATGGATGACGATGCCCTGGCGGAGCGCCTCCGCGTCCGACCCGAGAGCTCCACCGCCACCCGCCCGCTGCCGGACATGGACCACCTGCTGCGAGAGCTGCGCAAGAAGCACGTCACCAAGCAGCTCTTGTGGCTGGAGTACCGTCAGATCACACCCGACGGGTACAGCTACAAGCAGTTTTGCCACTACCTCAACGAAGCCCGCTCCCGCGCCGACCCCACGCTCCGTCAGAACCACAAGGCCGGCGAGAAGCTCTTCACCGACTGCGCCGAAATACGCAGTCGACCACGACATCGCCGCGCTCGTCACCAACGGCAAGTTCGCTCCCATAGCCCAATCCGCCTCATCCCAGACCTTGACCCATTTGTAAAGATCATCGCATATGAAGCGAAGCTAGTTGCCCCTCAAGACGTCGTCCGGGTTTCAGCCAACCCCACGCGTGTCGAATGTCCATGCTCCAGCATTGATCGAATCGACTACTGACTGTAACGACGCGATCCGCTCATTCTCATCCACCTGACGGGGTCGTCTGATGACGAAATAATCCAATGAACGTCGTTAATCAATAGCGGGGCGTGCTACAATCCCGCAATAGGCCATCCTTTCTTCTGGACGATCATGGCTCCGGCTGCAAGGCGACGTCCACCCCTGCTTTGGGCGGCTTCGGGCTTCGCCTCCTTGCAACCGTTTCTGTAACGGGAAGGAGGCGCCGATGCGCGCCCATTTGCTCGGTGTGTTCGGTATCGGGTTGTCCGTTGCTGTCACTGTTCCGCTCCTGCTTTCCTCCTCCGTGCGCGCCGCAATTCCGCGCACGCTCAGTTTCGAGGGTATCCTCTCCAGTTCCGCCACCAGGGCGCCGAAGCCCGATGGCGTGTATTTGGTCACTTTCCGCCTCTTCACGAACCTGGCGCCCACCAGCGGGGAAACGGCGCTCTGGACGGAGGCGAACAAGCCGGTAACCGTCTCCGGCGGCAAGGGCATCTTCACGACGCAGATCGGCACGCCGACGTCGTTTGGGTCCCTTGCGTTCGACCAGCCCTATTTCCTGGAGATCCAGGTGACTGGGGAAGCCTCCGCCATGACGCCTCGCATCCCATTGAGCGCCGCCGCCTACTCGCTCAACGTGCCGTCGGCGTCATTGTCGCTCCCTTTCAGCGGGAGCGCCAGCGTCGCGTCGCCAGGCATCGCCATGTCCGTCCGGAACTCCGGAAGCGGAGTGGCGATCCAGGGGTCCAGCGACAACAACGGAGGCGTGGTGGGCTTCAGCGTGAACTATGACGCCACCAGCGGCTTCTCCACCACCGGGAACGGAGTGCGCGGCGGCAGCACGAGCAATAAGGGCGTGTTCGGCTCCAGCACCGATGGCGTGGGCGCCCAGGGGAGCAGCACCAACAACTACGGCCTCTACGGGAACAGCACCAACGGCTCCGGTGTCTACGGCAGCGCCAACGGCTCCGCGGGCGGGGAGGGTGTCTACGGCACGGCAAGCGGGACTGGCGCGGGCGTGCACGGCCACAGCGCCAGCGGCTTTTCCGCGGTGTACGGGGAGGGCGCGCACAACGGCGTCTACGGCCAGACTTTCAGCGGGAGCGATTCGGGCGTTTTCGGCCGTAGCGAGAGCACCGGCGTCGGGGTGTCGGGTTTCAGCGTGGCGGGCCCCGGCCTCTACGGCGTTACCGGCGCGGACTCCCAGAACGGAGTGTTCGGCTACACCGCGATGAATAACGGGTCCGGGGTGTCCGGGCGCATCGACGGCACGGGCGGGAGCGGCGTTTTTGGATACACGGCGTCCAATGGGTCCATCGGCGCCTGGGGCGCGAACGACGGTGACGGGCCCGGCGTCCAAGGGAACAGCAAGGCGAGTGACGGCGTCATCGGTTTCTCCGCCTCCACGATCCACGCCGGTGTCGCTGGTGTGAACTCCGGCGGTGGGTTCGGTGTGTACGGGCAGGCCGGCGCGAATGGAACCGGCGGTTACTTTACGGCCGACCCTGGCGGCCTGGCGCTTTACGCTAATGGGGAGTGCCGCGTCAAGGTCCTGAACATCCTCGGCGGCGCGGATGTCGCGGAGAAGTTCGACATCACCGACAAGGCCGGGCCCGGCACAGTAGTCGCTATTGATTCCGCCCATCCCGGCAGCCTCTGCGTGGCACGGGGCGCATACAACCGCCGGGTCGCTGGCGTCCTGAGCGGGGCCGGGAACCTGGAAGCAGGGATGACGCTGTCCGCGCCGGATGCGACCGGCGCACAGGCCGTCGCGATGACGGGGCGCGTGTGGGTGGAGTGCAACACCTCGGACGGGCCCATCGAGCCAGGTGACATGCTCACAACCTCCGATGCGCCGGGCCGTGCGATGAAAGTGGTCGACTTCACGAAGGCGCAGGGCGCCACCATCGGGAAGGCCATGACGGCGCTGCCCTCCGGCGAGGGTATTGTCCTCGCCCTCGTCAGTCTTCAATAGGGCGGCTCTCCGGAGGAGCACATGATGAAAACCACATTGCTGTGGCGATGGTTTGCCGTTGCCCTTGCTATGGGGACCTTCTACGGACCGGTCCACGCGGACCGGTACATCACCATTCGCGTCTCCTACAAGATCATCCTCAGCCCCGACGATGGGCAGCGGCCTTTCCAGGACCGCAACCAGCCAGGGCTGGGGCGCATCACCGACCAGCAGGTGGATGACCGTATCGCCGAAGCCAACGCTTACCTGGCCGGATACGGCCGGGGCTATCGCCTGCAGCGCTTGGATCCCATCTACAACATCGGCGGCAAAGGAGATACGGGCGGCCCCAGCAAGTACTGGAACCCGAACATCAATAACGCGGAGCCTGCTTGGGGTTGTCACCTCAATGCGGCCGCCCAGGCCGACCCGGTGGGCTACCTGTGGAATCCGGCTGCCCTCAACATTTACGTGGTCAACGGCATTCACGGCGGTGAATACGACTGCGACGCCATCCATCTTGGCGGCGAGTCCATCGCGGGCGCCAACTTCGGTTCAGAACACCTCCACGAGATCATGCACCTGTTCGGTATCTGCCACACCCAGGGATGCGGCATCAATGACGGCGACGGGTTGGACGATGAGGTGGCGGACACGATCCTTGACGGATCAACTTGGGGGTCCGAAGACGTGATCGCTCAGCACAACTTTTCACACAACTACGCGCAGCTGTCCCCCAGCCAGAAGGCACAGGTGGATGCCGTCTGGTATAACCTGATGTCCTATCACTATGCCGGCGGCTTCCTGACGGAGGGACAACTGGACCGCTTCACCGACGTGGCAAACGGCGGAGCCAATGACCAGGTGGCGGGCCGCGCCTACCTGGTGACCGGGAACACCCGGTTCGTGGACCACGGTGCGGACCCCAGCGCCGCCTCTGGCAGTTCCGCGCACCCATACGCCAGCGCATTCGCCGGCGCCGTGGCCGCAAACCCCCAGGGCGGCGACATCGTGCTGATGCGCCCCGGAGCCTACAACGAAGCGCTGTACCTGGTGAAGCCAATGGTGCTGCGCGCTACCCTCGCGGGACATGTTATCATCGGCTCGTCGCGCTATGCCACGAACGTCCAGCCTGCGCCACCCACGGCTGCCGCTCGCACTTCCACGGCCTCCGGCGTTGTCTTCGATGATTCTGGGGCAGGCGCAGTTCGCCGGTGAGGAATTGACCAGGAACGCGGGCTCCATCGGCTGAAACGCTTCATGTGAAATCAGGAACCTATGCTGGCCAGCACGTTTCCCGCTGTCCAGTTATCGCTTTTTCACATCAAGCGTTCCAACCGATGGAACTCGGAATCTGCCGATCTGCATCGGTCGACTACTTGGCCGCTACCGCGGGATAGTACCTTTGGCGTCTTCCCGGACGATGGGTGCCGCCTCGATCCTCTCGAACATTCCGGTTTTCCTCTAACGCAAGGCAGCCATCATCCCGGGAGCCAGCGTGTAATAGCGCCGCCGTTGGATCGGGAGAAGCTGCAAGCGGCAGTGCTGCTGGTCAGAGGCCGGTACCTGTCAATGGAAATGAGACAAGTCACTTCCGTTACTTCGTTGCCGTAGCCTTAGCGCAGCGGGTGGTGGGCGGGTCCCGCCACCTCCCCGTCACGCCCTGTCAGGACCACTTCGCCGCAGCCTGGGTTCAACGCCCTCCGGGTCCGAGGGGGTTTGTCCCGCAGGATCGGCGCCGCCGGACGAAGGACAGATAGATAAGCCTGCCCGGCGCGGCCGACACCCCGAAACCAAGCCTCTCGGGTCCGGCGATGCGGGCTCAGGCAACGGCGAAGTGGGGAATCTTCAGGGTCTGGCACACAAATGGTGAAGGTTGGTCGCCAGCTTATCAGCCGTGCTTTACGCTCAATGGTTCAGGTGGCGGAGCCAGCGTGACCACGAATCAGATCACATCCCGCTCGTCCCATCCGCCTCGCTTTGCGGGCTGAGATTTGGTGCGGTCTGGCCGAAGCGCTTCTGTGCTCGCCGCACCCCTTGCGAGGAGGGTAGTGAGCGTTAGGACCCGCTAGAAACAACCGACCAGGCTTCACCATTCGTGGGACAGACCCAATTTTCACGCGGCGTTGACACGTCCTTCCCGTTTTTCCGTTTGCTCGATTCGCGGCCATTCCCCTCTCAGAGTCAAGACGAATGGGCCAGGTCATCCAGGGAGGCGAGGATATCGGAGACGGCGTCGGTGCGTTCCTGAAGCGTCTCCCCTTTCTCGGATTCCCGCCAGTCCTCGGAGCGGTCGCCATGGTAGGCTTCGCGTTCCTCGACCACCGTGGACAGAAGCGCGCCGGCCTCCGCCAGCATCTTCTTCCACCGGGCCTCTCCTCGGATGGTGGGGAGCACGGGGAGCGCCGGCAGCCCCTTCTTCTGTAACTCGATTCGCCGGGCCTCTAGCTGGCGTTTGCGGTAGGCAGCCTGGCAGGCAGCGGCGTTTTCGTGTTTCCTGGGTGTGGGCATGACCGTCTCCTCTACGCTCCTGAAGCCTCACGTGAGGCTTCAGCCAGTTCCGCAGGCCCCGGAAGAGCCCCCTTCCTCCTTTGTCTCTGGCGATAGGATTCGCCGGTGATGGCGGTGATGCGCGCGTGGTGGGTCAGGCGATCCAGAGCCGCGGACGCCAGAAGATTGTCCCCGAACAACTCCGCCCACTCCGATGGGTCCCGGTTGCTGGTGAGAAGGATGGCTCCTCGCTCGTACCGACGGTGGATGATCTCATAGGGGTCTGCTCACGAAACGTAAAAATCGTACGCTAAGGACCTCCCCGCGTCCGGCTAGAGAGAAGTCGTCACCCCGGCTTCGACCCGGCCGCCATCATTTGACGTTCGCACGCCAGGTGAGAGATATTGTGTATGGATTCGCTATATCGCTTCCCGACACACTACGGCGTGAGCTGACCTACCGTGTGTCGCGCCAGGCGACGCCGGTCTCAACAGCGGCAGACCATCTGTTATCGCCAGCGCCACCCTTGGATTGGCGTGAATAATGCTGCCGGAGGAAGGAAGCGGTGTTTGACCGCTACCCATCAGCCTGAGGAGCTACCGATGAGAACCAATCGCACGAAGGTTATCGTTCCGTGTTGCCTCCTGCTTGCCGCCGGTGCCGCGCGCGCCGCCTCTTTCCTAGGGCCAACGCCCTACCTATCCTCCGCCGATAGCCCCCTCAACGCTGCCGGCGCCTCATATTTCTACCTCGGGAATTTCGAAGGCGGCGCTCTGTCCACACCGGGCGTCACCGCGAATGCCGGCTCCGTCACAAATCCTGGCATCTATACCGATTCCGTGGACGGCGATGACGGCGCGATCGACGGCAGCGGCGCACGCGGCCATTCGTGGTACTCGTCGTTAGCCACGCAGCGGCTGGAATTCACCTTTGACGGCGGCGCGCTGGGCGGTCTGCCCACCGAAGCCGGAATCGTTTGGACCGATGTAGCCAACGTGTCATCCGGCCAATTCGGCTTCACGAATGTGACATTCCAGGCGTTCGACGAGAATGGCCTGTCGCTTGGCACCACCGGGCCGTTCCTTCTCGGAGACGGCCTCTTCACGGGCCAGACAAGTGAGGACCGCTTCTTCGGAGCCCTGAACCCTGGCGGAATCTCGCGTATCGCCCTTCAGACCGACAACAGCGTCGACTGGGAAGTGGACCATCTTCAGTACGGCCGCGTAACCACCACTTCTGTCCCGGAGCCATGCACTATGTGGCTCCTCGCCGCTGCGCTCCCTCTCCTGAGGTTGCGCGGGTGTCAAGTCGCGCGCGATCCGTACTGCCAGCGCCGGGTGTAAAATGGGTCTGTCCCACAAATGGTGAAGGCTGATCGCTAGATTTGGACCGGTTCTAGCACGCGCCGCCGCAGTAGATCGAAATTGGCGCGACCGTACATCTGGCGCTTGATCACCTTCAGCCGTTGAATAGCTCCTTCAACCGGGCCGTTGCTCCATGGCAGCGCCATCGCTACCTCGACTGCCGCCCGGTCCGAGACCAGCCCCTTTGCGAAGTTGCGCATCTCGGCGGTACCGCAGTTCTCTGCCTCGGTCAGCCACGCGGCCAATTCATCTGACCCAACCTTCGTGGCGCTCCCTTTGGGACGCCGCATCATGTTGAGGAACCCTCGTGCAAGCGACAGGAGCTCCTGGAACGGCTCGCATTGACCGCCGATCTCGTTATGTACTGCCGCGTCCTTCGGGTTCCGCTCGGTCGGCTTTCGCAGTACCAGCGCAACGATGCGGCGTGGAGCGTACGCAGCCGGGCCTCGCGGCACGATCGACGAAGATGGCTCCTCAGTCCCTTCCCAAGGCGATCGCTCGGCGCACCGTAGGGTCAGCACATATTCCTTCACGATCGAACAGCCGCCGGTGTAGCCAATCTCTTTTAGCTCACGCGTAATCTGCGTGGCGTTGTGGCAGCCCTGTTCCCAGCGACTACGAATCACGGGTTTGAACGCG
>DASXUL010000025.1:0-64914 GCA_036504855.1 Armatimonadota bacterium | reverse complement strand
TACTAGGCGCGCCAATCTTTGTCTCGACTGCATGACCGATTGCTCCTGAAATGGCATCCCACACCTCCCGTAGAAAGTGTAAAGGATGTCTTGTCAGAAACTGTTCACCATGTATTGTCATCGGACAAATTCTGGGGGACCCAAAAGCAAACGCTCGGTTCTAGCGATGGCTAAAACCGAGCGTCTTGCTTGGGTCCCCCAGAATTGGGGGGTAGGGGGGGCCGCCTGCCTAGCCTTCCACGCGGCGGCTGGAGGCCCTTGGGTAGAGGACGGGGTGAACGACAGCCTCGCGTGGGTCTCCCTCAACGCCGCGCAGGCGCTGGAGCAGCATCTCCACGGCAACGCGGCAAACGTCGGCGATCGGCATGTCCACGCTGCTCAGCGGGACATCCAGTTCGGCCGCCATGGGGATGTTATCGAAGCCCACCAGCGCGACATCGCGCGGCAGGCTCTTCCCGGCGCGGCGCAAGCCCATCATGGCCCCGATCGCCACCAGGTCGTTGAAACAGAACAGGGCATCGGGGCAATCGTCGGAGCGTCCGATGGCTTCGGCGGCGGCGCGGGCGGGCCCGATGTCGCCCAGCGTCCCTTCGTAGGTGAAGATGCGCGGCTCGAGACGGTGGCGTTCCAGAACGTCCTCATATCCGTCCTGGCGCATCTTCGCGGTGCACAGGAGTTGCGCTTCGCTGGGGCACAGGAAGGCGATATCGCTGCGTCCCTGTTCCAGTAGGTGTTCCACTGCCAGGCGGGAGCCCCACTCGAAGTCCACGGCCACGGAGTCCACGGCCTCGCTGGGGAATCCGCCGATGACCACCGGCAGGTCCAGCCCGCGCTCCACAAGGCGGCGGCCCTCGGTCTCGCGACCGTTCCAGACGATGAGGCCATCGACGCCGCGGTCGATGACGGTTTCGATGAGGGCGCGATCGTCGCGGTATCGGCCGGCATCCATGGCCATCACCAGTTCGTACCCGGCATCCAGCAGGTAGCCCTCGCAGAGGGTGGCCATATGGGCAAAGAAGGGGTTTTCAACCGTGCCGGCCACCAGCCCGATGGTGCGGGTGCACTGGCGGCGCAGATTCTGGGCGAGCCGGTTGGGACGGTACCCCAGGCGTTCAGACGCATCGAGCACGCGCCGGCGGGTTTCCGGCGAGACGCGCGTGTTGGATTTGGCGCCGTTCAGCACGGTGGCCGCCGTCGCCACGTGCACTCCGGCCTCGTTGGCCACGGTTTCCAGCGTAACCGACTTCCGCGGCTGCTGTTGCGGCGGGTTCATCGATGGAGCTACCTCCCGGCCGGCGGGCGGCGAATCCGCCCGGGCCACGTACCAGATCTCACCAAAGGATTGGTCAGAATTGCCTCATGATTCTACACCATTCTAGACCAAATCCGCGCCCATTCTCAGCCCTTCGCGAAGCCCGCGCCGATGCCGATAACAATCATGATCGCGGTCGCCGCGGCGCCCATGATGATGCCGAACCATGCCCGCCCCTTGCCGAGCTTTTCCGGGTGATCCCGGATATCGCGCAGCGCCAGGATGCCCAGCAGCAAGGCCAGCGGTCCGGGCACAAGCAGCACGCAGAACAGCGCCATATACCCGGCGGCGATGGCCAGCCCCGACCGCCCCACCGGCAGCAACATGCGCATCGCCGGATCGTCCTCAATCCGCTGCGTCCGCGGGCCGAACACGTGCGTGCCGCATTGCACGCAGAACTGAGCCCCCGGCATCACCGCTCCCCCGCATTTCGGACACTGCATCGCTACCTCCTCGCTCCGAAGATACGTCCGTTATCTGCCATGCATGGCTCCGATGACGATGGCGCCCACGTAGAGCGCCGCATACACCGACCCCAGCGCAATACCCGCCAAGGACCATGACCTTGCGGCCTTCGACGCAGTCGCCGCCCCCTCGTAGTCGCCCGCGGCGTACCGCGCGTTGACCTGCGACGCGTAGACCACGCCCACCAGTCCAGCCGGCAGGCAGCACAGGAAGCACGCCAGAACCGCAAGCGTCAGGTGGTTCCGCGGCATCTCCGGCGGCGCGCTGCTCAACCCGCAGCGCGGACACTGAACCGCGTCATCCGGCAGCATTTCCCCACATCGCGCGCAGTACATCGATTGTCCCTCGTCTGGCTCGCCTGCTTCCAACCCAGTTATCGGCAGCGAGGCCCGGCGCTCAACAGAGGGGGCCGATCGCCGGCGCGGTTGCCGCCGCCTTGGGCGCTTGCCCTACAATGAGCGAAGACTTTCCCCCGAAGGCTCCCATGCTATCCGACAAAGACATCAAAGCCGCGCTCGCGAACGGATCCATCGTTGTGGAACCGCTCGAGGACCCGGAGATCCAGATACAACCGGCCTCTATCGACCTGCGCCTGGGCAACGATTTCCGCGTTTTCAAACACGCCCAGCGCGCCTATATCGACCCCCTCCACGATGACACGGACGACTACACCGAGGTCATCCACGTGGACGACGGCAAGGTGTTCATGCTCCACCCCGGCGAGTTCGTACTGGGCAGCATCAAGGAGTACGTGAAGATCCCCGCCGACATCGTGGCGCAGGTGGACGGGCGCAGCAGCCTCGGCCGCCTGGCGATCCTCGTGCACGCCACCGCCGGCTTCATCGACCCCGGGTTCGAGGGCAACATCACCCTGGAACTGAGCAACGTCGGCAAGATGCCCGTTGCCTTCTATCCCAACATGCGCGTGTGTCAGATCTCGTTTACGTACCTGTCGTGCCCGTCGGAAAGGCCCTACGGGCATCCGTCGCGCCGCAGCAAATACCAGGGCCAACGCGGCCCCACCGGCAGCCGCATCCAGCGAGACGCACATCCCGCGGATGAACGGCGTCAACCACCTGAAAGGACGAGCCCATGACCGGTAACCAGCAGACTTCCATCGCCGCCACCCGTGATTCGGTGGCCGCCCTCTTCCGCACGGCCCGTTGCATGCCGGAAGACAAGCTCACGTGGAAACCCGCCGACACCGCCCGCAGCGCCTTCGAGATCCTCCAGGAGTGCGCCCAGTCGGCCAAATGGTTCATCCCGATGCTCTCCGGCGGGAAGTCGCCGGAGTGGAACTTCGAGGCGGTGATGGCCGAGCGCGCCCAGTGGACCACCCTGGACGAGGTTGAGAAGGTCTGCCTCGCCAACTGCGAGAGCCTCTACGAAGCCATCGCCGCCGTTACCCCCGAAGGCCAGGAAGAGGAAGTGGACATCCCCTTCAAGGAAGGCTGGAAGGAGAAGAAGCGCAACATCATGTGGTTCCAGTACTGGAACACCGTCTATCACACCGGCCAGGTGAATTACATCCAGACCCTGTACGGCGACCGCGAAATGCATTAGGAGTCGTCAGTCATCAGTTTTCAGTCGTCAGCCCGGAGGGTCTGGCGGTGAGGTGGCAATCCCCATCGACCAGGGTTCCGGGCTGACGACTGAAAACTGATGACTGACGACTGATGACTGAAAATGACGACTGACAGACTTAACAGTATCCGCAAGGCGTTTTCCGATCGGTTCTCCGGCGAGCCGTCGTTTGTGGTGCGGGCGCCCGGACGCGTGAACATCATTGGCGAGCACACGGATTACAACGAGGGGTTCGTGCTTCCGTGCGCGCTCAGCTTCGATGTGCTCCTCGCGGTGCGCCCACGCGCCGACGACACCGTGGCGCTGCTTTCCACCAACTTCAGCGGCGAAACCAGTTTCCCGGTGGACGACGTGGAGAAGTCCGGCCCCAAATGGGCGCACTACATCAAGGGCGTGGCCGTGGCGATGCGCGAAGCGGGGTACTCGCTGCGCGGCATGGATGCCGTTGTGGAGGGCGACGTTCCGCTGGGAAGCGGCCTTTCCAGCAGCGCCGCCCTGGAAGTGGCCGCCTGCGCCGCCTTCAAGCGCGTCGCCGGTCTGGACATCCCCGGCCCGGAGATGGCCCAGATCTGCAAACGCGCCGAAAACGATTTCGTTGGCGTGGCCAGCGGCATCATGGACCAGTTCATCTCGGCTGTGGGCGAAGCGGGGCACGCCCTCTTCCTCGATTGCCGGGACCTCTCCTACGAGCAGATTCCATTCGACGTGGAGTCCGCCGGCCTTCGCCTCGTGATTGCCGATACCGCCAAGCGCCGCAGCCTCACCGAAGGAGTGTACAACCAGCGCGTTGCGGAGTGCGCCGAGGCCGTCAAATTGCTTTCGCAGTTCATCCCCGGCATCCACAGCTTGCGCGACGTCTCTTTCGATCAGTTCCAGCTTCACCAGCCGCACCTGCCGGAGATCATCCGCAAGCGCGCCCGCCACGTGATTTCGGAGAATGCCCGGGTGCTGGGCGCCGTCGACGCGCTGCGCGCCGGCTCGTTCGAGGGCCTGGGCGCCCTCCTGAACGCCAGCCACGAGAGCCTTCGGAATGACTACGCCTGCACCGGACACCACCTCGACGCCATGGTCGAGGAGAGCCGCCAGATCCCGGGCGTGCTGGGCAGCCGGATGACCGGCGCCGGCTTCGGCGGGTGCACGGTGAGCCTGGTGAAGGAGTCCTCGCTGGACCAGTTCCTCACAACCGTGCCCGAGAAGTACACGGAGCGCACCGGCCTCGTGCCCACCCTGTATGTGGTCACCCCGCAGGGCGGCGCCGGCCTCGTCTAGCCGAACCTACCACAGAGGCACAGAGACACAGAGAGAATGAATCTCTGTGCCTCTGTGCCTCTGTGGTAGGTTCGGCTGGCTTTCGCGTGCCGGCCGCCCTAGAATGAACCAAAACGGTTTGGTAACAACTCCGCCGGGCGCCGTGTTTACGACATGGGCGCCCGTGCGCGTTGAACGGGCAACTTTTTCCGCCTCCCAAGCCCCCTGAAAGGACACTCCGATGATTGTGATCATGCAACCGGGCGCAACGCCTGAAGAAGTAGACTCTGTTAAGAGCGAGATCTGCCGCTTCGGGTTTCGCCCGTTTGAGAACCCCGGAGTGGAACGCAAGGTCATCGCGCTTCTCGGTGAGGTAGACTTCAACAAGGCCGACCTGGTGGATACTTTCAACGCCATGCCGGGCGTCTCCCGCGCGGAGCTGATTTCCAACCCGTGGAAGCTTGCGAGCCGGGATTTCCACCCCAAGGACACCATCGTTGAGGTGGGCAGCGCCAAATTCGGCGGAGGGTTCGCGGCGATTGCGGCCGGCCCCTGTAGCGTGGAGAGCCTCTCGCAGATGCGCGAGTCCGCCTTGTGCGTGAAGGCCGCGGGCGCGCGCCTCTTGCGCGGCGGCGCCTTCAAGCCGCGCACGTCCCCCTACTCCTTCCAGGGCATGGGCGAGGATGGCCTGAAGATCATGGCCGAGGTGCGCGAGGAAACCGGCCTGCCCATCGTCACCGAGGTGATGTCCGAAGAGGAAGTCGAACTGGTGGACTCCTACGCGGACGTTCTGCAGATTGGCGCGCGTAACGTTCAGAACTATGCGTTGCTCAAGCAGGTGGGGCAGACCCGCACGCCCGTGCTCCTGAAGCGCGGATTCGGCACCAAGATCAAGGACTTCGTGATGAGCGCGGAGTACATCATGGCCGGCGGCAACACGCAGGTCATCCTGTGCGAGCGCGGCATCACCACGTTTGAGGACAGTTGCCGCAACACCACCGATATCAACGCCGTGCCGGTGCTGAAGAAGCTCACTCACCTGCCCGTGGTGCTGGACCCCAGCCACGCCACCGGCAAGGCCGATTACGTTCCGGCCATCGCCAAGGCGGGCCTCGCCGCCGGGTGTGACGGCCTCATCATCGAGATGCACCCGGACCCGGCCCACGCCGCCAGCGACGGCGCCCAGAGCCTGAACCCCAAGGCCTTCGCCCAGCTCATGGAAGACCTCCGTCGCATCGCCGCCGCCGTCGACAAAACGCTGTAGGTCCGGATTGCCCTGCCATCGAGATGGCGGGCTAACGTGGCGAAACCGGCCTGCGCCGGTTCAGTCTCCGACGGGGGGCTTCGCGACGATAGCCCGCCATTTCGATGGCAGGGCAGCCTCCATCCCCGCGTCCTTTTCGCGTGGTATTATAAGAGCGTGGGCGGCGGCGCGGGCCGCCCCGGTCCCGCATCCGCGCACTTCACACCCTGGGGGATCCCATGCTCACGCTGTGGCGCATTACGCCGAAGTCGTCCCTTCGTTGGGGGGCCGCGCTCCTGGTTGCTCCCATCTTCATCCCGGCCGCTCGCGCCGCGGATCCCGCCGTCGCCATTGCGGCGGTCAAGCCTGCCCTGGTCCGCATCCTCGTGGCCGAGACCGATTACGATGAGGGCCGCGAGTCCAAATCCGAAGCGGCCGGCAGTGGCGTCATCGTGAGCGCCGAAGGCTACGTGGTCACCAACCATCACGTGGCGGGCCACGCCAAACGTCTCTTCTGCACGCTCTCCGACCGCGAGCAGGTGGAGGCGGACCTTGTGGGGACCGATCCGCTGACAGACATTTCCGTCATCAAGCTCCGTCCCAACGGCCATACGGCCTATCCCTTCGCCAAATGGGGCGACTCATCCGCGTTGAAGGTGGGCGATCCCGTGTTCGCGATGGGCAGCCCAATGGCGCTATCGCAAAGCGTTACGATGGGCATCGTGAGCAATGCGGAGCTGGTTATGCCGGACTTCGCTTCCGGCTACGCCATGAAGCTGGACGGTGAGGACGTCGGCGCGTTGGTCCGCTGGATCGGCCACGACGCCAAGATCAGCCCCGGCAATTCCGGCGGCCCGCTGGCGAACGCCGCCGGCGAGGTGATCGGCATCAACGAGATCAGCATGGGCCTCGGCGGCGCCATCCCGGGCAACCTGGCCCGCGCCGTGTCGGATGAGATCATCGCCAAGGGGAAGGTAACGCGCGCGTGGGTGGGGCTGGAGCCGCAACCGCGCCTGAAGGGCTCTACGTCGGAGAAGGGCGTGCTCATCGGCGGCGTGCTGCCCGGCTCACCCGCCGACAAGGCCGGAGTGAAGGCCGGCGACATGCTGGTCCGCCTCGCCGGGCAGGACGTCAGCGTGCGCTTCATGGAGCAGATGCCGCAGTTCAACCAGCTTGTGGCGGCTCTGCCCATCGGACAGCCGGTGGAAGCCGTTCTGCTGCGCGCCGGGCAGGAGGCGAAGGTTTCCCTTACGCCGCAGGTGCGCGAGGAAACCGAGCCAAAGCAGAGCGAGAGCAAGCCCTGGGGAATCGCCATCAGCAACGTTTCCCACATGAAGATGCTGGAGATGAAACGCGCCTCCGCGGACGGCGTGCTGGTGAACAGCGTGCGCCCCGGCGGCCCCTGCGGAAATGCCAAGCCAGCAATCGGCGATGACGACATCATCGTGGCCGTAAACGGGCAGCCCGTGAAGGACGTGGCCGCCTTTACGGCGCTCACGAATGCCCTCGTGAAGCCCGACGCCGACCCCGTGAAGGCGCTTGTCACCTTCGAGCACAACGCGGAGCGCCTCGTTACGGTGGTGAAGGTCGGCGCGAAGGACCAGGAGGATCCTGGCCTTGAAGCGCGTAAGGCCTATCTGCCCGTCTCCACGCAGGTGCTCACCCAGGAAATCGCCGCCGCACTGAAGATCCCGGAGCGCAAGGGTTTCCGCATTACGCGCGTGGATGCCGGAAGCACGGCCGAGAAGGCGGGCCTCCACATCGGCGACCTGATCGTGGCTGTGGATGGCGCGCCGCTGGACGCCCGCCAACCCGAGGATGCCGATGCGCTGGCCGAGCTGATCCGCCAGTACGACATCGGCGCCGTGGTGGAGCTGACGCTTGTGCGCAACGGCCAGCCCGTGAAGCAGAAGGTTAGCCTGGCCGAGACTCCGTTGACCCCGCGGGAGATGAAGCGCTACCGCGACGAAGACTTCGAGTTCACCGCGCGCGATCTCTCCGTGATGGACAAGACCTCGAACCGCGTCGAAACCTCCGTCAACGGCGTTTACGTAGAGGAAGTTAGCGAGGGCGGGTGGGCGGCGTTGGGCCGCCTGAACGTGGGCGACGTGATCCTGTCGATCGACGGCAAGCCCACCCCCAACATCGAAGTGCTGCGCGAGCAGATGCACGCGATTCGAACCGCCCACCCGCGCGACGTGGTCCTCCACGTAGCGCGCGGCGTGGAGCAGTTCTACGTACAGATGGAAACAGATTGGTCGAAGTGACGAACCAACGCACCCCAGGAGTCCTATGAACACGAACCTCACACGAATCATCGTTCCCGCCGCCCTGCTGATCGGCGTCGCCTCGGCCGCATTCGCCCAGGCCGCGCCGGATATCGCGGAGGCCGGGCGCAAAGTGGTGGCCGCCGCCGGGCCCGCCGTGGTGACCTTCCAGATGGTCATTAAGGCCACCATCTCGCAGAAGGGCGGCGAGAGCAACCAGAACGAATCCAAGAGCGAAGCCACCGGCGTGATCATCGACCCGTCGGGCCTCGCCGTTGGTTCCCTGACCACCTTCGACCCCTCCGCCTTCGTCGGCCAGATGATGGATGACGAGAGTATGTCGTTCCGCTTCGAAGTGACCGACCTGAAGTACCTCATGCCCGACGGCTCCGAAGTGCCCGGCAAGATCGTGCTGCGCGACAAAGATCAGGACCTGGTGTTCATCCGTCCGGTGACGAAGCCGGAAACGCCCATGGCCTTCGTAGACATGAAGAACAACGCCACTCTGGACTTACTGGACAACGTGGTGCTTGTGGGTCGCGCCGGGAAGGTGATGAACCGGGCCCTTGCCGCCCGCCTGGATCGCGTGAAGGCCCTCATCGAGAAGCCGCGCCGCCGCTACATGCTGGACGCCGCTCAGGTTGGCTCCCAAACCGGCGACATCGGTTGCCCCGGCTTCACCCCGGACGGCCGCGTTGTGGGCGTGGAGCTCATCCGCTTCATGAAGGGCAGCGGCGACGCCGATTCCCGTTCCAGCGACATCCGCAACAACACCGTCGCCGTGTTGGTGCCCGCGTCGGACATCCTGGTGATCGCCGCCCAGGCTCCGGAGGACGCTCCAAAGGAAGTCGCGCCTCCCGCTTCGGCCGTGAAGCCGGCTGCGAAACCGGCCCCCAAGCCAGCGCCGGCCCCCAAGAAGGCCGCGCCGGCGAAGAAGAAGTAGGCGAGCATCTTCGCCTGGCAGTGGGCCTCTCCGCTCGATGGCGGAGGGGCCCAATTGGCCGCATAGGGAGGATGCCAATGAGTCACCGCGCGGTCTCGGCGGCAATCGCCGTTGCAGTGCTAGGCGCGTCCGTCGCCGGAGGGGTCCCCTTGATGGCGAATGAGTTGGCAGCCACAGATCGGGAGCGGGCGATCATCGCCGCTTCGCGTCCGGCTGACGCGCCGCACTTCCACGGCGCCCGCGTTGTGGGCGTGCGCCCCGGAACGCCGCTGCTTCATGCGCTGGCCGTCAGCGGTCGCCGCCCCATCCGTTTCGAGGCCGACGGCCTGCCGGCGGGTCTCACCCTGGACTCCGACTCCGGCATCCTGTCCGGAATTCTCGCGAAGCCAGGCAAGCATACTGTCGCCGTGCGCGCGCGCAACGCATTTGGGTTTGCCTCCTCCACCCTTCGCGTGGAAGCCGGCTCCGCCCTTGCCCTGTCTCCGCCGATGGGCTGGAACTCCTACGACGCCTTCGGCGACTGCGTTACCGAGGCCGAGGTACTGGCCAACGCCCGGTGGATGCAGGATCGCGTCCAGCCGATGGGCTGGGACCTGGTGACCGTGGACTTCCGCTGGTATGACCGGCTGGCCGACGGCGTGCGCGTTCAGGACCCCGAGGGAAACACACTGGATGCGTTCGGCCGCATGATCCCGGCGCCGAACCGCTTCCCATCCTCCGCCGGCGGCGCCGGATTCGCGCCGCTCGCCGCGAAGCTGCACGCCATGGGCCTGAAGCTCGGCATCCACATCATGCGCGGCATCCCCCGCCGGGCCGTGGATGCCAACGCGCCGATCGAGGGCACGCGCTACCACGCGGCCGATGCGGTTGCCCCTATCTCGGACCCTAATCGCGAGTGCGCTTGGAATCGAGATATGTACGGCGTGGATGCCGGAACCCCCGCCGGAAAGGCGTGGTACGCCGGTTTGGCGCGGCAGTACGCGGCGTGGGGCGTGGACTTCATCAAGTGCGACGACATGCTGGACCTCCAGCGCGGCCGCCACTATGGCGGCGCGGAGGTCGAGGCGTTGGCGGACGGCCTGAAACGATGCGGACGCTCCATCACGCTTAGCCTTTCCCCGGGCCCGGCCCCCGTCAACGCGTCGCGCCACCTGCAGCAACACGCTTCCATGTGGCGCATCTCCGGCGATTTCTGGGACAACTGGCCCGCCCTGGACCGGCAGTTCGACCTCTTCGCGGACTGGATGCCGGACGTTGCGCCGGGAAGCTGGTCGGACGGCGACACGCTGCCCCTCGGCCATATCTGCGTGCGGAATTGCGACGTTAGGCCCGCCCGCTGGACCCGCTTCACCCGCGACGAACAGCTCACCATGCTGTCGCTGTGGGCGCTGGCCTCGTCGCCGCTGCTCGTGGGGGCCAACCTCCCCGAGTGCGACGAGTGGACGGCAGCGCTGCTGACGAACCCGGCCGTGCTGGCCGTGGATCAGGATCCGGTGGCCCGCCCGGCCCGCCGGATGCGCGGCGCGCCCATCACCGGCGAGATCTGGCGGAAGGACCTGGCGGACGGCTCGACCGCCTACGGCTTCTTCAACCGAACCGAGGCTCCGATCCACGTGGAAGCCCCGTGGTCCTGGCTGGGCTACCCGAAACCGCCCGCCGTGCGCGACCTATGGACCGGCGCCGACCTTGGCCGCCGGCCAACCTTCGCCGTGGACCTGGCGCCGCACGCCTGCACGCTGGTAAAGACGACGCGCTGAACGCAGCGGGCTATCACTCGGGGATGAGGCGTTCCAACTGGGAGATGGCCACGGCATCGGCATGGCCCATCACGCTTTCCCTGCCGGAACAGGAAGCCGCCATCCCGCGAAGCTCCGGCGTGGCGCCGGAGGTACGGCCTCGCGGGATGGCGGCTCGTTGGTAGGCGCTCAGACCGTTACGGGTTTGCGTCCAACCCGGCGACGATGCGGGCCATGCGCACCGCATCCAGCAGGTCCAGGCGGTTTGCGGACGATCCGTCCACCACGACGGCGGCGATAACGGGAACGCCACGGTGAATGCTGTCGGCTATCGCCGCGACATCCGAGCGCTCGCCACTTGCCTCGAACGACGTGTATGACATCTCCTGTAATGGGAAGTCGATCGAAGTCCCCTATGATGATTCTGGTCACACTAGCGGACTAGTTGGGCATCACTGGAATATCGATCTTCCCGGACTGGAGCATATCAAGTTCGGTGCCGATGAACTGGTCAACTACTTAATCCGGTTTTTTGGACTATGAGAGCGATCGACCTGAGCAAGACTTTGCTTCCGCGCTGTGCCCGTTTCGCTGATTGCCAACCCCTAGCCCCCATTGAAACGGGGCTAGGGCTGGTTGTCAGGAGCTTCCCATCCTTTGACTCCGGTTGCGGCGCGGTGCATGTGCGCTAAGCGGAACGGCTGGGCTCGGAAGCGAAGCCACAGCAACTGTGGGAAGCCGTCGCCATTGGTTCGGTACGCCGTCTTGCGCTGACTGATTCGGATCGCCTCCGCGTTGGTTGTAGATGGGCCAGTGGAGAGGAAATGTCATGATAGATCTGTCCGATCCTTCTAGGGCCATAGATGGCGAGAGAACCATCGTCTACTGGACGGGAACGCAGCAACCGCTATGTTCCGCCTGGTTGGTCGAGGGCCCCTTCGTTCGCCTCCCAGCGCCTAACGGCGCTCCGTGGATCAGCATCGTACTCGGCGGCGGGTACACGAAAGTAGCGGATGGCGAGGACGTGACAGAGATCTTCTATCCGAACTGGCTGATAGGGAATGTTGACAGTGTAGACGGTATCTGGGGGGAGGGATCTCCATACATCGAGCAAGTGACGGGCCGGCTGGCCGGGGACAAACGGGTCTTTATTGGCTATCCTTCGAAGACGCGCGAAGCCGAGAATAATTGGCGGCAGATGATGAAGGCGGCGGGATTTCGCGTCCGTCCTGCTCGCGACATCCGGTTCAACTGGTGTGCCATTGGCTCCGGAACCCAACTTGCCCGAACGCCGTGGCTCAAAGGGGCATGGAGCGGCTGGCTTCTGGTGTTTGCGACTGCTGACGGGCCGACGCCGTTGGAGGCCCGATGGAGGCTGGCTACCAGCGACGCCTCCGACGAGTTGCTGCCGATCTGGCGCGAAATGGACCGTGACCCATCGTCCGTCTGGCGCTTCCTGGCCGGCGCGGACCTGTTTCTCTCTCGCGGGGGTTACGAGAACGACGAGACGATCTTGAATGTGAGCGGCATTTCCGTGGAGCGAATCCACGAGACGCTCAACCAAACGGCGAGCGAGCTTGGGTATCGGCTGTACTACGGCGGGGAAGCGACGCAAGCAAGCGAGGAGCGCCAGGGCGACAATGTCTTCGCGCCTGAGCAGTACGGCTTTTGGTCCCCTCTCCCCGTAGGTTGGAAGCGGATAGTGTAGTACCGCAGTCGAATTCGCGATTTCGGGTCGACCGCTGAGCGTAGGACTCACTTCTCGAACTCGCACATCTCGCCCGTTTCCCAGGTAACCCGTCGATCGCCCTCTATATATGCCTTGCCACCTTCCCGAGCTGTACCGTCCACGGGCCGCTCCTCAAGAGCAGGGATCGGCGCGACATAGGCGCGCCGGCATCCGGATCTCCGGATGCCGGCGCTATTGGCTTGGCAAGCGAACGGGGCGCTAGAACATGGTGCGGCGCGGGGGCTTGCGGCGGGTCTTGAAGAACGCGTCCAGGAAAGCGGTGAATATGAAAGCCAGGGGCATGAGCTCCTCCTTACGGGCTAACAGGCGTCAACGGCGGAGGGTTCCGCCGGCGGACGTCAGGCGCGGGGTTCACCCGGCGCCCCCGTATCCGCGGCGTCTCCCACGGCGCACTCCGGCACTTCGAACACGCCCTCCCAGTGTTGGGCGGCGATCTGGGCGCGATGGGGTTCCGCGCAGTTGCGCAGCACCACGCGGCCGCCCTTGCGGCGCACCTCGCGCGCCATCGACACCAGGTGGTTCCAGCACGCGCGATCCATATCGCGCAGCCGGCGCAAGTTCACGAGCACGGTCTTCGGATTATCGTGCAGCAAATGACGAAGCACACGGCGCAAGGGGCCAGCATCGGACAACCCCGCCACGCCATTGAGGGATACTTCCACGGCCGTTTGCCCGGCGGCGCCGCGGTACTCGGAGAGGAAAACCTGCACCAGAACGCTCCTTCCTACGAGTCAGATGCACACCCGATCGTGGGGCATCGCGTGCGAGCCCGGCGCCGCTGCCGGAACCCCGCCATGTCTCGTATTCCCTGTTTCTGCGCGGCGTAATCAAGCGAGCATACGTTATTCTGAGCCGGGCGCCGGCCTGATCGGGTTTGACGTTGCCCCGGCGGGAGCGCACAGCATTGGCAGTGAGGGAACCGCGTCCCTCCGCCGTCCGTCTCGTCTTTGGAGGTAAGCCCATGACCTGTCCTCAGTGCGGAGCTCAGAATGTCGCTCCGGATGCCAGTGTTTGCCCGTGGTGCGGCCGCGTTCTCATCGAGCGGCCCGGCGGAGCGGAACGCACGGTGATGGCCACGCCGCCGGTGGTGGAAGCGCCCAACCGCAAGCCCTATATCGTGGCCGGCGTGCTGGGCGGCGCGGTGGTTATCCTCGTAGTGGCCCTGATCCTCTCGCTGAACAACCGGGCGCCCGTTACGCAGAACCCTTCCGCCCTGCCGCCGCGGCCCGGCGCCCCGCTCACGCAGGCGCCCTCGGCCAGCGTCCCTCAGCCCGGCGCGCCCGTTACGCAGGCCCCCGGCGCGAACCCGCCGAAGGTTGGCGCGGAGGACCCCGACAAGGCGGCCGTAGCGGCCTACCTTCAGAAGATCTCCTACATCGAGCGCCAGCGCCAGCTCGTGGTAAACGATCTCTCCGAGGCGCTGCTGGTGGCTCAACTCCTGCAGTCCGGGCTTTCCAACCCGTTGCAGGGCCCCATGGCCGACCTGTTAGAGCCGGACGCCGAGTCTGCCGCCAAGGCCAAGCAGAAGGCCACCACCGAAACCGGCGACCAGGCGCAGCAGACGGTGAACAGCTACGTGGACAAACTGCGGCAGCTAGACGCCCAGTTGCGCGCCACGCTGCCGGTTCCGAAGCCGGCCTTTGAGTTCGCCCGCGCTTACGACAACGCCTTTGCAGCGTATGCCGGCGCGATGATCAAAATCGGCCAGGTGATGGACCAGGCGCATCGAGACCCCAACCAGGCCAGCGCGTTGGCGACCCAGCTTTCGCAACTCAAGGGCCCGTTGCAGGTCCAGGCCCAGCAAGGGCTCGCCACGGCGGACCAGCAGCTTGTATCGCTGTGTAACCGCTACGGGATCCCGAAGCCATTCGACGTCACGGACACGCCCGTGGGCGGAGTCACCGGCCGGTGACAGCGCGACGCGGATCGCTCACCGCCCGGATCGTCCCTCTACCCCCCAGTGCTGGGGGACGGCCCCCCTACTACTCCGTCCAGGTAGGGTGGAGGGGTGGGGTTGTCATTCCGAGGAACGAGGAATCCCATAAAGGACGCCTCTCTGAGGGATCCCTCGCTCCTATGAGAATGCGTTTGCTCGTCGCTAGTTCGGGGGGCTGTGTGGTTCGCCCTGCCGTTCGATCCGCCGTCCGAATCAGCGGGCAAGGCGTGCCTTGCCCCAACCCCGTAGGCCCGGCCGTCCACCGATCGGTGGTCGGCGATACCAGGCTCGTAGGGGCAAGGCACGCCTTGCCCGCTGATGGACCGTGGTCTCGCGCCTCGGACTGCACGGCCGCCGAACGCGGCGCTCGGCATTGTCATCCCTCCTGGTGGCCGCGGGCCATGGCATCTCCGCTCGGGATGACAACCGCACACAGCCAACCGACCTTGATGGAGCACTACCCCCCAGTTCTGGGGGACCCAAGCCGAACGCTCGGTGCTGGCGTTGCGCTTACGCCGAGCGGCCCCGTGCGGGTCCCCCAGAATTGGGGGGTAGAGGCGCAATCCGGCCGGGGGCTCGCGGTATGATACGCGGAACCACCGCCCTCTATGGAGTCACCGGATACCCGGTGACCCACAGCATTTCCCCGGCCATGCACAACGCGGCGTTCGCCGCGTTGGGGCTGGATGCCGTCTACGTGCCGTTCCCCATTGCGCCGGAGGATCTGGAGCAGGCCGTGCGCGGCCTGTTCGCCGCCGGCCTGAAGGGACTGAACGTCACCGTGCCTCACAAGGAGGCGATGCTCACCATCGTCGACGACCTGTCGCCGGTGGCGGCTGGGGTTGGGGCCGTAAACACGGTTTGGATGGAACGCGGGGTGCTGAAGGGCGACAATACGGACGTTGCCGGCATCTTGCGCGGCTGCGCCCGCGACGGCGTGCGCCTGGACGGCCTCAACGTGATTCTGGGCGCGGGCGGCGCGGCCCGGGCCGCCGTGCAGGCCGTGATGCTGGAGGGCGGCCGGGCGATCCTCCTGAACCGCACTGTGGAGCGCGCCGAGGCGCTGGCCCTCGCAACCAACACGATGTGGGAGGATGACCGCGTGGAGGCGCACGCTCTCTACGAGGCGGACGCGCGCATCGTGATGGAGCACGCGAACGCGCTACTCAACTGCACATCCGTTGGCCTGAAAGACCCCGAAGCAACGCCCTTCCCCTGGGCAGCGCACATCCGGCCTGAATGCTATGTGTTCGATACGATCTACGCGCCGCCGCAAACGCGCCTGCTGCGCGAGGCGGAACAGCGCGGTTGTCGCACTCGAAACGGGCTCGCCATGCTCGTGGAACAGGGCGTTGAGAGCTTCCGCATCTGGACCGGCCGCGAGCCCCGCGCCGACATCATGGAAGCCGCCGCGCTATCGGCGCTGGGGATATGACGCGAAAATGGCCCGCCGGACGATTCCGGCGGGCCATTCCCATACGTCTGCCTGGTTGCTACTTCAGTTCCGGCAGCGGGCCGGAATGGATGTGCTGGATGTGCGGCAGGTATTTGGCGTAGTCAAACGTGGGGCTGTTGTCCTTGGTGTGGCACGTGACGCACACCGCCTTGCCGGGGTTGCGCAGCATCGGGGCGCCGGCGAGGCCCTTCAAGCGAGCCTCAACGTGCGCGCCGGCCGGGCCGTGGCAGGACTCGCAGCCGACGCCCTTCAGGTCCCAGCGCGGTTGCGATAGGGTGAAGCCGCCGGGCCGGTCGAACGCCGCCACGTGACACTTCACGCAATCCGGCCGCCGAGCCGCGGTGCCGTCTGGTTGTTTCTCCAGGGTGTTCATCGCAATAGCGTGCTTGGTGGTTTTCCACTGGTTGAACTCGGCGGCGTGGCATGACGAGCAGGCGAATGAGCCGGCCCACTCGCTGCGGTAGGCCGCCGGCGTTGTGGTTGGGGGCGCCGCTCCGGTGGACGCGGCGACGGAGGCGGGCGGCACGGCCAGTTTCTTCCGGTAGGCCGCCACGAGGGGGATCATCTCTGGGTCATCCTTCAGGGCATCGCTGATTGGGGTGGTTTGGAGGCTGAACTGGGCCGGCCGGCCGGCCTTATCCAGCAGGATCGACATCGCTACGGCGAAGCGTCCGCGGTCCGGGTTCTGGACGATGGCGGTGTTGTCCATCTTCTCCACCACGGTGTCCGCGGCGCCTTCGAGGCCGACGACCATGATGTCGGCGCCGGGCGCGTCTTGCGAGAGGTTCTGCGCGAGGCGTCGCGTTCCCGCGTAGAGGACGATCACGATATCGGCCTTCTTGCGCACTTCCGGGATGACCTTCTTCAGCGTGGCCGTTGGGTCCGCCACGCGCCACGGCTGGTCGACCGGGGAGATCCTGGGGTTGGGCATCGTGCCGAACGGCGAGTCGCCCAGAATGCCGATGATGCCGATGCGAACGGGTTTCCCCGCGTGGTTCATCCTTCGCTTGTAGAGGGCGGCGGGGAAAGGCGCCTTGCCGGAAGCGTCCGTGAGGTTCGCCACGGTGATCCAGGCCTTTTCGGCGGCCGTGAGCTTCGGGACGTCCGCCAGGTCCTCCGCGGCCAGCGTGCCGGCGTCGAACTTCATCCGCGTGTAGGCGTCCCATAGCGTGGGGGCCTGCTCATCCATCGGCCCGCCCTGCCCGAGCCGCGCGCCGCCCGCGAAAAGCGCCAACTCCTGCGGGTTCTTCGCGCGAGACTGTTTGAGGTAGGTGGCCCATCGGGCGATGCCGCCGTACTGCCCGCTGTGGCAGCCGCATGGCTCCACGTAGCCGCGCGAGGCGCCGAGGAAGTCGATGAGCATATCCGCCGACTCCGGCGGAATGGCGGGCGGCAACTCGGCGCGGGCGACCTGCGTGAGCCCGCAGTCCCGGCACACGAACAGCGCGCCAACGGCCAGCGCGAACACTATCGCATAGAACAGTCTCTTCATTGGCACAGCGCCTTTCCGGAGTACGCGGCGAACGCAACACGAACCAACAGACGCGGCCCGCGTCGTGCATCTTACCTCCATTATGGAGCCATCATCGTGAAGCCGTCATCAGTCATCAGCCATCAGTTGTCCGTTATCAGTCCGGACGGGGCCGGCGCGCGGGAAGGCCCCGCGATGGGCGGAAACGCGATCCAGACTGACAACTGACGACTGATGGCTGACGACTCCTTCTCGATGGCTCCTTTGACTTGCTCTCGTAGGGCCGGTATCATGTAAAGGTTGACGCGCCCGCCGGAGGACTGGTGGACGCGGGGGTGTCGTGCGCCCCATTTTCCGCTGGGTCTCTCACATTGGGCACAATATGTTCGAGTCACTCACCGAAAAACTGAACGGGGTCTTCGGCAAGCTGAGAAGCCGCGGCCGGCTGTCCGAGGACGACATCAAAGGGGCGCTGCGCGAGGTTAAGCTGGCCTTGCTGGAGGCGGACGTCCACTTCAAGGTCGTCAAAGATTTCATCGAGGTCGTGCGCGAGCGTTGCGTGGGCGCCGAGGTGCTGGAGCGCCTGGGCGCCGCCGAAACGGTCGTCAAGATCGTGGACGAGGAGCTAACGAAGCTGCTCGCCGGAGATGGCTCGCAGCCCTCCACCCTGCAACTGGAAGGCAGGACGCCGGCGGTGTTCATGCTGGTGGGCCTCCAGGGCAGCGGCAAGACGACCACGGCCGCGAAGATCGCCGCGATGCTCCGCAAGAAGGGCGCTCACCGCCCCCTGCTGGTGGCTTGCGATGTTTACCGCCCGGCCGCCATCCAGCAGTTGCAGACGCTGGGCAAGAGTTTGAGCATCCCGGTGTTCTCGCTGGGCGACCAGGTGAACCCGGTGGATATCGCGGTGGCCAGCCTCGAAGAGGCGAAGGCTCGCGGCAACGATCTGGTGATCCTGGACACCGCCGGCCGCCTCCACATTGATGAGGTGCTGGTGCAGGAAATCCAGCGCATCGAGCAGGCCGTTCAGCCGAACGAAGTGCTGCTGGTAGTGGACGCGATGACCGGCCAGGACGCCGTCACCGTGGCGAAGCACTTCCACGAGGCGATGCACATCACCGGCCTGGTGATGACGAAGCTGGACGGCGACGCGCGCGGCGGAGCCGCCATCAGCATGCGCGCCGTCACCGGCGTGCCCATCAAGCTGGCGGGCATCGGCGAGAAGCTGGACCAGATCGAGGCGTTCCATCCGGAGCGCATGGCCGGCCGCATCCTCGGCATGGGCGACGTGTTGTCGCTCATCGAGAAGGTCGAGTCCGAAATGGACCACGAGAAGGCGCTCGCCATGGAGAAGAAGCTCCGTGAAGCGCGCTTCGATTTCGAGGATTACCTCGATCAGCTTCAGCAGGTGAAGAAGCTGGGGCCGATTGAGAACATTTTGAAGATGCTGCCCGGCATGTCCGCTCAGATGAAGGACGTGCAAGTGGACGAGAAACAGCTCGTTCGCATTGAGGCCATCATCCAGAGCATGACCAAGAAGGAGCGCCGCAACCCGGACCTCCTGAACGGCAGCCGGAAACGTCGCATCGCCATGGGCAGCGGCTCTTCCGTGGAAGAAGTGAACCGCCTGCTGAAGCAATTCGAGCAGATGCGGCAAATGATCAAAGGCTTCGCCGGTATGGAGAAGCAGTTGAAAGGTAAGGGCAAGCGGGGCAGGAAGCTTCCGAACATGCCCTTTGGTCGGTAGGAGAGGGCAAGAACTCAGGATACAGAACTCAGAAATCAGAATCCCGATTCAGCCGGCGATATGTGTCCGCCTGCCTAATGGACATTCTGATTTCTGAGTTCTGTATCCTGAGTTCTTGCCCCCCATCGGTCGGCCCGCCAGGGAAGGCAGGCCCGCCCATTCATATCTGCCCGCGGGCCTGGCCAGGCAAGCGGTGACTTAGGAGGAGACTCAAAGACTATGGCCGTTCGTATTCGTTTGAAGAGGATGGGCGCCGCCCATCGCCCGTATTACCGCATCATCGTGGCCGACAGCAAGTCGCCGCGTGATGGCCGGTTTATCGAGACCATCGGCACGTACAACCCGCTGACCGATCCCTCCACCATCACGGTGAAGGAAGACCGCCTGGCCTACTGGGTGAGCGTTGGCGCTCTGCCAACGGACGGCGCCAAGGACGTGCTGAAGTCCGCCAAGCTGATGGATCGTTACGGCAAGCTGTCCCCGAAGCCCGCCGGCATTACCGAGGGCTGAGGGCCGTTTGGCCCCTTCCCTCAGACCCGAGGTCGTTATGGAAGATCTGGTCGATTACATCGTGCGGTCGCTGGTGGACCACCCGGATGACGTGGTGGTAGAGGCGGTGGAGGATACCGGCGGCGTTACATACGAAGTGCGCGTGGCCGGCCCGGACGCAGGCAAGGTCATAGGACGCGGCGGACGCATCATCCAGAGCATCCGCACCGTGGTGAAGGCCGTCGCCGCCAAATCGGACCAGCGCGCCTACGTGGAACTAGTTGGGTAGTACGTTAGTCGTCAGTCATCAGCAGTCAGTCGTCAGTCCCGGACGGCGCGCCGCCAACGAGGCAAGTTTGCCTTATGGGCGGACCGTCTCCGGGTCTGACGACTGACTACTGATGACTGACGACTTTCCAAGGAGATATATACGTGCAGATTAAGCGCGCCGTGGCGGTTGTCGCCATTGTGACGGAGCAGTTCAAGCAGCAGATGATCGCGGAGTTTGAAGAGGGCATCAAGCAGGTGGATGCCAGTATCCAGGCCCTGGAATCGCAGTCGCGCCGCTACCTCTTGCAGCTTCAGACGGCGGATCTGGCCCAGGCCAACGCGTTCCGCCGCCAGGTGGATGCGGAGAAGCAGAAGCAGGAAGGCACGAAGCAGGAGCTTCAGGCCCGGCTTCAGGCCAGCCAGGAACTGACCATTGGCTCCGAAGTGGAGCGCGGCAACGTGGAGAGCTACGTGGAGATGCAGGTTGGCGACAACCTGATCGCCAAGCTCACCGGCGCCGCTATCGTGGTCAAAGACGACGTTGTGGTGGAAATCCGAGGATGATGGAACCTAACGCTGCCGGGCCGGACCCGTCCGTCCCGGCAGCCGCCGAACCGACGGCCGAGCCTCCTCGGGAGCCCGAGGTGGAGGTCGGCAAGGTTGTGGGCGTGTTCGGGATCAAGGGCGAGGTGAAGGTGGAAGCGTACTCCGACTCGCCTGCCCGGTACGCCGCCCTGAAGGCCGTCACGGCCGTCTGGCCGGATGGCCGTCGTCGCGCCCTGGCGCCCGTCGGCAGCCGCAAACACAAAACGCACATCCTGATGCGTTTTGAGGGCGTTCCGAACCCCAATGAGGCCGAAACCCTGCGCGGCGCCGCGCTGGTGATCCCTCTCTCGGAACGCGCACCCCTCCCGCCGCATCAGTACTACATTTCGGACCTCATCGGCCTCACTGTGGTCACCACGGCCGGTGAAGAGATCGGCCCCATCACGGACGTGCTGAAGACGCCGGCGAATGACATCTACGTCACCGCGCGTGGACTCATTCCGGCGGTGCGCCAGTTCGTTAAGCAGGTGGATCTGGAACAGCATCGCGTGGTGGTGGCTCCCCTGCCGGGCATGTTCGACGAAAAGCCCCCCAGTTCCGCCGATTGAGAATCCGGACTGCCTTACGGCAAAATGACCGAACCTGCCACAGCGCATGGTTCGGTCATCTCTACATCCGCATATCCTGTTTGGCGCGTAACAAGGAAAACCCATGAAGCCTTACTTCCTGTTGGCGTTGGCCCTCCTTCCCGCTGCGCGGGCGCAGACGTTCCAGTCGATTCCTCCGGAGCAAGCGGCCGGCTATCACTTCAACTTCCGCAATTTCTACGCATCAGACGCCGAGTTTCAGAAGGGCATGAAACGGATCGACGCCACCGTGGCGGAGGTGCGAGGCCTCCGCGGCAAGGTCATCGCTTCTCCCCAGAACCTCTACAAGGCCCTGGACCTGAGCGATGACTTCACCCGCCGCTTCGTCCGCGCCTACTTCTATCTCAACCTCCAATATTCGGTGAACACCACCCAGACGGGCCTGCGCGACAAATCCGCCGATCTGGACGCGAAATACTCGCCGCAACTCTCCTTTGTGAACGACGAGATCCAGAAGATCACCATGCCGCAGTTCGAGCGATTCGTAAAGGCCGAGCCGCGCCTGAAGAAGTATCGCTACGTCATCGAGGAATCGCTGCGCTCCAAGCCGCACACGCTCTCCCTCAAAGAGGAGGAATTGCTGGCGGCCACCGGGCCCACCATGACCAAGTGGCAGGAGGACCTCTACGACCGGCTGATGGACCGCGCCTCCTGGGGCACTGTGAAGGACCCGGACACCGGCGGCGAGCTGGACGTTCGCCAGGACGAGAACCGCCTCGCCAACAGCCCGAACCGCAACGTGCGCCGCGAGACCAACGATAAGCAAACGGCCGCCTACAAGGCCCAGCGCGATCTCTTCGCGTTCGACTTCCTGAACGTGGCTTCCACGCGCAACCGGCTGGGAACGATCCGCAAGTTCCGCAATGGTCAGGACGCCGCATTCTTCGGTCTGCACCTGACTTACAAGGACATCGACACCGCCTACAACCAGATTCTGGCCCACGGCGATATTCGCAAGCGCCTTCAGACCCTTCAGCGAGACCGCGTTGCCTCATTCACCGGCTACGACACGGTCCATGCCTGGGATATGACCATGGCGCCGCCTGGGGTAGAGAAGCCGCGCTTCACCATTGATCAGGCCCGCGCGGCCATCCTCTCATCCGTGGCATGGCTGGGACCGGAGTACACCCGCGAGATGGCGCGTCTGTTGGACCCGAAGAACGGCCGCCTCGACCTCGTGCCCGGCCAGAACCGCGTGCCCAACGCCTTCGCCACTCCCAGCCCGGGCTTCGACGCCGTGTTCTACTCATACGGTTTTCAGGGCTACGTGGACGACGTGAGCACCCTGGCGCACGAGGGCGGCCACGTTGTGCACGCCGCGCTGGAGAATAACGCCAAGGTCCCGCCCGCCCTCTCGGACGGCCCTCGCTACTTCACCGAGAGCTACGCCATCCTGAACGAGTACGTGTTGTTGGACAAACTCTATCGCGAGGAGCAGGACCCGGGCCGCAAGGTCTACTACCTGGAGCAACTCCTCCAGCGGATGATGGGCTTCTACGGGAACGTCCGCATCGCCGCCATTGAAAAGGCCGTCTACGAGCAGCAGCCGAAGGGCACGCTGAAAACCCCGGACGACCTGGACAAGCTCACCTTGGACATCGGGCGGAAGGTCAGCATCTGGCACGAGATCGATCCGGAAACCAACCTGATGTGGGAGCAGATCCCCCACTACTACGGCTCTCCCACCTACTACGTGAACTACGTCTTCGCTGACCTGCTGGCGCAAACGTTCTTTGCCCGCTATCAGGACAACCCCGCGAAGTTTGGGCCACAATTCACTGCGCTGCTCCGGAACGGCTTCAACGACTCGCCGGCTCGTCTGCTGAAGCGCTTTATGAACGTCAGCCTGACGGACCCGAAAACCTACGACGCCGTCTTCCAGAAGCACGAGCAGTACCTGAAGGACCTCGAAGCCCTCTATGCCAAGTCGCCGGTCCAGAAGTAAGGCCGCGGCGCCCAGCGAGTGAACTCGCGGGCAACGAAGGGCACGAAGTCGCCCTGCGGCGACTGCGGAATCAGGCCGCGCAGGCGGACTTCGTGAGGGTCGTTGCCCGCGAGTTCACTCGCTGGGCGCCGCGTCATTGGAAACATACATGCATATCAGAACAGCCATCCTGCTTCTTCCCCTGCTGGCCCTGCCCGCGCGAGCGGCCGACGCGTTCAGCCCGGTTCCCGCTTCCGAACAGGCGCAATACCGGTTCAACTTCCGCAAGGTCTTCTTCAAGGACGATGCCGCCTTCCGCTCCGCCGAGAAGGCCGCGGAACGGCAGGTCAAGGAGATCGAGGCGCTGAAGGGCAAGGTAACGGCCTCGCCGCGGAACCTCTACCAGGCCTGGAAGCTGGCGGACGATTTCAGCGTCACCTTCGGGCGCGTCTACGTGTACCAGTACCTCCAGTACGCGGTGAACACGCGCAACACGGCTCCCCGCGATCGCGCGGCCGATACGGAATCGCGCTTGGCCCCGCGCCTCGCCTTTGTTACCACGGAAACCCAGAAGCTGACGCCGGCGCGCTTCCAGGAATTCCTGAAGGCGTACCCGCCGCTGGCGAAGTATCGCTATCCCATCACGGAAAGCCTGCGCGCCAAGGCGCACACCCTGAGCCTCTCGGACGAGGAACTGCTGGGCCGCACCGACCCCCTCATGACCAAGTGGCAGGAAGACATGTATGACCTGCTGCTGGACCGCTACCCGTGGGGGAAGGTGAAGGACCCGGCTACCGGCAAGGACCTGGACGTTCGGCAGGATGAGGTGACCATCGGCAACAGCACGGACCGCGACGTCCGCCGCCAGGGCGCCGAGCTTACCGCCGCCGGCTATCGAGCCCAGCGAGACCTGTTCGCCTTCGACTTCGTGAATCGCGCCAGAACGCGCAACAAGCTGGCGCAGATGCGCCATTTCAAGAACAATCTGGACGCCCGCTTCTTTGATATCCACCTCACCTATGACGACGTTCAAACGGCGTACAGCCAGATCCTGGCGCGGGGTGACCTGCGCAAGCGCCTGCAAACGATGCAGCGCGCCCGCATCCAGGCGTTCACCGGCTACGACACGGTCCACTCCTACGACATGACCGTGGTTCCGCCCGGCGTGGAGAAACCCCGCTTCACCATCGACCAGGCCACCCGCATCATTGAGGCCAGCACGGCCTACCTGGGGCCAGAGTACAACCGCGAACTGGCGAACCTGCTGAACCCCGCGAACGGCAGGCTGGACATCGTGGCCGGAGCCAACCGCGTGCCCGGCGCCTTCACGTACACCATGCAGGAAGGGCAGAGCCCCTTCTTCGACTACGGCTATCAGGGCTTCCTGGATGACGTAAGCACGCTGGCGCACGAGAGCGGCCACGCCGTGCACCAGAGCATGATGAACAACGCCCGCATCCCCCCCGCGACCATGGGCGGCCCCAGCTTCTTCACCGAAAGCTACGCGATCTTCAACGAACTCGTCCTGGCGGACAAGCTGTACCGCGAGGAGAAGGACCCCGGCCGCAAGGTCTACTACCTGGAGCACCTGTTGCAGCAGATGATGGGCTTCTACGGCACCGTGCGCATCGCCGCGGTGGAAAAGGCCGGTTATGAGGGCGTGGAGAAGGGGACCATCAAGACGGCGGATGACCTGGACCGCCTAACGGGCGAGATCGGCCGCAAGGTGAGCATCTGGCACGACCTGGAGCCGGCCGAAACCAACCTGCTCTGGTCGGAAGTGGAGCACTACTACCGCTCCGGCACGCAATACGAGAACTACGTGTTCGCGGACCTGCTGGCGCAAACCTACTTCACGATGTACAAGAAGGACCCGGCCGCCTTCGCGAAGCGTTTCACGGCCCTGATGCGGAATGGCTTCAACGACACGCCCACCAACCTCCTGAAGAAGTTCATGGGCATCAACCTGAAGGACAAGGCAACGTACAACGCGGTGTTCGCCCAGCAGGAGCGCTACCTGAACGATTTGGAGCAGTTGTATCAGTCATCAGTAGTCAGTCGTCAGTAATCAGTCAGAAGGCCCTCTACCAAGCGACAAGCGTGCTGATGGTAGAGGGCCTTCGGGCTGATGACTGACTACTGATGACTGATCACTGTCCGCTGTCTACCGGACTGCGAATTCGTTGATCGTGGGGCCGTCGGTGGTTTCCAGTATGTTCAGGCGCACGTAGCGCGCCGTTACGGTTGGGAAGCGGGCGGTGAAGTGGGCGCCCATCGTGGAGCCGGAGAGCGCAGGCTTCCATGGCTCGGTTTCGGCGTTGCGGCAGAGGAGTTCAAAGCGTTGGATGCGCGGCGCCCATTCGCTGACGGACACCTCATTGATGGCCGTGGGAGCGCCCAGGTCTACCTCCAGCCATGCCGGCTGGCTGCCGGTGTCGGTGGCCCAGCGGGTTGCATCGTCGTCGTCCACGGCGGCGGAGGCGGCGTACTGGGCATCGCCCTGGTAGACGTTCGAGGCCGACGCCTTCTTTCCGGCGGCGAGCGATGTGGACGGCGCCCAGCGGACCGGGCTCAGGGCCTCCGCGCTGGAGCTCAGTTCCAGCGCGATGATGGTGTCGATGGCGTCGCGCCGGCTGGAATCCACGGAGAGCTCGATTCCGGCATCGGTCTGCCGGACGGCGCACTTGCCGCCCGTGAGGGAGGAAGCGCGGAGGACCTTCGCGGGGAGCGGCGACAGGGTGAGCGTTTCGCCCGGCCACTGGAAAATGTGCAGGTAGACCGTGTTTCCCTTGCAGGTGGCCACGCCGTCGCCGGAGGGCAGGAACGGCCCGCCGCGCGTGCCGTAGATGGATTTACCGTACTTGCGGAGCCAGGCGCCGAGTTCCTTCAGGCGGTCGACCTGGCGCGGCTCGATCTCGCCCTCGGGGGTGGGGCCGACGTTCAGAAGCAGGTTGCCGTCGCCGCCGGCGCAGGTGGCCAGCGTGCGGATGCACTCGGAGAGCGGCTTCATCGCGTCGTTCGGCTTCCAGGCCCACTGTTGGCAGATCGTGATGCACGACTCCCACGGCGCGGCGCGGTTGAAGCGTCCGATGGTTTGCTCCGGCGTGGCGTAGTCGCCCGCGAGGCCGGCGCGGCCCTTGCCGATGCGGTCGTTGATGATGAGATCCGGCTGGAGTTCGTGGAGGTACTGCTCCAGATCCTTCCCGCGTTCGAGGGTCCAGGGCTTTTCCCACTCGCCGTCGAACCAGAGGAGGCCCAGCGGGCCGTAGTTGGAGATGAGTTCCTTGAGCTGGCCCTTCATGTAGCCCACGTAACGGTCCATGTTGGGGTTCTGTTTCACGCCGCCTCCGGGGGCCTCGCCCAGCGGGTAGTCCGGGTGGCGCCAGTCCAGCACGGAGTAATAGGCGCAAAACCGAATGCCCTGTCGCCGGCACTCCCTGGCGATCTCGCCCACCACGTCGCGATGGAACGGCGTGTTGGCGATGCTGTAATCAGACAGCTTGGTGGGCCACATGGCGAAGCCATCATGGTGTTTCGTGACGAGCACCACGTACTTCATGCCGGCGGCCTTGGCTGTGGAGACCCACTTCTTCGCGTTGAACTTAACGGGGTTGAAGCGCTTGTACAGGCTATCGTATTCGGCGGCCGGCACCTCGGCGGAGCGCGACCAGCCGATCTCGGTCCCCTTCAGGGTCACCGGCCCCCAGTGGATGAACATGCCGAAGCGGGCGTCCCGCCACCAGGCGAGCCGGGCGTCGCGTTGCGCTGCCGACTCGGCGGGCGGCGCGGGAGCGGCGCGGCCTCCGGCGACGAACAGTGCGCCGGCCAGGGCCGCCGTCAGCAAGCGGGCGGCAAGCGGTACGGGCTGAAAACGGATCATGGGAGAAGGGCCTCTCTGGTGCGCGGGTGAATCTCCCTTATTCTGTGCGGCGTCATGCGCTCCCGGCGATACGGCGGCCCGCATGTTTCTTGACTGAGGGGGCGGGCCACGCGCAGGATGACGCGTCTCCCAAGCAATCAGACAGGCGGTACTCATGCTCTTGACCATTTCGACGACCCATACGCCGGCGACGGACCTCGGATACCTGTTGCACAAGAACCCGGCGCGCGCCCAGTCCTTCGATCTTTCCTTCGGGAAGGCGCACGTGTTCTACCCGGAAGCCGGCGACGAACGGTGCACCGCCGCCCTGATGATTGAGCTGGACACCGTGGGCTTTGTGCGCGGAGGCCGCGGGCCGGCCGGCGAGGGATTCGCCCTGCGCCAATACGTGAACGATCGCCCCTACGCGGCCTCGTCGTTCATGAGCGTGGCCATTGCCCGCGTGTTCGGCACGGCGCTCTCGGGGCGGTGCGCCCAGCGCCCGGAGCTCGTGGAGACCCCCATTCCGCTCACGGCGACGCTGGCGGCGCTGCCCTGCCGGGGCGGTGAGGCGCTATTGCGCCGCCTGTTCGAGCCGTTGGGCTACCGCGTGGAGGCGAGCCGGCATCCGCTGGACCCGGCCTTCCCGGAGTGGGGAGACAGCCCCTACTTCACCGTGACGCTGTCCGCCAACGCGCGCCTGGCGGACCTGCTGTCGCACCTGTACGTGCTCATCCCCGTGCTGGACGACGAGAAGCACTACTGGGTGGACGCGGAGGAAGTGGAGAAGCCGCTGCGGCACGGTGAGGCGTGGCTGCCGGCCCACCCCGAGCGCGAGACCATCGTGCAGCGCTACCTGCGCCGCCGCAAGGAGTACACCCGCGAGGCGCTGGCGCGCCTCGCCGAAGAGGACGCTCCAGACCCCGATGCCGAGGAAGAGGCTCGGAATCGCGAGGAGGAGACCGTTGAGGCTCCGATGCGCCTCAACGACGCGCGCATGGCGGCGGTGGCCGGGGCGTTGCGCGAGACCGGCGCGCGGCGCGTGCTGGACCTGGGATGCGGCGAGGGCCGCCTCATCAAGGCGCTGATGGCCGATCGCCAGTTCACCGAGATCGCCGGAATAGACGTTTCGCTGCGCAGCCTGGAGATCGCCGAGCGCCGCCTGAACCTGGAGAACCTGGCGCCGCGCCAACGGGAGCGCGTGCGCCTGCTGCACGGCTCGCTGGTGTACCGTGACCGGCGGCTGGAGGGCTACGACGCCGCGGCGGTGGTGGAGGTGATCGAGCATCTGGACCCACCACGCCTGGTCGCTTTCGAGCGGGCGCTCTTCGAGTTCGCCCGGCCCGGCGCCGTTGTGGTGACCACGCCCAATTCGGAGTACAACGCGCTGTGGGAGAGCCTGCCCGCCGGCAGCCTGCGCCACCGGGACCACCGCTTCGAGTGGACCCGCGCCGAGTTTGCCGCCTGGGCCAACGCCGTGGCGGAGCGCCACGGCTATTCGGTTGCCTTCTCCCCCATCGGCCCGGAGGACCCGGCCCTGGGCGCCCCCACGCAGATGGCGCTGTTCACTCTCAACGATACGCGGTGACCCAACGATGGAAACAACCGTGGAAGCGACGGAACCAAGCCGGGCGACGCCCGGATGGCGCCTCGTTGGCGAGCGGTCTCTGACCGAGGAGGAGGCCGGCGCGCTACGGGCTCTCATGCGACGCTACTACATACAGGGCATCCTGGCGGGCGCCGGCCTGCTCGCTCTGCTCGTGCTGTGGGGGTGGAGCCTCAGTGAGGCGATGCCCCGGAGCGGGCGTTCCGCCGAGCCCGCCTATCTGGCCCTCATCTTCGGTCCCATGATCCTGGCAGGCATTGGCATTGCCGCCATTTCGGATGCGGCCAGGCGGTCCGGCGGTCTGAAGAGGGACCTGAAGCGCGGATGCGTCATCCAGTGTGCGGGTTCGCTGCAGTGGTCGGTGTACTACGAGCCGGCTGTGTGGCATCTCCTCAAGTGCGGATTGCTGCGGCGAACGCCGGGCGAGGTTCAGACGCTGGAGATTCTGCCGAACGCGCGGTTGGTGTGGCGCGTGAACGGTTCGGCGCCGCCGCGTTCGCACTTCGAGTCCGCGCCGATCGTGTTGCCGCCAGCGGAACCGCCCGCCGGCGCGTCTCCCGCACGGCCGGATCGAGTGAGACGCCGGTTCGAAACAGTGGGCTGGATATCGGCTGTGGCGGCGGCCGAGGTTTGCTCCGTGACGCTGCCCGGTCCGGGGCCGGTGCGCGTGGCGTTGGGAGCCTTGCTGGGGGCGGTGACCATCCTGGCGACCATCGGCGTCCATGAGGGCGGCCACCTCGTGACGGGTCGCTTGTTGGGAATGCGCATCCTTGATTGCCAGGTCGGGCCGGTTTCTCTGACGCGAACTGCGTCCGGTCCACGGCTCGGCTGGCGCGGGCTGGATCTCTTTCTGAACGGGTACGCCCTCCTGACTGATGGCGATGAACGTGGTTACCGTTGGCGGCACGCCCTGATGGTCGCGTGCGGGCCATTGGCGAGCCTGGCCCTGGCCGTTGCTCTCGTCGTCGTCGGGTGGCATCCGGCGCTGACCGCCCTGGCGCCGACGCCTTACACGGAAGCGATCCGGGTATTCGCGTTCGTGGCTGCGGCGTATGTGGCGTTCGGCGCCTCGTCAACGCGTATCCCCGAGACCGGCCAAGTTACGGACTTGGCGTTGCTGGGCTGGCTGTGGCGCGACCCGGAGGGAGCGCGCCACGCGGCGCGGCAATCCGTTCTGTCCGCGCGGTTGATCCGGGGCGATCGGCCGCGCGATCTGGATGCCGGCTTGCTGGCCCGCGCATCCCGCGACCCCTGGGGCGGCGCGTCCGCTTGGGCGCACTTGATGTGGTTCTACCATCATCTGGATGCCGGACGCCTGGAGCAGGCCAGGGCCAGTTTGGACACGGCGCTATCCAGCCAGAACACCGGCTATCCGCGCTTGGAGATGGCTTTCTATCAGGGGCTGTACGAGCGCAACGCCGCCGCCGCGCGCGCCCATCTGGATGCGGCCGTCCCGCAGCGCGGCGGCTCAGATGCCAGGCGCGCCGAGGCGGCCGTGCTGCTGGCCGAGGGCGGCCTGCCCGCCGCCCGCGCCGCCGCCGAGGCGGCCATCGCGCGCCTGAAGACCGAGACCGGCGCTGGGCTTGCCGCCGCAAAGGAGGAGTGGCTGCGCCGGATCATTGACGAATGCACCGAGAAGCCCCGCAACCCGGCGGGGGAAAGCGAGGCGCCCCATGACCGAGGTTGAACTGGATGACCTGTTGGATCGGATGCAGGACCAAACGCTTTGCGCCGTCTCTTCGGACTCCATCTCATGGAAGGCCCTGCGGGAAGCGGAGGCCCTCGACGACGAGGGTCTGATGGCGCCCTTGCTGGCGCGGATGTCGGCCGCCAAGAAGGCGCGCCGGGACCGCGTGTATACCGCCCTCTCGCACCTCGGGCGCAACACCGGCAACCCAGCCATCGCCGAAGCCCTCATCGGGCAGTTGGGGAAGGAGACCGACAAGTACGTCCTGCACTATCTCTTGCAGGGGATCGGGCGGCAGCCGATGATCCCGCATGTCGAGAGGATCGTGTCGTACCTGGAAGACCCGAGATGGCTCGTGCGGCACGCTGCCATTGGCGCTCTGGGCCGCTGCGCAGGCGGGATCGCCGAAGGCGCGCTGATCGACGTTCTCCGCCATCACGCGGATCCAGATGACCTGATCTACGCCCTTGCATCTCTGAATAACATGGGGACGGCTCGGTCCGTACCCGACATCGTGCCGCTAGTGGCCCACGCGAAAGCGGAGGTTCGCGCGGTAGCTCTAAACACCTTGGCGTCCATCGGCGGGCCGGACCTAACGCCGGTTTACATCCAGGGGCTGGAAGACCGGGTGGCGACCGTGAAATGCTACGCGATTTTCGCCATCCGGCGGCGCGCGGACGAGCGGGCCGTGGAGTCTGTGCGCCATCGAGTGAAGCACCTGGCGCTGCATCGGCCCAAGACGGTGCTGCACGGCGAGACGGAGTTGGTGACAGGCCTGCACTACCTCGAACGGTACCGAGCGTCGAACGCGAGCGTGCAAGCGCTATTCGATTGGATCGCCACGGTGAAGTGGCCGGTCCTGAGCGATGTGGAAAAGGGATACCTGCGGCGCGACCTTCCGTTCTTCGCGGAGTGTCCCGCGCCGGAGGCCCCCGTTGAGTTGCCGAGGCGGGCAGCCTGGCTGGAGGCGGGGGATGGGCCCGGCGCTGGCGACCGCTGACCGCCGGCCGGGTTGCGAGAGGTCCGCTGTTTGGGAGCTGCACGACTATGGAAACAACGTCACGCGCGGATGCAGGGTCGGAATGGGACAACGTACAGGAGCGCCCGCTGGATGCGGAGGAACTCGCCCGATTGCGGAAGATATCGCGGCGCTACCGGCGACGCGCCATCCTTCTGGCGGTGTGGTGTCCGGCCGCGTTCCTCCTCTTTGTGATGGGCATTGCGGAGTCGTCTTCGTACATCGGGAGGTCGAGCGGCGCTCACGCCGTGTACGGATACGCGGTCCTCATCGGTCCGGCTCTGCTGTTTGTGCTGAGCTTCGCGGCGTTGAGCACGGCATCGACCCGGGATTCCGGTTTGCGCGCTGGGATCGCTGGCGGCGTGGCGGCCTGCATGCAGGGGCATCTGCAATGGGCGCGCGTTCAGCCTCCGCTCACGCGCCGGCTGATCCGCGCCGGCCTCTTCCAGCCCGATGCCGCGCTCCGACAGAGCGTGGAGGCGATCCCCGGCGCGGGCCTGATCTGGCGCGTCAACGGCGTCTCGCCGGGCCGCCTCTGGTTTGAGGGTGCCCTGACGAATCCCGGAGCGGTCGACGAGGACGAGGACGATGACCCCGAGAAAGAGCCGGAGGGCGACGAGGGGAGCAGCGCCGGCGTCAGACGATGGCTATGGGGGATTGCGGCGGCGGCGATCGCGTTCGGCGCCCTCTACCTTGTGAACCTGGCGGCGGCTTCGCTGTGGTTCGGACGCTGGCATGTACTGGCGGCCGGAACCGTGCTAGCGGGCTACCTGGCGCTGATCGCCGCGCATGAAGGCGGGCACCTGTTGCTGGGGCGGCTGATGCGGATGCGCTTCGTAGCCGTCCAGGTTGGCCCGGTCCTGGCGGCGCAGACCGCTGGGGGCCGGAGCGTGACGTGGCAGGGGCTGGAGCATATCGTAGCGGGACACGCGCTCATGGCGCCCGAGGACGAGAGCCGGTTTCGGAGGCGGGACGGTTGGGCCACGGCGGGCGGCCCGCTGGGCAGCCTGATCATGGCGGCGGTTTTCGCACTCGTGGGCTGGGGCCTCTGGCCGGACGGCGTGGCCCCGCTGTTCCGCGATGCGATGCGTTTGCTGGCCCTCATCGCCGGCGCGCATGCTATCTTCAGCGGCGTCCCGGGCTTTTACGCCGAGTCGGATGGCTCCGCGCTGTGGGCGCTCTGGACGGACCCGGAGGGGACGCGCTTTTCGGCGGCCCAGGCGACGCTGCTGGGGCGGGTGGCGGCGGGGCAACGCCCCCGCGACTGGGACGAAGGCCTGCTGAGCCGCGCCTTGCGGGACCCCTGGGGCGGATACGACTCGTGGGCGCACACGATGCTGAGCCTGCATTACTTGGATGCGGGCCGGCCCGAACGCGCACGGATCGTGCTGGAGGCCGCCCTGGCCGTCGGGGATCACCCGGCCCTGCGCTACGAAGCGGCGTTCCTGGAGGGGCTGTACGCGCACGACGCAGCGGCCGCCCGCATGCACTGGGAGGCTGCGGGGCCCAAGGAGGATGACGCGGATGCCAGGCGCGCCGAGGCGGCCGTGCTGCTGGCCGAGGGCGACCTGTCCGCCGCCCGCGCCGCCGCCGGGGCGGCCATCGCGCTGCTGAACACCGAGATCGGCGCCGGGCTTGCCGCCGCCAAAGAGGAGCGGCTGCGCGACCTTCTGGCGGAATGTGACGCGACGGGCGCGCAATGAGTAGAGGAGACGAGTGGTGACGGTTCAGATTGCGGTGTTTGATGGGTTCGACGAGTTGGATGCGATTGCGCCGTACGAGGTGTTGGCGAACGCGCGGATGGCGGTGAGCCTGGTTTCCGAGGATGGCGCGGAGGCCGTGACGGCGGCGCACGGCCTGGCCGTGCGGCCTCAGGGGCGGCTCGGCGAGGGCGATCGGCCGGATATCCTCGTCGTGCCGGGCGGCGGCTGGGCTGCCGGTTCGGCCTCCGGCGTTCGCGGCGCCATCGCCCGGGGAACCCTGCCGGAAACGGTGCGGCGCATGCACGCCGAGGGCACGGTGATCGCGGCGGTTTGCACGGGAGCGATGGCCCTTGCGGCGGCCGGCCTCACCAGTGGCCGCCCGGCGACCACGCACCGCTCGGCCCTGGCCGACCTGCGCGCCGCCGGCGCCGCCATCACGGACGCCCGCGTGGTGGATGACGGCGACATCGTAACGGCGGGCGGCGTGACCTCCGGCCTGGACCTGGCCCTCTGGCTGGTGGAGCGCTTCCTCGGCGCCGGCGCGGCGGAAGCCGTTGCCGCCGGAATGGAATACGCCCGGCAAGGGACGGTGTGGCGCTCGTGGTGAACTCGCTGCGTGTACGAGACGAGTCGAGGTGATCGGAAATGACCGAGACGGAACTGGATGGCCTTCTGCGGAGGATGGCGACGGACGAGCCAGCAGTCAATTCGGAAGACTCCATCTCCTGGCGAGCCTATCGGGAGGCGGAGCGCCTATCGGACGCCAGGCTGCTGGATCCCCTGCTCGTTCGGCTGCCCGGCGCGAAGACCGACCTCCGGATCGCCGTGTACTTCGCGATATCGCATCTCGGGCGCAACACCCGAAGTATGGCGGTGGCCGAGGCGCTTGTGGGTCAGTTGAGCCGTGAGAGGAACGGCTTGTGCCTCCAGTTTCTGCTAGATGATCTGTTGCGGCTTCCCCGCATCCCGCAGGCCGAGTTGATCGCTCCATTTGCGGAAGACCGCCGCGCGTGCGTCCGTGAGTCGGCGATAGCAACCCTGGGCCACTGCCCCGGCGGCATCTCGGAGGCGGCCCTCGTGCAGGCGCTGAGATCGCGCAAAGACTCCCGAACGGTCATCTGTGCCATGAGGGCGCTGAGGACCGTGGGCACGGCGCAATCTGCTTCCGACGTGGCACGGTTCGCGGCCGATGCCGTCTGTGAAGTGCGCCTGACCGCGATCTGGGCTCTGGAGGCTCTGGGCGGACCGGAACTGACGCCGTTGTTCATTGCGGCGCTTGGCGATCGGGTGGCGAACGTGAAGTACAACGCGATGAGGGCCATCCGCCGGTGTGGGGATGCCCGCGCTGTGGAGGCGGTCTGCCGCCGCGTTGCGTATTTGCTCTCGCATCCCCCCAAGATCGGCATGTACGGCGAAACGGAAATAGTGATCGGGTTGAGCTACCTCGACCGGCATCGCGCGTCAAACATGGCGGCGCAAGACCTGTTCGATGCTATCGCAACCCAGAAGTGGAACCGGCTGAACGACGAGGAGAAGGCTTACCTGCGGCGCGATATCGCCTTTTTCGGCGAGTGCCCGCCGCCCATGCCTCCCGTGGAAATCCCCGAGCGCGAGAGCTGGGTGGAGGCGGAATGGACGCTCCGCAACAGACTGGCGAGGAATGACGATGGCGGTCATCCAGAGTGACGACCGAAGGGTGACAGCCGCGGGTTGACGACCCTGCGAGCGCCGTGTGCACTTTCTCACAGTGCCAGGAGGACTGTCATGTTGGCGGATGGAGCGATAGAGGAGGTGCGTTGCATGAGCCCTGGGCATCACGACGCCCGCTCGCCCGATGAGATCATCGTCTTGGCGCTGGCGGAGGGGAACTACGAGGCGCGCTGGCAGTTGGTGAGCGCGCTGCAGGTCCGCACGGATCGGGAGGCGTTTGAGGCGGCTCGTCGGTTGTGCGAGGCGCCGTCCGCGAAGGAACGTGCACTGGGGCGGACATTTTTGGCCAGTTCGGACTGGATGACGATCCCTTCCACGACGAGCGCGTGGAGGCCATAGTGGGATTGGCCCAGCGCAACGACGCCCGATCATCTGGCCCGTTGCTCCGCCATCTGCAGGACGAGTGTGATCAGTACAGGGCATCGCGACTGGTGGAGGCGGCCGCCGAGCTTGGCGACCACCGGCTGGTGGAGGCGCTCGCGTCGCTGAAGGAAAGATGCTGTGTGGACGAGAATGACGGGAACGCCGCCATCGCTCGCTGCCTGCCAACGGAACTATGAAACTCACCATCCCGGAACTTTCGTTCGTTATCCTCATCGGCCCCTCGGGGTGCGGGAAGTCCACGTTCGCGCGGGCGCACTTCCGGCCCACGGAGGTGATCTCATCGGACCACTGCCGCGCTCTGGTGTCGGACGATGAGAACGACCAGGCGGCCACGAAGGACGCGTTCGAAGTGCTGCACTTCATCGCGGCCAAGAGGCTGGCGGCCGGACGGCTGACGGTTGTGGATGCCACCAACGTGCAGCCGGAGGCGCGGAAGCCGCTGATAGCGTTGGCGCGGCAGTACCACGCGCTGCCGGTGGCCATCGCGCTGAACCTGCCCGAGGAGACCTGCCGCGAACGGAACCGCCTGCGGGCCGACCGCGCGTTTGGCCCGCACGTTATCCGCAACCAGGCGCAGAGCCTGCGCCGCTCGCTGCGGGGCCTTGAGCGAGAGGGGTTCCGGCACGTTCACATCCTGACCTCGCCGGAGCAGGTCGACAGCGTAACGATCGAGCGGCAGCCGCTCTGGAACAACCGGCGGACGGAGCACGGGCCGTTCGATATCATCGGCGATATCCACGGCTGCTACGACGAGCTGGTTGCCCTCCTTCGGAACCTGGGTTACGCGGTGACGGAAGGCGACGACGGCCCGTGCGCCGCGCACCCGGACGGCCGCAAGGCGGTGCTCCTGGGCGACCTGGTGGACCGCGGGCCGAAGATCGCCTCCGTGCTGCGCCTGGCGATGGCGATGAGCGCGGCCGGCTCCGCGCTGTGCGTGCCCGGCAACCACGACATGAAGCTGGTGCGCGCCCTGCGCGGCCGGAAGGTGACGGTGAACCACGGACTGGAAGAGTCGCTTGCGCAATTGGAGTCCGAGGGCGAGGGATTCCGTACGGCCGCCGCGGACTTCCTGGACGGGCTGGTGAGCCACTACGTGCTGGACGATGGAAAGCTGGTTGTGGCGCACGCCGGGATGCGCGAGGAGATGCAGGGTCGCGGCTCCGGCAAGGTGCGAGACTTCGCCCTGTACGGCGAGACGACCGGCGAGACCGACGAGTTTGGCCTGCCCGTGCGCGCCGACTGGGCCGCCGAGTATCGCGGACCGGCGATGGTCGTGTATGGGCACACGCCGACGCCTCAGCCGGAGTGGCTGAACAATACCATCAACATCGACACCGGTTGCGTGTTCGGCGGCGCCCTGACGGCGCTCCGGTACCCGGAGCGTGAGTTAATAAGCGCGCCCTCCGCGCGCGAGTACGCGGAGCCGGCCCGGCCATTCCTGAAGCCCGCGGAGGACCGATCGGCCCAGCAGGAACTGGATGACGTTCTAGACCTGGCCGATGTGGTTGGGAAGCGGATTGTGGAAACGCGCCTCATGGGCAAGGTGACGATCCGCGAGGAGAACGCGGCGGCGGCGCTGGAGGCCATGAGCCGGTTCGCCGCCGATCCGCACTGGCTGATCTATCTGCCGCCCACGATGTCTCCATCGGAGACCACCGCGCGGCCGGGGCTGCTGGAACACCCGGACGAGGCCTTCGCCTACTTCACGCGGGAGGGCGCCGGCGGCGTGGTGTGCGAAGAGAAGCACATGGGCTCCCGCGCCGTCGTGATCGTCTGTCGGGACGAGGGCGCCGCCAGGGCGCGTTTCGGGGTAACGGATGGGTCGATCGGAGCGTGTTTGACGCGCACCGGCCGGCGGTTCTTCCAAGACGCGGCCCTGGAATCCGCGCTTCTGAATCGGGTCCGCGATGCTGTGGGGGCCGCCGGGTGGTGGGAGGAGTTCGCCACCGAGTGGGTCTGCATCGACGCGGAGTTGATGCCGTGGTCGGCGAAGGCGATGTCGCTGGTGCGTGGCCAGTACGCCGCCGTGGGCGCGGCGTCGAGGGCGGCTTTCCGTCCGGCGATCGCCGCTTTGGAGGCCGCCGCCGGGCGGATGTCGGAAGACGGCGAGATAGAGCATTTGTTCGCCCGCACGCGGGACCGAGCCGAGATGGCGGAGCGGTTCACGGAGGCCTACCGGCGTTACTGCCGGTCGGTGGATGGCCTGGAGGGCTATCGGCTGGCTCCGTTCCACCTCCTGGCCACCGAGGGAAGCGTGCACGCCGACAAGCCGAACGTCTGGCACATGGATACGCTATCGCACATTTGTTCGGAAGAAGGGCTGCTGATGCCGACGCCGTACCGGACGGTGGATCTTGCAAGCCCTGAGAGCCGCGAGGCGGGCATCGCGTGGTGGGAGCGGTTGACGGAGGCCGGCGGAGAGGGCATGGTGGTGAAGCCGCTGGACTTCGTGTTGCGCGGACGGCGCGGGCTGGCGCAGCCGGCGCTGAAGTGTCGTGGGCGCGACTACCTCCGGATGGTGTACGGAGCGGAGTATACGGCGCCGGAGAACCTGGAACGGCTCCGCAACCGGGGCGTCTCCACGAAGCGTTCGCTGGCAGCCAACGAGTTCGCGCTGGGCATCGAGGCGCTGGAGCGATTCGTGCGGCGGGAGCCGCTGCGCCGCGTGCACGAGTGCGTGTTCGGCGTTCTGGCGATGGAGAGCAAGCCGGTGGACCCCAGGCTCTGAGCCCGGTGTTACACATCGTGCGGGCGCCGGCGGAGAGATCGCCATGTCGCGCCTGGAAGGGAGTCTGATGCATGGCAAAGGCCACATTTGGGGCGGGGTGTTTCTGGGGGGTGGAGGCGGCGTTCCGTGCAACGCCGGGCGTAACGTCCACGACCGTCGGGTACGCCGGCGGGCGCACGGAGCGCCCGACCTATGAAGACGTCTGCTCGCACACCACCGGGCACGCCGAGGTGGTGGAAGTTGAGTATGACCCCAAGCGCGTGTCGTATGATGACCTGCTGCGGGTCTTCTGGGAGAACCACGATCCCACCACGCTGAACCGGCAAGGTCCGGACGTGGGCGACCAATATCGGAGCGTGATCTTCACGCACACGCCGGAGCAGGCCGCCGCGGCGGAGGCGTCGAAGCGCGAGCGCGACGCGAGCGGCGCCTACAAGCGGCCGATCGTGACACAGATTGAGCCGGCGCCGGCGTTTCATCGCGCCGAGGATTACCATCAGCAGTATCTGGAGAAGCGCGGGCTGGCCTCGTGCCATCTGTGAGGGGCGACCATGGACAAGACCGACCAAGACTGGAAGGAAACGCTGACGCCGGAGCAGTATCGCGTGCTGCGTGAGGCCGGCACCGAGAGGGCCTTCACGGGCAAATACTGGGATTATCACGAGGACGGCACGTATACTTGCGCCGGGTGCGGAGCGGAGCTGTTCCGCTCGTCGGAGAAGTTCGACTCCGGCTGCGGCTGGCCGAGCTTCTTCGACGCCTTGGACAAAGCGAATATTGAGACGCGGGACGACGATTCGCTCGGGATGCGGCGCGTGGAGGTGGTGTGCGCCAACTGCAAGGGCCACCTCGGCCACGTCTTCCCGGATGGCCCCAATCCCACCGGGCTGCGCTACTGCATCAATTCCGCAAGCCTCGATTTCCGCAAGGGCTGAATGAGCAGGCCAGCGTGGGGAGCGCTTCACGTGAAACGTCCCCAATGCTGGCCCCTCGTCCTGGTCTGCTAAACTGAAGGTATGCAGTCCGCCATTGAACTCGACCACTTGACGAAGGTGTACCGGAGTCTCGCCGGAGGCAAGCGCACCACCGCGCTGGACGACGTGAGCCTCAGTGTCGCGCCAGGCGAGGTTTTCGGCTATCTGGGGTCGAACGGCGCCGGGAAGACCACCACCGTGAAGATCCTGCTCCGTCTGGCGCGCCCCACGCACGGCACGGCCCGCCTCATGGGCGAGCGGCCGGGCGGCCGTATCCGCCATCGCATCGGATACCTGCCCGAAGCGCCCTACTTTCCAGACTTCCTCACCCCTGTGGAATTGCTGACCTTCTACGCTCGGATCTTCGGGCTGAACGGCGCCGCCCGCCGTCAGCGAATCGACCACGTGTTGGAGCTGGTGGGTATCGCGGGCCGCCGGGACTCCGTGTTGCGAACGTTCTCGAAGGGCATGACGCAGCGCGTGGGGTTGGCCCAGGCGTTGCTGAACGAGCCCGACATCCTCTTGTTGGATGAGCCGACGTCCGGCCTCGATCCCCTGGGTCGCCGCGAAATCCGCGACATCATCCTGGATCTGAAGGAGAAGGGAAAAACGGTCTTCTTGAACTCCCACCTGCTTTCGGAGGTGGAGCTGATCTGCGACCGCGTGGCGATCCTACGCCGCGGCAAACTGATGCGGTTGGGCACAGTGGATGAGCTGGTGTCGCGCGGCGGAGTCGAAGTCGTGTTGCGGTCGAATGGGGTTGGACTCCCGGCGGGGTTGACGGCCTTGCGTTGTGACAAGGAGGACCTGGAGGCCGGAATGGCCCGTCTCATCGTCGAGCGCGACGACGAAGTCCCTTCCGTATTGCGCGCGGCGCTGGATGCCGACGTGGAGGTTGTCTCCGTGAACCCGCAGCGAGAGACGCTCGAGGATTTGTTCGTGCGGATCGAGAGGGGGCACTGATGGCCCTGGAGCGCGTAATGGCGGTGGCGGGCCTGACGATGAAGGAGTCGGCCCGCAAGAAGGTCGCGATCGGGATGATGGTATGCAGCATCCTGATGACATTGGCGCTCGGGCTTGTCGCCAGGGCGATGCAAGCCAACGAGTCAAGCGAGATGGGGCTGGCGTTCGCTGTTCAGGGGCTCCTGCGGCTGGTGGCGACCTTCATCTGGGTGATGGCGATCTTCATCTCGGTGACGGCCATCCCGCCCGAGCTGGAACGGCGCACGACGTACACGTTGTTCGCCAAGCCGCTCGACCGGTGGGAATACGTGCTCGGCAAGTACGTCGGGTGCTGCGCGTTGCTTGCGGCGAACGTGATAGCCATCGCGGCGATTGTGGCGCTGATGCTGGGCCGCGAAGATCCCACGTTAACCGTGGCTCTGATGAAGAACCTGGCGACGTTCTTCATCAGCTATTCGGCGCTGATTGCGCTGGCGCTGGCTCTGACGCTTGTTCTACCGATGGCCGTGGCGGCTATGGTTTCGTTGGGCCTTTACTTCCTGTCGTCTGTGTATGGGTTCGGACTGCAGGTGGCCCAGACCCCGCGCCTGCCCCATTGGGCTCGCGCCCTGGGGGCAGGCGTCTATCACATTGGGCGCCTCGTAACGCCGCGGGTGAACTGGCTGAACACAGACCGGCCGTTCTATGAGGTAAGCGGGCACACGCAGCTTGAAGCGGCGCTGTGTGTTATGGCGTATAGCGTAGCGGTGCTGGCGCTTGGTACGCTGGCATTCTCGCGACGGGAGCTATAGCGAAGGCTAGAGCCGAAAGGCGCTCTTTCCGAGCCCAACGTTTACTTTGGTGTTCGAGAAAGTCCATGTCGACGTGGCGCCATCCGGAGTGGTAGCGCGCATTCGCGATGGGAACAAGATGCCGTTCGCGGCGCCGATCCAAAGGTCTAGCGTGCCATTTCGGTAGGCGTGGGGATCGGCGGCGCCGGTTTCTGTGAACAGGGCGCCGTTCGTAGCGCCCGAAGCTTTATTCTTCAGCGCCGCGATATCGTGCTTCCGCCGCGCTCTCAGGCGCTCGTAGGCATGGTCGGTGATGGTGATGCGCGTTGGAGCCCAACCCACGGGCGTCTGCTTGGGCTCGCGGAACTCGCCGGTGGTCGCTAGCTGATTCGCGGCATCGTATGAGGCGCTGCGAACGGGCGCGTAGTGGACCGTATCTACGAACATGTCGGTGTACGCGATCGTGGTAAATGGGTTGAGTTGCTCCGGTTTCGGAAGGCGCATTCGGATGTGGTATACCGGCGTTCCATCTGCCGTCGATCTCCCGAGCCACTGGAACTTGTAACGAGACGGATCGAACAGCAGGCCGAGGGTGGCCATCTTGGTATCGAGTCGACCGGGGTCGCGGCCTGTCAGGCGGCGAAAGTCCGTGGCAACGCGCCGATCGGATACGGGGTCATAGGCTTCAAACCGGTTGCCAACCTGGAGGAAGATCCATCGGTTGATGAGCGGGAAGTTGCTGTTCAGGACCTGGAACTTCACGTTGTCCGGCATCTTCAGGTAGAGGTGCGCGGTGATCGTCAGGCGTTGGCGATGGGCTTCGTCGCCGCTCCCCTTAGGTGGCGTTACGATCAGGTTGGCCAGCGTATCCATATCGTGGAAACGCCCGCCCAGCGCCCTCATAGAATCTTGAACGCGTTGCAGGAGTTGCGCTTGCGAGGGCGCCGCGGAAGTTCGCGGCGTGAGACATAGAGCGCATATCACATAGACAGGGGCTTTCATCGTTGAACCTTCCTCCGACCATAGCCGTCGAGGCCGACGGCGCATTCAGATCCGCATTGATCCAGGGCGCGGTGGGCCTGGTGCAACCGCCGTCGGCTGCGCAGGTCGATGCCTTCTGGCGATTGAGCGTTTGGCTACTCGACTGGAACCAGAGGATGAACCTCACAGCAGTCCGCGAGCCTCGCGACATTGCGGTGAAGCATATCCTTGACTCCATGACGTGTCTACAGGCGTACGCGATCCCTCACGGGGGGCGCGTACTGGACATTGGCACCGGAGCCGGCTTTCCCGGGCTCGTTCTGAAGGTGATGCGCCCCGACCTGCGCCTCGTACTCATGGATAGCACGCAAAAGAAGCTGGCGTTTGTCGATTATGTTGTTCGGGAGATGGGCTGGACGGATGTTGAGGTCGTTAGCGGGCGCGCGGAGCATCTGGCGCACGATAGCGCGTACCGCGAGGCGTTCGATGTGGTTGTGGCGCGGGCGGTGGCGGCGATGCGGATCCTCGCCGAGTTCTGCCTCCCCTATGCAGCGGTGGGCGGCGCCGTTCTTGCGATGAAAGGGCCTCAACTGACCGACGAGTTGCGGCTGGCCGACGGCGCCATCTCGAAGCTTGGCGGCCATGTGGTCCAGACGACGCCGTTTCGGCTACCCTTCGATGGCGGCGATCGGGCAATTGCCGTCATCACGAAGGAGCGGCCGACTCCGGCCGCTTACCCTCGCATCTATCGCGACATCAAGAGATCGCCGCTCTGAGCGCGGAAAACGTGCCCCACAAATGCCCGTACAGCGCGTTCAAGCGGCTGTCTGGACTCTCTGGGCGTACAGGCGGGACATGGGCATTGCTGGCCCAGGAATGGCCATACGGCGCGGCGCGCTGAAATGGACGGAGAATCGTGGACGACACCATCACAACCGGTCCTAGCCGGCAGTCATACGTTCTGATCCCTCTCGATCAGATCGAGACCAACCCGTACCAGCCTCGGCGCCAGTTCAACCAGGTGGCGCTGCAGGAACTCGTTGCCTCCGTCACGGAACATGGCGTGCTGCAGCCGATCATCGTGCGCCGACATGGGTCTGGTTACCAATTGGTCAGCGGTGAACGCCGGTTCCAAGCGTCGAAGCGGGTTGGCCTCGCGGCGATTCCCGCGGTCGTGCGGGATTTCGACGATCGGACGGTGCTCGAGGTTGCCATCGTTGAGAACGTGCAGCGGGAGGACATCGGCCCTCTGGAGGCGGCCGAAGCGTATCGGCGTCTCATTGACGAATTCCACCTGACGCAGGAGCAGGTCGCGTTGCGCGTGGGGAAGAGCCGGTCCGCCATCTCGAACACGCTGCGCCTGCTAAAACTGCCTCCGGCGATCCGCGCCGCTCTGTCGTGCGGCGACATCACCGAGGGCCACGCCCGGAGCCTCCTCAGCATTCAGGACCCGGACTGGCAGTTGCGGGTGTTCAACCGAATCGTGCAGAATGACCTGTCGGTGCGAGACGCCGAGCATCTGGCCTATGGGACGGACCCGGAGGACGCCGAGCGCCCGAAGCGGCGCGAGCGTCAGGACGCGGATGCTTCACGTGAAACACCCGGGCGTCGAACCAAGGAACGCGACGGCGAGGAGGATGGGGCCGCCCCGCGCGACCCGCACCTTGCGGCGTTGGAGGATCGGTTGCGCCTCTTGCTCGGCACCCGTGTGCGAATCCGCGGATCCGCATCGGCCGGGACTATCGGCGTCGACTACTATAGTGCGGAAGACCTGGAGAGGATCCTCAACCTGTTGGGCCTGATGTAAACTGCCATGGACGAGTGCCAGTTGCGGCTCTTGCGGCTGATGGAGTGTCGGGGCGTGGGGCCTGCGGCGCTCCGCCAGGTTCTGCGCTACTGCTCAGGACCCCCGCCGGCGGCTTTCTTCGGTCGGCCGCCGTCCTGGTACCGGGCAGCGCTTGAACTCCCGATCGGGGTCTGCTCAACGCTTGCGTCCTTGTCTCCGGACGATGCCGGCGCTGGCCTGCGTGGGGGCGCCCTCCCCATCCGGCTCGTGACGTGTTTCGACGCCGCCTATCCGGCATCGCTGCGGCGTTTGCCCGATGCGCCCCCCATCTTGAGCGTGTTTGGTTGCGACGATATAGTAACTAAAGGTAAATATACTGTGCTTTCCTCGCGCGGCGCGGAATCGGCGCTGGGTGAAACGCAGAAGTCGGCCTGGAAGAGCGCTGTCGAGGCCGGGTGGGTTCCGGTTGCAGGTCACAACCGCGGCGTCTACCAGTGGGGGCTTCTGGCGGCGAAGCGATCGGCGGCCGGCGCGGTGATGGTTCTCGACCGCGGGCTGCTCGCGGCATTCGATGATGACCTCCGGCGCGACCCGGTGCCGGCGGCGCGGATCTGGGGCTACGGGTTCGAGGCCGAGCGGTCGCTGGCGGTCTCGCCCTTCCGATTGCGCGACCCGTTTATCGGGCGGAACAACAGGATTCGGGACGCGATAGTGGCCGCTCTGGCCGATGTAATCATCGCCATAGGGGTGCGCGAGGGCGGTTGGATGCATCATCTCTGTCTGGACGCGCTGGGGCGCGGGCAGACGGTGTTTGCCAGCCGCGAGTGTCTTGCTCTGCTGGCGGATGCCGGGGCGCGTGAGTGGATAGGCGCCGCGCCTACAGCGTTGGGCGAGCAAAGCGCGGCCCGTTCGAGCTAAACTGATATTGCTGCGGTATCGAAGGGAGGGGTATGGCGATCGGGGCACAAATTCGGGAGAGCGGAACACAGGATCACGCGGTAGAGCGTTGGCTCACCGCCGTGGAGGCGATGCCGCGCGTGCCGCGCATAGACTCCGCGCTGCAGACCAGCGTCGGCAGCGTGATTGGGTTGTGCCGGCAGTACGTTCTGACGGGGTCGGACTCGCTTCGCGACGAGGCTGGGACCATCGCGTACTCCATCGCGCACAAGGCCCTGGAGGACATGGGGCAGAAGACGGTCGTTGCGGTTTTCCGGGATGCCCTGGCCGAGGCGATCTTCAACGATCCGGACGCGCCAGGCACGCATCCGAGCCGGTTGCTGGCGTTTTTCGACAGCCTTAGCGACGCGTTTTGGCAGGCCCACGTGGATAACCTGAAGCGCACGATTCGTACACAGGCCGCCGAGAATATCGCGAAGGAACTGCGACTCGCAAAGTATATCCAGCAGTACCTATTGCCGCGCAGAATCCCCCAGATAGATGGTTACGAGTTCGCCGGACGTCTCGTTCCAGCCGCCGAAGTCGGCGGCGACTACTGGAGCGTAAAGTACTACGCCGAGGATGGCATTGTCACCTGGAAACTGGCGGATATCGCCGGGCACGGAATTGCCAGCGCAACCTTGGTGGCCGCGGTGAAATTCATCTCGGGCGGATACTATCAGGGCGCGAAGACCGCCGCATCCGTGATTCAGAAGACGAATCACGTTCTGGTGAAAGAGACGCCCAGCGACATCCTTGTGACCATGGTGTACGGTTGGCTGCATCCGGAGAGCGGAGACATCAACATTGTGAACGCGGGGCACAGCCCCGCCTTCATCCAGCGCGGCGAATTGTGCCTGGATATCGAACCGACTGGACCTGTGCTGGGCCTGGCCGAGAGCCGGTACGGCGAGCGCCGCCTGCACCTCGACACTGGCGATGTTGTGTTCACGTGCAGCGACGGAATCACTGAGGCCCGGCGCGGCAAGGAGATATTTGGCGTGGAGCGCGTAAAGCGCGTTGTCGCCGATAGTCGCGAGTTGCACGCCGAGGGCATTATCGATGCGGTGATCGCCGCCGCGCAGGAATTCTCCGGCGGGCCTACGGACGATATGAGTCTCGTCGTCATCAAGGTGTTGGAGGACGGCGGCAAAACGCGCTGGCGCATGCCGGGCGCCCCGTAGGCCATCGGCGGGGCGGATTCTGGAGCGTTTGAGGACGGGCATCTCTAGTGGATGCCCGTCCTCTTTTTGCGTGCTCCGGGAGCGGCGCCACCGAGATGGCACGATCCTTGCGCTTGTTTGCTACATGGTGCTGGCAGGCAAGCATTCCACCAACCGAATCGCGTTCCGAGGGGGTTCCTGAGAGCGATCGACGGGTCCTTAGGACCTTTGTTGAGGTGGCGAAGCACCGCAGTTTGAGGCGTCACACGGCGCTTCTGATGCACGCCGTCCTGCTCACGGCTCTTTATTAAGGAGGACAATCGATGAAAGCCTTCCGTCTCTTCGTATTACTCATGGTCGCAATTGGCCTTGCGAAGAGCGCACTCGCCATCCCCGATTATGGCTCACCGGCCATCCAGCCGGCGGCCGGGTACGCTGCAATCGTGCCCAACGGGGATCCGGCGAACCCCCTCGATATTACGGTCACCGCGACGAAGCGAGGATTTGGCGTCTTCTGGGTGGCGATCTACCCCCCAGCGGGCGCGCGTTACGGCCTTTACCCCGCTGCTAACAACGTCGGTTGGGCCACGCAGCCGAACGGCGCCGTTGCCGTTTGGCGCACAAACACGGGCGTGTGGGGCAATATGCTGACGCCTCCCGGGACCAGCGGATATCGCGGCAACCCCTACATGGGTCGCTTTCGCGCCGGCGGATCTTCCAACAGCGCCCGCTACGTCATCCACGTCATCAACCTGAACACAGGCGAGACGTTCTGGGCGTATCCCAATGTGCTCTCGTCTCCTGGCAAGCCCCCGGTGGCCCGTGACGATTGCGCCAACAATGTTACATACGCCAACACTCCGATCCAGATCAATGTACTGGCCAATGACAGCGATCCCGACGGCCACGCGCTGACGGTCATCGACGTGTCCGATCCGAGACACGGAACCGCCGTCGTCGCGCCGGATGGCCAGAGCGTTGTATACCTGCCGGATACCAACTACACCGGCAGCGACAGTTTCACCTATACAATCAGCAACGGCCAGTGCGGCGTCATTTCCACCGCCAGCGCCGGCCAGGCCGCCGTGTTCAATGTGGCGGCCGGCAAGAACTGCACAACGCAGACCACGGGTTGCACAGACAGCGCCAGCGTCTGTATTACCGTGAAGCCGAAGCCCGTCGCCCCGCCGGTGGCGCGCGACGACTGCTCCAACAACGTGACCTCCGTCGGCAAGTCGATCACCATCGACGTGCTGGCGAACGACGCCGATCCTTATGGTTATCCGCTGACGGTCATCGCCGTTACTCGGCCTACCCATGGAACAGCCGTCATCTCGGCGGATGGCAAGAGCGTGGTCTACACGCCTGCCAGCGGTTACAGCGGACCTGACTACTTCGGCTACACCATCAGCAATGGTCAGTGCGGAGCCACAATCAAGACGCTGAGCCTCAACGCCGGCAAGAACTGCACCACGCCGGCGATTTGCACCGCTTCCGCCAAGGTGTGCGTTACAGTGAAGCCCTCGGGGCCGCCAGTGGCCAGGGACGACTGCGGCGCCAATGTGACCGCGGCCGATACGCCAATCACCATTAACGTGTTGACGAACGACTCCGACCCGAACGGCTACCCGCTGACGGTTATATCTGTCACCCGGCCGGCCCACGGCGCCGCCGTGATCTCCGCGGGCGGCAAGAGCATCGTTTACACGCCCGCAAGCGGATACTCCGGCTCGGACGACTTCGCCTACACGATCAGCAATGGTCAGTGCGGCCCCGTAGGCAACGCGCTGAGCCTCAATGCCGGCAAGAACTGCACCACGCCGACAAGCTGCACCGCCACCGCGAAGGTGTGCATCACCGTTACGCCGAAGAACAAGCCGCCGGTCCCGAAGGCGCAGTGCTACGACGTTACCGTGCAGGCGGGTAGCTCGGTGAACGTCCCGATCTCCGCCTTGGAGGCCAACTTCACCGATCCGGATGGCGGAACGGTTACCTTCCAGGCCGTCGGCGCGCCAACCTGCGGAACGGCCGTGGTCTCCGGCCGATCGGTCGTCTACACGCCGGGAACCTCGTGCGGTTCGTCGGCCAGCATTCCGTACACCGTCACCGACAACAAGGGCGCGGCGGCCAGCGCAGACATCTGCATCACCATTACGCCACAGCCAGGTAAGCTCTGCGGCAAGGTCACTTGCGTCGACGACAGCTCCATCGCCATGGCAGGCGTCATCGTGACCCTCACCGCTCCCGGCGGCGCCGTCACCACCACAACCACCGATTCCACCGGCTCCTACTGCTTCGAGAACCTGAAGCCCGGCAATTACACGGTAAGCGTGCCTGGAACCGCTAACGGCAAGGCCGTTTCTGGAACCGGCAGCGCCAGCGTGTCGCTGATCCCCGGCGGCTCGCCGACCCAGGACTTCACGTACTCGGGCGGTAGCATCTCCGGTCTCGTCTACAAGGACGCCTCCGGAAACTGCACGCACGACGCCAACGCCGTCAACCTCCAGGGCGTGACGATCACGCTGACCAGGCCGGACGGCTCCACGGTTACCACCCTCACCAAGGGAGACGGCTCCTATTCGTTCAGCGGCTGCGACATCGTGGACGGCTCGTACACGATCGCCGCTCCTGGCACGATCCTTACCTACACGCTGAACAGCGCCGCCAGCCTCGCTATCACGCTGACCCCCGGCGGTTCTTCTCCGAACAACAACTTCTGCTACAAGGACAAGCCGGGCAAGCTCTGCGGCAAGGTCACTTGCGTCGACGACAGCTCCATCGCCATGGCAGGCGTCATCGTGACGCTCACCGCTCCCGGTGGCGCCGTCACCACCACAACCACCGATTCCACCGGCTCCTACTGCTTCGAGAACCTGAAGCCCGGCAATTACACGGTAAGCGTGCCTGGAACCGCTAACGGCAAGGCCGTTTCTGGAACCGGAAGCGCCAGCGTCACGATTGTGGCCGAAGGCTCTGCGACTCAGGACTTCACCTACGTGGGCGGAAGCATCTCCGGTTTCGTCTTCAAGGACACCTCCGGGGACTGCTCGCACGACAACAGCCCCATCAACCTGCAGGGCGTGACGATTACGCTCACCAAGCCGGACACCTCCACGGTGACGACTATCACCAATCAGGACGGCTTCTACTCGTTCAGCGGCTGCGACATCGTGGACGGAAAGTACACGGTGACCGCCCCCAACTTCGTGCTCACCTATGCGCTGAACAGCGCCGCCAGCCTCGCCATCACGCTGACCCCCGGCGGCTCCTCGCCGAACAACAACTTCTGCTACAAGGACAAGCCGGGTAAGCTGTGCGGCAAGGTTACCTGCGTCGACACGGGCTCCACCGCCATGGCCGGCGTCATCGTGACCCTCACCGCTCCCGGCGGCGCCGTCACAACGACCACTACCGGCGATGACGGCTCCTACTGCTTCGAGAACCTGAAGCCCGGCGCCTACACGGTGAGCGTGCCTGGCTCCTCCAACGGCAAGGCCGTGACGGGAACCGGAAGCGCCGGCGTCACGATTGTGGCCGAAGGCTCTGCGACCCAGGACTTCACCTACGTGGGCGGCGCCATCTCCGGTCTCGTCTACAAGGACGCCTCCGGAAACTGCACGCACGACGCCAACGCCGTCAACCTGCAGGGCATCACGATCACGCTGACGAAGCCGGACGGCTCCACGGTGACCACCCTCACCAAGGGTGACGGCTCCTACTCGTTCAGCGGCTGCGACATCGTGGACGGCTCGTACACGATCGCCGCTCCTGGCACGATCCTCACCTACACGCTGAACAGCGCCGCCAGCCTCGCCATCACGCTGACCCCCGGCGGCTCTTCTCCGAACAACAACTTCTGCTACAAGGACAAGGCGGACTGCAACATCCTGATCTTCGGCCCGGACCAGGCGGTCTACTCTAACCTGATGAACGCCCTCACCGGCGCGGGCGTCCCGGATTCCAGCATCACATGGGTCAATACGCCCATCAGCGTCGACAACCCGAACCCGCTCACCAAAGCCCTGATGGCCAAGCAGTACTGCACCATCTACTTCGACGCGGAGTTCATCGGCCCGGACCGCATGGAATGGGGCGGCCTGACGGCCCTGGACCAGCAGACCCTGAAGCAGGCCCTCCTCTCCGGAACTGGTCTTGTCTACGGCGAGCCCTACAACTTCACCACCGACATCGCTCACCCGGAGAACGGCCCGTATCCGAAGGGGCAGATGCCGGACGTCCTGCCGATCCTCTGCTACTTCATGAACGACGGCGGCCTCTCCTATACCGCGCTGGATCAGACCAGCCCGCTGACAACCGGCGTCACCGACCCGTTCAACGCCTCCACAGGCGGCCAGAACAACATCATCAACATGGATTACTGGCCGGCGCCGGTGGCCTATGACAGCCTGAAGGTCGTGGGCATCTCCACGACCACCACCGGCTGGCTCTCCAAGACCGTCGGACCGACCATCTGGACGCTGAACTACGGCGGTCCGAACGGAGGCCGCGTGGCCATCATCGGAACCGACCCGTACTTCCCACACGTCAACAACCCCACCGCGGATAATCCCAACGCTAACGATATCCTGCGGCTCTACGTGAACGCCGTGAAGTACACCGCCCACTTGATCCCGTAACCATCGGGGTTGGGTGAAACCAAAGAGGGGGAGGCGTCTCGATTGAGATGCCTCCCCCTCTTCGCGTACGCCGTGACGCGCGCCCTACTTTGGGATCCACATGTTCCAGCGGTTGTCACGGTTCCAACAATCGGCCTCGGTGATTGTTCGACCGTTCACGGCGAGGCCGAAGCCCACGGTTTTCGAGATCTTCATGAACTGCACGTGGCCGTCGCAGAAGGCGTAGCAGCCGCCGCCATGGTAGAGGTTGCGGGCGATGCCCCAGTCCGTGTTGCGGAAGGGCTCGGCGTAGTGGCCGGCGTTGGAGGCCGCCTTGCTGCCGCCTTCAGGCTCGCAGAAGGATCGAGGGTCCACGTCGATCCAGCCGGGGTTGGCGTCCTCGTACTGCCGCGAGTCCGGTGAAACGCCAGGTTGGGCCGTTTGGGGCGGCTCCGGGGCATTGTAGGGCGCCGGCATGGGGCCGTTTGTCGCGAGTTCCGCGAAGAGGATCGTGGTTTCCGGGCTGATGAGGCGCGCGGGGCGCAGCAGACGGGGCCGGCTCCAGTCGGCGTCGCCGGTGAAGGGCGCGTTCGCCGCGGCGATGAGCAGGCCGTTGAGGCCATAGGTGAGTACGCGATCGCGCGGCGCCGGTTGCGATGGAGACCGGATGCCGGTGTCGCCGTTGCAGAACACGTCTTTCGACCTCACGAGGCGGCCGATCTGTTGGTCCCACACGTTGTGGTACTCGCGGCCGTTCGCCGTCGCCCAGCCGGGCAGCGCGCCGTCGTAATCTTGCGAGTACGTCTGCGCGGCGACTGCGAGCTGTCTGATGTTGTTCAGGGACTTCCTCTGCTTGGCGCCTTCCCGGGAGGGGTGTTCGTAGGCGGTGAAAACGTACAGAACCACGACCATGGATGTCAGCGTGACAACGCCAAGGAAGCCCCCGGCCCGCCGCGCAGCGCGAGAGGCGCGCGATCGGCGGTCGAACGCCTGCGCAATGGCGATGAGAGCGCAGCAAGGCGCAACCAGGAGCAGGATGGCGACAAGCCCCGGGACCATAGTGGTGGCCGGGACGAGGAGGGCCAGGCAGAGGAGAGAGATGGCGCCTGCGGGGAGCGCCACGTTTGCGTCTGCCGGCTCGTGTTCCACATCGGAACGTTCATCTGGCATGCGGGACCTCCGTTAGGGGAGACCACAGCCCGAATGAACCTGGGGCTGCGGTCCCCTGGTTGTTAAGCGAGCGCAAATGGGAAAGGCCCCGATAGGCCGGCTACGGAAAGGCAGCCGGCCCATCGGGGCCTCAAGAGGTGAACTTATCGGCCGCCGAGGCCGCTGAGCACGATACCCTTTACGAAGTGCTTCTGAGCCACGAAGAAGAGCACGAGAAGCGGCATCACGATGACGATGCTGGCGGCCATCAGGAGGCCGTACTGCGTGCTGTAGAGGCCGTTGAACTGGGCCAGGCCCACGGAGAGCGTGTACTTGTCCGGGGTGCGCAGGTAGATCAACGGGCCGAACAGGTTGTTCCAACTGAACATGAACGTGAAAATGCCCACCGTCATGAGGGCCGGCTTGCTGAGCGGGAGGAACACCCGGTAGAAGATCCCGAACGTCGAGCACCCGTCAATGCGGGCGGCGTCCTCCAGTTCGCTGGGCAGCGTCATGAAGAATTGGCGCAGCAGGAACGTGTTGTAGGCGCTTCCGAAGAAGGCCGGAAGGGTGAGCGGATAGAAGGTGTTCACCCAACCCAGCCTCTTATACAGGTCGTACAGAGGCAACTGGGTGGCCACGGTGGGGAGCATCATCGTTGCCAGCATCAGGCCGAACCAGACGTTCTTGCCGGGGAAGTTCAACCGGGCGAACCCGTAGGCGACGATGGATGACGAGATCAACGTGCCAACCATACAGGCATACACGATGATGCAGGTATTGCGCAGGTCGAGCCAGAAGTTCATCTGCGCCAGGGCATCGGCGTAGTTGGACCACACGAAGGGGTGCGGCCACTCCAGGGGCGACATCTTGTCGGCCTGCGCCAGCGATTTGAAGCTGGTGAGGAGCATGAAAACGAACGGGGCGGCGAATATGATGGCGCCGAGGGCGAGAGCCGTGAAGGCTACTATCCGCGCGTTGCGCTCACGCTTCCGCTTCCGTTCGCGCCAGCCTGTGACCGGCGCCTGTTTCATGCCAATTGGTCGTTCCGCTACCTGCATCGTGATATTACCTCTTGGGCTCGCGGCCGCCTCTTGCGGCCGTCGGTCCGAATCGTTCCGTATCAAGGGACAAGCGCGGGCGTCCACTGGATGCCGCTCCCGTCCAGTTCCTCCGCGTTCAAGGCCTGCACATGGCCGTCTATGAATCCGGTTGAGCACCGGCCGAGGTGCCTCGGATCGGCCAACTCGCGCCCGCCGTAGGGGCGGCCGCCGCCTCGGGCTTCAAACTCCAGCACAACGGCGGCGGGGTTCTGCATCCGGCTGGCTTCCCGACCCGCCACGGCCGCGTTGTATCCGTATCCGCCGCGGCCAGGGCCCAATTTGGGGCAATCCCAGACGGTATTGCTCCGCACGGCCGGTTGCAGCCTTGCGTCCCATTGCCGGGCGGGCGGAAATGTATCGTTGTAGTCCTGAGCGTACGCCTGGGTCGCGATGGACAACTGCCGCACATTGTTCAGGCACACGCTTTGTTGAGCCTGCTCGCGGGCCTTTGCGAACACTGGAAACAGGATCGCCGCCAGCGTCAGCGGCACAATCAGGAACAGGCTGATGGCCGAGACGATGATCCCGGCCGTGGCCGTGCTCTTTCCCGTCTGCCGTCCGTTGCTGCCGCGGATCTGGCCGCTGGCTACGATGCCCATCACCAGGCCCGCGACGGCGCTGATGCCGCAAGTTACAACGCCGAGAGCGCCCAAAACTACCGAGGCGATCGCCAGGCCGTTCTTACGCGGTGGGGGCGGCGCGCCGCCCGGGTTCTCGAAGGTTCCGCCTGTCATCGTTCCGCCCTTTCGCGGGGACGGTTGAGATCGCTTGCCGTATCCCCGTCAGTCGTAGTGCACCCACCGTTTGCTCATCAGGAAGTTGATCCCGGTGAGGACGAGGATGATGACGAACAGCACCCAGGCCATGGCCGACGCGGGCCCGATTTTCAGATACTTGAACGCCGTGTTGTAGAGCAGAAGCACGTACATCAGAAGGGCCCGGCTGGGTCCGCCGGTGCCGGTGCTCAGGATGTAGGCCTGGTCGAATGCCTGGAACGCGGCGATGGTGTTCATCACGAGGTTGAAGAAGATCGTCGGGGTGAGCATCGGGAGGGTGACGTTTCGGAACTTCTTCCAGGCGCCGGCGCCGTCCAGCTCGGCGGCCTCGTACAGGTGATCCGGGATCCCCTGCAGGCCGGCGAGGTAGATGATCATCCCGCTGCCCAACCCCCACACCGAGAGCAGCACCATCGTCTGGAGCGCGCATTTCGGATTGGAGAGCCAGCCGAAGCTCGCCGGGTTGGTGATGTGCAGCCAGCCGTAGAGCGGAGCCAACACCGTATCAACAAGGCCGGTTTCGGGCCGGAACAGGAGGCGCCAGAGGGTGAGCATCGCCACGCCGCTGGTGACGGCGGGCAGGTAGTAGATGGTGCGGAACACGGCGATGCCGGGCACCTTCTGGTTCAGCAGCATGGCCACGGCGAGGCTGCCGACCATCGTGGCGGGCACGGCCATGATGGCGTACATCGCGGTGCGCCCAAGGCTCCAGGCGAAGTCCGGGTTGGAGAACAGGTCTACGTAGTTCTGCATGCCCACGAACTGCATGTTCGGGTTGAGCATGTCGTACTTGACGAGGCTGTAATAGCCGGAGGCGATCAGCGGGCCCAGCGTGAAGCAGAGGAAGCCGATGACGAACGGGAGGATGAAGAGGAAGCCCTCCCAGCGGCGGTAAAAGCGTGCCATCAGGGCTGGGCTCCTTTCTTCGGCTCCGTGGCCAGGATAGCGTCGGTCTTCTGTTGGTAGTCTCTCAACATGGCGGGGAGATCCGCGTCCTGGGTACGCAACATATCATCGAACCCCGGAACTTGCACGCTATTCAGGTATTCGGAGGCGGTGACGATGGGCGGCGTTGTGATGACAGCGTGCTTGAGGCTTGTGACCATCGCGATGGCGTTCTTCGGCGGCGGCTTGAGGAAGTAGTCCTTGCTGTAAGCATGGGCGCGCACGGCTGTGACGCAGTTCTTTTCCTTCGAAAGGAGCTGCATGCCGCCATCGGGAGAGCAGTAGAACTTCGCCCAGCGCCACGCGGCATTGCGCCGTTTCTCGATGCGCAGCCGGTCATCCGGGCTCATCTTGGCGGGATCCAGGCCGCGCGCGATGTTGCTCATGCAGATGCCGCCGACAGCGAGGCGCTCAACGGCCTTCTTCATGCCGGGGACCAGGGTGCAATCGTACGTGAAATCCGTGATCTTGTTGAAGTCCACAGACATATACGTGCGCCCGGGGAGCATAGCCACCTGACCGAGCTTGAACATCTGGATGGAGTTCGTCTCCTGCACCTGCGCCGGGGTGGGAGCGATGTTCTCCTTGAAGCGAATGTTTTTCAGCTCCTGCATGGCCTCCAACGCCGCGGGGCTGTTGATGAGACACTTCGTGTAGTCGGCGTTGAAGATCTGTCCGCCGTTCCCCTGGATAACGGCGCCGGAGTCGGGCATGAACATGCCGAACTGCACGATGCGACCGTTCTTGCGGATGGTGAGCTTGTGGGCTGCGTCGATCATCTGGTCCCAGGTCCAGTTGTCGGTGGGCAGCGGCACGTTGGCCTTCTTGAAGGCGTCCACGTTGTAGAAGAGGACGTCGGTGCTGAAGTGGATGGGCATGGCGTAGAGCCTGCCGGTGTCTTTCAGCACGGGTCCGCTCTGCTGCGGCCACTGGAGGGCGTTGACGACTTCCGGGAAGTAGACCGAGAGATCGATCTTGTCGCGACGCGCGAGATCGCTGATGTTGACGATCGCATTGGAGAGCGCCAACCGCGGGATGTCGTCCGTTACGGCGTAAAAAGTGTCCGGCGCGGTGCCGGATGCCGCTTCCACATAGATTTTCTCGCGGGCCGTGCTGTTGAACTCAACCTGCACTTCGACATCGGGGTTCTCCGCCTCGAAGCGACGCTTGATCTCGTTGAGCAGCGCCATCTGCTCCGGACCAGTTTCATAAGTGAGGTGGCGGATAACCGTCTTGCCGGTGGGCGGAAGGGGACGGCTGAAATACCAGACAAAACCAAGCGAGGAGGCAGCCAGCAGGGCCACCCCGACCTTGGTCAGCGATTCACGTTCCATAGAGGCTCCTGCCGTCACTCTAGGCGGGCCAGGGGCGGGGGGTCAATGGGGCGTTATATAACGATCTTAGTCAGGGTTGGAGTTCCACCGGCGAGCCGCTCATTTCGAATCACCCGGCCCTCAGCGTTCGCCTCAGCGTGCGGATGCGCTCGAAGACGGCCTCGACGAGGCTCGGTCCGAGCGAGCAAGCTTCCGCGGAGGGGATGCGGTAGCCGGCCTCGAACTCGAAGGATTTCACGCGGCGCAGGGCGTTCGCTTGCTTCAGCCAGTCCGCCGGCGCGAGGGCGCCGGCCGGTTGGAGGTCAGAGAGAGGCGCGTTCGGCACGTCGCCCACGAAAAGGCCGGTCTCCCCGGCGAAGCGATCCGCGACGTCTTGCGCATTGCGGGCGAGCGACTCGGCGAAGTCCTCGCGCTCGGTGCACTCCGGTTTCACCACAATACACACGTTGGCGCCCAGGGCGCTGATGCCGGCGCTGAAGTGAACGGTGGCCTTGTATCCGCGCTTGGCCTGGTTGAAAGCCACCCAGGTGTCGGAAGGCGGGTTCACGGTGCGGCGCATGTGCTTTGCCACGTGATGGAACCATTCGGTTCCGGTGTCTGCCTCCAGAAGCGGCAGGATGTCTCTGCCCAGCTCATCGAGCCGCGGCTGAATCCGGGCGCGGAGGAGTTCCATGCGCGCCTCGAAGCTGGGAACCGAAAAGATCTCGAAGTCGCCGGGCGTCCATCCGGGAAAGGCCATCGCGCTGATCCTCCTCTGGCAGTCTGCCATCTTCTCGGACACCGGAGGCCGCCATCCGGTTCCCGGGCGGGGCCGGCGCGCAAATTCCGAGCGCGGCATTTGACGACGCGGGGGCGAGCATATGTATCATCCGTTTCCGGACGCGTCGGGCACGCAGGTTGCTGAGGGAACCGCACGGCGTGGGCCGTCGTCTATCCCGCGTCGCCGCTCCGTTACACTCCGTTGACGCGGCCAAGTCCCGCGAGCCGGCGCAAGCCTCCGGCCCCCCACAGCCCGGCGCAATGGCGCGCCGGAAGAGGAAGTTATGGCGAAATCCCTGATCATCGTCGAGTCCCCGGCCAAAACCAAGACACTGAAGAACATTCTGGGCCAGGGTTTCGACGTCCGCGCCAGCATGGGCCACGTGCGCGACCTGCCGAAGTCGAAGCTGAGCATCGACGTAGAGCACGACTTTGAACCGACGTACGCGATTATACCAGACAAGAACAAGGTTATTAAGGACCTGCGAGAGGCGGCAAAGGGCGCCGAGACCGTCTATCTGGCCTCCGACCCCGACCGCGAGGGGGAGGCGATCGCCTGGCACCTGGCCGAGGCGCTGAAGCTCACCAATCCGGTGCGCATCCAATTCAACGAGATCACGCGCAGCGCGGTCGAAGAGGCCATGCGGCGTCCTCGCACCGTCGATATGCATCGCGTTGATGCCCAGCAGGCCCGCCGCGTGTTGGATCGCCTCGTGGGTTACAAGTTGAGCCCCCTCCTGTGGAAGAAGATCAAGCGGAATCTGTCCGCGGGGCGCGTTCAGAGCGTGGCGCTGCGCCTGATCTGCGACCGAGAGCGGGAGATTCTGGCCTTCGTGCCGGTTGAGTACTGGAGCGTTACCGCGCGACTTACGCCGGAAGCGAAGGATCACCCGTTTGACGCCAAGCTCGTTGGACGCATCGGCTCCAAGGAGAAGTACGAGCTGAAGACCCAGGCGGACGCGGATGCCGCTCTGGAGAGCTTGAAGGGCTCATCGTGGTCGGTGGGCGGCGTGAAGCGCACCGAGCGCCGCGTGAATCCCTACGCGCCGTTTATCACCTCCACGCTCCAGCAGGACGCCAGCCGCAAGCTGGGCATGTCCAACAAGAAGACGATGGCCATCGCGCAGCAGCTTTACGAGGGCGTGGACATCGGCGCCGAGGGCAGCGTTGGCCTCATCACCTACATGCGTACCGACAGCACTCGCGTGGCCAGAGAGGCGCAAGATGAGGCGCTGGCCTTTATCACGCAGACGTTCGGCGAGCGTTACGCCCCGAAGAGCCCGCGCATCTACAAGTCCCGCAAGAACGCCCAGGACGCGCATGAGGCGATCCGCCCCACCAGCGTGTTCCGCCGCCCGGACGCCATCCGCTCGCGCCTCACGAACGAGCAGTACAAGCTCTACGACCTGATCTGGAAGCGCTTCGTGGCCAGCCAGATGGAAACGGGCGTGGATGACGTGACCGCGGTAGACGTTCACACGTCGGCCGGCCTGCTGTTCCGCGCCACCGGCAGCGTGATCAAGTTCGACGGGTTCCGCGCGGTGTATATCGAGGCGAAGGACGACGACGCCGCCGAAGACGAAGACAAGCAGCGCCTGCCCGCCCTGGAGGCCCTCGATCCGCTGCGCCTGCTGGACCTAACGCCGCGCCAGCACTTCACGGAGCCGCCGGCCCGCTTCAATCCAGCCACCCTGGTGAAGGCGCTGGAGGAGAACGGCGTGGGGCGACCAAGCACATACGCCGCCATTATCTCCACCGTGCAAGACCGTGGTTACGTTGAGCTGAAGGAGAAGCGCTTCTTCCCAACGGAACTGGGCTTTGCGGTGAATGACCTGTTGGTGAAGCACTTCCCGCGCATCGTGGACGTGCAATTCACCTCCGGCATGGAGGATCGGCTGGATCACGTGGAGGACGGCAGCGAGAACTGGGTGACGATCATCCGCGAATTCTACGAGCCGTTCGACCTCGCGGTGGGCAAGGCCGAGACCGAAGCCGAGCGCGTCAAGATGGCGCCGAAGGTGGTGGCGGACGAGGTGTGCCCGCAGTGCGGGAAGGAGCTTCACATCCGCCAGGGACGCTTCGGCGAGTTCGTTGGGTGCTCCGGTTACCCTGAGTGCACGTTCACGCGGCCCATGCAGGTGAAGATCGGCATCGAGTGCCCGCGGCCGGACTGCGGCGGCGAGGTGGTGGAAAAGAAGGCGAAGAGCAAGGCCGGGAAGAACTACACGTTCTACGGGTGCTCGAAGTATCCGGCCTGCGACTTCACCACGTTCTTCAAGCCGCTGGCGGACAAGTTCTGCCCCACGTGCGGCTACCCGCTGGGCGAGGACCGCATGGGCCGGCGCCTGCTGGGCCTGAAGTGCACCAACAAGGCGTGCATCACGAACGCCAAAGAGGCCAAAGAGAAGGAAAAGGAACCGGCCGCCGCGGAGTAACCGGAGATCCGGAAGGCCCCGCGGGCCAGTTGGAGCCAGGGAACCGCCAGACATGCGCGACATCCGGTTGCGCATGGCTTCGGCGGTTCCTTTCCGCTTATCACCGCTACGCAGCGGGTCGCTTGACACGCATTCCCACCCCATCGTAGAATTCACGGGATGCAAGCGCACCCGCAAACGCCCCTGAATCCCGCCTGCCCTTCCCTGCCGGACAGCCGCCCGGGGGAAGACGCTGCGCGTGAGACGCTGTGTTGGGTCACGCGGCCGGCCGGCGGCCCGCTGCGGATCGCCGGCGCCCTGGCGGCGGTGAGCATCACCTGGTGGTTGGCGTTGTGGGCGTTTGGCAACCCGCTCTTCGCCGGCGTGGCCTGCCTGGCCCTGATGGGCGCCGTGGCGGAGGGGCTCTTCCCTGTCCATCACCGGATCACTCCCACGGGCGTTTCCACGCGGTGCGCCTGGCAGATGCGCGCGATGGGCTGGAGCGCCGTGCGCAGCGTGCGGTCCGGCGCGGATGGCGTTCACATCAGCCCCCTCACTTCGGCATCCCGTCTCTCACGGTTGCGCGGCGTGAAGTTGCGTTTTTCCGATGACAACCGCCATGCCGTTTTGGACGCTGTGCACCGATACTGGAAAGGGAGCGACCGGCCGTCTCAGGGGACGCCGGTATGACGGACCGCCCTCTCACGCCTGAAGAGCGAGACCAGGCGTTGGAGGCGATCGCCGAGCGCATCCATCGTTTTCGCCTGGAGACGCCGGCCATCTTCTTCCTGGAGATGAACCGGCCGCTGGCTGGGATCGCCGGCCTCGCCGTTCATGCCGTTACGCCCCTGTTCGGGGCCTTCACCGGTCTGGACACGGCCGAGCGCTATGCGGCGCTTGTAGGAGAGCCGGAGGCGCTGGATGGCCTGGTGGACAGGCTGGACCGTTACCGTGAGACCGGCGAATCCAACGCACGATCAGAGAAACGCAGAGGCGCGCAGACCAAGTAGACCAAACGGAACCGGACACCCTCCGCCTCCGGACCCAGTACCTCAGATCCAAGACCCAACATGCAGCATGCAACCCTAACAGTCACCTTGCTCCTCGCCGCGCTGGCGGCGCTGATCCTGTGCGGCATTTTCTCGGCCCGCGCCGGCAAACGCCTGTTCATCCGGCGCATCCCCGGCCTCTCGGCCATCGATGAGGCCGTGGGCCGCGCGGCCGAGATGGGCAAGCCGATGCTCTTTGCCACCGGCCTTTCGGGCTTCGACATCGACGGCCTGCAGGCGCTGGCGGTGCTGGGGCATGTGGCCCGGGTGGCCGCGCGCTACGCCACGCGCCTGATCGTCACCGTCGCCGATCCGCAGTTGTACGCGGTGGGCGAGGAGACGATGAGGGATGCCTATCAGCGGGCGGGGCGGCCCGAGCTGTTCCAGGCGGAGGATATCCGCTTCCTCAGCGACCAGCAGTTCACGTTCGCCTCCGCGGCGGCCGGCATCATGTACCGCGAAAAGGTGGCCAGCAACTTCTTCTTCGGCTACTACTACGCCGAGGCCCTGATCCTCTCAGAGGCGGGACAGAGCATCGGAGCCATGCAGGTGGCGGGCACCCCGGCCACCACCCAACTGCCGTTCTTCATCGTCTCATGCGACTACACGATCATGGCGGAGGAATACTACGCTACCACGGCCTACCTCACTCGGGAGCCGACGTTGCTGGGGAGCGTCATCGGGCAGGACTGGGGGAAGATCCTGCTGCTGGCACTGATTGTCATCTCGACGCTGCTTCTCACTGTCGCGCCGGGGTCACACTCGGTGGCTCAGTGGGTCAAGTTGTTCCCGTCTTCGTAGGCGAAGCGTACCGTTTGAACATCGCGTAACCGATTATGTCTCATCTGTTAACAACACCGCTGCACGGCTCAAAGCTCGCTCTGGCCATCGGGCTGGCGACGCTGGTCTTCGTGGCCGTTATGGCTGCCCTTCACCCCACATCGAACGCGTTCAAGAAGCGCCTCACGATGCTGCTGGCCTTCCTGGGCGGCTCGTTCTACCTGCTGGAGTTCCTCACGCCCGCGCACTTCACCCTCGCCGGCAGAGGATTCGACAATCCGTTCTCCCCATATCTCGACCCGCTCGGAACGGCGCAACGCATTTTCCTGGCCTTGGCCCTGATGCTGGGCATCGTGAACCTGTTCCGCGTGAACGGGCGCACGGTGGTTCGGCGTCGCGCCGGCTGGTGGTACGCGCTGGCGTTCTTCGTGGGCTTCTTCGCGATGATGGGGGTCTGGGCGCTGCGGTATTACCACCCCGGCATCACGGATGCCGCGGTTCAGGCGGCGGCGGCGAACCCCACGGTGACGCCCGGCGGCCGGCTGGGGCAATACATCGGCTGGTACGGGATCGTGTACAACGGCGGGTTCAACGCGCTGGGCTCCACGATGTTCAGCCTTCTGGCCTTCTTTATCGTGAGCGCGGCGTACCGGGCGTTCCGGGTGCGCAGCGCCGAGGCCATTTTGCTGCTGGGGTCCGCCATTGTCATGATGCTTGGCCTGACCCCGCTGGGCACGGCCTTCGTAACCGGGTTCATCCCGTTGAACAGCCCGTACGCCTTCCTGAAGCTGGAGAGCCTGAGCGAGTGGATTCTGTTGGTGCTGAACGGCGCTTGCCAGCGCGCGCTGTTGTTCGGCGTGGCCGTTGGTCTGATGGCCACGAGCCTTCGCATCTGGTTGAGCCTGGAGCGCGGCCAGTTCTTCGACGCGGAAATGTGATTTTGGAGTCGTCAGTCGTCAGTTATCAGTCGTCAGGCCAGATGAATGGCGGGCGACCGGACTGCCAACTGACGACAGACGACTGACGACTGATAACTCTCCATGGGAAACATCGACCGGAAGATACTTTACCTGGTAGCCCTGATCGTGATGGCGCTGCCGCTGTTCGTGCCGCTGCCGTTGCCGGTGGCGCACAACCCGAACTCGTTGAACTTCTTCAACAAGATCCAGAACCTGGATCAGAGCAAAGGGAAGAACATCATCCTGCTGAGCGCCAATTTCTCGCCGGATACGCGCGGCGAGTCTCTTCCGCAGTGCCGGGCGATCATCCGGCACATGCTGGCGAGCCACAAGAAGTTCGCGATCTTCACGTTCAACGCCACCAGCGCGCCCGGGCAGGAGATGGCCAACAGCGAGGCGCAGTCCATCGCCAACGAGCTGAATGCGAAGTACCCTACCGCTCCCCCGTTGACCTACGGCAAGGACTGGGTGAACCTGGGCTTCAAGCCGGCCACACTGGCGATCCTGCAGAGCCTGCCGCGCGATATCCCGCGCTGGTTCGGCCAGGATTCTCGCGGAACGCCGGTTGCGGACGTTCCCATGATGAAGAACATCAAAGACTACCACGATCTGGGCGTGGTGATCGACGTCTCCCCATCGGCCACGTACCTCTGGCTGATGCCGGCCATTACGGACAAGTATCAGAAGCCCCTCTTAATCGCCCCCACCTCCGTGATGGTGCCGGACACGTATCCATTCGTGAAGTCCGGGCAGATTCAGGGCCTTCTGCGCGGCGTGCTCGGGGCGGCGGAGTATGAGTCGCTGACGAAGGAACATGGGCTGGCGGACCAGACGTATGCGGGGACCCGCCAGATGACGTCGGTGGCGGCTCTGGACGGCTACATTATCATCCTGATCATCATCGGCAACGTGGCGTACTTCCGCAGCCGCAAGAACGGAGGCGCCCAGTGAGCTTCACTCCCGACCAATTCCACTCCATTGAGGTGACCTTCGGCGCTATCTGCACGATCGCCATCTACACGCTGCTGTGGCGCGAGAACCCGGTGTACCGGATTTTCGAGTACCTGTTCCTCGGCATCGGCGCCGCGTACGGCGTGACGCGCCTCTTCCAAGACAGCCTGGTGAACGACTGGTGGGTGCCTATGAAGGCCGGCCAGTGGTGGTGGATGCTGCCGTTCCTGCTGGGGCTGCTGTACTTCACGATCTACTTCAACAAGGTCTCGTGGATGGCCCGCATGCTGATCGGCACGTTGATGGGCCTTGCCGCCGGCCTGCAGATCCAACAGGTGGCGATCACCTATTTCCCGCAGGTGACGGATAGCTTCCGCCCGCTGACTCCGGGAGCGGTGCAGACCCTGCACATGGCCGCGGGCGGCGCGGCCATGGCCCCCGAGGCGACGTGGGTGGAGGCCGGCAACAACATCGTGGCCTTCGTGACGCTGGTGGCCGTGATGACATACTTCTTCTTCTCTTTTGAGCACAAGGGGAAGGCCATCACCGGCACGGCGAAGCTGGGCCGATGGCTGCTGATGATCTCGTTCGGCACTATGTTCGGCTCCACGATTACGGCCCGCGTGGCTCTGGCGGTGAGCCGCATCATGTACGTGCTGGGCGACTGGCTGCACCTCGTAAAGCCGTAGGCGGTTCCATCCCATTACAATGGCGGGCTTCCGTGGCGAAGTCCCCTTCGGGGACTCCAAACCGGCTAATGCCGGTTTCGCCATGCCGGCCCGCCATTTCGGTGACAGGGTAAGCGAAGGAGACGTATGTGACTGTACATCAGACCCTCATGACGTTGGCAGCGGCGTTGCTCATATGCTCGGCCATCCCTGCGGCCGCGGAGACGCCGGCCGAGAAGGATGCCCGGATGGGCTGGTGGCGCGACGCGCGGTTCGGCATGTTCATCCACTGGGGGCTGTATTCCATTCCGGCCGGACGATGGGACGGCAAGAGCGTGCCGGGCGCGGCGGAATGGCTGCTCCACAACGCCCACATCAAGATTGCGGACTACGAACCCCTGCGCGAGCAGTTCAACCCGGTGAAGTTCAACGCGCGCGATTGGGTGCGCCTGGCGAAGCGCGCCGGCATGAAGTACATCGTGATTACCTCGAAGCATCACGAGGGCTTTTGTCTCTGGGACACGAAGCAGACGGACTGGTCCATCGCCCATACACCGTTCCAGCGCGACGTCCTCAAGGAACTCGCCAAGGCGTGTAAGGCCGAGGGGATGCGCCTCTGCTTCTACCACTCCATCATGGACTGGCATCACCCGGACTACCTGCCCCGCCGCGAGTGGGACCCCCGCCCGGAGCAGAAGGCCGATTTCGAGCGTTACGTGGCCTACCTGAAGGCCGAGCTGAAGGAGCTGCTCACCGATTACGGCCCCATCGGCATCGTGTGGTTCGACGGCGAGTGGGAGAGCACCTGGACCCACGAGCGCGGCGTGGACCTGTACAACTACGTGCGCTCGCTTCAGCCGAAGACCATTGTGAACAACCGGGTGGACGTGGCGCGCGACGGTTTCGCCGGCATGTCGACCCGCGATGACGCGGTGGGCGATTACGGTACCCCGGAGCAGGAAATCCCCGCCAACGGCCTTCCGGGCAAGGACTGGGAGTCGTGCATGACCATGAACGACACCTGGGGCTTCCATCAGGACGACCACAACTGGAAATCCGCCGAAACCCTGATCCGCAACCTGATCGACTGCGCTTCCAAGGGCGGGAACTACCTGTTGAACGTGGGGCCGACCGCCGAGGGACTGATTCCGGATCCCAGCGTGGAGCGCCTGGAAGAGATGGGCCGGTGGATGAAGGCCAACGGCGAGGCGATCTATAAGACGTCCGCCTCACCGTTCCCGAAGCCCCTGCCGTGGGGCCGCGTTACGCGCAAGGCGAACACCCTGTACTTGCACGTGTACGACGCGCCGGGCGGCGCCGTGACGATGCCAGGGCTGACGAACCCTATCGAAAAGGCCTACCTGCTGAGCGACAAGAAACATGCGCTGACGGTGACCGAAACGCCGGAGGGACCGCGCATCGCCCTGCCGCAGCCGCTGCCGGACAAGATCGCTACCGTGGTGGCCGTGCGCATCGAGGGAGAGCCGGCGGTCCGTTAGGCTTATGGCCGCCCTAGCGGAGAGCGACGTAGCAGCCCCAGGGTGGTATGCCTCTGCCTCCTGCGACCAGCCACGCCACCGTCTCTGAAACGGCGGCGAGCAGATCTGGTCGCTGCATAGGCTTGTAGATCACTGCCGCCACGCGGAGCTCGTCTACCCATCTCCGATCCATTCCGGCGAACTGATGAAAGAGGTCGTTGGCTTTTCGGGGAGCAAGGGCCACCACTGGCACATCCGCCACGCGCTGTGTGTCCAGTCGCCATTCCAGAACCTGAAGACCGTCCATGCGCGGCAGCATGATATCGAGGACGATACAGGCGGGCGGAGGATTTCCCTCCAGCCACTTTAGGGCCTCCCATCCGTCCCCAGCCTCCGCGACCGTGTAGCCGCGTTCGCGCAACGCCTCCGCGCACTGCTGACGGATCGGCGGTTCGTCATCTACCATCAGCGCCGTATTGTCTGGACGCTGGGTGTCCATTGCGTCTCCTGGTCGGCAGGGAGTTCCGCGCGGGCGGAAGAGGTGTTCCGGAGTAGCGCCGGCGGCCCGCCGGCATGGCCGCGAAGCGGCCACATCCAACGCCGAAAGTCCGCCCTTCGGGCGCATGCCGGC
>DASXUL010000024.1:0-2536 GCA_036504855.1 Armatimonadota bacterium | reverse complement strand
CCCGTCAGGGCGACGCCCTCAATGAAGGTTTTTTGGGCGAAGAGGAAGAGGATCACCGGGGGGATGGTGACGGCGGTGGCGGCGGCCATGAGGGCGCTCCAGTCGGCGCCGTGGCGGCCCAGGAAGGCCTGAAGGCCCAGGGCCAGCGTGTATTGGTTCTCGTCGTGCAGGTAGATCAGCGGGCCCAGGTAATCGGTCCACGTGCCCATGAAGGTGAACAGGGCCACCGTGGCCAGCGCCGGGCGCGCGAGGGGCAGGATGATGCGAGCCATCGTGCCCAATTCGGAGCAACCGTCCATGCGGGCGGCGTCCTGCAGTTCACGCGGGATGGTGAGGAAGAACTGCCGCAACAGGAAGATGCTGAACGCGTTTCCGAAGAAGGCCGGCACGAACAGCGGCTTGAAAGTGCCCGTCCAGTGCAGCCAGCGGAACAGCAGGAACACCGGCAGCATGGTCGCCTGCCCCGGCAGCATCAGCGTGGCCAGCATGGCCACGAACAGAACGTCACGCCCCTTCCACTGGAGCCGGCTGAACCCATAGGCGGGCAGCGAGCAACTGAAGAGCACGCCGATCATGCACATCCCGCACAGGAACAGCGTGTTCGCCGTGTAGCGCAGAAACGGGAAGGCCGCCAGCGCGCGCGGGTAGTTGGCCGTCACCACGGGGTGCGGGATCCAAACGGGCGGAAAGGTGAAGATCTCCGCATCGCCCTTCAGGCTGGTGCTCACCATCCAGAAGAACGGAGCCAGAAAGAGGAGGCACACCACCGAGAGGACCGCGTAGCGCAAGGCGGTCTGCGCGCGCGCCGAGCGTTTGGCGGCCAGTCGGGTTTCGGCGTGGGCCGTCATCGGTCGCCCCCTTCGTAATGCACCCAGCGTTTGCTGGACCACATCACCACGAGGCTGAGAGACAGCGTGATGGCGAACAGGATCCAGGCCATGGCGCAGGCATAGCCCATGCGGAAGTACTGGAAAGCGTTCTGGAACAGATACAGCGCGTAGAACGTTGTGGCGCCCATCGGCCCGCCCTTCGTCATGATCATGCTCTGCGTGAAGTACTGGAACGTGCCGATGACGCCCATGATGAGCTGGAAGAACAACACCGGCGAGATCATGGGCAGCGTTACGTTCCGGAAGCGGCCGAAGGCGGAGGCCCCGTCCAGCGTGGCCGCCTCGTAGAGCCCCTTCGGGACGCCCTGCAACGCCGCCAGCGTGATCACCATGCCGCCGCCCACCGTCCACACGTCCATGAGGATCAGCGCCGGCTTCGCCCAGCGCGGCTCCACCAGCCAGCCCAGCTTCGGAAGCCCCGCCGCTGAAAGCGCGGAGTTGGCCAGCCCGTACTGCGGGTTGAAAATCCACAGCCAGAGCATGGCGCTGGCCACGGCCGGCACCACGCTGGGCAGGTAGAGCATCGCGCGGAAGGCCGGCATCCCCTTCAGCTTCTGGTTCAGCAGCGTGGCCAGCGCCAACCCCATGCCAATTCCCAGCGGAAGCTCGATGAACATGTACACGGTGTTGTACACCGCATAGCGCCAGAAGTACTCGTCATCGAACAGCAGCGCCCGGTAGTTCTCCAGCCCAACGTAGCGGGGCGGCTGCAATACCGGGAAATCCGTGAGGCTGTAATGGAACGAGGCGATCACCGGGTAGAGCGTGAAGATGAGGAAGCCGAGGAGCCACGGGCTGACGAACGCCAGCCCAACGAGGACGCGCCGACGCGCGGCGCGACGCGCGCTGGCCGCAACCGGGCGCGCCTGGGGTTTGGGGGATTGTGTGATCATGGCCGCGTGAGTATCCTGTGATGCGTTCTCCATCCCCTATTGTGGCACGCCAGGCGGCTGAACCGGACCCCGGGGTATTCCCCCCTGCGGAGATTCACCACAAAGACACAAAGGCGCAAAGACCCGGATTCATCTCCGTCTTCGCGCCTTTGTGTCTTTGTGGTGAGTCTGGATCGTCTTTCAGTTCAGCAGCCACTGGGCGATGCGGGTGGCGTCCGCTACCGTCAGACCCGTCGTTCCTGGCGTCTCCTGCACGAGGTCCAGGCGGCTGACGTTGGCTGGCGTGGAGACCGAGATGCCGGCGGCGATGCGCAGAACCTCGGCTGCGTCCAGCATCGTATAGGCGGGTGAGTCGTACTCGTAGGCTCCGATGTCCACGTGGGCTCCCGCGATCCTCGGAGCGTTCGCCAGGTCCCTGGCGTCCGAGGCGATGTAGGCGTCATTGCCCGCGTCGATGCAGGGAGAGCCCGCCTGAAGCCGGTAGTCGCTGCCCGCCCGGTCCACGAACAAGGGGTCCAGGCTGATGGCGCCGGCCGCGCCGATCTGCGTGGCTCCCGGGAACGGCAGCGTGTTGTCGCCGTTCCCGAAGATGTCGTTGTGGTCTGTCGTGACGGCGGAGTTGACGCTGCTCGTGGCCATCCGGCCGGCCTGTGCCCAGCCCGTGACGATGTTATTCGAGAAGACCGGCTTTTCGCCACTGTAGTAGGAGAGGGTGACGGCAGTCAGGCTGTCCGTCCCGAGCTGGACGATGGC
>DASXUL010000023.1:0-7975 GCA_036504855.1 Armatimonadota bacterium | reverse complement strand
AGGAGCCTTTTGGGGTGAGTCTCACGCCTAACACCAACTCTGACCCAGGCTGCTGAGACGACGCGATCGATGGTAGGCAAGCGGCCTTGTCACGCTGGAAACGGCACTTAGTTGGAACGAATGGGCTTGCCCTGCCCTCGGAGCCTCAGATTGGCCCTCGCGCCTCGCAGTAACAGATCCTACCGAACGCGGCGCTGAGTACTGATGACTGACGACTAACAACTCCTCCCTAAGCAGGCGGCCGGCAAATCGCGGCGGATCTGCTCGATTTCGCCGGCGTCCCCACGGCATCCGCCCGAAGCGCGGAGACCCGTGGCCGCTTCGCGGGCATGCCGGCGGGCCGCCGGCGCCACTCGGGCGGAATCCTATCATCACCGGCGCCTGCTTGGCCCCGCTTCCGGCTCCTGCAACCCGCCGAACCAGGCGTGCGTCCAATCGGTTGGAGGAAGCACAGAGCGCCCGGCCGGGCGGAAACCGCTTCCCCCGATATGGCGCCGCCCCGCAGAGGGCGCGGCGGAAGGAGACGCACATGAGATTCGGAAAGTTGCTGCTAGCCGTGGCGGCCGGATGCGCTATCGCCTTCAGCTTCCCGGCGGGAGCCGCGCCAGTGGCCCCGGAACGGGCCACTCAGCGACAGGCCCGCTGGATGATCGCTCTCCGGCAGTTGAACCTTACGCAGAGCCAGAAGGACCAGATCAAGGTCTACGTTACCGCTGGCCGAACGGTGGCCAAGCAGATTCGGGAGGACAACTCCCTAACTGCGCCCCAAAGGCGCGAACGGCAGACGCTGAACGCCAAGAGCACGCGGGAAAAGGTGCTGGGCGTGTTGACGCCGGCGCAGAGGGTGAAGCTCACCCGCATTGCCCGCGCCGACGCGAACTGGCGGAACGTGTTGGCGCGCTTGAACCTGGCGCCCAGACAGAAGCAAGCAATCCGCGGTTATCTGACGGACGCCGCCTCCGCCGTGAAAGGCGTGCGCGGCAATCAGGCTCTCACGGCGGAACAGAAGCGGTCCGAGATGCTTCAGATTCGGAAAGATACGCGGGGAAAGATCCTTGCCACGCTGACGCCCCAGCAGCGCCGCAAGGCCCTCAGCCTCCTGAACGGCGCGCCGAAGAGGGTCTGAATCGCCCGTTCCGAGAAGCGCGGCCCCAGGAAACCGGCAGACAGCCGGCCTGAGGCCGCCGCCTCTTTTTGGGCATCAGCCCGCGCCAGCGGATCTGAAGAGGGGGCCAAGGTCCGGCGGAGCCTCGGCCGGGAAGCGCGGCGGCGCAAGCCCCAGCGCTTCGTACAGCAATGCCACCGTGTGGGGGCTGAAGCCGCTGTAATGGTTGTTCACCAGCACCCACGCGTCGTCTACGCTTGGCAGCGCCTCCTGGATCTCGGCGGCCCAGCGCTGTACATCCTCCGCGCGGTCCTTCACCACCTTTCCGATGGAAGTGATGCGGCTTCGATTGCCCAGCAGGCGGACGTAGAGGAAGTCCGCCGTGGGCGTCAGGTAGCGGGGGAGGTCATTGTGATCCACACCCGCCAGAGCAACGTTCGCCTCCGTCAGCAGGTCTCGCACCTCGGGGATGAACCACGACCGATGGCGAAACTCAACGGCCCAACGGTACCCGGCGGGGAGCGCCGCAACCAGGGCGGAGAACTCCGGGAGGGCATCCACGGTGAGGTCCGGCGGGCACTGGAACAGGAGGGGGCCCAACTTGGGACGCAGCCGATCCACGGCGTTCAGGTAGAGGGCCAGATCCTCCTGAACGTCGCGGAATCGCAACTCGTGAGTGATGCGCTGCCAGACTTTGGCGGCGAAGGTGAAGCCATCCGGAGTCTCGTTTCGCCACTTGTCGGCGAAGGCGGCGCGGGGCGGGGCATAGAACGTGGTGTCCAGCTCCACCGTGTCGAAGGCGGTGGAGTAGCGGCCGAGCATCTGGTTGGCCGCCGTGCCCGGGGCATAGAAGGGGCCCACCCATTCCTTGTAGGAAAAACCCATACAACCCAGCTTTGGAGCCTGTTTCATACGCTGGTTATAGCACCAGGCGCGGCCCTCGCGCCCGGAGTTCACACGTGTAGGTTTTCCCGCATCGTCGTTGTATATAGTGTTATCCGATTCGCGCTGTGCCCCTGGCGCATCGGCGCCCCTGTTCGCCGTCCTCCGGACAGCTCCCAGATACCCCACGGGCGGCGACTACTTCTGGAAGGAGACCGCCATGTTGTGGAAGCTAGCGCCGGGCATCGTGCTCGGCGCGCTTGCGTTCGCCTGCACTCCCTCTGTCCGCGCCGCGGTGATGACCTCCAATGTCACCGTGACCGGCGCCGGACCGTACCAGATCAACTACATCCTCGCACAGGATGCCCTCACGCTCAAAGCCAACGTCTATACGGCCGCGGGTTCCCTCGTGGTCAGCCTGGACAAAACCGGGGACTCCAACTACACGACTAAGGGCCCTCATGACTCGGTGTCCGGCCACCTCCCCCCCATCGACTGGGACGGCAATAAGCAGGACGGGTCCGCGGCGCCCCGGGGCACGTACTACGCTGAAATCGTGACCACTGGAGACGTCATTGCCACTCCCACGCAGCTCAGCGTTGCGAACTTCCTGAAGGGCACCGGCGCCACCGAAGCGCGGAACGTCTATGGCGGCCAGGTCAACACCAACGCAACGAGCCCCCGCCATAACCTCGGTTATTTCGGCGTGGCCGCCACGAACGCCTCCGGCACCTCCGGCTTGGAGGTTGTCTCGGCCGATTCCAGCACAGTGCTCTTCCCTCAGGACGGCGCGCTCGGCACGTATGACTACGTTTCGGCCTCGGTTCTGAGCGACGAAACGCTGCTCCTCGGCGGACAGGCCAAGAAGAAGTTCCGCAACGTCAAAGCCACGGACGGCAGCCTGATAGCCGACTACGCCGCCGGCAAAGTGGATGTGCGCAGCATGCAGGCCTTCGGGGCCGGCGCAAGCGCCCGCGTCTACTTTGTGGACGACCAGACCCCTAACGGCCCCCTCACCGGCAGCGTCGGCCTTCTGAACCCGGTCTCCAACACCGTCGGAACGCCGATCTATTCCACAATCGTCACGGCGGAGCAGATCAATACCGCCGCCCTGATGGCCGCCGGAACCGTGCCTGGGACCCGCGGCATCGTGGTGAACCGCGCGGAAACCTCGCTCTGGCTCTGCGGAGCCCAGGCGAACGCGTCGGGAACGCACTTCATCCTGCGCTTTGACAAGTCGGGCAGCGCCTGGGCGCAGAACCTCACGTTCGTACCCCCAACGCCGTCTGATGGTCGCTTGACCGGCTGCGCGCTATCGCCCGATGAGTCCACCCTCTTCGTAACCGTTGCCAACCCCAACGACGCCACTCAGAGCCGCGTCATGGCGTTCAAAACCTCCGACGGCAGCGATCTGGGATTCGACTACACGTATTACCCGAATACCGCCGGCGGCGACTTCCAGCCTGTCGGCATCGCCACCAGCGCCTCGGACGCCAACCACAACGCTCAAACGTCTTACAACCTGTTCGTTTCCGGGTTCCGCACCTTCGCCGCTGCCGTCAGCAGCGCGAACTCGATCGCCATCGTGGCGCCGAAGGATAATGGCAGCGCAGACAAAACGCGCGCGGACTTCTTCGACGTGGTGCTCGGCGCCACCGCCGTCAGCGTCACCGGCGGGCCCACCGTGTCTAGCCTCACAGACACAACGGCCACCATCACGTGGACCACGGATTTCCGTTCCGGCACCTTGCTGCATTACGGCGGCGCCGCCGGCACGTACAACATGCCCGACGCCTCAGTACCCGAGACGACCACCGAGCATTCGGTCACTCTGACCAATCTCGCCCCGGGCGTGACGTATTACTTCCAGGTGGAATCGAAGCGCGATCCGCTGATGGCCGCCACTGCCACCGGCAGCTTCACCACGCAGCCGCGCCTCCGCATCGATTCCGAGACGCTGACTGCCACAACCAGCAGCGCCGCACTCGTTATCAACACGAACGCCGCCGCCGATGTGCTGGTGCACTGGGGCGACTCCGCCAGCGCTTTCAACAAGCCGGACATCACGGTTGCGGGCGGAACGGCCCACACCGTGAACTTCACCGGCCTCGCGCCAGGCGCCACGTACTACTACCAGGTCGTGCTCAGCGGCGCGAATGCCATCGGCATGACCTCCACCACATCGGCCTTCACCGCGGTCTCCGACGGCGGAGTAGCCGGCTCGTTCACAGACTCCAACCTCGGCGTGGCGCACAGCGTGGACCTGGTGGTGGCTCCCGGCTCGGTGAGCCTGCCGATACAGGGCGTGCCAGGCATCCCCGTGAGCCTGGCCTCCCTGCCGACCCCCGTGTATGACGGCGGCGTGGTGGCGTACAACCACTACCTGTACGTCATTGGCGGCGCAGACAGCACCGGCGTCGCCACCGCCAACGTCTATTACATCAAGATCAACACCGACGGCACGCTGGACTCGAACGGCTGGCAAACGAGCGCCACCCCGCTTCCCGCGGCGCGCGCCCAGATCGGCGGCATGGTGACAGCCTACAACGGGCGCGTCTACGTGGCCGGCGGGCTGGACGCCAGCGCTACCGCCGTGAACCAGAATACCGTCCTCTACGCCGCCCAGAACCCGACCACCGGCGATCTTGGCCCGTGGCAGGGCCTGGACACCGGCGGCGCCGCCGTCAATCCGATGCCCGCTGCCCGCTACCGCGGCACGGCCAGCGTGATGGACGGCTACCTCCTCGTCTCCGGCGGCATCCTCAGCGGCGTCCCGCAGTCTACTGACTTCGCGGCCCCCTTCCTGCCGGACGGCTCGTTGGGCGCGTGGTTCGACGCCGGCCCGCTGAACGACGCCCGCTTCCTGCATCGCACCGTGGTGAACAACCACACCGTGCTCTCTATCGGCGGGCAGAATGCCCTCAACGCCCCGCTGCCTTCCGTGGATGCCGCTTACGTGCAGCCGAATGGCGACCTAACGGCGTTCACCCGCGCCACATCGTACCCCGGCCACGCGGACTCCATCTTCGACCTCGCCACGGGCCGCCGCGGAATCGCCGCGGACCTGGTGGCCGGCAAGCTGGTTACCGCGGGCGGAGAACTGCGCGACGTCATCTCCGGTGACGTCAACGGCACCAAGCTCATCTCGTTCGCCCGTCTGGCCTCGGATAACCTTCCGCAGGCGTGGACGGACGCCGCCACCATCGATAGCGGGGCCGTTCTGGCCAACAACCTCACCGACACGGACGGGGCCGGCTACAACGCCACGTTCTACGTGGCCGGCGGCCGGGCCGCCAACACCCTCGGCTCCGGCGCGTCCAGCTCCGATACGGCCGTCACCGACGTGCTGGGCATCCCCATGAACCCGGACCCCAGTGACGCCGGCTATGCAACCTCCGGAACGCTGGAAAGCCGCGTTCTGGACCTGGGCGCCCTCACCAACCTGAAGCACATCAGCGTGGCCGGCTCCGGCCTCTCCAACGTTGCCGTGCGCTACCGGTTCGCCGGCGGCGCCGGCGCCTGGAGCGACTGGTACACGGCCGCCGCCGAAGCGGAAATCACCGGCGCCGCGCGCTACTTCCAGTATCAGCTCGTGCTGAAGGGCGGCGCTTCCACGCCCACCGTCACCTCCGTCACCCTCACAACCGCGGCCGGAGCCCCCGGCCCCATCACCACCGCGGACGTGAAGCGCGCCCTCTCGCTGGCGGCCGGCCTGGAAAAGGCCACCGCCTCCGACATGGCGCGCCTCAACGTAGACGGCGTGGGCGGCATCACCGTCCTCGACGCCGTGAAACTGCAACGCACGGTCACGGGACACTGATGGTGAAGTAGTCATCAGTCGTCAGTGATCGGTCATCAGCCCGAAGGCCCCGTTCATGAGGAAACCATCCTCATGAACGGGGCCTTCGGGCTGACGGCTGGAAGCGCCGCGGGACGCAAGCTCCTGGCCGGCCTCTTGGGACCGGACGATGGAGATGCTAACCTGTACCAGGAGAGCTTCGACGCCGCGAGTCCCGCCAAAAGCGCGGCGATGCGTGCGGGCCGAAGCCGGCAGGCCCATGCCGGGCCAGGAACGGGCGGAATCGAGATGGCTGCCGACGCGACAGGGGCAACCCCCCAACGGAGATGCGCGATGACACACGCGGGTACTCGAACCAACTCCAAGAGCGACATCAGTGGCTGGGCGGTGACCTCGGTCTACGCCTTGGTTATGCTTGTTCTCTCTGTGCCCTTGGCGATGAATGACGTCCCTTGGACGGATACCGCACTGTTGCAGCGCCACACGTTGCTGCGTTTGGACTCGCTGATCCATTCCAGCGTTCCCGGCATCGTACTGATGTGTTCGGGTTACGTCTCATTGGTCACGCTCGCGTGGCTGTTTTCGCGTTCGAAGGCCGTTGCGGTTACGGCTGGCGTCCTGACCTTCTTGAGCTACGTTTTCGCCATGTGTGTGGCCTTCTGGAGCCAGCCCTTCCTATACCCGGAGATGCCGGCGTCGGAACGAGACATTTCGCCAATCATCTATCCAACCCTCTGCGCCGGTGAGCACATCGGCCTCGCCCTGGCGTTGCGGGCACTCGTATGGTGGGCACTGACCAGGCGGCGACAGACATCAACCTGATGACATGGGGTAGATAGTCGTCAGCGCGGAGGCCCCGTTCGTGAGGATGGTTACCTCCCGAACGAGGCCTTCGGGCTGTCCGGCTACGGCGCCAACCTCTACAGCTACGTGCAGGGCGATCCGATCTACGGGATGGACCCGTGAGGGCTTCTGAGGGTTCCTCAGGCGCCGCCTGGAGTCAACATCCACCACAGCGAAGAACGACTACGGCCCTTGGGACTTCGAGGATAGGTTCCGTTCTGACGATCCGTGCGTTCAGGCAGAACGCGAGAACTACGGTAACTATCACTTCGGCCACATCGCCGCTGCGATGGGCATCCCGCGCAAGGCCGCAGGTGTCGGAGCGGGCCGGGCGCAGCGGCGGGCCGGTGGCCCAAAGCAGCCCGGCTATGCACCAGAGTGGAAAGGGGCCTTCATGTTCGGCATCTATCCCTACGAGGACCAGGAAACTGACGAGGAGTACATCACCCTCGGCTACGACAACGACGCCAAGTACGGCAATCCGCCGCCGCCGCCGCCAACTCCAACTCTGCCTAGGGACTGGCAGTTCCAGCGCTAATCGGAGAGGGATTCCACAGTGGTTGACGATATGCCGCCCGCGTGGGCGATAGTAGGCTCCGTGCCGCTCATATGCTGGCTCTGGCTGACCCCGGTCTTCGCCATCGCCCTCGCCATTTCGGCGCGGCGCGGGCTCGTGGGCCGCGTGGCGAAGGCGCTGGGCTGGACAGCGGTCGCAATGCCGCTGGCAATGATCGCGATTGTGCTTGCCTTCCCGCACGCTGGCGACGGCGCAGTCGCCCTCATCCTGGGATACCTCGGACCCGTCGGGCTGACATTCGGCGCGCTGCTCGCTCTATGCAACAGGAGGCTCGTTCAAGGATGGTTGTTAGGATTGGCGGCAGCTATGGCTTGCTGCACCGGATCCATGCTTCTGATCTACGCCGTCTTCCGTGGCCACTAGCCCGCCGGCCAGCGGGTAAGGAGAACCGCGAGTCGATACGTCAGATCGTTGAGGGAGCAATGAACGGTCGCTGGCTGGTTCTGGACAACGGCCGCAACGATGCCCTTGTGGCTGCTCGGTAGCCACGTCCGCTGGACCGCCGTGCGCGCTTGCGAAGGCCCCGTGGGCTTCCGCTTCCGCCCCAAGAAGAGTGAGTAACGCGGTAAGCGACTAGCAAAAAGGGGTGAGCCTCACAATAGATGAATTGTGCAATACGTGCTAAATAGTGTTAACCACTATGATCACATATGATGTGGTAGCGGTTCGCGGCGGTCTGCTGCGGAAGCTGACGGGATTGACGCCTGCCCAGTACGCCGAGTTGTATGCTGGCCTCGTTGTGACCCAGAGAGAACGCAGAGAGCACAGC
>DASXUL010000022.1:0-7452 GCA_036504855.1 Armatimonadota bacterium | reverse complement strand
AACACATCCGACATCCTTCACCTCCACGAACGCGAACATGCGTTTGAAGAGAAGGGTAGCCGGTATCGCCTGCTGGCGGCTACACAGCGATGGACCCATCGCGCGATGGCGCCGGCTATTGGCCGCTGCATGACCCGCCGGTCCCGGACGCCGTTTCATGGGCGGAAAGCGCCATGCGCGGCGGCGGGAAATGAGACCAAGGGACCAGGCAAAGCGGTGAGCCCGGATGGCAGACTCCATGGCGTAGGCACGAGGGTTCGGCGCCATCCCGGTTCACGTAGTGGCGGCGCCGGCAGACGCTGGACATGCCAGGAGGTCAAGCATGGCTTCGTTCAAACAGGTGCTGAAGCGAGCAGCCGTGATCTCAGCGGGGGCCTGGCTCGTCTATGCCCTGAGCGGGTGCGGGGGCAATCCCTTCACCGAACCGGAGGACAAGTACGCCAACGGCGCCTGGCCTCCTCGGCCGCTTCCCTCGCCCGACGGTTCTTCCATCGTTTTCGCGGTTCAGCGAAAGGGCGTGGCCCAAATCGCCCGGATCGACCCGGATGGATCGCGCCTGACGCTCCTCACACATGGAGACCGGGCCGCCGACAGCCCGGCGTACTCGCCGGACGGCAAGCATCTGGTCTACTCCGGTTCGCTCGGGATCGCCCGCGGCTTGTTCCTGACGGTCCTACAGACTGGGCAGTCCCGCCAGCTCACCCGCCCGGGGAAATGCCTGGACATGTATCCCTCCTTCTCGCCGGACGGCAAGCGGATCGTGTTTGCCCGCGCCTACACGCACCGCCGCTACAGCATGGGGGGATGGAACTGGTACGAGTGGGACCTGTGCATGGTGAACGCTGACGGCAGCGGCGAGAAGCGTTTGACACACGAGAAGTTCTACCTGATGACGGCGCCTTACGTCTCGCCAGATAGCAGGCGCATTGTCTTCTCTGCAGTCCCTTCGGGGACCGAGGACGGTGGTCACACAAGGGCGTACTCGTTGCAGGCGCGAACGGGAAAGTATCGCGTGATCACGGACGCGTCGGATATCTGCTCAAGCCCCTCCTTTTCACTGGATGGACACCGCATCGTGTTCGTCTCAAGTAGAGGCTCCGATCCAAGCGACTATGGCTACGAGGTATGGACTATGGACCGTGATGGTGGGAGTGAAATTCGCCTTACCCGCCAGAACGACAGTTTCCATAATCCCTTCTACATGCCGGACGGCCGCAGCATCGTGCTCGCGAGAGAGGTGGGGAACAGCGCCCACAACGAGCTCTGGCGCATGGACGCGGACGGGAAGAACCTGCATCGCATCGTGGACCAGTCGAGCGTGAGCGACGAGTAGGCCAAGAAAGCGCCTGGTTGCGGCCCGTTTCGGCTTCCGCCGACGCCTGACCTGACCGATGCCCGTGAGGAAGGTCTGGCCCCCCATGGAGGGGGCCGGCGAGATCGACAGGTCTGCTCCGGCGGCTACTGCGAGTACGTATGAACGCTCTCGCGGGCAGTGGGAAGGTAGTTCACCCCGAACCAGCACATCATCAGCACGCCGAAGCCCACCACGAGGAGGGCGAGGTTCAGCGCCGGCTTCAGCGCGTGGCGCGTGCGAACGTGCAAATAGAGGAGGTAGGCCGCCCAGGTGAGAAAGGCCCAGGTCTCCTTCGGGTCCCAGCTCCAGTAGTGCCCCCACGCCTCCTTGGCCCAAAAGGCGCCGAAGATGAGGCCGCAACTCAGAAGGGGAAAGCCCACCATCACGAGGCGGTGCGGCAGGTCAACGTCCGCAACGGCGACGGGCTGATGGCGGAAATAGCGCTGCACCCCGGCCCAGGCGCCCAAAAGGCTGGAGAGCCCCAGAGCCGAATAGGCCAGCATATACACGACAACGTGCGGCACGAACCAGGGGCTCTGCAGGGCCGGCATCAGCGTCTTGTCCATCGCCTCGGGGTGGGCCATGTCGATGGCGGCGAACAGGCAGCCCATCAGGCAGGCGGGGATGGCGAGAGCGCGGGTTCGGAACCGCCAGCCAATGACGAAGCCCAACGCGGGGACGAGCACGGCGTACCACCAGCGCGTCTCTCCCAGCGTGCGCATCGGCGGCCGGCCCAGCGTCACCCACAGATAGCCCAGCAGGCCGGCGCCGCAGGCGATCCCGGCCAGCATCAGGGCGTCGCCCGCGCGGCGGTTCTTCACGTAGGCGGCGGAGGCCAGCAGAAGCAGCGCCATCATCGCACCAGCTAGCGCAATCACTCGGAGCCCCCTTCCCGCGCGCCTTCCCAGAGGAACAGCGCCGCGCCGGCCAGCAGCATGAAGAGCCCGGCGTAGACTACCGGCAGCCCCCGGTCCCGCACCACTTCGATGACGCTGAACTCGGAGGCCGCGCCCATCTTCTCGTCGTACGAGAGCTGATAGAGCCGGTACGGGCCCACGCTGATCGGCTGGTTCACGCGGATTTCGCGGACCTCGGTGCGCCCGTCGCGGAAGATCGCCACGGTTGAGCGGAACTCGCGCGGGCGGGGAGGCGGCATGAAGAGCGCCCGGTCCTCGCCCAACGGCAGGAAGGCGCTCTCGGTGTCCACGCTGCCGCTGGAGACCCAGCCCGCAGCCGCCGGATGACCCGCCGCATCGGATACCTCCACGCGAACGGCGGGGGCGGCCGTGGGGAAGTTCACCGCGCGCCACACGCCGCCCACCTTCGCCGCGCGCGGCAGGTATTCCAGCACCTTCACGGAGTAGGGGCCGATCCGCTCCGTGAGGCCGGGTTTGGCGAACTGCTCGCCGGCCGTAATCCTCGCGCCGTCCGGGGCCTTCGGGTCGGACTCGGCGAGCGCGAGGGTAGGCGGGAACGAAGCGAGGCGGAACTGGCGCAGGGTGGCCTGGAAGGGCAGGGGCACGGGCTTTCCGTCGACGGCTTCGGCCATCGCGGTTGGATGGCCCAACTCCAGGACGAGGTTGGAACGCTCCAAACCGGCGGCGCTCATCACGCCGCCGATCAGCGTCACGGCCAGACCCAGGTGATTGAGGGTGAAACGGACGTTGCGAAACGAGAGCGGCCACATGCGGCGCGCCGAGACGCCCACCAGGTTCGTGAGCATCACGAACAGCATCATGGCGAACGGCCACGAGGAGTACGCGCTTTGCATGCCGAACCGCGCTCTCAGCGTGGCCTCCGGGACCGCCGCGCCCACCGCCGCCAGCAGCATCACCCCCACGATGGAAACCACGGCAAACGGGATGCCGGTGATCCATTCCATAACCCGCGTGCGCCGCCATCGCAGTGAGGCGAACCCAACGATGACCACGAACGCCGCGCAAATCCCGGCCGCGATGGAAAAGGGGACCTGCGGCATGCGCGGGATGCGCCACTGGTAAACGATGCCCACGGCGAATGCCGCCAGCGCCACAGCGACAGCCTGCGGATAGCCCAGCGAGCCCTCCCAGAAGCCGGCCCGCCGGGCGTTCGTTTCCTCGGATTGCTCCATCGTTACGCCACGGGCTCCTCTCGCCGATCAATCTCGGGAACGCGGGACAAGTCCCTGTCGAACGAATACAGCAGGCCGCCGCAATCGAAGATCGCCGCGGCGCAACAGCATGCATCGCCGCAATGGGGAGCGGGGCCCAGCATCAACTTCAGCGCCAACTGATAGCGGCTCTTGTCCGGCATCAGGACATGATCCAAAGCCAGAACCCTCATCAACGCGAGCGTGATCTTGTGGGCCGGCCAGTGGTACACGCCCTTGAGCACGTACACAATCTCCGCAAGCGTCACGGGGTCGCACAGAAGATCCCGCTCGCCACGCTGGGCCGTGGCGAGGATAGCGTCCGCGTTTGCAGTTAGGTCCGGTTCGTCACGAACCAGATGCCTCAGGATGATGTTCGCGTCTAAGGTGATCGGACCGTTGTGCGGCAATGCGAGCCTCCTTGGCAATGTACTCTTCCGCCACGGCAGCGCCGACCGCCTCCTTCTCTCGTTGGATCAGAAGGTCGATATCGCCAACCTGGCGAAGGAGCCAGCCGTCCGCCGTCTCGTGGAGCGAAAACAGCGCGCCATCGGCAAGGCCAAGACGCTTGCGAACAGATGCGGGGAGCGTGATCTGCCCCTTCTTTGATAACCGAACGGTCTGCATGGTCCGTGCCTCCCGCATCCATGATACCACGGCGGCAAAGGCTACCGTCCCTTCTTGCCGGCCTCTTCCGCGGCGCTCTTGGACTCGGCTTCGCTGGCGTGGGTCTGCTTGGCCTTCTCCAGGGCGGCCTTCTGCGCGGTGACGAACGGCTGGATGTAGGCTTGCGCTTTCTGGACCGTGGACAGGTCCGGCAGCGTCACCGGGCCCAGGGCGCCGTGACGCGCCAGAACGCGGGTGGTCTCCAGGCGGCTCTGGTTGCCCAGGAAGATGGCCTTCGCCAGCACCCGGGCGCATTCCTGCGGCGCGTGGAAGCCCATGCCGTTGTTGGCGGCCACGTAGTCCCAGTACATCTGGGCGCGGCTCACAAGGTCGCGCGGCTTCTCCAACTCCGCGTCCGCGGCGCCGCGGCGCATCGCCTCGCCAATCTCCAGGTGGGCCGGCGCGATGGTGTCTTCCGCCTCGTCCAGCATCTCGCGCGTCTTATCCTGGATGCTGCTAACGCGCGTGCGCACCTCGTCCTCGCTCCACCGGTGGCACACCTGGCAGGAGTTCGCCATGTTGTAGAGCGGGCTGCGGACCTGATGGTCCGTGTACTTCACGCCGCCCTCAGCCGTGTAGGGCATATGGCAGTCCGCGCAGGATACATTGCGGAAGGCGTGAACGCCCTGGCTCCACACCTCGAAGTCCGGATGCTGCATCTTCCGAATGGGCGCGCCGGAGACGGCATGCACGAAATCCACGTGGCCGCCATCCTTGTAGTAATACTTCTCGAAATCGTCCGCGCGCATGCCGCCGTCCCACGGGAAAACGAGGTAATTGGTCTTCTTGTCCTTGAAGTAGTACTCCACGTGGCACTGGGCGCATACCAGAGAGCGCATCTCCTGGTGCGAGGCCTTGCGGATGTCCTTCCCCTGGCGCTGGAAGGCCTCAATGAGGGCCGGGCGGGAGATCTGCAGCGCCATTGTCTTCGGGTTGTGGCAATCCGCGCAGCCGATGGGGTTCTTGATGTCGCCGCGGAAGTGGTCGAACGTCTCCTTGTAGAAGGCGCCGGGGCCGCCCAGCTTCTGCATCATGCGCGGCACGTCCGGCGACTTGCACGTCCAGCAGACGGCGGCGGTGGTCTGGTTCACGCGCTTTGTGGAGGTAACGTCCTCAACGGAGTGGTAATGACCGCGCGCCTGGTTGTACCCTTTGGCGAATGGGTAGCCGGCCCACATCACCACGAGGCGCGGGTCTGCCTTCAGGTAGTCGCGGTAGCCGGAACCGCCGTACTTCGTGTTCTCGGCCATCTGCTTGGTGCGCTCCCATGAGGCGTACTCACGCGGGAAGTTGACGCCCCACTTGCTGTTGTCCGCCTCCCAGTCTCCGATGGGCTGGATGATCTGGAGCGTGGCCACCTTGCGTTCGGCGCGCCGCTCCGTGATGGACGTGGCCAGCAGGCCGAGGACCACCACGCCCAGCGCGCAACCGAAGAACAGGAACCATCCCAGCCGGTTCGCTTTGTTGTTATTCATAGCTTGAGCCCTTCATACGATGCGGGGCGGTTGTTCACCGGCGCCCGCCGAACAGCCATTCCGGGGCCACCGGGGAGAGCGGGGGGAAGCTGGCGTTGGGGGTAGCCGTGAGACTGTGCACGCGCCCGTGGGGAACCTCGCGATGACAGTCCGTGCAGGCGCGGTCGAAATCGCCGTGCTGCGGCGTCACTTCGTCCAGAACCCGCTGGTGGCAACGCAGGCAGTTCTCCTGGATCACCTTGCGCGACTCCGGGATGGCCTGGATGACCTGCCGCTCGCGCCGCAGCGTGAACAGGTACGAGTGCCGCGAGCCGTCCTTGGCCTTGTAGTAGTACTTGGCGAAGACGTTGCTGTGGGGGACGTGGCAATCGTTGCAGGTGGCCACTTGCCCGTGGCTGCTGTGCTGCCAGGTGGCATACTCGGGGGCCATGATGTGGCAGTTCACGCACGTCTTGGGGTCGTCGGAGAGGTAGGAGGCCCCCTCCGAGATGCGCCCCACGTACGCCGCCATGCCCACGAGAGCGCCCAGGCCGCCCATCACCGCCCACCGCGTGCCCGGGTTCAGGCCGCCGTACCTACTGAGGAATCGCATCGCAACTCTCCCTCCCGGCGGAGCTTCGCTCGCCTGAATGACGATATGATACCACCCCGCGCGCCGTCTTGCTTATGATTTGCGTCACTTTTTTTGGCAGGCGTACGAGTGCCGCCCGCCGGGCACATCGCGTTGCCGCGCTCCGCGGCGGCGCCCACATACTAACGCGGAAACCGGGAGGAAGGCGCCGTCGCCGCACAAGCGGGGCCTATATGCGGAGTCCACACAATGACCGATCACCATCAGCGCAACATCGCCCGCCTCGCGGAACGCATCCAGCAGCAGCCGGAGTACCTGGCGCTCATCGTGGGCGGTTCCGTGGCGAAAGGGCTGGCCCGCGACGATTCCGACATCGACGTGCTGCTCATCGCCACCGACGAGGAGTTTGACCGCCGCCAGGAGCGGAAGGACTACACGGTTCTGCTGCTGGACCACTGCGACTACGAGGGCGGCTACGTGGACGGTAAGGTGGTGAACCGCGCCTTCCTGGATGCCGTGGCGGAACGCGGCAGCGAGCCGGCGCGCTCGGCCTTCGAGGGGGCGTTCGTGGCGTGGTCGCGCGGGCTGGACCTGATGCCGCTGATCGAACGCATCCGCGCCTACCCGGAGGCGGAGCGGGCGCCCAAGATGGCAGCCTTCGCCGCGCAGCTGCTGGCCCTGCGCTGGTATGTGGGCGAGGCCGAGAAGCGCAACGACCTCTACCTGATGACCCACGTGGCCACCGAGATGACCCTCTTCGCCGGCCGCCTCGTGCTGGCCCACAACCGCATGCTCTTCCCGTATCACAAGTGGTTCTGGACCTACCTGGAGCGCGCCGAGGAGAAGCCGGAGGGATTCATGAAGCTGGCCCGCAACCTGCTGGCATGCCCCAGCCAGGCAAGAGCCGCCGCCCTGTTCGACGCCACGATCAACTGGCAGGATTGGGGCGTCGACCCGGAGCGCTGGGGCGCGATGTTCATGGAGCAGCGCGAATGGAACTGGATGGAGGGCCGCCCGCCGCTGGAGGACTGGTAGCGCTCAGGTAGCGCGTAACGGGCCGGCGTGGCAACCCCATGTGGAGCGTTTGGCCCTACAAGTTAGCTGGCGGGCAGGGCAAGCCCATTCGTTCCAACTAAGTATTAGGCGAGTGTGGTTTGCGGGATATAGGGTTTCATGGAAGAAACAGTATCCCAGCCCACCGGCTGTATCATTGGCGAGATAGAGCAGTTCCTGCAGGAGGCGATCCAGGCGATGCCTC
>DASXUL010000021.1:0-9781 GCA_036504855.1 Armatimonadota bacterium | reverse complement strand
ATCGGTCTCGGAGTTGACGCCGAGTTCTCCGTAGGCTCCTCGCCCCCAGGCCCACACCGTTCCATCAGACCGCAGGGCCAGGCTGTGATCCTCCCCGGCCGAGACCGCGATGACGTTGGTGAGGCCGTTCACCGTGACCGGTGTCAGACGATCGACGGTGGTCCCATCCCCGATCTGCCCGTGCTCGTTCTCTCCAAAGGAACTGACCTGTGCCCATGCCGGCACTATGGAGATAAGGACCGTGAGGAACACAGCCAGGAAGGGGCCAAGAGGGAGAGGGGATGACCCACGCGAACGCGCACGGAGGATACCGGTCTGCATGTCCTGCTCCTTGGAACGACAAATACTGCGTCTTGCGGAGGCCGGATGGACGCGCCCAGTGCGACCGCGGGGCCCATACCGCTAGCGTAACACATTCGCGAAGCGGATGCAATCCCTCAAGGGCGATAATGCGCGGTGATGTTTCGAGTTCTGTCGGGAGCCAATGGCGAGGCGCCGGCGGGCCATCGGGGCGCTGCCGGCGGCGGAGCGTCACCGGAACACGGGCCCCGATCCCAACGCGAGGCTACGCCCGCTTGAGCGTGGGCTGGCCCCGATCGTCCTGCTCAAAGAGCAGTCCCCCGTCAACGAGTGCGCGCCGCCGGGCCTGTGAAGCGCGGCAGCATTGTTGCACCGCTTCACGGGCCCGGCGGCGCGCATGCGACGGCGCGCGCGGACCTCGTCACGCTCTTTCGGCCCACACCTCAACCTCGGACAACAATAGCTTCTGTCCAGCCATCCTCGCGGGAATGTCGAGCCTCAGATACCTGTGGGCCCCCCATTTCCCGGAAGCGGCAATGTCCAGGGTTTCGCCGTCACCCGCGGAAGAGCCATTCGCCGCGCCGACCTTGGTCCAATTCAGATTGTCATCTGAGACGTATACGTCCAGGGAAGGCAGTTGGCCGCCATAGAAAACCCTTGCGGATGCCAGCGGGTATGGCCTGGCAAAGTCGAACGCAATGGACAGGGGTGACGTGGATGCGTACTGGACCGTGTAGTCATCCGCCGAACCCACCGGATGTGAGACGCCCGTAACGGTCCCGATCTTCCAGGCTCGGAGTCGATCCGTCAGCTTCCCAGACGTGAAGGGGCTGCTCGGCGCCTTGTCGGGCGTCAGGTCTCCGTCAAGGCTCAGCGTGTAACTCCCGCCTGTGTCGGCGTTGCGATCCGTAAGGGGCTTGTTCTCCCGCCAGAACCCATAGTTGTTCGTCAAACACCGGCCAGCCGGCTCGGGAACGTGAGCCACGAGACTGCGGGGAAACTGGAATCGCCAGATCTTCTGGTCGACAGCAATCCCGAAGCGCTTCTCCAGGGTCTTGAAGAAGGCTTTCCAGTTGGGCTCGGAAATGGCTTTCGGCGAGAACGGGTTGAATGCGAAGTAGACGGTCTGCCCCCTGCCATATCGGCCCAATACGATCGCCGGCCTGCCGTCAGGGTACACGGCCAGCGCCCTGGCGTCCTTGGTGATGGAAACGTTGAAGGCCTTGCCGTACACGGGCAGTCGCGCCGATCCACATTTCACGTACGAAGCCGTCCGCCGCGCTCCAAGCTTCACGCCGAAGCACTTGGCTCTCAGCGATGAGATGTCCGAACCGTCGATGCTGTTGCTGAAGATCTCCGGGTCTCCGCTGACAAGGGCGCCTCCCCGCTTCGCGTAATCCACAAGCGCCTTCGCTGCGTCCAGCCTCTCATACTTGCCCAGCGGCACAAACACCGCCTTGTACTGGGAGAGCTGTACCTGGTTGCGGCTGATGCCCAGATCATCAATGAACTTGAACCACGCGCGGGGCGTGGCGCCGAGTTGGGTGTAGGCGAACTCGTGCTCGGTGGACTGGCCCAGCAAACCGGGCTGGCTGCCATAGGTGTCGGCGGAGTAAAGGATCGCGAAGTCCGGCTTCGGGAAGATGGGCCGCTTCATGGATCTCGCCTGCTCGGTGATCGCAGCCACGGTGTTCCAACGTTCCCGCGCCCCAGGCTCATCGGCAAAGAACGAATGGTCCGAGAGATTGCCATCCACGTCGCACGGGTAGAAATGCCAGCCGCTAGCGCCGTTCCGCACGGCCTGGCTCAGTTCTTCCAACACGGCATCGCCGTCGAAACACGCGGGGTAGTTCTCGATATGCATGCACGGCCATACCTCGCGGGCGCCTGAGAGATCGACGAGCATCTTCACAGCCCATCCGCCGCGACACCGGTCTGACGCGCCTCCAGCATACGTCTGGTTCGTCATGATGTCGCAGCGCCAACGAGTCCGGTCCTGCGGGTAGGTCAGGAGCGCGGTTGGATCGATGGAGATCACCTTCAGGCGAGGATTCAGAGCCTTCACCGTGTGATAGACATCCGACTGGAACGTGACCATCTGTTCGGCGACCCAGGCATTGAACGCCCTCCACCGATACGGGTTCGTATCGGAACTGGATAGGGGTATGCCGTACTTTCCGAACCCGAACCTGGCCTTGATCTCCCGATCGACGATCCTGATTCTCGGGTAGTCTTTCTGGTAGTTCCAGAATAGCTGGCACGCGTTGGTCTGAGTGACCAGCTCCAGCTCGTCGGCCGTATACACGCCCCACGTCACGTCAGCAAGAGCGGGCATGTATTCCCTGATGCTGTCGAGTGACGCCTTCCGGCAGGCGGGATCATCCGGCAGGTAGAAGCTCTTCCCGTCGGCCGTGGTTATCCTGTCCGGCGTAATCGGGTACCAGAAACCCTTCACCCCACACTGCCGGAACAGCGGCGCCACCTTGACCATGTTCCCGGGATCGTACAGCGGGTTCCAGTGCCGTGACGCATAGAGATTCAGCACTTCCTTCGCGCTGTAGCGGAAGCCGTACTCCCGCGATATCGGCGTCATGTAGCGATCGACCATGTAGTGCGGCCAGACAACCAGGCCTTGCGTGGACAGCCCCATGCCGCCGGTGCCCAGAAGCTCTTTGTACAGAGGGTCTGGGAGGCGCCACGCCTCGGCCGCGGCTGCCCGCGCCGAAACGGCTGTCGACGCAAACGCAACTCCCGCGAACAGGACCGCCAGGGCTGAAACGCGGACCCCCGCCCTACGTGGCTCACGAACGCTCATAAGTTCACCTCTCCCTACACAACTGGCCCTGCCGTCAGCCGATGCGCGTTGGGCAAGCTCAAGTGACCCCGAAATCCCGCGTGACCTGCTCCCAAGATAGGACTCTGCCGAGGGGCCATATCCAGTCTGGTTCCGATGACGCCTAACTCGCGGGGCGGTCGACCTGAAGCGAGGCGACGGGTACACCCCAGTCATCTCACCCGGTTGGCTCCCACAGGATCAGCCGCTTGCCCTCCGCCGCCGAATCCGCCTACAGACCCAGGGCCGCCCTCAGCATCCGCTCCGCGTCGGTCACATCGACTGCGTTGCTCTCGTCCGTATCCAGAGCCACAACGTCGCTCGGCGATGCGGCGTCGAGACCGGCGGCAATGCGCAGCGCCGCCGCGGCGTCGGCCGAGTTCGGCAGCACGGTGAGCCCGGCGACGCGGCTAGCTGACAGGGCGCCGCCGGATTGAATGACCACGTCGTAGCCGCCGGCATCCGAGAGATCCGTCGCGGTCAGCGTCAGCGTATCCGCTTTCGCGCCGGCGATACGGGGGCCGTCAGACAGCGGGCGGCCTCCCTTGCGCCACTGGTAGGTCAGTACACCGGGCCCCGTTGCCGTTACTGTGAAACCGGCAGACTGGCCGTGCGCCACGATGCGGCTAGTGGGCTGGATGGTGATCGAGGGCGGGACCACGTTACCCGACGAGTGGAGTCCGTTGGCGGTGTTGACCGCGCCCACGGCGGCATCCCAGTCGCCGGTATAGACCCACCAGTTGGTCATGGTATCCGCGCCATACGCGATCGCGCTCCCCAAGCCCGGCATCGCCTGGCCCCAGTAGATGTACCAGTTGTGCTGCATGGGATCCCCTGGGTTGCGGCCGTACGGCCACGCGTAGGGGATGGCTCCCCAGGTGGCCGCGCTCTCCCACTTCTTCGCTCCGGAGCCGGCAGGGTTCCAATCTTCAATGTCGGTCAGCGCGGGCGTGGTGTTCCAGTAGTCGTAGTCCGTGGTGGAGTTCGGCGGAACGTGGGTGTTGCCGCAGCGGCCCAGTATGGGGCGGCCACTCGCATCCTGTCCGCTGAACAGATGCCAAAACAGGTTGGCGTTCCCGTCCTGCCGCTGCGCCACGTAGGACAGGATCGACTCCAGTTGGTGCCCGTGGTCATGCACCGATTCGTTCGACGACCGTGTGAAGTTGTAATTGTAGAGGACATAGGTTCGCCCGTAGACGGGGAGATCGTCGGCGAAACGGCTGCTGTTCGAGACATCCCCCGTGATTGGGCTGCTCATATCGGACTCAACGGGCGCGATGCTGCCGTGATGGTAGCCCCACAGCCAGACCTCCTTAACTCCGAGGTCTTCCACGAGGCGACGCCCGTTGAAGCGCGCCAGGATCTGATAGTAGTCCGGGTAGTAGATGCCTGCCGCGCCGGTTGAGTGCGCCGGGGCCGTGTCTGGGGGCAGTTCCTCGTAGACCGTGATGAGCTTCACTACACGATAGCCCAGCGAGTGTCGGGCGGCGGCGTCTTTGTAGCCGTGATAGCGACCCATCTCCTCCAACATGAACTTGGTTTCCACATCGTACTGGTCGATGGCGGCCTTCAGTGCGGTGATTGAGCCGGTGTAATCGGCGATAGGAGCGTCAACGTTCAGGCCGTCTCGCGTCGGGATGTACCGGATGATCGCTACGGGCGTCTCGAACAGCGAGTTCGCCGCGGGCGTCGTGAGGAATGAGTCGATCGGGTCCTGCGACGGCTTACGCACGGGAGCAGTCACCGTCAGGTCGAGGCTCGACGACTGGCCGTTGAACGTCGCCGTGACAGCCGTCTGGCCGGCGTGCAGAGCCCAGACGGCGCCGGCTGAGTCCACCTTGGCGACCGCGGAATCGGAGACCGACCAGGCGACGGCGGAGCCAGGCACGGCCATTTCGCCAATGCTCGTCTGCGCCGTAACGGTGGGAGTCCGGCGCCACGTTTCCAGCAGTTTGAGGGGTGACGGAGAGAGGCTCACGCTGGCAACAGTGAGGCCGGCAAGGAAATCGTGTCCGATCTCGGCGGCCGAGCGTTCGATGTCACTGATCCGAAGCTCGTCCAGGTCGGCCTGAGCGTACGAACCGGCGCCGTCTCCGCCAATCTGGAAGGTGGAATCGGAGACCGGCGGGAGGGCGCCTGTAAGCGAGGACTGCGCCCTGAGTGAACCGTTGACGTAGAGCTTCAGCGATCTGGCGGAACTGCTCCAGGTGTAGGCCACATGGCGCCACTGGTTGGCCTGCCAGTCGCCGATATTGATGGCCACGCCGGCTTCCGGCTGTCCGCCGACGCTGTAGCGGTTGAAGATGCTGCGGAGGTTATTCGCCCCGTCCTTGACGAACAGCATCCCGCCTCCGTCGCCCTGCTTCAGCACCGCGTAGCCCTGGCCGTCGCCTCCGTTCCAATGCGGCCTGATCCAAAACTCCAGCGTGCCCTCCTGTGCGTTCAGGTTGCCAGCAGCGGGGTAAAGGACCAGATTGGGAGCGCCGAAATTGCCGGCCTGGCCCACCGCGCCGGTTGCATACGCCACCCCGCTGGCTGCCGATGGGGCTGTGCCCCGAGCGCTGACGAGCGAACCCTCAAAACTCAAGGAAAAGGTGGTGTGCCCATCCTGCGCGACGCCCGGCCGCGCGCATGCGCCGATGACCAGCGCCGTCGTGGCGATCTGGCGCCAGTTTCGCGCGAGTTGGAAGACCATGTGTCCTCTCCTTGTGAACGCAATCCGGGACCTATGGACGGGCGAACCCGTTCGTGCCTGACTGAGACACCCTGACTATACCACCGATGCCGCCGGGCAGGATGCACGCCGCAACGTGACCGCGCAACGGGAAGCGGTTCACGGAGCCCTCTGGGCGGGGTGGCGAGACCCCGGGCGGCGGGCGGCGGACCGCGCCAACCGGTAACTGGGTACTGTCCCCCTGTGCTTTTTACCCGTGGGCGGGTTTCCTAGGCTGTTTGCATACTGGTGGTCATGGCAGGCAGGGCGCTTGTGAGCTCACTCACGATCCGTGGGCATTCCGCTTTGCCGCTCTGCTGGAGCCCTTGAGGCGAGTAGTGACCTCAGTCTGCGACAACGCCAAGCCGGCTCGTGGGTGGGCCGCCCAGCGCGAAGCCGGTCTTCTGCGCTGGGCGGGTCACCGCTTCTGCGCGTGTGCCGCCCTGGATCCCCGTTGCCTGATCGCCGCCAGATATCGCAGCCTGGGCCACAAACCTCCCTCGGCGGCATGCAGCGGTTGCGCCGCCGGTATGGTTAGCGGGTAAGGGGGACGCTATGGTTAGTCCGAAACGGGTTGGCGCGGTCATAGTCGGCTCGGCATGTCTCCTGCTCAACACCCACGTTCTCGCAACAACAATCGCCACTCGTGGATCAGGATCGGCCGTGACCGTGATTGACAGGTCCGCGACCTTTGACGGCCTGGACTACACGCACAACGGGACCCCGCTGAGTGACTACACCGAGGGCCTGCTGTTCATCAGCACAGACGGCGACAGCACGGCGGGCTGGGGCCCCGCCGTTCAGCCGTTCTTCAACCCGTTCCACCTCCCCATCGACCCCGCAACGCAGGCGTTCTTCTTCGCCGATTGGGGGAACACAGCCTGGGTCACGATTCGCGCCGCCGACACCCGGAAAGTGTTCGGAGTTGAATTCCTCTACGGCAACGGCTGGACAACGGGCGACATCTACGGCGTGCCCTGGGGGAACAGCAGCGCCTGGGTGGACTGGCAGACCATGGCCGGCTCCACGGTGGTGTCCTCCGGCCAGATCGGGGCCGAACAGACCCTTGCGGTGGGAACGGTCATCGGATTCTATGATCCAGCCGGGTTCGATCAACTCATGGTGCGGTGTAAAGCCGCCAACAGCTCGCCGCCCGACTTCCAGGAGCTGGCGATCGACGATGTCCACGTTCAGTTGAGCGCCGGGCCGTATACGCCGGCGGAGGCCCTCCGGGCGCTGGAGATCGCCGCGGGCCTGGAATCGGCCACTCCGAACGATATGCTCCGCCTCAACGTTACCGGCGCCCTGGCGGTTGAGGCGGACGATGCCATCTGGATTCTGCGGAAGGCGATGGCGCTGTAGGCTGAGCGATGGCGGCCAACGGTTCACCGGAACCCGACGGCGCGCTAGAAAGGAGATTCCAATTGAGCAAACTCATCGGCGCCGCGCTTCTGCTTCTGCTGTCCCTACAGGCCCGCGCGGCCGTTGTGTTCAACCAGGCGCAGAACCCGCCAGGCGGCCTCATCTCCTCCTCGTTTCTCGATCCGGATGGCATGGATGGGGACGGGTGGGCTTACGACAGCTTCGTGCTTCCCGCGAGCCACGCCATCACCGAAATCGACTGGAAGGGCGGCGACACGCTGAAAGGGCTCTGGGGCTCGCAACCTATTGTCGACTTCCAGGTCAGCATCTACGCCAACACGCCTTGGCCGAACGTGAATGAGCCCGATCCCTCCGGCGTTCCGCTGGTCCAGTACATGGCGGGAGGGGACGCCGGGGCGACGCCCGCCGGCACGTTCGGCGGCGTCCCCCTGTTCGACTACAAGCTCGCGCTCCCAACTCCGTTTCAGGCCGTTGGCGGAACGAAGTATTGGGTGCAGATCGAGGCGTTCCAGCATGTGTATCCCAATGGATGGGGCATCGCCGTCGGGACTCCGGTGGCGGGCAGCGACGGCAGCCACTTCCAGGTGACAACCGGCGGCACGCTGGGCGGCGGCAACCTCCGGCGATCCGGCGTGCCCGGCGACACCGCGTTCACGCTGATCACGGCGGAGGCAGCGACGGCGCTCATTACGGCAAGCGTCTCTCCGGCAAATGCCGGTACAGTGACCGGCGCCGGCGCCTATCCACTGGGTTCCACGGTCTCCCTGCTGGCAACGCCGAACCCCGGCTTCGGGTTCTCCGCCTGGATGGAGAACGGAGCGCAGGTCAGCAACTCGGCCAACTACACGTTCACGGCCAGCGCGGACCGAACGTTGGAGGCTACTTTCGTCCCCGCCTACACGATCACAACAGCCTCGTCACCGGGCTATGCGGGATCCACAACGGGGGATGCCGTCTACAACAGCGGGACGAGCGTAACCGTTACTGCGACGCCGCATGCCGGTTTCGTCTTCGACAACTGGACAGATGGCGGGGCGCCGGTAAGCGCGTCTGCTACGTACAGCTTTCCCGCCGCCGCCGACCTGGCCCTCGTGGCCAACTACTCCCTGGACGCCACAAGCGTTACGTTCGACTTCGACACGGGATATCCGCCGCTGACGGCAACCCAGGCGAGCACCCCGTTCAACCAGACATCACGCGGTTTGACAGCCAGTTTCAGTTCGGCCACCCCCGGCGCGGGAGGCTTCTCGGTCCAAAGTGACGCCTCAACGCACTTCCACATGCCGCAGTTCACCGGCAACTACCTCAATCCCAACTCGGTCTACAACCCCTCGCTGGACATCGCGTTCAGCCGGCCGCTGACAATGATCTCCTTCACGTTTGCTACCGCGGATTTCAACCAGACGGAGGCGACCACGATCATCAAGGTGACCGGGTTCACGGACGCGGGCATGACGTCGGCCGTCGGATATGCGGTGGCCCGCGGCGCCTACATCGGCGGCACGATGCCCCAGGGCTACATTTCGTTCACCTCGGCCACGCCGTTTCCCTACGCGAGAATCGAAATACCGCCCGCGGCGCTTGCGGCATCGGACCTGCTGGCGGACAACATCACGGTAACCGCCGTCTCGCTTCCGTTCACCCTCTCCGACGTAACCACGGCCCTCCAGACCGCCGCCGGCCTCGCAAATCCCGTCACCTCCGAGTTCGCCCGGCTCAACGCCGAGAAGGAGGCGCCATCATCGAATGTGATCGACATCCTGGACGCCATCCGCATCGCGCGCAAGGCGACGGGCCTGGAGCCAAACCCATGAGGTGACCAGAAGGCGCGGGCAACACACGGCTGACACGGCGGCGACCTCGGTAAGACGCGGCGAGCCTGTTTGCTCCGGCGTGTGCCCAAATGCGTGAGTCGGCCCCTGATGCGAAGCGCCTCATGATCGGTTGCCCTACGATTGACGGAAAGCCACCGATCATGAGGCGCTTCACGGACCGGCTGAGCCTCAAGCGGCCTGGCGACGACGATATCTGATGAGCGGCAACAGGCCGACGACGAGAAGCGACAACGCGCCTGGCTCCGGCACAGCCGAAGCTCGCGCCACTTGGATCCGCGCCACGGGGTTGGTCCAGTTCCAAGCTATGGGCGCGTCCGCGATCCCCAGAATGCCGGGGTGCAGATGGATGACCCCATTCTCCGGATCCCGCAGATGCCCGCCCAATGCGGCCATGTAAGCGGCCTTCTCGTTGTTGTTCTCCGTTCCGGCGTCCAATCCGACAACGTCAATGGACGTTCCCGCCGCCGCGGCAAGGTCGATTGAATCCAACCCGGCGAACCCGTCGTTCGTGCGCCCCAGCATCCACATGGCCGACAGCAGCGGATGCGCCGCGTCAGCGCCGACGGTAACGGAAAAGGAACCCAGCGGCGGCAAGGGGCTTGTCAGCGGAGATTCAAGGTCCAGGATGGAACCTCCAACCATCGGCGCAAGATCGGTGAGCGCCTGGCTCCGATCACCTTCCTCGGCGATCTTCTGGAGCCCGAGGCTCGCCGGCTG
>DASXUL010000020.1:0-54700 GCA_036504855.1 Armatimonadota bacterium | reverse complement strand
GGCGATACAGCTTGGCGATTGGTGCAGAGGAGCCCGGGGTTTCTGCCCGGGCTCCTCTGGAATAGACTACAGCACCCGGACCTTCGGGTAGTAGCCGTACTGGTAGTCTTCTCCACCACTGGGGTTGCACTTCGTGGGCTTGCAGTAGGCGGCGTGGCCGTCTGCAAATGAGAAGTTGTTACCTTCCATGTGCCGGGTCAGGCCGTAGTACCACTGGGTGCTGCTGGGCTTGGACCATGGCCAGTAGACGTCTCCCTTACCGCTCACATACGAGCCGACATCGCCGGCGAAGCCGCCGTTGTTTACCCATATGCCGTACGAATATGCGAACTCGCCGTCGCCGAATATGCCGATCTCGGCAGGGGCGCGCATCTTAGACATCTGGGCTGGGCTCCCATGTCCGGCTCCCGGCGTCTGCGTGCGGCCGCCCCATCCGATCATGGGCTCGTTCATGGCGTATCCCACGTTCTTGTACTTCTTCATGTCGATGGGATAATCCGGGTGAATGTAGTACGTTTTGTGGACGACGTAGGTCGATGACGTGATCAGTTTTGCGCTGGGACACGCCCAGACGTCAGGGGACTTCAGGTAGGGCTCGAGGCAGACGATGTAGTTCTTCTGGATGTCCCGCGCGGCGTTGGGGTAGTCCGTCGTGTAATACGGGTTGTACATCAGCTTGTCGTCGTTGTCATCGATGTACATGTGCAGGGCATTGCCAATCTGCTTCGTATTGCTCAAGCAGGCGGTCATGTTGGCGCGTTCGCGGGCCTTGGCGAAGACCGGGAAGAGGATGGCGGCGAGGATGGCGATGATGGCGATTACGACCAGCAGCTCGATCAATGTGAACCCGGATGCGCGTCCGGGGCGCGGCGCTAACGTTTTCATGGGAAACCTCCTCGCGTCGGTGTACGGCGCAATGGGCAATTGGCTTTCTGGCTAACCTTTGATGCCGGTAAGGGTGATGCCCTCAACAAAGGTGCGTTGAGCCAGGAAATACAGGACGATAATCGGAAGGGCCATCACGGTGCTGGCGGCCATCAGCATGGACCACTCCGCGCCGTGCTGGCTGACAAACTGTTGTAGGCCGAGGCTGAGCGTGTATTTGTTGGGATCGTTGATGAAGAGCAACGGGCCCATGAAGTCGGTCCACGCGCCGATGAACGTAAACAGGGCGACGGTGGCGAGAGCCGGCTTCGAGAGGGGCATGATGATGCGCGCGTAGATGCCGCCTTCGGTAGCGCCGTCCATGCGGGCGCTCTCGGAGAGCTCGGCGGGAATGCTGCGGAAGAACTGCCGGAGCAGGAACACGTAGAACGCGCTGCCGAAGAACGTGGGCACCAGCAGCGGCTTGTAGCTGCCGATCCAGCCCAGCCATTTGAAGATCAGGAATACCGGGATCATGGTCACTTGTCCGGGCAGCATCAGGGTGGCCAGCACCAGCACGAAAAGCGCGTCCCTCCCCTTCCACTGGATGCGCCCGAAGCTGTAAGCCACCAACGAGCAAGAGAGCACCGTACCAAACATACTGACTGCGCAGATGAGCAAAGTGTTCTCCGTGTAGCGGAGAAACGGGATGTACGTGAGCGCGTGCTTGTAGTTCGCCCACATCACCGGGTTCGGATACCACGATGCGGGGTCGAAGATCTGCCGGTCCTGTTTCAGCGAGGTGGAGACCATCCAGTAGAACGGCGCCACGAACACCACGGCAAGGGCCATCAGCGAGAGGTGCGTCACGACGAGGCGGATGCGGTCCGCGCTGCGGCGGGATTTCATGGGCGCGGCGCCCGCGGCTTTCTCGACAGCGGTCATTCGTCGCCCCCTCCGTAGTACACCCAACGCCCGCTGGTTTTCATCACCACGATGGTGCACACCAGGGTGATGGCGAACAATATCCAGGCCATCGCCGAGGCGTAGCCCATCTTCCAGTCGATAAACGCGCTGTTGAAGAGGCGCAGCGCGTAGAACATCGTTGCGTCCTGCGGCCCGCCCTGCGTCATTACGAACGCCTGCGTGAAGTACTGGAAGGTGCCGATGATCCCCATGATCAGGTTGAAGAAGATAATCGGGGAAATCATCGGAACCGTCACATTCCGGAATTTGGCCCACGCCGTGGCGCCGTCGAGATCGGCTGCCTCATACAGCGACGTCGGCACGTCCTGTAGGCCGGCGAGGTAGATGATAACGCTCCCCCCAGCGCCCCATACGCCCATCATCACCAGCGCGGGCTTGGCCCAGTGCGGATCGCCCAGCCACGCCGGCGGGGCCGAGTGGAACGCGGCGAAGGCCGGCGCCAGCAACCGGTTGATGAGGCCGATCTCAGGGTTCAGCAGCCACATCCACAAGATGGCGCTGGCGACAGCCGGCACGAGACTGGGGAGGTAGTAGATCGTTCGGTAAACCGAAATGCCGCGCACCTTCTGGTTCAACAGCATCGCCAGCGCCAGGGCGGCGATCAGGCTGAGCGGGAGCCCCACGATGACCATATACATCGTGTTTCCCAGCGACTTCGTGAACAACTCGTCCGAGATGATCTGACGGTAGTTCTCGAGGCCGATGAACACGGGGTGGTTGAGGCCGCTGAAGGCGCAGAGGCTGTAATACATCGAAGCGACCAGCGGGTACAGGGTGAAGCACACGAAGCCCACGATCCAGGGCGAGGCGAACAACAGGCCGTTCCGCAGATTGCGGCGGGCCATATTCCCCTGCCCCTTCCGTTTGACCGGCGGATTCGGGATTCGGGCCGCGGGCGAAGCGCCGGCGCGGGGCGTATCGGTATCAAGCATGGAATCCCTCCGGACAGATGGTTGTGGACCCGGCGCTGCTCGGCGCAAATCGGGCGCCGGCGATAGACGGATAACGAGTCATCAATACACCGCCTCGCGCTGGGCGTCCCTCAGCGCCTTCTCCACCTTCTTCTGCACGGCCAGCAGCAGCGTGTAGGGGTCGCCGCCGCTATGCGTGGCCTTGTCTTCAGCGCGCTGGATCTCAGCGAGGTACGTCGGCCAGATGGGCATCTGCGGCGGGCCAAAGGCGTTCTTCCCTCCGGCGATGAGCGCGGAATACTTCAGCAGCGGGTCCTTCTGAAGGGCCGGCGACGCGGCCACCGCCTTCAGCGGCGAGCCGTTATCGATGCCCAGGCAGAACTGCTCGTTTTGCTTCGGGCTGAGGAACCAGTTGAGGAAGGTCCACGCTTCCTTTTTGTGCTTGCTGGCGGCCGGGATCACGAAGCAACTGGAATTCAGGGTGGTGCACAGCGGGCGTCCATCGGGCGGAGCCGGGTACGGGAACCAACCGTACCGGAAGTTCTTCGGCGCGTAGCGTTCGATGAACTGCTCAATCCAGGGGCCGGTGGCCTGCATGCTCTGCTTGCCGGTGAAGAACGGCCCGGAGGGCGTCTGGTTGCTGCCGAACGTGCTCTCGAAGACCTCCATCCGCCGGATGTCGTTCTTCTTCGCGAAGTCCTGGAGGAACTTCAGCGCGCGCACGTTGCCGGGATCGGTGGCGGTCACCTTGCCGGTTTTCGGCTCGTACCAGTGGCCGCCGAACACATAGGCCCAATCCATCAGGCTGGAGGGACGCATCCCGTAGGCTTTGTACGACCCGCCCGGGGTCCGCTCCGTGAGCGCCGTGTTCACGGCCTCCCACTCCGCGAGGTTCGTGGGCGGCCTGAGGCCCTTCTGCTCGAACGAATCCTTGTTGTAGACGATGAAGTTGGCGGTGAGCGTGCCCACGAGCCCCCACGTGTGGCCGTGGTACTGGAGCATATCCCAGGCGCCGGGCACGAATTCGTCCGGGCGGCGGCCGGAGGCCTTCAGGAAATCGTCCAGAGGGGACAGCGCTCCGCGCATCGCGTAGCCCGCCAGCTCGTTGGTCCAGACCGCCGAGCAGACGTCGGGAGTGTCTCCCCCGGCCATCGCGATGTGGACCTTCTGGTTGTCCCCGGTGGCGTTGAATACAGAGAGGATCCGGACGTGGATGTTCGGGTGCGTGCGGTTGAACTCGTCCACCATCTTGTGCTGGAGCTCCAGTTCAAACCCGCTCCACCCAGTCCAGTAGACGATTTCCGTTGGGCCGGACTTCGCCTGGCGGCCGCATCCCGGAAGGAGGAACGCAACAGCCCCGGCGGCCAGCAGTGAAAACCACTTGCGACGTTTCGGCATGGTATTGTTATATAACATTTAAGAGGGGCTGGGCAAATAATAGCGAAAAGCCGCGAGATATCTATCTTCATCCGTCAACCCAATCTCCCACACGCCAGGCAGATGGCCGCCTGGCGTGTGGGAGATTGGGTTGACGGATGATCACCGACCGCTGCCAGCTTCTTCGTACAGCGTGATGCCGTCGATGGCGAGGGGAGCGGATCCAAGCCAGTCGATCCGCGTCTCAAGAACGCCGCCGGGATAGTTCAGGTTCAGGGGGATGGAGCGCCATTCGTTCTCGGGGAGGGCGTCAGACGGCGCCAGAGCGGCGGCGAGGGTGCGGTTCCCTCCGTCCACCGTGGCGTCCAGTCGAACGACGGGTCCGGTTCCGGGGCCGGTTCGCTTCAAGCGGAACACGGCAACGTAGCGGCCCTTCGGCAGCGTAACATAAGGGCCATACACCACCATCCCGGCGTCCCTGTTCCCCAGGGGGCCGGGCACGGTGACCCAGGACCGGCCGCTGGAGGCGCCCGGGTCGGCCACATCGCGGCCGGCGCGGTGCGGCATGGAGACGGCGTCATATCGGCGCACGAAGCGGAGCGCGCCCTTCGGGAGGGGCGCGGTGAGCTCGGAGGCCGGCGTAACGCGAGCCGTCGTGGACGCGGAAACGACGCCGAACGCGCCGCGGGCCGTAACGGAGATGCGGCCCGCCCGGCTGACGCCCGGCAGGCGAACCGTGTGCGTCGCATAGGGTCGCAGGGAGACCTCGCCTCCATGGAAGCCGGAGCCCGCTCCGGAGGCGGATACCATGGCGGCGATGGTCCGGCCCGTGAGATTCCGAACGGCGAACTCAACGTCGGCGCCGTGGCCTTGCATGGCCGTAACGGAGGGCGGCCCCTGCACCTCCACTTTGCGAAGCCGCATATCCTGGCGGTAGAGCGCGGAGAGGTGGTCCGGGCGCACGGCAATGAATCCGGGTCCAAGGGCCTTCATAACGGCGGCGAACTTCGGGAGGTCGGCCCCCCAGTTCTGGGCGAAGATGTGCATGAACGCCGGACGGGTCGGCGGCGCCATCGCGCGGACCTGCAGAGCCACGTGCTCCGGCGCGCCCCAGTCATCCACGCAATGGAACACCGGAACGCCATTCGAGGTGGGGTAAGTGGCGTGGGCATAGTCCGCCGCTCGCCGGCCGTAGTCGGGGAAGATGCCGCTGAGGCCCGGTATCTGTTCCGCATATGGCGCGATAGCGTCGGCGCGCGTGGCTCCCATGATCCAGATGTCGCGCATGTCCATCGCCCGCATCGTTGAACCGGTTTCCGCCATGAACCCGTTATAGACGCGACGGCGGTCCTGCGCTCGATAGGCCTGGGCGTAATCGTCCGGGTACATATACCCAACGCCCGAAACGGCGGCGATGAACTCATCCGCGGGCGTTGCGCGCTGATAGAACCACCGGGTGATGAACGGAATCAGGCGGGCGGCGGACGGCGAAATCGTCCAACCAACCGGGATGCTGCCGCGTAGCGGGCTCGCCCACATGTTCTGGAATGAGCGCTGCTGGTAGACCTGGAGGTTGTCGCCGTCCGACATCGTGAACGTTACGTAGACCTTCGATCGGTCCAGCTTCGGCGGCGCCGGGTGGCGTTGGCGCAGGGGCGGGATGCGGATACCGGAGTGGAGGCTGAGGTTGGAGTCGAAATCGGTGGCGACTAGGTACTTGGCGTACTTCGAAATGAGCGAGACGCCTGGCGTCTCCTGGATGCCCACGTTCTCGCCCGCATATGGATATCCCAGCACGGCGATGTTGGCGGGCGCTTTGGCCAGCACGCGCTGCATCACCCGGGCCTCAGCGGTGGGGTTGGCGCCGCGTTGAACCCCGTCCACCGGGCCGGTGATCCAGAACTGGAAGGCCTTGTGCTGAACCAGGTAATCACGCGGCATCGTGTGGTGCGGAGCGGAGAAGGACATCACGGAATGTCCCAGCTTCGGCCAAAGGTTGTCGAAGGCCCACTGATAGGCGGCGGCGTTCGTCTTCCACTTGCCGCGCAGATCGTGGAGCACCGGCAGCCCCAGCGTCTTCACCATATCCGCCGAAACGGGCAGCCCGTTCTCCACGCTTGCGAGCATGTACGCCACGTTGACGGAGGAGAGGAGGTCCGGGTCCACGATCTCGACGCCGCGCAGCAGGCCGCGATGGCGGCGTATGAGCTCCATCGGGGAGGCGGCGCTGCGGGTGCGGCGGATGGCGCCGGCGCGCACCATCCTGTCTAGCCACTCCTGGTCCGTGTCCGAGACGAGGCAGTAAATGCTCGGGCGCGTGCGGTTGACCAGTCCCTGGAGGGTGAGCGCCGCGCGCTGCCACTCTGGCGAGGCGCGCCGGATGTCCAGCACATCTACTGTGGCGGCCGGCGGCTCGGAGAGGGGGAGTAGAGGGCCGGATCTGCCGTCCCACTTCATGTTCCAGGGGGTGTTAGCGAGGACGGCGGCCGGCGCCGTTGGCGCGGCGATGGATGACGCCGAGGCCGCAAGGGCGGCCAGTACAACCAGGGAGCGGATGCTAGTCATAGGAGTCAGCTCGGCTCGGGCGGAATCGCCCCGAAGGCGCGGAGGGGAGAGTCTTCTCGCGCCTTCGGGACGGCAGGTTGTGAGGGGGATCAGTGTGAGTACAACGGGAAGCGGCTGCAGAGGCTCAGCACTTCCCGGCGGATCGACGCCTTGGCGTCCTCATCGTCGGCAGCCTTCAGCGTTCGCGCGATGAGGCTGGCGATCTCGCTGGCCTCGGCTTCGCCCATGCCCCGCGTGGTGACGGCGGCGGTTCCCACGCGGATGCCGCTGGTGACCATCGGCTTGCGGGGGTCGAACGGGATCATGTTCTTGTTGACGGTGATTCCCACCGCGTCCAGCAGATTCTCGGCCTTCTTGCCTGAGACCCCGGTCTCGGTAAGGTCCACGAGGGCCAGGTGGTTGTCTGTGCCGCCGGAGACGATTCGCAGGCCGGCGAGTTCCAGGCCGGTGGCGAGCGCCTTCATATTGACGATGACCTGCTTCTGGTAGGCCTTGAAGTCGTTCCCCATGGCCTGCTTGAAGCAGACGGCCTTGGCGGCGATGACGTGCATCAGCGGGCCGCCCTGGATGCCGGGAAGCACCATTTTGTCCAGCGCGACGGCGAATTGCTCCTTGCAGAGCACCAGGCCGGCGCGTGGGCCTCGCAGCGTTTTGTGGGTGGTGGACGTGACGAAATCGGCGTAGGGAACCGGCGAAGGATGCAGGCCGGCGGCCACGAGGCCGGCGATGTGCGCCATGTCGACCATGAAGATCGCCCCTACCTCATCAGCGATCTCGCGGAACTTCGCGAAGTCGATGATGCGGGAATAGGCGCTGGCGCCGGCGATGATCATCTTCGGCTTGTGCTCAAGCGCCTTGGCGCGTACGTCATCGTAATCGATCCGCTCGGTCTCGCGCACGAGGCCGTACGAGACGATGTTGAAGAGCTTGCCGGAGAAGTTGAGCGGATGGCCATGGGTAAGGTGGCCCCCCATGGCGAGGTCCATGCCCATTACGGTGTCGCCGGGCTGGAGCATGGCCAGGTAGACAGCCATGTTCGCCTGGCTGCCGGAGTGCGGCTGAACGTTGGCGTGCTCCGCGCCGAACAGCTCCTTGGCGCGGTTGATGGCGAGGGTCTCGGCGACATCCACGAACTCGCAGCCGCCGTAGTACCGCTTGCCGGGGTAGCCTTCGGCGTACTTGTTCGTGAGCACGCTGCCTTGGCATTCCAGCACTTCGGGGCTGGTGAAGTTCTCGCTGGCGATGAGCTCCAGTGTCTGCTCTTCGCGCCGTTCCTCGCTGCGGATCGCTTCGTAGATCTCCGGATCCACTTTGGCCAGGTTCGCCTTGCCCCAGGCCGGGGCGCAACTCGCTTCCGGTGTCGTCATCAGGTATCAGCCTCCTCGTTATGGCCGCCTCGGGCGACGGCCTAATGAAACGCGTGCGCGGAGGCTGAATGCCGCAGATTCGCGAACGTGCGACGATCAGCCACTTAAAGCGCGAAGATAGGAATCGGCTGCGCCTCCACGTTCCGGGGCGCCGTGCCATCCGGGTTGGAGCGCTTGCCTTCGCCATAAGTGTAACGCCTCTGGGAGGCGGACGTCGCATGCGCGGAGGGGTGAGAGGGTGTTGCGGTGTGGTAACATGGCGACATGATGCGAGCGAATACGGCACTGGCAGCGGCATTGCTGGCGCTCACTGCGCAGGTCTCTCGCGCCGAATGGCTCGGCGCGGACCTGCCGTACGCCGACGGATTCACGCGCCCGTTGACCGGAGTTGCGGCGGCCGGGCCATCGGATGTCTGGGCCGTGGCCCCCTACGATTACGAATTCCAGGACGATAAGACGCGCGTCCGCTGGAACACGGCGGTCTACCACAGCATCAATGATGGCCTCCTCTGGGAGCTTCCGCTCGACGCCCCCGTCAGTGAGCCTTCCTTCAACAAATATCCGTTCCAGGACGTTCAGCTTTTCGCCGCGGCGTTCGCGGACCGCGACAACGGCTGGCTGTTCGGCTGGCGGCGGCCCAACTTCGACCCCGGCGGCGCCCCGGGCGACTATGCTTTCTACCACACAACCGACCGCGGCCATACGTGGACGGAAACCACCCTCCCCAACGCGGGCACGCTGATCCCGGATCCGCCGGACTTCGCGATCTCCGCTGTCTCCCCGACCCATGCACTGGCGGTGGAGGGCCGCCATGTCTTCGAGACGCTGGACGGGGCTGCCTGGCGGGAGCGCACGGCCCCCTACCCGATGCTCTCGTCTATTCAGGCAACCGGACTGACAACTCCCCGGGTGGCTGGAACCGACGGCCAGACGGCGCTCGGCGGCAGGCTGACCGCAACCGGCGTGTCCACCGAAGTGCGCGGGGCGGGCGCTTTCCTGGCCACGGCGTTCGCCGGAGACGCCGCAGGCTGGGTAGCGGGCACGGGCGGCGCGATCCTGGGCACTGTGGACGGCGGCGCAACCTGGAAGTCTCAGGCAACGGTCTCTGGCGCAACCTTCCATGGGCTATCCGCGCCGGATGCGGCCCATGCTTGGGCCGTGGGCGAGAGAACCGCAAGCGGCGCAAAGGGGCTGATCATGCGGACGGCCAACTCCGGGGCGACCTGGACTCACGAGTTTTCGCCGCCGGGTCGGCTGTTCTGCGTGGCTTTCCGCGATGCGTACCACGGTTGGGCTTGCGGCGACGGCGGCCTGTTTCGCTACGTGCCAGACACTCCTGGGCGCGCGTATGACCTGGATGGAAACCGTCAGACCGACCGGATTGACGTGGCCGCCGGCATCGCGCGGGCCGGAGGGCTTGCGGCGACGGGGCCGCCCGATGTGCGCGCGGAGGGTGGCCCTGTCTCCATCGTTTCGGCGGTGGCGGCGCTGAAGTCGGTGGCCAGTCAGTCTGCTTTGGTCACAGCGGATCGGGCGCGGCGTGTGGTGATCGTCTACAACACGGCGGCCGGAGATACGGACGGTGACGGCGAGCCCGATGGTCGACAGGTGGCCGAGCACTACGCGGCGAAACGCGGCGTCCCGGCGGCGAACCTCATCCCGGTGACTTGGGCGGATACCGAGTCGTTCTACAGCCATTCGATGACGGACGGCGGCGGCCGGGCGAACTGGACCGATGCCTACCACGCCGTCGTGGAGCCTCTGAAGGCTCGGATCGACGAGCTGGGACGCGAGAACGTGGATACCATCCTCTTCACGTTCGGCATGCCGTTCCAGTTCTATGTGACCGGGCCGAACGGCTACTGGGAACGGATCCCTCTCGACACCGCCGTCATGGACCTCTACCGCACGGATGCCGAGAACTGGTCGTCCGCTCCAAGCTACTTCGCGCCGCCGTCCGCGCCGGCCTACCGCTATGCGCGATCGCGGTTCGGCGTGGGCGGCCGGCCGATGGGCCAACCGGCCGCGGACGCAAATGGCGCGGTATCGCGGGACCCCGTCTACCTGGTATCCCGCATCGACGGACCCAGCGTGGCCTCGTGCGAAGCCATGGTGGACAACGCCATACTCGCCGAGGCTAGCCCGGGCCTCGATTCCGCTGGCACGGCCTACATCGACACGCGCGCCTCCAACTATAACGGCGGTCCCTACGATTTGGCCGCGCTACGGGCATGGACCCCGGACTACTCAACGTATGCGCATATCGACGCCTCCATCGCGCGGACGATCCTGACCTTCTCCGAACGCGGCATCCCATGGCGCGACGAGGTAACGTACGCCGAGATTGGCGGCTCCGGCTCGCCCAGGTGGCGGGATGGCGAAGCAGCTACTAGCGCGCCGAACGCGCTGTTCTACGCCGGTTGGTACAACTACGGCGTTTACCACGACGTGTTTCAGTGGTTGCCCGGCAGCGTGGCGATCGACTACGATAGCTCCTCCGCCGCGCGATTCCGTCAGGGCGACTATTTCGCGGGCGGCGCGCTGGCGCATGGCGTTACCTGTCTCGTTGGCGTAATCGACGAGCCTTACCAATATCACCCCAAGCCCGACGCGCTGATGGAGTACATCGCGCGCGGCTTCTCGTTCGCGGAAGCCGCCCTCCTCTCCATGGACACCCCTCGCACGGCTCGAGCGCTCTTTCTGGGCGATCCGCTCTACGCCGGAAGTTGGGCTCTCCCCCGCTGAAGGCGATGCCGGCGCTGAACCGGCAGGCCGATAACCGACCAGCCTTTTGGCACACTCCGTGCCAGACCTACATGAGGCTTGCTTGCTTATCTGAAGCCGAAGTTACGCTCATGGAGGCTCCGTTGAACGCAAAGTGGTATGGGACGGCCCTGCTGGCGGTCTGTCTGGTCGGCTTCGGCTGCGAGTGCCGCGCTCAGTACGGAGACGTGGACGGCGACGGCAAAGTAACCGTTGCCGATGCGCAATCGGTTCTTGCCTATGCGCGCGGACGGCGCTACGGCGGCAAGCGCGATTTGAGGATTGCCCGGTACGGGGATGTGGACCCGCGAGCATCGGCAACGACGTTTGGAGACCGCGCCATCAAAATCGCCGACGGCGTGCGCGTGTTGCGGCGGGCCGCCGGCCTGGAAACAGACCAACCCGCACTGGACTACTGGCCCCTGAATCCCGCCGTGCGCACGATCACGCCCACAATCCCGGCCGATTCCTACAGCTACGCCGATCAGTTCGGCGACATGTCCACCGCCTCGGTGCCTTCCACGTACGCATATCAGGGCTACACCGTGCGCGTGTACGGGCGTACGGATGGAGCGCAGTACGACATCTTCAAAGATGCCGTTGGGGACCTCTACCTGGTGAAGGCCACCTTCCCGCCGATGGACGGGGTTGCGGACGAGACGATTGCGTTTTCGGCGCCGATCCCGCTGTTGTATCAGAAACAAGCGGCTTCCGGCAGCCTCACCTCCTGGAGCGGTCGCGTGAACGGCCAGACAACGAACTACGGCTTGCGGCCGTTCGATTATACGGTGACAATCCTTCGCAAAGAGAGTACCCTGGTGCCCGCGGCAGGGTCGTTGGCGTTCGACGACACGCTGGTGGTGCGCGTGGGCTTCGCCGCCCCAAAGACGGCCACGCTGAACAATGAGAGCCAGCAGGCATGGTTCCTGTGGCTGGCGCCATACGTTGGCCCGATCCAGGAGGGCCGCGCGGCCGTTCGCACAGCGTTGACGCCGGACACGCAGGCGAAGTCACTCTGGCAGGCCCAAGCGGTGGCGATCCGCGGGACGAAGTACCCGCAATAGCCCTCCAAAGGCTCGCGAAAAGGCTGGGCGCCGCTTGCGGCATCCGGCCTTTTCGCGCGTGATCTGATGCCCTTCTCCTGTGCGACTACAACTGGCGACCGTGCTAGAATGGAAGCATCGCAGCATAGGGAGGTATCGCTTTGGATCTCCGGATCGGACTGGTGGGTTTCGGCGCCGCGGCCAGACGTGCGGCGCTTGCGTGGACGTGCCTCCCGCTGGCCTGCGATGAGTCGCATGCCCGACTGGTTGCCGTGTCGGTAAACGACGACCGTGAGGCCGAGGCAGCCCGGCGCTCCGGGTTTGAGCTCGTTTTCACGGATCCGGATGATCTGATCGCGAACGCCGAAGTGGACGCGCTGGACGTGGCGGCGCCTCTCGCGGATCGCGCCGGAATCCTGCGCTCCGCAATGGCGGCGGGCAAACATATCTTCTGCGATCCTCTCCTTGCGGAAGATGCGCGCGACTCGGCGGAAATCGCCGCCCTCTCGGCCAGATGTCCCGGCATGAAGCAGGCGGGCGGCTTCGCCCGCCATATCCCGGCGGTGGCTTGGGCGAAAACGCATTGGTCCGTCGACATGGGCGATCTGGCGCACATTACCCTGGTGGTCGCCATTCCGAGCGTCGGAACCCCCGCGAGCGGACCGTTGGAGGAGATCGGCGCGGACGCGCTGGACCTCGTAACCTGGCTGGCGGATGACGTATCCGAAGTTGTTGCCGTGCTGGAGCCGTGCACGCCGGACGGCCGGGGCTCCGCCGGTGAAGGCGCGCGCGCGATGTTGACGTTCGCCAGCGGCGCCGCGGGTTCGCTCATCTTGAGGCGTGACCCGTCGATATCGGAGCCGGTCTTCCAGTTCGAAGCCACCTGGGCTTGCGGCGCCATCCGGTACGACCTCGACCGCCCGAACACCCTCCAAGTGCGTGACGAAACGCGCGCCGGCTGGACCGAGGCGCCATGCGCTCCCCCGCTGGGCATCGGCCCCATCGCCTTTGCGCAGGCGGCGTCGAGGGCCGCCTTTGTTCGCTCAATTCGCCAGGCGGCGAAACCCGTCCCTTCGTTTCACGATGCCCTTCGCCTGCAGGCTATCGTGGGCGCGCTGAACGCTTCCATCGACGAGGGCGCATGGCGGAAAGTCGAACTTTGACCCTGTTTCGCGCCATGGGGCTGTGGGTACATGCTTCGGCGAGATGATGCAAGAGAGAGGGTTGCTTATTGGGGAAGGGCCACCGGCCCTTCCCCGTTTTTCGGGGCGCCGCCTCGAGGAGGAACGAATCAGTGAAGGGTAAGCCGATTCTCACCGCCGTGGGGGCGCTGGCCGCGGCGACCGGCGCCGCTGCGGCGATCAACAATGCTTTATCGCGCAAGGCGCCGCAGCTGTGGCCGGCCATTCCTGCGCCGCAGGGCGATTACGATTGGGATGGCGGACGCGTTCATTACTATTGCGCAGGCGAGGGAGATCCGGTAGTCCTGCTGCACAGCCACAACGCCGCGGCCTCGGCGTACGAGATGAAACAGGCATTCCGCGAGCTGTCCGCCGATCACCTGGTATTCACGGTGGATCTGCCCGGATACGGCCTGAGCGAACGCGTCGACCGCCCCTATTACGCCCAGACCTACGTTCGGTTCCTGCATGACTTCGTGCTCGACGTGGTGCAACGCCCGGCCGTCCTGATCGCCTCATCGGTCAGCGGCGCGCACGCGCTTCTGGCTGCCGCGGAAGACCCGCGCGCGTTCAGCCACATTGTTGTCGCCTCCCCCACCGGTCTCCACGCAGGCAACGTTGCTCCCCCCGGCGCCGTGCGGGCACTGAGCAAGGCCGCCGGACTGCCGGTGTGGGGTCAGGCGTTATACAACGGCATCGTGTCGAAGGCCTCCATACGCCGCACTTTGGAGCATCAGGTCTACTACAATCCCTGGGCCGTTACCCACGAGATGGTGGAGTATGCCTGGGCGACATCGCACCAACCGAACGCCGTGTGCGCGCCGTACGGGTTTCTGAACGGAGACGTGTGGGCGGACGCGCGTGCGGCCTACGCGGGAATCCGCCTCCCGCTGCTGGCGATCTGGGGCGACCATGATCGGATGAACCCCTTTGAGGCGTCGGAGCCCGACCTCTGCGCTAATCCCGACGCTCGCGTGGTTGTCATCCCGGAATGCGGCGCCGCTCCGTATGATGAGAAGCCGGCCGAGTTCGCGGCTATCGTACGGGATTTCCTGGGGATGTAGCTGCCAGGCGTGCGAGTCGAGCGATGTTATATAACAATACTTTTCCTGGGCCGGGTGTGAGTCGACATAATGATCGGGAAACCAACCCCAGGAAAGAGGTAACGTCGTGAAGACCGTGAACATTGGAGTCATCGGCGCGGGTGGAATCGCCACCAATGCGCATCTGCCAGCGTACGAAGCGTGTCCCAACGCCAAAGTTGTGGCGATTGCTGATATCAACGAGGAGGCCCTGAACAAGGCCAAGGAGAAGTTCAGCATCCCCAATGCCTTCACCGACTACCATGACCTGCTGGCGATGGAAGAAGTGGAAGCCGTGTCGATCTGCACGCCGAACTTCATGCACAAGCAGCCGGCGATCGACGCGATGCGCGCCGGAAAGCACGTTCTCATCGAGAAGCCGCTGGCGATGAACGCCATTGAGGCTCAGGAGATTGTGGACGTGGCGAAGGAGACCGGCCAGAAGTGCCAGGTGGCCTTCGTGATGCGGTTCGACGCTCAGGCGAAGGTGCTGAAGCGGTTTATCGACGCCGGCGAAATGGGCGGCATTTACTACGGTCGCGCGCAAATGCTGCGCCGCCGCGGCATTCCGGGCTGGGGCGTGTTTGGGCAGAAGGACAAGCAGGGCGGCGGCCCGCTGATCGACCTCGGCGTGCACGTTCTCGACCTCACCCTCTGGCTGATGGGCAACAAGAAGCCTGTGAGCGTCAGCGGGATCTCGGTCACCAAGTTCGGCAACCGCGAGGGCGTTGTAGGCCTGATGGGCCAGTGGGACGTTTCGACGTTCACCGTTGAGGACTTCGGCGCCGGGTTCATCCGGTTCGATGACGGGTCCGTGCTTCTCCTTGAGGCCAGCTTCGCCGCCAACATCAAGGGGAACTCCCTGAGCCAGATCAGCCTCCTGGGCGATCAGGGCGGCGCCGATATGTACCCGCTTGCGGTGTACCGCGAAGACCATGGCGTGCTGCTGGACATTACCCCCCAGTTCGTGGAGCCCACCAAGGGCTTCGAGTTGGAAATCCAGGCCTTCTGTGACGCCATCATCAATGACACGCCGGTCGTTGTCCCCGTGGAAGACGGCCTCACGGTGAACAAGATCATCGACGGCATCTACAAGTCCGCCGAACTCGGCCGCGAAGTTGAGATCTAGCCGCCGCCTCTGAGTGATGAGTGATGAAGCCCGATGTTGGCGCTCATCAAGGGCGTCGTCCATCGGGGCCGTTCGGCATCCATCACTCATCATTCAGAACCCAGCACTGCTCCCTATGGAATCACAAGGCATCCGACACGCGCCGGAAGCGTACATGCGACGCCCGCTAGCCCGACGGTTGATCGGGCTGGTGGGCGTTTCGCTGTTCTGCGAGATCGCGTACGCCCTCGTCGTTACCGTCGCTCTCCCCCTCTACCTGGGTGATACCCTGGGCTGGCGCGACCGGTACATCGGTCCCGTGCTCTCGGCGTTCCTCTTGGCCGAGACGCTGTTCAAGGCGCCGCTGGCGCACCTTTCAGATCGCGTTGGACGTAAACCCCTGATCGTGTTCGGCATCCTCGTGTCGATCGCCAGCGTGCTTCTGATGACGCGCGCCACCGGATGGGCCACGTTCATGGTCCTCTCCGCCGTGAACGGCGTGGGCGGCGCGGCGCTGTGGCCCAGCGTGTTCGCCAGCGTGGCCGACGTAACCACAGACGAAGAGCGCGTTCACTCCATGAGCGTGTTCAACATGATGTATATGATCGGCCTCGGCGTTGCGCCGATCCTGAAGAGCATCGTGACGAAGGTGGCGGCGCACGCCAATGACGTATTCCCCTTCACAGCCGCTGTGTTCGGCGCGGCCCTGGCCACGGCCGGATTCCTGATCCCCTGGCATCGCGGCTCCGCGCACAAAGATGGGAGCCCGCATCCCGATGCGGAGCACCGGATGATCTTCCCCGTGCTCGCCTTCTTCATGACGATGTCCTTCTTCCAGACGCTAGGCCTCCAGATCATGAACGGACCGCTGGTCCGTTACGTGAAAGTGGACCTGGGGCTGAAGGAGGAGCACATCGGCTGGCCGTTCCTGGTGCTTGCTGTGGCGGTTGCCGTGCTGGCGGTGCCGATCGGCGGGCTTGGCGGTCGCTGGGGCCGGGTGCGAAGCGTTATGATAGGGCTCGGCCTCGCCTCGATTGGAATGTTCCTGCTGCCGATGCACCACACCGTTGCATGGTTCCTGGCTGTGGCGATCCCGATGATCCTCGGCTTCCTGCTCAGCATCCCCGCCTGGCTGGCGATCATCACGGACCTCGCCCCGATCTCGTGGCGCGGCCGCGTGTATGGATATGTGGCCACCGCGCAGGGGGTTGGCGCCATAGCGGGCCCAACGCTCGGGATGTGGCTGCGCGACCTGCATGGGCACGGCTCGCCCTTCCTGCTGAGCGGCTGCGTGTTGGCGCTGACCTTCATCGGCGGCGCCGTGGGCCTGAAGGAAGACATGCGAGCGGTAACGGATAAGTAGAGTCTGGCTCTCGAAACGCCAGGCTCCACGCGCGTTCTACTTGCGGTTGCCCAAAGGGGGCGGGCACGCTTAGACTAAGCGTAATTCCCTTGCGAGGACGGAGGCGACCATGGCTTTCACGCTGGCGATCCTGGGGGCGGGCGGCTGGGGGTGGAACTGGACGGAACGGGCGCTGGCCAACCCCGATGTGGATGTGCTTGCCTTCGCGGACGCGAACCCTCACGTCTTAACCCGCCTCGCCGAGCGCGGGGTGATGCGGAACCGCCTGTTCTCCAGCGCCGAGGCGGCCATGGCGGCATGCCTCACCGATGCGGTCACGGTGTCGCTTCCCAACCCCGCCCGCGTGCCCCTGCTCCACCGCGCGCTGGAAGAGGCCCGGCACATCCTGGTGGATAAGCCCCTCGTGCACACCGCCGGCGCCGCCAGCCGGCTGCTCGCCGAAGCGGCCTTGCGTGAGGGCGTGTTCATGGTCGCCCAGAACTACCGGTTCTGCGAGGTTACGAGGCTCGCGAAACAAGCCATTCAGAGCGGAGCCACCGGCCCCGTTGGAGGGATGCACGTGCATTTCCTCCGCGAACTCCGCCATTCGCCCCCCCACTATCACCTCACGCTGCCTGGAGCAATTCCTCTGGGCTTCGAAATGTGCGTCCACCATTTCGATATGATGCGGTTCCTCCTGGGCGCAGATCCGGAGACCGTAACGGCGCAGGGCTGGCGAAGCCCTTGGTCGCCCGGCATCGGGTACGACGCGTTGGACGTGCACCTCACGTTTCCCGGCGGCGTGGAGGTTGCGTACGACGCCACTTGGGGCGCCACTCATGTGTCCACGGACTGGCCCGGGCACTGGGAGATCATCGGACAGGAGCAGACGCTTTCGTTCGGGCACGAGGGGCGAGCGTGGCGGGTCTACGACGTCGAGGGGCGCGAGGTGGCCGCGCGTCCCGGCCTGGGCACCGATGAAGACACGCGGAACAGCATGGATCGCGTGTGGACCGAGTTCCAGAACGCGATGGCGCGGGTTGAAGCCGGCGAGCCGGCCCCGGGCCTTGGCTTCTGCCCCATCGAAGACAACATCCACACGCTGGGCATCTGTCTGGCGGTGGAGGAATCCATCGAAACCCGCTCCCCGGTGGATTTCGGCCCGTTCCTGCGGAGCAAAGTCATAGCGGCGAGGGATGTGGGCTAGACGGCAGGATCTCGGCTGGGGTCAGCCGGAATTCACGCGCCCAACCCACGTTCCACATCCTTTCCGTGGAGGCATTCTGTATGGTTGCGGTATTCATGGCGGGCGGCAGCGGGACGAGGCTGTGGCCGCTGTCACGCGAAGACAACCCGAAGCAGTTGCATGCGCTGATCGGCGAGGAAAGCCTCATGACCCAGACGGTGCGCCGCGTGCTGCCCCTGGTGGCGCCCGAGAACGTCTGGATCGTCACCAGCAAACGATACGTGGACCGCGTGGCCGAGCACTCACCCGGCGTTCCGCGCTCTCAGGTGATCGGGGAGCCGTTTGCCCTCGGCACCAACTTGGCCGTGGGCCTGGCCGCCATCCACGTGGCCGCCAAGGACCCGGACGCGGTGATCTTCGTCGGTTGGGCGGATTCGTACATCGCCAATGACGCGGAGTTCCTGGACGCCCTGCGCGTGGCCGAAACGGCTGCCGGAGATTGCGACGGCGTGGTGATCGGCGTGCGGCCAACTTACGCGGCCACCGGATATGGCTACATTGAGATGGGCCGGCACCTGCCGGGGCACGACGATGTCTGCCGCGTGGCGCAGTTTCTCGAGAAGCCCGATGTGGAGACCGCCCAGGAGTTCCTGGAAAGCGGCCGCTATCTGTGGAACCCTGGCATCAGCGTGTGGAAGGTTTCTTCCCTGCTGGAACTCATTCATAAGTACAAGCCATCCCACTACGCGGCCCTGATGGAAGTCCAGAAGGCGATCGGCACGCCGGAGTTCGACGACGTCATGCAGTCCGCATTCGAGGGTCTGGACAAGGAAGCCATCGACACGGCCATCTTCGAGCGCGCTTCCAACCTCGCCACCGTCCCGGTTGACCTGGGTTGGAGCGATGTGGGTTCGTGGCGGTCGCTGGCCGACGTTCTGGCGCCGGAGGGCGGGAACGTAACGCGCGGGCCGGTGGTAACGGTGGACACGGAGGATTGCATCATTTTCGGGAACAAGCATCTGATCGGCACGTTGGGCGTTTCCGGGCTGGTGATTGTGGACGCGGGCGACGCCATCCTGGTGGCCCGCAAAGAGGACGCGGAGAGGCTGAAGGATCTGCATGCCGTAATCAGGCAGACCGGCCAGATGGAGTTTCTGTGATTGACGCTAAACAGGCCGCCGGACGACGAGCGGCCGAGATGGTGGAAGACGGCATGGTGGTGGGCCTGGGCACTGGGTCCACCGCCAGCCAGGCGATTGTGGCACTGGGTGAACGCGTTCGCGCGGGGCTGAAGCTGCGCGCGGCGGTCTCATCCAGCGTCGCCAGCGAGGAGCTGGCGCGCAGGGTTGGGATCGCGGTAACCCCGTTTGACGACCTGGATGGTCCCGTGGACGTGACCATCGATGGGGCGGACGAGGTGGACCCATGTTTCCGCCTCATCAAGGGCGGCGGCGGCGCGCTGGTGCGCGAGAAGTTGCTGGCGGTTGCCAGCCGCAAGATGATCGTGGTTGCGGACGCCGCCAAGATGGTGGCGACGTTGGGCGCCTTCCCCCTCCCCGTGGCGGTCCTCCCCTTCTCATACCGCCGCACCCTGGCGCGGCTTCAAGAGATCGCCCCGGCTCCCCTGCGCATGCGGGATGGCGCGCCGTTCGTCTCAGACGACGGCCTGTACATAGCCGATCTGGCGCTGGGCCGCATTGAGGACCCAGAGGGGCTATACCAGCGTTTGCGCCTTACCCCCGGCGTGGCTGATGCCGGCCTCTTCCTGGGCATTGCCGCCTGCGTGGTCGTCGGCGGAGACGACGGCCGTACCGAAATCCGCGAGCGCGGGTAACCCCCAACTCATTGCGCTATACCGGGCCCCGGCGGATGCCGCTCATCCGCCGGGGCCCGATTGCTGCCCCGTCGACCCGTCGAAATGCGTCACAAATGGGTGATTCATCGCCCGTCGCCTCGGACGTGATCGCCGCGGACGGCTCGGCAAGCTGACGATGGGCGTATCCCCGCTACCCCACCCGCTGCAGCGCCAGTACGGCTTGCGGGGGCAGAGCGTCCAACCCGCGGCGGAAACGCGCTTGCGCGCGTGGGGGATTGGATGTATTCGCTACCAACTTTCGGCCTGTTGGCAGTGGCCGTGCTTCGTATGTCAACAGAGGCATATCACACCACGTCTGGAAGGAAGTAGTACCCAATGAAGCACACTCTCAAGAGCATCGTTATCGGCACGGCGGTCTTTGCTATCGCCGGCGCAGGCAGGGCCGCCAATCTGGGCGTAGCCAACGACTTCAACGTCTTCGTGCTGGGCAATGACACGCAAACGAGCACGGATGCCGAGGGGCGCGTTGCGGTGGGCGGCGCTGCGACATTCGCCAACTATGGCGTCGGCAACGCCCTCTCGAACTCCCACGGCACACGCGATGACCTCATCGTGGGCGGTTCGCTGGCATACGACAGCGGACAGGTGTTCAACGGCAACATCCGATCCGGCGCCGCCGCCAGCCTGACCTACGTTGGCATCCCGAACGGCGCTTACATCAGCGGGAACCCCATCGACTTTGCCGCGGCCGGCGTCGAGCTGCGCAACCTTTCACACTCTCTCGCCGGCCTCACCGCCAATGGCGCTGGCGGTCGGAACGCGTACGGGCAGATCAGCCTCACTGGCGCCGACGCCGCCCTCAACGTGTTCAATCTGCACGGTTCCGATTTCGACGGCGCCAATGCGCTGAGCATTGCCGCTCCCACCGCCTCTACCGTCGTGCTGAACATCGATGGAAACCTGGACCAGATGTCCAACTTCGGAACCAACCTGGGCGGCGTGCCGTGCGAGAACGTGATCTACAACTACACTGGAGCCGGCTCGCTGACGCTGTCCAGCATCGGCATCGAGGGCAGCCTCCTCGCCCCTAACATGAGCGTGAACTTCAGCACCGGCCAGATCAACGGCACGCTGGTCGCTGGAACGCTCAACGGCTCCGGCGAAGCCCACTACCGCCCGTTCGGCGGAAACGTTCCGAACACGCCCAATACCCCCTCCGTCCCCGAGCCGAGCACCCTGGCGATGCTGGGAGTCGGCCTCCTCCCACTGCTGAGCCTGGCGCGCCGCAAGAGATAGCATTCAGCATTCAGCATCCAGCATTCAGCTCAAGGGCTCTATCCAGTAGGTAGCCTACCTACTCAATAGAGCCCTTGGGCTGGATGCTGGATGCTGAATGCTGAATGCTGGATGCCGACGCCTGAGCGCTCAACTCTTTTTCCTATGATGGGAGGAAAGGGGAACCGGCGCCGAGGCGCCGCTTTGTGTGGATACCGAAGGGAGACCGAATGCTGGAACGCCGCATCGAATTGCATGGACACGTTATCGACTCGCTGATCCTGCCGCGCGTGCTGGACGCCATCGTGGAGCACGGAGTGGAGTACGAGTTTGAGCGTTTCGACGTGGGCCGACGAAACGAGGAAGCTAGCCACGTGTGCATCCGACTGCACGGGCGGACGCCGGAAGCGCTGCAAAGTCTGCTCGACGTTCTCCAGCAGATCGGCGCACAGGTGCCCGAGGAGGTAGACGCCAACGTCGAGCCCGCCTCCGTGGACGGCGCGTTCCCGGATCGCTTCTACAGCACCACGAACATGCGCACGCAGGTGCGCATCAACGGGCGCTGGCTGGACGTGGAGCGCCCCGAAATGGACTGCGGCATCCTCGTGAAAAACGGACACGCCGAGACGATTGCCATGAGCGATGTCAGCCGAGGCGACATCATCGTGGTTGGGCGTGACGGCGTGCGTGTTCGGCCCGTTGAACGCGAACGCAACCGGCAGGGCTTCGAGTTCATGGGTAGCGAAGTCTCTTCGGAGAAGCCGAAAGGGCTGGCCGTGGAGGAGATCGCCGCCTATATCCGCACGGTGAAACAGCGCGGAGGGCGCGTGCTGTTGGTGGGCGGTCCGGCCATCGTGCATACGGGCGGGGCGCCGTGGCTGGCGCGCTTGATCCGCGACGGCTGGATTGATGTGTTGTTCGCCGGCAACGCCCTGGCCACGCATGACCTGGAGTTCGCGCTGTACCAGACCTCGCTAGGAATCTACCTGGAGAAGGGCTTGCCGGCCGAACGGGGGCACGAGCACCACCTGCGCACGATCAACCGAATCCGCATGGCTGGCGGCATCGCCAAGGCGGTGGAACAGGGCATCGTCACCCATGGCATCATGCACGCCGCCGTCACCTCCGGCATCGATTTCGTATTGGCCGGCTCCATCCGCGATGACGGGCCGCTGCCGGAGGTGATAACCGACGTGCTGCAGGCGCAGCGCGCGATGCGCCAATCTCTGGAAGGCGTGGAGGTGTGCCTCATCGTAGCGACCATGCTGCACGGCATCGCCGTGGGGAACCTCATGCCGGCCGAAGTCCGGACCTTCTGTGTGGACATCAACCCATCCGTGGTCACCAAGCTGCTGGACCGCGGTTCGTTCCAGACCACTGGCCTGGTAACGGATGCGGACGCTTTCCTGCGCGGCCTTGGTGACGCGCTTGGGCGCGTGGAAGACGGGAAGTGACCCCAAGCCCGGCCGAACGCCGCGATGTGGACGCGCTCGCCGCAGCCACCACCCTTGTCGGCGCCATCGCCTACGCGGCCGCGTGGGTCCTCTGGCACAACCGCATTGGCCTGCCATTGGGCGCCAACGCCTTGTGGACCACCGTGCTGCTGCTGGGGCTGCCGCTGGTGGGGTTGCACACGCTGACGGTCGCCGAAGTGGTGGATCTGGGGTGGCAAAGCGTTCCGGGGCGCCTCGCGGCGCGGTATGTGACCGGCGGCGCGGCGTTGTCGCTCCCGGTCGTGGCGGCCCTGGCCTACTCGCCCGGGTGGCGCGAGGGCTTGCCGCTTGCGTCTACCGGAGCCGGAGTCGACGGCGTCTTCGCGGCAACGCTGGTGATGCTGTGGCGCGCCGCGGTGTTGGAGTGGTTCTTCCGTGGCTTCCTGCTGTTTGGGCTCCTGCGCAAGGTCGGGTCGATTGCAGTGCTCATACAGGTGATCCCGTTCGCCATGCTGTTCTGGGGGCGCCCTCCCCTCGTTTTCGTGGCGGCCTGGCCCGTGGGGTTAGCCCTGGGTTTCGTGGCCTGGCGATGCCAGTCCTTCCTCCCTTGCGTCGCGCTGCACGGAGCCGTTCTGGCGCTGTTGCAGGCAGCCACATGGCTGGCCGTGCGGTAGCGGAGACTGCAAACCGATGATCCGACTACGTATCTACAACCCGACGGATGGCTTTCGCGAGGAAGACGGCATTGCCCGGTTGGCGGACCTGGTGGGCAAAGGGAAAGACGTTGTGTGGGCGATGGCGGAATCGCCGACGGATGCCGAGCTGGACGAGTTGGGCAGCGCCCTCGGCATCCACCGCATCACCATGGAAGATGCCCGCCAGGAAGAGGACAGACCGCGCTTGCGGCATTACAATGACGTGATGTCTATAGTCTTCTTCGCCGTGGAATGTCCCAACATGGTCCCCGAGGAGATGACGTTCCAGCCCCTGCGTTTGTTTCTCAGCCCCCGATACCTCGTAACCGTGACGGACGCCGCTCTGCCGCAACTGGACGAAGCCTACGCGCGCTGGCGCGACAATACGGACGTGTTGGAGTCGAACACCGAGGCCCCGATGTACACGATCCTGGATTCCGTGGTGGATGGCTTCTTCCCGGTGGTGGATATCATCGCCGACCGGGTGGATGACATTGAGGACCTGGTGATCGACGGGGCCGCCGGCGAGACGCGCCAGGCCGTGTTCACGATGAAGCGCTCACTCGTGCGCTTGCGGCGGGTGGCGGCGGCTGGGCGCGATGTGGTCAACGCCATCGTGCGCCACGATGAGACCACGCCGGACCCGGACTCCATTTACCTGCGCGATGTCTACGACCACTTGAACCGCATCACGGACGCGGTGGACACCTACCGCGACCTGCTGTCCAACGTCATGGACGCCTACCTCTCCGTGACCAGCAACCGGCTGGCCGAGAGCGCCAACCGCCTGAACGTTATCATGCAGACGCTGACGTCGTGGAGCATCATTCTGGGATCGGGAACCCTGATTACCGGGTTCTACGGGATGAACACCTCCCGATTGCCGTTCGCCCAGCACCCGTTCTCCTATGAGATCGTGCTGGGGCTCTGCCTGATAGTTGGCGGGCTCCTGTATGGGATGTTCCGAAGGAAGCGATGGCTATAGAAAGCGAAACGACGTGCCGGATCCGGGTTCTCGATGATCTCACCGCCAGCCGGATCGCCGCGGGTGAGGTGATCGAGCGTCCGGCGTCGGCGCTAAAAGAACTCATCGAGAACGCGATCGACGCGGGCTCCACCCGCATCGAAGTGGAGTGGCAGGCCGCCGGAACGGAGATGCTGCGCGTGAGCGACAACGGCAGCGGCATGACGGCCGCCGAGGCCGTGTTGTCCTTGCAGCGCCACGCCACCAGCAAGATCCGCAGCGCAGACGATTTGGATTCGGTCCGAACGCTGGGGTTCCGGGGCGAGGCGCTGCCCAGCATCGCCAGCGTCAGCCACATGCGGTTGGTGACGAGCCCCGAGGGCGGCGAGGCCGTTGAAGTGCGCGTGGCCGGCGGAGAGATTGAGGATGTGATCGGCGCGGCTCGCGAGCGCGGCACAGACATCTGGATCTACAACCTCTTCTTCAACCAGCCGGCGCGCGGCAAGTTCCTGAAGTCGCTGACCACGGAGTCGGCGCAAGACATGGAAGTCTGCTCGCGCCTGGCCCTGGCGCACCCGGAGGTTGCCTTCCGCGTGGTTGCGGATGGCCGCGAAGCGTTGCGCACATCCGGCAGCGGCCGTTCGGACGAGACGGTGGCCGAGGTGTTGGGCGCTGCCGTTGCGAAGGAACTGGTGCCCGTTCAGGCCGTTGCCGATGAGGTGCGGGTGACCGGTTTTGTGTCGCGCCCCACCTTGACACGACCAACCCGCGCCGGGCAGTCGTTCTGGGTGAACCGCCATCCTGTGAACAACCGAGTGCTGTTGCACGGGTTCGACGCGGGGTACCGCGCCATCCTGCCCACCGACCGCCACCCGTACTGCGTGCTCTTCGTGGAGTTGCCCCCCGGCGCCGTGGATGTGAACGTTCACCCGCGGAAGGCCGACGTTCGGTTCCAGCGCGAACAGGCGGTCCACTCCGCCGTCTATCACGCTGTTCGCGATGGCCTTCTAGCGGCCGACCTCAAACCGGGATTCGACACGGAACCGCTGCTCCCCGCGCCCGGGTTCGGAGACCTGAACCCATTGCTGCCGATGAATGCGCCCATCGCGGGACCCACGTTTACTCCTCCCCCGCCGATGCCCGTCTACGATCGAACGGCGGCGCCGGCGGAAGCTGAGAGTGATCCATTCGCGCATCCGGCTCCGCCGGCCGCCGCGCCGCGGCAGGTGGTCCCCGGGCCGAAGCCGTTCCGGGTGTTGGGGCAGATCCAGAACACCTTCCTCGTGGTGGAGGGCGAGCGCGGACTGATGCTTGTGGATCAGCACGTTGCCCATGAACGCGTGCTCTACGAAGAGCTGGGACGCCAGATGGAAAGCGGTGAGCCCGAGCGCCAGCATTTGCTGATCCCCATGACGGTGGGCCTGGAGCCGCGCGAGATGGCGGCGTGGGAGGGGCAACGGGAGTCATTCCAGCGTGCGGGCTTCGAGATCGAGGCGTTCGGGCCGGACTCCGTCCTGGTGCGCGCCGTGCCGGCGCTGCTGGCCCGGCGATTCAACGAGCGGAGCCTGCGCGATCTGCTAAGCGACGTGGCCGAGGGCGGATCCGCCGGCCAGCGCAACGACCTGCGCGAGCACATCCTCAGCACAGCCGCGTGCAAGGCCAGCGTGAAGGCCGGCGATCCCCTGGAACCCGAGGAAATGTCGGGCCTGATGGAAGCGCTGTTCCGCACCACGAACCCCTACCTCTGCCCCCACGGCCGCCCCATCATCCTCCACCTCTCCGTGGACGAACTGATGAAGCGGTTCCAGCGAGCATAGGGCCGCTACCGCTCGAACCGACCAGGTCCGCGCATCGCCCCAACGGCTGTTTCGACCTGTTCCGGCGATGCCACGCAGTGATTCAGCGCGAGGAACGAGAGCATCGTCAGCGGAAGGCCAGTCATCGCCGCGGCCTCCATCTTGTGATGCCCGTCCAGCAGGAGGTGCGTGAGGCAAAGGTCCGCGTCGCGCGGCTCGGCGCCGTGGCGGTATGCCGGCCATTTGGCGTCCAGGGTTGAGATCGCCATCGCGGTCGGCTCCGCTCCCTCTGACAGCCGCTGGGCATATTTGGCGATCATTGAGCGGCCTCGGAGAGCATCCGGGTGGTGCATCGGCACGATGAACGCGTGGACCCGGTTCCCGTCCCGGGCGCGTAGCGCCGGGACCCTGTAGTACGGCGTGGTCGGGCGCGGGGCATGGTTCGGTCCCCAGACGTGCGCCTGCTCGTGGGTGAAGTAGTCGTCATCCGAGCCGGGTGGAACCCGGCTCGGAGTTAGCCTGAGGAGGCACGCCCTATAGAGCCCATCCGGCAGCAATGCGCTGGCTGTCTCCATGAGGGCGTCGTCCAAGCGCACGCAGCCGGCGCGGAGTGACGCGCTCAGCGATTCCGGCATTGAGGGTTGCGCCGCGCCGGGCAATCGCTCGAACAGGAAGCGGCAGGTTTCGCAATCGGCCCCAAGATCGAAGGCCCGCTTGCCGTTCACCGTGAGATAACGCTCCGATGCGCATGACCGCATCACGACGGTCCGCCCGCGCACTGTAACCTCGTGCTCCGGCGTGAACGACTCAAACCCCAGCGGCGAATCGGACCCTTGAACGGATAGCCCTTTCTCTTGTAGCAGCGTCAAGGCGGCGTTCCTCCCGGATGGATGTCTATCTTTGCCCGTCGGGCATGGGAGATCAGAGGGCGCCCGTCAATAGGGCTTCTCTGGTTCGGCAACCGCATCCGGTTGGCTGGCGACCTGCGGCCGGTTCTTCCTGGCCTCGGCGCCTCTGGCGAAGGACTCGGACAGGGCAACGACGCCGATGAGGCCGAGGAGGAGGCCGCCGACCGCCACGGCGATTGCCTTCGGAGTGGGGCCAAAAAGGTAGACGGCCTTCGTTGCCGCTCCGGCCGCCGTGATCAGCAGCAGCAGGAGGAGTCTCAGAAGGCCGATGGAGCCGGTCCGACAGCTGCGCGACGGGGCAACGGAGCAGCCGATCTCCAGCAAGGCCACCCAGGACATGGCAGCCATGGTCACGTTCGATAACGCGTTCTGTAGCCAGTCAAGGCTTGCAGACGTTCCGCACATGCCTTGCGCGGCCGATGTTGCCAGGGCGGTGAGGCCGGCGCTGAGGTAGATCACGCTCTCCCGGGTCATGCCCAGACGGAACCGTCGCGGCGCGGCCCGCTTCCGGTTTCGTCCCAGCCAGAACTCCAACGCAGCAAACATGGCAAACTCGGCCGAGATGCCGGCCAGGATGGCGATCACTGCACACGCAGCCTGCCCGGCGTTCCGGGCGCCGCTGGCGCAGGGTCGGATGTATTCGAGACCGAAGAGGGCAACCGCGAGGACCGCTACGGCGCCGGCTATTTCCAGAACGCGTCGCGCGGAATGGAAGGTCTGTTGCTGTGGTTGCATGGCTGCGGCTGTTTCCCTCGGGAACGGGGGCGAGTCCGCAGTCAGTGTATCCCCAGCGGCCGCTTGTTTGCCAGCGGCCGCCCTGGCGCGAGGATGGCGGGCCGGGGGCGCCCCGCGGCGCCCTGCCCTGCGCAATTGCTCCATCTTGACCCATGCGCATGTGGTATCATAGATTCAGGCCGAGCGGCCTACCGCATCTGTACCTGAATCGACGTCAACACTGACCACCGTGACCACAGGGAAACGAGCCCAATGCGATTTGCACATGCTTGGATGGCGGCCCTGGCTCTTTGGGGGGCCCTATCCGTGACTGCCTTTGCCGCCGTGAACAGCGGCTTTTTCGGGAAGACCGATGTCTTCGCTTCCGCGGGCGCGTTTTCGCACGTTTCCGCCGACGGCGCGCGCTTCGACGACCGGGCGGGCGGCTTCCGTCTCACGGATGACCCCGCCGGGGGGTATCGGAAAGACGGATCCTTCACTTCGGAGCCGCTGCACTACGGCTTCGGCTTTGACAAGGTTGTCCCCTCCTGGAATGCAGACTGCCCCGCGGGAACGTGGGTGAAGGTCGAGGTCCAAACTAGCCCGGACGGCGGCGACACCTGGTCGGTTTGGTACGAGGTTGCCGCGTGGGGAGACCCCGCCGCGCTGGACAGGCTGCCCTCGGAGGGCAAGGTTAAGCTGGACGCGATGGGCAAGGTCCATGAGGACACGGTTGAGCTGAAGGCGCCGGCCACTCGTTTGCGATACCGGTTAGCCCTGCACACCGATCGGCCGGAGGCCACGCCGGTCGTCACGCTGGTGGCCATCGCCGTTCAGAACACGCAGCGTCCCGTCACCCCGGATGATACGCCCGGGCCGGCGTGGGGCAAGGAGGTGCCGGCCGAATACCGCTCGCAACTGGTGGAGAACGCCGATATCTCGTGGCGGATCTGCGGCCCCACGTCCACCACGATGGCGCTGACGGCGCATGGCGTCTCGCTGCCGACCGCCGCTGTGGCCCAGGCCGCCTGGGACAGCCTGGACGGCATCTATGGCAACTGGCCGTTCCTCGCCGCCGCGGGCAGCCGCCTCATGCGAGAGAATGCCGACAGCATCCCCCCCATGCCGGGGAGGAAGAAGCTGTGTCAGGCGTACGTTCTGTGGTGCCCAGACTGGAAAGACGTTGAGGCCGAGATCATCGCCGGCAACCCCGTTGTGATGAGCATGAATTTCGGCAAGGGCGAGCTGGATGGCGCGCCATACGACAGCACGGACGGCCACCTCATTCTCGTTCGAGGTTTCACCAAGGACGGCGACGTCATCTGTAACGATCCCAACGCGCGCAAGGAGTCGGATGGCCGCGTCGTGTACAAGCGTGGGCAACTTCACAACGCGCGGCACGGTGGCCCGGTGATCGTCTTCCGCCCGTACGGGTAAGCTTGTCGCCCAGCGCGGCCTTGCCTTACATTCCCCTGGCATTCCTTGTTCACGTATGCCTGTCTGGTATGGTATAACCATGCCAGGATGGGTCGCATCCTGTTTGGCCGATCCGTAAGGCTTCGGCTCGCGGGAAAGGAACCATGGTGGAGTACATTAGCATCCGCGAGGCCGCGGAGCGTGTGGGCGTTGGTCACAAGGTCATCCGTCGGCTGGTCTCGCAGGGCGTGATCGCCGCGAGCAGATTTCACGGCGCGCATGGCGTGGAGTGGCGGATCGACGCGTCGTCTCTCGACGCCTATGCCGCTCACCGCGCGGCGCCGCGCCCGGCCGCCGGTCCGCCGGCGCCAGCCGCGCCCGCCTCGGCGAAGGAAATGACGGCCGCCGCGCCCGAGGCGCTATCCCGCGGCGTTCAGGCGGAGTTGGAGGCGCTTCGCGTTGATAAGCAGTTCCTCACGCGCCAACTCGACGCAATGACCTCGTTGCTGTCCAGCGCTCTTTCCGGCGCTGTTGCCCCCCCCGCCGCTCCCACCCCCCACACCGACGGCGCCGCGGCTGCCGCGCCGCCCCCGGCGAACGTTACGGCGGCACTGCAATCCTCTCTCCAGTCGCTCGGCCCCGAGGCCGTGCGGTCGTTCGAACTGTGCTCCATTAAGGTGCTCTGGGGAAAGCCGGTCCTCTGGCGGGTCGCCGTAGAGGAGTTGGACGACGTGGCGCGCCTCGTGTCCGCGGTGCTCTCTCCAACGGCCCAGTGGGTTCCCCCGGGCGAGGAGGTTGTCTTCGTGTGGGCGTTCGACGCGATGGGGTCCGTTCTCTGGGGCGCCGCATGCGGTCCAGGTTGGTTCGGCGCCGATTTCGAAGCGGAACTGAGCGCGTGTCGCGTTACGCGGCGTTGACGCAGCTTGGATGCTAGCCGAGATGCGGCGTTGCAGTCTATCCTTTGCCCCCGGTGTGCCTGAGACGGAACGGCGCGCCGGAACACGGGAAAGGAGGAAGGATGACCTTCCGCAATGTTCTGACGGCGGGCATCGCCGCCGCCGTCGTCGCCTGCCCTGCGGGCGCCGCAACCCTGGGTGACCTGGATGGCAACGGCTCCGTGCAGCCGCACGATGCCTCACTGGCATTGCGTTTCGCGGCCGGCCTGGCCAAATCGACGAGCGCCGATGTCACAACGGGGGACGTGGCGTCGGCCTCGGGCGGCGCGACCGACCAACGCATCACGATCCTCGACGCCGTCCGGATCGTTCGCGCCGCCAGTGGTCTGGATAGCCTGGGCGGAGGGGCCACGGGCTCAGGGCTTCTGCCCAAATTCGACAGCATCACCTTCGCCGCGAGCCTCAACCGTAACTACCAGCTTTCGGCGGGCTTCCGCCTCAGCGGCGTTGTGCGAGACGCGGCCGCGCAGCCCATTGGCTACGCGAGCATGCGGTTTGCCCCCTCGGGCGGCGCCGGTTTCTATTTCGCTCTGGCGGACGAGAGCGGGAAGTACGCCACCGTTGTTCCAGCCGGCGCGTACACGGCGAAGGCGGATACTACCTATGACATCACCGGCCCCACCGGCGAGCCGGAAAGCGTGTCGGCCGCCATCTCCGCCCTGCCCAACGTCACCGTCACCAAGGACACCGTGCAGGACTATGTCCAGCCTGCCCTGCCCCCCACGGGAACCATCGTGGGCACGCTGCCGCCGCCGGCAACGACTTTCGTCTCCAGAGTGAATGGCGATGTGGTTTCCGGCGTCTACCAGGACGCTTCCTCTCAGGGATCCTCCACGGGCGTCACCTACTCGCTGCCGACGCTGCCCGGCGACGTCGAGCCGGAGTTTACCGTCATCGATTTCACCAACCCCACGGGATCGACCTCGGTGACGCTGCGGCCCGCCATCCCCGTTACCGCAGGCGCCACGGTGACGCGCAACGTGACGTTCCTCCCGCTGGTGAAGGTCACGAATACCATCTCGGCCCCCGCCGCGCTGGGCTCGTCCGGCACGATCACCTATTCCACCCAGGCGGCAACCGGCGATCTCTACCGCGCCTCCGGCGTTGGCGCAACGCCCGCCGTGTCGCTGCCGGCCGGCGCCTATGACGTTCAGATCAGCTTCTTCAACGCGGGCCTCTCAGCAACGTACCTGACCACGGCCAACGTGCCGGCGGCGGGAGGCCCCCAGACGTTTACGCTGCCTGCCCTTCCTGCCAGCGTGACCTTCACGGGCAAGGTCACCGGCCCCACGGGGCAGGCGGTTTCGGGCGCCTACGTGAGCGTCACCTCACAGGCCCCCGCCAGTGGTTACTCCTTTGGCTCCTTCGCGCAAACATCCGCCACGGGAGACTTCAGCCTTACCTTTCCAACGGGTCAGTACCTGGTGACCATTTCCCCGCCTCCGGCGTAGCATACCCGGCATTCAGCATCCAGCATTCAGCATTCCGCATTCAGCCCGAAGGCCCTGTTCGTGAGGACGCTTTCCTCACGAACAGGGCCTTCGGGCTGAATGCTGAATGCTGAATGCTGGATGCTGAATCCTGAACGCTAGATCCCCTTCGCCACGCTGTCGCCGATCTCGGAGGTCGAGGCGAGGCGTTTTCCGGGTTGCATGATGTCGGCGGTGCGAAGTCCGGCCCGCAGGGTGGCGGTGACGGCGGCCTCGATGGCGTCGGCCTCGGCGTTCAGGCCGAACGAATAGCGGAGCATCATCGCGGCGCTGCGGATCGCCGCCAGGGGATTGGCCTTGCCCTGTCCGGCGATGTCGGGGGCGGAGCCGTGGATGGGCTCGTACAGCCCGGGAAGGCCCCTGTCTCCCACGCTGGCGGATGGCAGCATTCCCAGGCTGCCCACTAGCATGGAGGCTTCATCAGAGAGGATGTCGCCGAATGTGTTTTCGGTGACGATCGTGTCGAACTGGGCCGGGTTGCGGATGAGCTGCATGGCGCAGTTGTCCACGTACATGTGGTTCAGCGTCACGTCCGGGTAGTCCTTCGATACGTCGATCACCACCTCGCGCCAGAGTTGGGAGCAGGCGAGGATGTTGGCCTTGTCCACCGAGGTGAGGATCTTCCGGCGTTTCCGGGCGGCATCGAACGCCACACGAGCGATGCGGCGCACTTCGTCCGCGTTGTAGGCCATTGTGTCAACGGCGGAATCGCCGGTGCGGCCCTTCGGCTGGCCGTAGTATAGGCCGCCCGTAAGCTCGCGAACGATGAGGATGTCCACCCCCTGCCCCACGACCTCTGGCTTCAGCACCGACAGGTCCGCCAGCTCCGCGTCGATGGCAGCGGGACGGAGGTTTGCGAACAGCCCCTTGCGAAGCGTCAGCAGGGCCACCACTTCAGGCCGCTGCGAGGGCGCCACGGTTGCGTCTCGAGCGGGATCGCCCACAGCGCCGAAAAAGATCGCGTCCGAGGCGTTGCAGATGGCCACCGTCTCATCTGGGAGGGCAGACCCCGTGGCGTCGAAGGCGCCCCAGCCGACCAGCGCGTTGGTGTAGGTGAACGTATGGCCAAAGCGGGCGGCAACAGCGTCCAGGGCCTTCAGGCCCTCGCCCACCACTTCGGCGCCAATCCCGTCGCCGGGCAATACTGCGATGCATTTCTCCATAGGGGGTCTCCTTGCCCGCCCCCCAGGCAGTCCGGTGAGGCGGGGATTATGATAGGTCGTACCAGAGCCGCTCCATAAAGGGGCGGAAGCCAACGCCTTTCCAGAAGGCGGTGGAAACCGGGTTCTCGGTGGACACGCTCACGCGGATATTGGTAACGCCGCGCGCGCGGAACCACGACTGCGCGGATGCGAAGAGCCGGCGACCCACAGCGCGGCGCCGGCACCCTTCGTCCACGCTCATATCTGTGATGTAGCCGAAATGCGGATCGGAGAAGATCGGGCCGCCGTGTTCCACTCGCCCCGCCAGGAAGCCAACCACGCGGCCATCGATCTCGGCAACAAGGACCAGGTTGTCTGGAACGGGCATCACGTTCGTGGCGAGGTATCGCAAGTAGGCCGAACGCGCGTTGCGGGCGACGGCGAACCGGGCGTCACGCTGGGTGTGGAAGCTCATTAGTTGCTCCCACAGGTCTCCGATCGCGGGCAGGTCCGAGTTGCGGGCCGCGCGCACAATCACGGGCAAGGGTGTCATCGGCAAATTCCGAAGGTCCAGGGGCCGGAGTGTTCGCGCGATCCGCGGCGCGATGTCAGGACTCGATGAGCGACTGCTTTGCGTACTCAAACACGTCGCCGGCTTCCAGGATGGGGAGGATGTCTCCCAGCGGCTGAAGCGTGTAGGTTTTGCCTGTCGTCTTATCTTCCAGCGTGTTAGCCGTGAGGTCGATGCGAACAGTGTCGCCGGTGCGTACCTCGTCTACCAGGCGGTCCGCCGTTTCATAGGGGATGAGGTAGCCGCCGTTAACGGAGTTGCGGAAGAAGATACGGGCGTAGAACTCGGCAACCACGATCTCCACCCCTGCCTCCGCCAGGGCCAGGGGGGCGTGCTCACGGGAGGAGCCGCAGCCGAAGTTCTTGCCGCCGATAATGATGCTGTACGGGCTCTTGCCGTCTTCGGCAAACGCCACGCCGCCATCGGGAAGGCCGGCTCCGGCCGCCGGAACGCCGGAAAGGGCGTAAACGCCGAACATGCGGCGCTCTTCCGGAATCGACGGGTTGAATACCAGGTGCTCGGCCGGGATGATCTGATCGGTGTCGACGTCATCACCCAGCACGTAAGCCTTGCCTTCCACTACGGTTTTCACTACATATCTCCCCATGTGAGAGTTATCAGTCGTCAGTCGTCAGTTATCAGTCATCCCAGAGCGTGGCGTCCACATCGATGAGGCGTCCGTACAGAAAACCGACAACTGATCACTGATGACTGATTACTTATGACTGACTACTGATGACTGTCCGCAAGCCGGTGGCCGCCCACCCACTCGTTGATAAACTGGCGCGCGGAGCGGCCGGACAGGCCATGCCCGCGCCCCCACGTCAGTGCGGCGGCGCGTATTTCATCCGCGTGATCCGCCTCGCCGTAACGTTCCGCCAGCGCGTTTACCACGTTGACGTACCAAGATTCGGTGGGAGGCGCGAACGCCAGCCTCAGGCCGAAGCGGTCCGCCAGTGACGCCTTTTCCTCGGCCGCATCGCGGACATGAAGGTCATCGTCATCGGTCCACGCGTTATCTCCGGCGCGCTTCGGCATCAGGTGCCGCCGGTTGGCCGTGGCCACCACGCGCACGTTGCCGGGCATCGCCTGCACGCCGCCGTCCAGCAACGCCTTCAGCTCGCGGGCCAGCGGATCATTGTCCTCAAATGAGAGGTCATCCAGAAGGATCAGAAACGCGAAGGGCGCATCCGCCAAGAGATCCACGATGGATGCCAGATCCAGCAAACCAGACCGGCGCACCTCAATGAGGCGCAGGCCCTTCGCCGCGTGTTCGTTCAGCGTCGCCTTCACCAGTGATGACTTGCCGGTCCCGCGGGCGCCCCACAGCAACGCGTGGTTGCACGGCAGCCCTTTGAGGAGCTGCCGGGTGTTTCGATCGAAGGCCTCCCATTGTTGGTCTACCCCAATCAGGTCCGCGCGGGTGATCGCATCCACGTGGCGCACGGGCTGATAGGAGCCATGCTCTCTCTCAACCCGGTAGCGGTAGGCCGCGTACGGACGGAAATCCGGAGCGGGCGCCGCGCCATCTGCCGTGAAAGCCGTTTCCAGGCGCGCCACCAGCGATTCCGCGCGCCCCAACCAATTGGTTTCCTGATCGGTCAACTTACCCCTTCTTTCCGTTCACGATAAGCCCCGTCGCGGCGCCTTGTCAACCGTTAGCGGGGAATGGCGCGCCGCCGCCCGCGGCGGACGAAGACGGGGCTTCGCATACAGGCCCCCGCCATGGCATAACCCTTTGAGCGCTCCCGCGCCGCAGAGGAGAGACATGGATTTCACAAACCTCCTGAATGAGGCCACCATTCAGCACGCGTCCGATGTATTCCTGAAGGAGCATGCCCCGCCCGCCCTGCGCCTCGCGGGGCGCATCGTCTTGACGGACTACCCGGCGCTGACTAACCACGACATCCGCCAGTTCGCTCAGACCGTCATGACGCCGGACCAGGTGGCGCGATTCGATAAGCGGCACGAGATGGATATAGCGTTCACCATCCCCGGCCTCTCCCGGTTTCGCGCCAATATCTTTCAGCAGCGAGGGTCGTGGTGCATGGTGTTGCGCCTCGTTCCGCTGTACGTTCAGACGCTCGATGAACTGAAGCTCCCGCAGTCGATCCGGGATCTCACCACGCTGCGCCAGGGCCTTGTGCTGGTCACCGGTCCTACCGGAAGCGGCAAATCCACCACTCTGGCCGCCATGATCGACGAGATCAACTCCACGCGGAACTGCAACATCGTGACGGTGGAAGATCCGATCGAGTTCGTGCATGCGGACAAGCTCTGTATCGTGGCCCAGCGCGAGGTGGGAGTCGACACGGACTCGTTCACCGACGCGCTGAAGTACGTGGTCCGGCAAAGCCCGGACGTGATCCTGATCGGCGAAATGCGCGACATTGAAACGATGAACGTGGCTCTGGCGGCCGCCGAGACAGGGCACTTGGTCTTCAGCACTGTACATACGTCGTCGGCCGCGGAGACGGTGGACCGTATCATCAACATGTTCCCTCCTCACGCCAAAGTGGACGTGTGCACGCGCCTCGCGAAGAGCCTGCGGGGATGCTTGGCGCAGAAGCTGGTGCCGAGCCTGGATGGGTTGGGCCGCGTGGCGGCGATCGAGGTCATGTTAAGCGGCCCCACGATCAGCAAACTCATTGAAGAGGGACGCTCTGGATCGATCGCCCAGGCGATGGGCGAGGACCGCTTCTACGGGATGCAGACGATGAACGAGGCGCTGTTCCGCCTCGTCGTGGATGAACGAATCAGCGAGGAGGATGCTCTGACGCATTCGCCGAACGCGATCGAGCTGAAGCAGATGATGCGCCGAAAGTGATGCGGGAGGCCGGCCGGCGTTCGCCGCCTGTCTGGCTGGCGAATCGTCGCCGCAACACCTGTCCAGCGGGCCGGGACCCTTCGGGGAATCCGGCCCGCTTGTCTGTGAGGGCGCCCTATCGGCCTATACTCTGTCTACGGCTGTGTCAGCCGTCGATCCTAAGGAGACTCACGCCATGCGGCATCAACTGTTCCTCGGACTCTGCATCTGCGTTTTCGCGACGCCCGGCTGCTCAACGGGTCCCCAGGCGCCGGTACGACCCGGCACGGGAACCTTGACGGCAGACCGATTCTGGGCGAGGGCTTTGAAGGAAACGTACAAGTCTCCCGGCGAGCTAGATGCCCAGAACCGCGCGGAGCTTCGAAAAGGGCTCTATTACCGCAAGCTGATTCGGGGCAATCCGGCGCTCAAAACGGTGGCGCTGACCTTCGACGACGGCCCGCACCCCAAGACCACTCCTGCCCTGCTGGACCTTTTGAAGAAGAGCAACGTGAAGGCGACGTTCTTCGTGGTCGGCGAGATGGCTGAGAAGCACCCGGAGTTGGTCCGTCGCGAGGTGGCGGATGGACACCTTGTGGCGAACCATACATTCCACCATGTGAATCTGACGCGCGTGCCCGAGGAGCAAGTGCTAACCGAGTGGCAGGCGTGCAACGATGTGCTTCGCTCCATCACCGGGCGTCCGGTTCGCTTCTGCCGCCCGCCCGGCGGCGATTACGACTCCACCGTGATCAACGCGGCACAGGCCGCCGGATTGACCACGGTGCTCTGGACAGACGATCCCGGCGATTACGCGTCGCCCGGAGATCAGGTGCTGGACAAGCGCATCTACCGCTCCATCAGCAATGGGGGCATCATCCTCCTGCACGACGGCATTCAGCAGACCCTAGACGTGTTGCCCCAGATTATCCGTACTCTGAAACGCGAAGGCTATCGCTTTGTGACGGTGGACGAGATGCAGAAAACGCTCCCCGCGCATGACCATCAGATCGCTATGGCCTCGGTTCGGTGAAAGCCACGGCGGGGCAGTTTGGACCGTCTAACCGCCGGAGACCATGGTGACCGAGGATACCAAACAGAACCTGGAGCCCGACCCACCCGCCGCCCCTCCGGCAGAGCGCCGCTCCGCCGTTGATGCCGCGCCCCCAACGCCCGGCAGCCAGCGGCTGCTCTGCCTGGATGCCCTGCGCGGTCTCACCATCGCCGCGATGCTTCTGGTCAACAACGTGTCGCTAGACACGGCAACGCCGGTGCAGCTGACGCACGCTCCGTGGAATGGAGGCGTGCGGCTTGCGGACTTCGTGTTCCCGTGGTTCCTCTTCTGCGTCGGCGTGGCGATTCCCTTCTCGATGGCCGCGGCCAAGCGCCGCAACACTCCCGCATGGCGAACCGACCTGCGGATCCTGCAGCGCGGAGCGACGCTGGTGGCGCTGGGCTGTTTGATCGAAAGCAGCTTCGCCAAGCGTCCGGTCTTCGCTTTAGGCGTGCTACAGATCATCGGCCTTGCCTACGTGGTGGGCGCGCTTCTGTACGAGTTGCCGGCAAGCCGGCGCATCTTGATCTCGGCGGTGATCCTGGCCGGCTACTGGGCGGCCCTGAAGCTGGTCCCCTTCCCCGGCGCCGCGCCGGGCGTATTCGAGGAAGGGCGCAATTTCGTGCGTCACATCAACGACGCGTACTTGCGCCCCGTGGGACTGGCCGGCCTGCCGTCCGTGGCGCCCACGTCGGCTCTGGTGCTGATCGCCACTGTGGTGGGCGATGCGCTACGCGCCAAAGGCAGGTCGCCGGCTTGGAAGATTGGCGTCCTCGCCGCGGTCGGCGCGCTTCTCACGCTGTCCGGCGTCCTCTGGGCGCATAGCCTGGGGTACAACAAGGCTGTCTGGACGCCGTCCTACATCCTTCTGATGGCCGGGTCCGGTTCGCTGATGCTGGGCGGTCTGTACGCCGTTATGGACGCCGGCGGCATCAAGGCGTGGGCGTATCCGCTGCTGGTATTTGGGTCGAACGCAATCGTGGCCTACGTGGCGCCGATCCTCGTCAAGGCGTTCATGCTGCAGGAATGGCGAATGTGGACGCCGCATGGCCGGATCCCAGTGCAGGACTGGCTTCTGAGCGTCTGCGTTCAACGCGCCGGGCGCGTGGGCGGCGGCTGGGCGTACACGGTTGGCTACATCGGGTTCTGGTGGTGCGTGCTATGGCTACTCTATCGGAAGAAAGTCTTCCTGCGCGTGTAGCGTTTCGATGAACGGCCGTCAGGAGGCCATCGGCCCCTCGTGATAGGGATACGCGCGGTCTCTCGCCACCGAGGGGATCGCCCACCAGTAGAACGAGAGATCCTTCGGGTCGCGTGGGTTTGCGCTTGTCGGCCCGCGGAACCGGATCTCGGAGTCCGCCGGGATGCGCGCCAGCGCTACCGCGTGGGGCGGCATCCCCTCATCCGGCGCATCGCCCACAATGTGCAGATCGCCGCGCTTCGCATCTGTCGTCAAGACCCACATGGCGACCGTCTTTCGAAAGCGCGGGTCCAGCATTCGGTAGCTTGGCTGCAGCTTGACAAGGGCGGTCGGGGTGAGGGTCGGAAACAGCAGGAGCGAGACAAGCGTGCGGCGTCGGGACGGATCCTGGCGGATGATGCGGATGGAGGCGATGTCGCTCTGACCCACGTCATGCCGCTTGCCGTCCACCGAGCCGCTCCACGTATACATGGTCGGCCCGCGTTGGCCATTGGTGCGGATATAGGCGAGGCCGAGGTTCCCGGTAGGCGCTTCGAAGCCGGAACAGGCTGCCGGCATGTGCCGTTTTGCCTCCGCGCGGTGGGCCGCAACGGAGGCGGGCGTAACGATCTCCGCCGCCGCGTAGGGGGTGATGGGCTCTAGGGACCCGCCGTAGCCATCCGACCACGCCCGCGCGGCGAGGACGGCCAGCACGCCGGCTGCGCCGGCCAGAGCCAGCTTAGAACTCAAACTTCTCATACCGGGTCTCCTCCTCGTGGATGTCGTTCAGCAGTAGCTCTGTTGCGGCCGTGTAGGTCTGGCTGACGTCTGACATGTCGCCGAGGTCCGCCCGCAGGGCAGTGAGTTCCCGGTTCCGGCCCGCGGCGTCCGCCGAGGGAGCTCGCTTCAGCTCAGCGTAGGCCTCCACGCTGCGCACGTACAGACTGGCCTGGGTGTTGTGGCGGACAACCGAATCGGCGATCTCGGCGCGGTGCGGAAAGTAGACGATCAACGCCATGACCTTCGCCGCGCGCTGGAACCGCTGGTTCTGGAGGGTCAGCAACTGAGCCCGGAAGCTATCGTAAAGCGGCCCATCAATGCGGTCCGCGGCGATGAGGGGCCGTACCCGCTCGTAGGCCTCAGCGGTGAGCGCGTTGGAGAGCGAGAACTCCATCAAACACTCGCGCATCATCCCGAGGCGGTACTTCAGGTTCTCCGCCGTGACCTGGCGCTGCCAATCGAGCCGCTGCTGGCGCGCCTGGTAACGCGGCACGAGGAACGAAGTGATCAGCGAGGTGACAAGCAGCAGGCCAAGGCTGCTGTTCAGAAGGCTCCAGAGGCCCGGTCCAGACTGCTTTGGGGGCGGCGTTAGCGCCTCGCGGACATCGCGCTCATACTGCACGCGCTCGGTAATGCGGGTCTTCTCTTCGTCTGAGAGCATCCTGCCGCCTCCGCCTCAGAGGATGGGGGTTGGCGATCATTATGCCACGTTCGGTGAGCTATCAGCCATCAACCGTCTGTCCGTACGGCTGATGGCCTCCTAATGTCCGGCGCCGCGGGCGGCGAGAGATTCGCCCGGCTTTTGCTTCTTGAAGAGGATCAGCAGCGGAAACGCCAACATGAAGGCGACGCCCACCACGAGGAAGGCATCCTCGTAGGCCATGATGGCGGCCTGCACCGAGACGGCGCCGTCGATGACGGAAAGGGCCTGCTTCTGGGCCACCGGGGCCGGGAAGCCTTTCGCCAGGAAGCCCTGCGTAAGGGCCGCCAACCGAATCGTGAACGCCGGGCTGTAGGCGTTGACGTGCTCCACCAGCGAGGCGCGGTGCAGGGCCGTGCGGTGGTCCAGCAACGTCGAGAGGAAGGCGATGCCGGCGCTGCCTCCGAGCTGGCGCATGAGGTTGTAGAGTCCGGTCCCGCCGGCGAGGTCCCGCCCATGGAGGCCGGCCAGCGAGGCCAGAGTCAGCGGCACGAACATGAAGCCCAGGGATGCCCCCCGGAGCACCAGCGGCCAGAAGATCTGATCCGGCCCGGTGTCGGCCGTGATGCCGTGCAGCCAGAACATGGACGTCATCAGCCCGATGGACCCCAGGGCAACCAGGTTGCGGGGCGGCGTTTTCATCACCAGGCGCCCCATGATGGGGAGCATCAGCAACGTAGCGACGCCGCCCGGAAGCACAATCATGCCGGACTGCATGGCCGAGTAGTGCCGGATCGATTGCAGGAATACAGGCAGGATGAAGATACCGCCATAGAGGCCAAAGCCGAGCACGGCGGCGTACACGGTCCCCGCGGCGAGGCCGCGGTTCCGTAGAACCCGCAGGTTCACGGCCGGGTTCGGCGTATGGAGTTCCCACAACACAAACAGAGCCAGGCCGATGATGGCGCCGGCCATCAGCCAGCGGATAAGCTCCGAGTCCAGCCAGCCCTCGCGGTTCCCCTTTTCGAGCATGGCTTGCAGGCTGCCGATGCCAACCGCCAACAGCCCGATTCCCACCACATCCACGCGGCTGGTGGGCGCCTTCTGGAACTTCGAATCGCGTACGAAGATGAGCGTCATGATCGTCGCCAGAATGCCGATGGGAACGTTCACAAAGAAGATCCACGGCCAGGAGTAGTTGTCCGAAATCCAGCCGCCCATCGTCGGTCCAAGCGTGGGCGCCACCACAACGCCGAGGCTGAAGATGGCCTGCACCATGCCGAGTTGGGCCGGAGGGAACACCTCCATGATCGTGGCCTGCGCCGTTGACAGCAGGGCCGCGCCGCCCGCTCCCTGGAGGATGCGGAAGAAGATCAGCGCATTCAGGCTGCGCGCGGTGCCGCAGAAGAACGACGCCGTGGTGAAGAGGGCCATCGAGAAGGCGAGGTATTTGCGCCGTCCGAAGTACGACGACAACCAACCGGTCAACGGAAGGATGATGACGTTGGCGATGATGTAGGCCGTGGAAACCCAGGAGATCTGGTCCAGCGTGGCGCCGAGGTTTCCCATCATGTCCGGGATGGACACGTTGACGATGCTGACGTCCAGCACCTCCAGGATGGTGCCCAACATCACGGTGACGAGGATGATCCAGCGGGTGAAGGATGTGTATTCCTGGTATTCCCCGCCGGTTGCTGCCGGATTCGCCGCCATATATTGTCTCTCCCGCTTCGCTGCCGCCGATTGCCGGCGGCCCCCTCATATGCGCGCTACCTGGCGCGGCGCCGGCTGACCGGCGAGCGCCCCCAGCGCGGCGGCGTCAAAACGCCGCCGCCGCGCCTCCATCCTATCGAATCTCGACGGTGGCGTCGACGCTCATGCCGGCACGCAGGCGTTCCATCTTCGGCTGGCCCGGCTCGAGCGCGATTTTGACCGGGATGCGCTGAACCACCTTGGTGAAGTTGCCCGTGGCGTTGTCCGCCGGCAGCAACGCGAAGGTGGAGCCGGTGGCGGCCGATACGCTTTCCACATGCCCTCGGAACGTCTGGCCGGGAAGAGCGTCCACTTCCACGTCGGCGCGAAGGCCCGGCGTGATGCCGGCCATCTGAGTTTCCTTGAAATTGGCGACCACCCAGAGGTCGTCCCCCTGAACGAGGGCCATCAACGGCGTGCCGGGCTGAACCAGCCCGCCTATCTCCACGCTCTTCTTGCTGACGCGGCCGCTAACGGGCGCCACGATGCGCGTGTAGCCGAGACGGATACGCGCCTGCTGAAGCGCGGCCCGGGCCTGCTCGATGCGGGCTCTGGCCTGCTCATGGGCAGTCCGCGAAACGGCGACCTGGCGCGGAGACGTGTCGGCGGCGCTGACGGCGCCATGGGCTTGCTGCTGGCGGGCCTCGGCCGTCTGAATGGCCTGGACGGCGGCGGCGCTCTGGGCCTGGGCCGCGGTGATGCCGGCCTTGGCCGCGACGGTCTGATCACGCAGGGCGGCGGCCTGCTGCCTGACCTGCTCGATGGCGGCGTCGGCGGCGCCGATCTGGTCGCGCGCGGCGGCCACGTCGCTCTGCCGGGCAACCAGCACGGCCTTGGCGCCTTCCACCTGCTGGCGGGCGGCATCGAGGGCTGCCTGGGCGGCGGTGGCGCCGGCGTTCGCCTGGTCCACCATCTGTTGGCCGACGGCGCCCTGCGCGAGCAGCGACTGATAACGGCGGGCATCCTTCGCCGCGCGGTCCGCGCTCGCCTGGGCGGAGACCACGCCCGCTTCGGCGCTGCTCACGGCGGCGCGGGCGGTGTCGACCTGGGCGCGGGCGGCGTTCAGAGCCGAAACCGCGTGGGCGCGGTTGGCGACGGCGGCCGCGATGCCGGATTCGGCGGCGCGGGCCGTGGACCCGGCGCTGCGCGCCTGAGCGGCGGCGGTGGAAACGGCGGCGACGGCGCGCGCGGCGTCCTGCCGGGCGCCGGCCACGCCAGACTCCGCCTGCGCCAAGCCGCCCTGGGCTTGCTCCTGTTGAGCTCCGCCCGTCTGCTCCGCGAGGCTAACGCTGACGCCCGCGCCCTTCGCCTGCGCAATGGCGGCATCGAGGTTCGCCTTCGCCTGCTCCACGTCGGCTCGGTAGGTTGCGTCGTCGAGCTCCACGAGGAGCGTGCCGGCCTTCACTTCCTGATTGTCCTCAACGAACACCTGCTTAACGGCTCCGCTCACCTGGGGGGCCACCTGCACAGTGTCCGCGGCGATGCTGGCATCGTCGGTGCCGATGTGGTGTGAGGACCACGTCCAGTAGCGGACGCCGAAGACCACCGCGGCAATGACGAGCACGGCGACGATCACCGCCACGCCAGGCCTTCTTCCACCGCGCTCGATGGACGGAGCGCCCACCCCGTCTCCCGCCGCGCGGGCGGCTCCATTCCGTGTTTCCTGCACTTCCTCTTTCACCCGGTTACCTCTTCCCCTTCGCAGCTCGCCGCGCCATACCTCTTGGCGGCGCCAGATATCCCGCATGCATCCGAGAGCGTCTGGAAGGCCTCCATGACCTTCCGTCGTTGCCCCTCCGTGAGGTGGACCAACGCCTCCCCCATCTGCCGGCGGCGCAGATCCCGCTGTGCGCGCATCATTCCTTCGCCATGCGGCGTGAGCCGCAGCAGCTTCACGCGACGGTCATCCGCCTCCGGCACGCGCTCCACCCAGCCGGCTCGCTCCAGCCGATCCGCCATCTGTGTGATGGAGCTGGCCGAAGCGCCGAGCCGTCCGGCCACGCAGGAGAGCGAATGCGGTCCGTCCGATAGCACGTAACATACCCTCATCTGCCCCAGGGGCAGTTCTTCGATCGGCTGCCCTTCGCCCTGATGGAAAATGCGGCGGGCCAATTCCTTGAACATAGCCTCCAGAACGACGGCATCCTCATCTACTTCTTGTGACATGATCCTTCCCGTTGTTGCACGACGGACTCTGTAAAGTTTTATGTGGATAAATAGATTATACCCGTAAAGGAATTACAGCGGCAAGGGGCACAGATGGGATACGTTGATCTCAGACGAGCGCATACAGGCGAAGCGCCGCCGGTTGAGACAGCGACGAGGCCTGGGTTGCCGCCGGCCGCTCTCGCCCTGCATGGATGCGGGCAATGAGCTGGCGGCGCAGGGCGCCTGCTATCTAGGCAGGCGGCCGGTGACACTCGGGCGAAAACGAACGATCAACAGCGAGCGCCTCCATAGGAGGCCGGTTCCGCATCCAGGGACAGCGCGTGGACACTGGGGCGTACGAGTTCCCAGCGGGCTCGCGGAGGGTCACCGGCCGGGATGGCGATCCGCGAACGGGGTAGCGCCCGAGCGGCCGGCGCTTAGGCGCAGACGACCTCGCGCACAAGCGGGGCTAGCGAGGGGGGCGCGTCCGTGATCGCGTAGGCGGAGGATAGGCGGCGGAGCGCGCGCTCCGCGCCTGCCTCGTTAGCGGCGTGGACTCGGGCGAGGACGGAGCCGGCTGCGACCGGTTCGCCGGGCTTCATCAGGCGGTCGACTCCCACCGAGGGCACGATGACGGCGTCTTTGGTCTGACGCCCGCCGCCGAGGTCGCGCACGATCTCGCCGACGATGCGGGCATCGCAGCGGGCGATGTAGCCCGAGGCGCCGGCGGAAAGCTCGCGGACAACGGCGGCGGTGGAATCCCGCGCCAGGAGCGCGTCCAGCTCGTCGAGGCGGGCCCCCTGTGCGACGAGCATTTCGTCCCACTTGCGGCGCGGCGCGCCGGAGGCGAGGCAGAGGAGGGCCTCGGCGCGGGCGGCGTCCAGCGAGTGGGACCGGCCCGTTTGAAGCATGAGGTGGGCGGCGCACTCGATGGTCAGGGAGCGAAGATCCTCAGGCCCGCCTCCGTCCAGGCACTCAACGCTTTCCTTCACCTCAATCAGGTTTCCCGCGGAACGCCCGAGCGGGGTGTCCATATCCGTGAGGAGCGCGCGAACGGAGATTCCGCACTCCCGCCCAAGCGCCGTCATGGCGGCCGCCAGTTCCTGCGAACGCGGCATTTCGGGGATAGAGGCGGCGGAGCCAAACTTCACGTCCAACAGCAGCGCCTGGAGCCCTTCGGCCAGCTTCTTCGAGAGGATCGAAGCGGTAATGAGGGGGATGGATGGCACGGCGCCGGTGACGTCGCGGAGAGCGTACATGCCGCGGTCGGCCGGCGCCAGGCGCTCCGTTTGGCCACAGATCACGCAGCCCACGCGCTGCACCAGCTCCACCAGGCGCTCTGGTTCCAGAAGGGATCGGTAGCCCGGGATAGCGTCCAGCTTATCCAGAGTGCCCCCTGTGATGCCGAGGCCGCGCCCCGATATCATGGGCACGCGGAAGCCGAGGCAGGCGAGCAGCGGCGCCAGCGGCAGCGAGACTTTATCCCCCACTCCGCCGGTGCTGTGCTTGTCCACCACGGGACGGGGATCGTCTTTCGGGAAGCTCAGCACATCGCCGGAATCGCGCATCGCCAGGGTCAGGGCGGCGGTTTCGGCCGGGTTCAGCCCCTGGAAGTAGACCGCCATGAGGAATGCGGCCATCTGGTAATCGGGCAGCTCCCTGGCGGTCCATGCGACGATCATATCGCGCAGGTCCTCCGGAGCCAGGGCGCGTCCGTCGCGCTTCGCTTCGATCAGGGGGAGGAGGTTCATGGTCGGGTCACCGAGAGAGCAGATCAGGCCCGGCAGGACGCGGGTAGAGGTCGGAGAGCGGAACCGTCCAGATCTCGCCGCGGAGATTCGCCGAGTGGACGGTGCAATTGGGGCCGAACTCGGCCAGAACCTGCCGGCAGATGCCGCAGGGCGGCCAGGAGGGCGTGGAATCGGTGACGACCATCACCGCCACGATGCTCACGGCGCCCCGGGCGGCCACCGCTGTTTGCACGGCGGTCCGCTCCGCGCAGACGGTGGCGCCAAAGGAGGCGTTCTCCACGTTGCATCCGGAGAACACGGCGCCGTCTGAGAGGCGGATGGCCGCGCCCACCTTGTGCCCGCTGTAGGGGCTATACGAGTTCTCCCGCGCCGCGAGGGCCACGTCATACAGTTCCTGAATGTCTGGAGGCATGGTGATCCCGTTTGGCGCGGCCCGTCCTATCGGTGGGTGACGACGTAGACGCCCACGGCGGACAGGCAGAGCAGCAATGTGACCGTGTAGAGCACGTAGACCGTCTCTCTCTGGGAGAGGCCGCTTCGGAGGAGCCGATGATGCACGTGCCCCTTGTCCGCCTTCGAGATAGGCTGCATGGTGACGATGCGGCGAATCGTGACGAACACGGCGTCCATCAGCGGCACGCCGATGACCATCACGCTGACCGAAAGGGTGACGATGGTGGTGATCTTGGTGAGGCACAGCACCGAGAGGGCGGCCAGCATGAAGCCCAGGAACTGCGCGCCCACGGTGCCCATGAAGATTCGGGCCGGGTTGAAGTTGTGGCGAAGGAATCCGATGGCCGATCCGCTTACCGTGGCGGCCATCACAGCGCCCACGATGTTGCCCGTCAGCAGCGACAGCGCGGCGAGGGTGGCTAGCGAGATCGCTGAGACGCCGGCGGCCAAGCCGTCCACGCCGTCGATGATATCGGTGGCCTTGGTGACGAAGAACACCCAGAGCATCGTAATGGGCACGGAAAGGTGCAGGTTGTCGAGGTCGATGGTGCCAGGCCCGAACGGATGGGAAATGAAAGCGATGCGCACCCCGAACAGGGTAACCACCCACCCGGCAAGCAGCAATGCGCAAAGCTGCACGAGGGCGGAGAGATCATACTTGTCGTCGGCGATTCCGAAGCCGGCCACGATGAGCGATGCCAGCACGATGCCGATGACCTTGTCCTGGTGCTGCCCTCGCAAGGGGATGGTGAGGATGAAGGCGAAGAGGACGGACACCACGATGGCGATGCCGCCCCACAGCGGCATGTCCCTGGTATGCACGTCTCTCAGGCGCGGCTTCCGGATCACATTCGCCCGTCGGGCGACCTGCTCCACCACGGGGGTGAGGAGGTACGCTCCAAAGAGCGCCAGCCCGAAGGCCACGAGGCAATGCACTAGGTTGATCATCCCGATACTCTGGCGGCGCGGCGGCGGCTCGCTGGAAGGCGCCGCGGCGCTTCCATGCCATGAACGCGGATCAGATGCCGCGTGTCACCTTTTGCGAGCGCCCACTGGCGTCCTCTTCATTATCGGTAACGAAACGGCCGAGGGAAACCCGTCCGCGAAACAATTCCGGGCGGGCCGCCGGCGGAGCGCGGGACAGGCGTTAATACCGGGCAATCCGCGAGACGCGCTCCGGCGGCCGAGCTTTGGGCGTCCGGCCGCGCCGCGACGACGGGAACGGATGCATCATGGCGGTAAAGGCGGCGAGATATCAGGCAGCCGCGCGCACGAAGGGGAAACGCGCCGGGCAGGCGGAGCCGGCCGGTGGGAACGCGGCCGGCACGGCCGGGTGGAGGACAAGGCTTTGAAACTGTGGGTATTGGGTTTGGCGCTGCTGTGCGCGGCGACGGCGCGCGCGGGCTACTTGGCGCCGGGGGCCGCATCGGCGGCGGGGGCGAAGAACATCGTGTTGATCTACGACGGGGGCCAGTACCACCGCAACTGGATGACGAACGACTTCGTGCCCCTGATGTCCTACGTCAACAGGCAGGGCCGCATTACTGGGCGGATGTACGATACCCTGCTTGTGCTGCCGCTCTGGGCGCGCTCCGGGCGCGGCTATACGGCGGGATTCGGAACCGGCCCCAGCAACAAGGAAGACTGGCTGGACTATCTTGATAACACCTTGTTCGGAAACGTTTTGCACCTTAACAAAATGGAGGCCGCGGCAGGCGTCGCGGGGTACTGGCTCTCAGCGACGCCGTTGACGTGGAAGGTTATCCTTACCATACCTTACCCTGACCCTGCCCAGCACGCATGGGGAAGCCTGACGGATGGCGGCCCGGTTCTGGATTTCGCCAACCTGAACGATCGCATCAGCGCCGTCCGTTGGTATGTTGACGAGCTCACCAGGCGCTGGCAGGCTCGCGGCTACCAGCACATCCAGTGGGTGGGGCTCTACTGGCTGGAGGAGTACATCCACGCCGTGGATCCGAGCCTCATCCCGTGGGTGGCTGCAATGGCCCACCAGGCCGGCTGCAAGCTGTTCTGGATCCCCTACTACAACGCCACGGGGTGGTCGCAATGGAAGACCTATGGCTTTGACGCGGCGATCTACCAGCCCAATTACTTTTTCTCCACCGCCACGCCGTTCTCGCGCCTCCACAGCGCCGCCTCGGGCGCCAAGACCAACGGCCTCGGGGTGGAGCTGGAACTGGACGACCGCGCCATCACGGACCCGGCCTTCCGATCCCGCTACTACGACTACCTGAACGCCGGCGCCGTTGAAGGTTTCCAGACCGGCGCGGTCACCGCCTGGTATATGGGCGGCGACACGCTGCTGAAGTGCCAGGCGAGCGCGGACGCCACGGTGAGGGCGATCTACGACGATACCTACAAGTTCATCTTCGCCAATGGCGTTCACGGCGACGCTACAGCCGACCGCATAGTGGACTTCGCGGACGTGCGCGCCATCCTGAAGGCCGCCGCCGGCCTGCAGGTGGCCGATACCCAGCGCTTCTCCGCCAGCACGGACCTCGCGCCTAACAACCGAGCCGACGTCGCCGACGCCGTGAAGCTGATGCGTTACCTGAGCGGCCTGCAGCCGACGCTGCCGTAGCGCTGGAAGGCGGGCCGGACCGATCCCTACAATAAGGGTGATCTGATAACCGCATATCCGGCGCGACGCCCGATTGTTCTCCTGACATCCCCGCATGACGTTGAATGAAGGAGAAAGCGATGCTGTACCTCCGACGCTGGTTACCCCTGCTGGCGGCCGCTGCGCTCTGCGGCGCGCCGGCCGCCGCCGCGATCCTGCGCGTGAAGGCCGATGCCGCAGGCCCCACTCACGACGGCTCGTCGTGGTCCGCCGCCTACCTGAAGGTCCAGGACGCCCTGACGGCCGCCAGTGCCGGCGACGAAGTGTGGGTGGCCGCCGGCCGCTACGCTGAGAACATCGCTATCTCAAAGAGCATTGCTCTGTATGGCGGCTTCGCCGGCGCGGAGACGGCCCGCGCCCAGCGGGACCCCGCCGTGAACGTATCCAAGTTGGTTTCGGCGGCCAATCAGCGCGTGGTCACCATCCCGGCCGGCGCGGACGGCTCGACGCTGGATGGGTTCACCATCACGCGCGACGTGGACGCCTCCCACATGCCGTTCAACGGGTTCGCCGGCGGAGGCGTTCTTGTGGAGGCGTCCGGAACGACGATCTCCGGCAATGACATTAGGGCATTGTTCGCCAATGGCAACCGCGGAGGCATTCTGGTTCATGGACTCAATGCCGTCATCCAGGGCAACGTCATCGCGGACAATACCGCCTGGGATTACGCCATCACCTATGTTGTTCTGTCGGCAAACGGGGGCGGCATCTGTGTGGATGGAGGCAGCGCAACGATTCGCCGCAATCAGATATCGGGCTGCTCGGCAGGCGCCATAGCGGGTACCGGTGGATCGGATGCCGACACAGGATGCGGTGGCGGCGGCATTATGGTTCGCGCCGGCCAAGCCGCCATCATCGGGAATCGGATCACGGGGAATGCCGCAGTTGGCGGCGCTGTCTACCTGGGCTTTGCGGCGGGGGGGATGGCAGATGGCGGCGGGATCTCGTTCGTGAGGGCGGGCGGCCGGATCGCCGATAACGTCATTGTTGGAAACGTAGCGAATGCGACGGCGAGCGCCCCGCCGAGTCCGCCCACTTCGACTCCTTCGTATGCGGTGACGGAGGCAGACGGCGCCGGGATCTACGTTTACAGGTCCAACGCTATCATTCAGTCCAACACCATCGGCGCGAACACGGCATCTCAGGAGAGTTCGACAAACGGCTCGGTCACCACGGTAAAGAAGGGGGCTTTGGAGGCCAACATACATTGGGCTTCTACTTCGGCTCCCCAACTGCTCAACAACCTCATCCTGGAGTCGGACGCCGGCGCAGCGGCCCTCTTCGTGGACGCGGCCAACGGCGACTATCGCCTACTCCTGGGCTCACCGCTCATCGACGCCGGCGACGATGCCGCCGTCGCCGAGGGTGACGTTGACCCGGACGGCGCCCCGCGCGTGCGCGGTCAGCACGTAGATGTGGGCGCCTATGAAGCGGCGGTCGGAAACGTCGCTGTTCGGCTGGCGTGGGCTGCGCCCGTCGGCGACCTGGAGCATGGCGCTTTCCCATCGCCTCCTACCGCCTGCGCCGTCGACGCGTCCGGCAACCGCGTTACGAGCTATGCCAATCCGATTACCGTCTCGGTGAAGCCCGGATCTGGCACTCCGGGAACCGCCGTTTCGGGCGTTTCCACGCTCACGCCGGCGTTGGGCCGCGTCGTCTACAATGGCATCGGGCTGGACCACACGGGCGCCGGGTTCGTGCTTCGCGCCTCAAGCGGGTCCCTCACGCCGGGCGACTCCAACGCTTTCAACTTCGCTTCCCAGCCCACCCGCGTCGCCTTCACCGTGCAGCCCGCTTCCTGCAAGCAGGCCACTCCCCTCTCGCCCGCTCCGACGGTCGCCGTGCTGGATGACGTCGGCGCCATCGCACGGGACTTCAGCGGGCCGGTGACGCTTGCTGTGAAATCCGGCGTCGGGCCAACCGGGGCAACCCTGTTCGGAACGACGAGCGTTGCCGTTAGCAATGGCATCGCAGCGTTCCCGAACCTGTACGTAGACAAGGCGGGCGCCGGTTATCAACTCACGGCAATGGCCTCCGGCCTCTCGTCGGCGGACAGCAATCCCTTCGACGCGGCGCCGATCCAGATGGTGTACTACGTGAGCCCGAGCGGCAAGATCGACAACGACGGCTCTTCCTGGGACTCGGCGAAGATCTGGATTGACGCGGCTCTGAGCGCAGCCCCGCTGTTGGGCGAGGTGTGGGTGGCCGCCGGAACCTACTACCCGGAAACCCTGGCGGCGGAGAAGGCGGTGTATGGCGGCTTCCGGGGCAATGAAACCCGGCGCGATCAGCGCCAGCCCACGCTGAATGCCTCGATCATCGGATTCACTACCTCCGTCCCGGCCGTGCTGGCCCCAGCGGACTCAACGGCGCGAACGATCTTTGATGGTTTCACCATCACAAAGGGCTTGGGGCGGTTCACCCGCAGTGGCGGCACGTACTCCAGCATTGGCGTTCCCAATCCGAATCCGCACTACGCGACGCCAACGACGATCCAGTACTACGCCGGCGGAGGCGTGTGCGTCGCGGGCGGCGCCCCCGTCATCTCGCACAACATCATCACGGGCAACGGGGCCAGCACTGGGCCACTGTGCACGAGTTCCGACTGGATGAGCGGGATGTGCCTCGCTGCGGTCGACAACCGAACGGAGAAGGGCGCGGGCGTTTACGTCCTGGATGGCGCTCCGTCTTTCGTTGGCAACCTCATTGCCGGCAACGTCGCCTACACCGACGCGGAGGGCGATCAGGTGCTCGTAGAGGGCGGTCAGCCGCGGTTCATCGGCAACACCATCGTCGGCGCGTCGAGCAAGACCGCTTTTGTATGCGGAGCGACATCGAGTTGCCAGTTCGCCAACAACATCATCACCGCCCCGACCACAGCTCTGAAGCCTTCGGGGGCGACGCAGTTCAGCCACAACGACGTCTTCCCGACTCCCGCTGTGACGCCGAGCCCCATTGGCTCCGATGGCAACATCAGCGCGGCTCCCGGTTTCGCGGAGGCATCCACGGGCAACTACCGGCTCACGGCGGGATCTCCGTGTCTGGACGCGGGCGACGATGCATTCGTCTCCGTGGGCGATTGGGACCTTTCGGGCGATCCGACGATCTGGGGCACATACGTGGATATGGGCTGCTACGAGTACCAGACGGTTCCGCCAGCGACCATGGCCGACGTGGTCTCGGCCCTCCGCGTTGCGGGCGGCCTGGACGCCGCGTCTGGCGATGCTTACGCCAGGGCGAATCCCCTGGCGGGGCCCATCGGCATAGATGACGCAGTCGCGCTGGCGCGACGCATGTACGGGAAGAACTGACGCATGCCGCGGCGGCCACGCCCGCGCAACGGGCGTTCTCAGGTCGCGCCGTGACGCGGCCACATCGATACGCAGCCGCCGGTTCGTTCGGAACCGGCGGCTGCGCCTCAGTGAACCGACGGCCCTCTGGAGTACCGACCCAAGGAAGGGGAGCTCGGACATGGCGACAAGTACCCGCTTCTTCTGCAGCGCCGACGAGGAACGAACGGTCCTCCGGCGCATCCTGAGCGCCAACGATACGGTCGCGCTGCCGTGGCGCGACGACTTCGTCCAGACGGACCCCGCGGTGGGTCTGGACGGCCTGCGGCCCTGGCCCGAGCGGGAGCGATTGCTCCTCTGGCCCAGGACTTTCGGGGGGCTCCAATGGTACGGCGCCGCGCCGAAAGCGCACGGCGGCACGCACGGGCAGTTGGTCCACAGCGTGCTGTCCGCGGCAACATGGGTCGATCTGCGCCTGCGTCCGGGTGATCGGCTGTACAACTTCGATCTGTCACCCGTTCTGATCTATGAGCGGGGGCTGATGCACGGCCGGCAGATGCAGCCCTGTTCTTTGGAGGCGCAGCCAAGCTCAATGGCGCGGGTTAGCGCCGAATACGCCCGGTGGGTGCGGCGCTGCCTCACGTGGGTGTGGCGGCGGGGGCGCATTGTGTACCGGTGGCCCGATATGCTCGCCCCATTCCGCAACGACCTTGGGATCGCCAACACCGTGCGCGCGTTTCCTGACGCCCTCCGGGCTCTGGAATCCGGGGAGAGCCCCTACCTCATTTCCTGGGACGACCGCAAGGGGCTAAGGCCTGACGGCGCGCCCGATGCGTCTGGCTAAGCGCCGATGCATGGCCTGGCGCGGCGGCATGGCGGAGAGCCCTTGCATTGGCCCATTGACCGCGCTAATGGCCGGTGGCCACAGTGCCCCTATACGTAGCCTACCGACGCCGCAGCCGACGCCCGATGCTATACATGGCGCTCACGAAGGGGCGGCGCAAGGCGCCGTACCACGATTTGCGATGGGGCGGCGGACCCTGCGGGCGCCGCACTCGGCGCGAGCTATCTGTTCGTGATGGGCGTCGCCGCAAACGAATAGCCCGGACGTCGCGTCCGAAACGACGCGATGTCCGGGCTATTCCATTGTTCAGCAGGCGTTACGCGTAGTCGCGCGGGTCGGTGACCGTTCCGTGCAGGGCGGTGGCGGCCACGGTCATGGGGCTGGCGAGGTACACCTGGCCCTGCTTGCTGCCCATGCGGCCGGGGAAGTTGCGGTTCGTGGTGCTGATGCACGACAGCGCTTCGTTCAGGCGGCCGAATGTGTCGCTGGGGCCGCCGAGGCACGCGGCGCAGGACGCCTGGCCGATTTTGGCGCCGGCCTCCTGGAAGATCTGCCACAGGCTCTTGCCGTCGATCTTGTTCTCCCACAGGCCCTTTGCGACCTCGGTGGTGGCGGGAACCACGAAGGTGTCGATCTTCACCTCGCGGCCCTTCAGGATCTTCGCGGCGGCGATGAAGTCCGTGATCTTCCCGCCGGTGCACGAGCCGATGTAAGCGCGGTCGATCTTCGTGCCTCTCAGCTCGTGGGCTGTGGCCTTATTGTCCGGCGAGTGCGGTTTCGCTACGGTGGGCTCCAGCTTGGACACGTCGTAGCGGCGAACGGCATAGTAGGCCGCGTCGGAGTCATTGGCCACGGCCTCGTAGGAGGACTTGGTTCCGGCCTTCGCGATGCGCGCGTTCACGTAGTCCAGGGTCTTTTGGTCCGGCGCGATGATGCCGTTCTTGCCGCCGGCCTCGATGGCCATGTTGCAGAGCGTCATACGCTCTTCGATGTTGAGGTCATAGACGGCCTGGCCGGCGAACTCCATGGCGCGGTAGGTGGCGCCGTCCACGCCGATGTCGCCGATGACCTGGAGGATCAGGTCCTTCGCCATCAGGTACGAGGGAAGCTCGCCCTCGAACACGAACTGCATGGTGGGCGGAACCTTCACCCACAGCTTCCCCGTGCCCAGGATGAAGCCGGCGTCCGTGTTGCCGATGCCGGTGGCGAACTCGCCGAAGGCGCCGGCGGTGCACGTGTGGCTATCCGTTCCGAAGAGGACCTCGCCGGGGCGGGTATGGCCTTCCTCGGGAAGGGCAACGTGGCACACGCCCTTGTAGCGGTCTGTGTTCACGTCGTAGTAATGGCGGATGCCCTGCTCGGCCACGAATGCCCGCAGGATATCCACGTTGCGATGGGCTTTCTCATCGGCCGTGAAGATGTAATGGTCCGGAATGATGACCACCTTTTCGGGGTCCCAGACCTTGGCGTCTGCGCCGAACTTGTCGTGGAAGATGCCGATGGTGCCCGGACCGCACACGTCGTGGGTCATCAGCACGTCCACGTTCACCCAGATATTGTCGCCAGGCCGCACGCTGTCCTTGCCGGCATGCTTCGCCAGGATTTTCTCCGTCATCGTCATAGGCATAAGCGTTATCTCATCCTTCAGTCATTTGCTCAGTGCCAGGTCAGGGCAAAGTCGTCAGTATTCAGTCGTCAGTCATCAGCCTCCGCGTATGGAGAACCCTGTGTCCGCTCCTCGCATCTAGCCGAAGGCGGAGGGTGGAAGACTGACTACTGACTACTTCTCCCTACCACGGCGTTCAGTCGATCTGGAATATCTCCGCCACCTTGCAGCGGAAGCCCGGCATCAAGGCGCCGCCCGTGAGCTCGTCTTCCGGGCCAAGGCTTGTCCAGTCGGCGGCCAGGCTGTACACGGCGACGGTGCGCGTTTCCGGGTAGACGAGCCATACCTGCTCGGCGCCCGAATCAAAATACTCGTTCAGCTTGCGCAGGATATCGCGCCGATCCTCGGACGGGGAGATGATCTCAACGCACAGGTCCGGCGCGCCTTCGAGGAAACTCCTGGGCGACCGGCCATTCGGGAGTCGCTCCCGGCGCATCACGGAGACGTCGGGCGAGCGCACATTGCCTCCCTGCATGCGGCAGCCCACGCTGGAGCCATACATGCGACCGATGGCCAGCGCGTGCGGCCGAAGCAGGGCGGCCAGCACCATCCCGATATCCTCGTGCTCTCCGCTTGTGGGCATGGTCGTGATCTCTCCATCCACCAACTCATGCTTGCACCCATCATCGGTCAGGGCCATCAGGTCTTCGTCGGTCACAGCGCTCGTGGCCCCGGCGGGCAGCTCAATAGCCATCGCGGCGCCTCCCCTCGTCCAATCGCCAATCTACCAGAGGCGGGGGGCG